>JBAXBK010000004.1:0-136141 GCA_037142015.1 Nitrospira sp. | reverse complement strand
GCATGGAACAGGAATTCGGCGCGAGCCTGGAGAAGGATCAACTGAAAGCGCTCGTTCGATAAACACTCAATGCCCTGCCCCCCACCACCTCCGGGGCAGGGATCAATCGGAGTCGCGGGGCGGGGCACCTCGCAGCGGGCGAGCCTGGAAGGTGGCAGGAAGGCTGGCCCGATGCTCTATTGCGCCGCGCTGCCACCACAGAGACGCTGGCGTGCCGACGCGAGCGCAGAAGGGCGTTCGGGGGGTCGTAAGACTCCCCCTGCTTCTTCAGAAGGTATAGGTATCCATGCTGCTCACAGTGAAAGATCTCTCGGCCTGGCTCAATATGAAGTCGTCTACGCTGTATCTGTGGGCGGGTCAGGGCAAGATTCCCTGTCGGAAGATTCACGGATTAATTCGGTTTGACCAGGAAGAGATTCATCAGTGGTTAGCGTCCTTCGCTCCCGCTCGCGGTAGGGATCTTTCACTTTCCTCACCACCTCAACCCCAAAGCGAGGTGGAGCGTCTCATTGCGGCTGCGAAACGAGATGTTTATACTCCGCCTCGGGAGACCAGACCCAGGGAAAAGAAAGGAGTAACCCCCGATGGGTCTGTATAAACGAGGCCCGGTCTGGTGGATGAGATTCACCTACAACGGGACGTTGACGCGGAAATCAACGGAAACTGTGGACCGGAAGTTAGCTGAACGGATCTACCATAGTGTCTTAGGGAAGATCGCGGAAGGCAAATGGTTTGATCGCTTACCCGGTGAGGACACGACGTTTCGTGACATGATGGAGCGGTATCTGACGGAACACACGGATAGAAATAAGGCGTTGAGCTCTCAACGTCGCGACCGTGGGATGAGGGACCGCCTGTCAGAGTTTTTTGGAGACATGATGCTGACCGACATCAGACCAAGGCTGATTGCTGATTACAAGTCTAAGCGACGTGTAGACGGCGTCTCTCCGAAAACCATCAATAACGAGCTGACCTTGATGAGCCATGCTTTTACCCTCTGTGTAAAAGAATGGGAGCTGGTCAGGGACAATCCTGTGAAACGAGTGTCCAGAGAAAAGGTGCGGAATCACATGGCACGGTGGCTGACACTGGAGGAAGAAGAAGGGTTACTTGCCGCTTCTCCTCCGTGGTTGCAGGAGCTAATTGTGTTTGCTGTCAGCACCGGCCTACGTCATCGGGAAGTGCTGTATCTCCAGTGGCCTGAGGTCGATTTTTCACGAAGGACCATCACGATCCTAGAGCAGAAAAATAAGAGCATCGATACGCTGCCGTTAAATGTTCGAGCGCTTGACGTGTTGAAGGAGAGGGCAAAGGTTCGGCATCTTACGTCCAAGTATGTCTTCTTCACCGCCACAGGGAATGCAATCCTCATCAATAACGTGCTGCGAGGATTGTCCAAGGCAATCGAGAAGGCGAATATTGGGCACCTGCGCTTTCATGACCTTCGGCACACTTTTGCGACTCGCTTAGTCCAAGCCGGGGTGGATCTGTACACCATGCAGAAGCTCGGTCGGTGGAAGACGCTTTCCATGGTCATGCGCTACGCGCATCATCACTCGGAAAGTCTAAGAGCGGGAGCAGAAGTGCTAGATAGAGTAACAAGACGCGAAAACACAGCGGCAGCACAGTTACAAACAGGGGAGTTAGCGGCGGTATGCTAAGTGCCTGATTTGGCAATAGTCATTTAGCAGAAGCGGGGCAGAAAATCCCCACTTCGAAACCCGTCACTCACCCCATATCCCTCGACCGACCAATCCTCAATAATGCGGGCTCAGGCAGCAATGACCGACGCTCTTGATCAGAGATTATTCTGGCCGCACGGGTGGCTGGAACGGAGTGGCTGGATCGCCTGTATTCGGAAGGGGGTGGGGAGTTGCATTCGGGCGTTCGAGTTTTTCTAAGACTTCTTGCTTGAGCTTCGTGGGTTCCTCTATCCGGCTTTCGCGCTGCAGTGTCCCCAATTCCGCTGATTTACGGGCATTCAGCTCCACCACGTCCGCCTCGTCACTAACTACGGTTGGGGTCAGGAATACGAGCAGGTTAAGCTTCACTGACGCTCGGCTCTGGGATTTGAAGAGCCAACCTATGAACGGGATATCCCCGAGGAAAGGGATTTTCTTTTCGTTGAGGACAATGTCATCCCGTACGAGCCCGCCGATGACGAGCGTCTGTTGATCTTTCGCAATGGTGGTCGTCTCCATCGACCGTTTGGTCGTGGTAGGGCCGACTGGGACGCTGGACGTCCCAGTCCCGATCGTTTGTGCGACATTCTCCGCAATCGCGGTGATCTCCTGCTTGATTTCCAGTCGTATCAGGCCGTTCTCCAGGACCTGGGGAGTAATTTCCAGTGTGACGCCGACATCTTTTCGCTCGATCGTAACGAGGGTGCCGCCCGTGATCCCTTGGGCCTGGCCGGTGGGGAACGGACGATTTTCACCCACGACGATCTTGGCCTTTTGGTTATCTGCAGCGAGCACTTGGGGAGTCGAGATGATATTCGTGTCCGTGAGACTCATCAACAGCTGCAAGAACGCACGCACGTTGACGGTATTGAGCACCGTCACCGCTCCTCCAGTTGCACCGCCCACAATGGCCGTCGCGATGGTTGACAAATTTTCAGGTGCGGTATTAAGCCCTGCAATGCCTTGAACTGAACCGCTCTTGCCCGCACCCACGACCGTAACCGGGTCGGTCCCGATCTGTCTGAGCCGATCGACCGCCACCTCCAAGATGACGGCTTCGACATAGACCTGCTTCCGGCGCGTATCCAAGTCTCGAATGACGGACTGCAACTTGGTGTAGGCGCTTTTAGTCGAACTGACGATGATCGAGTTCGTGGCCTTGTCCGCAAAGACCTGGACGGGGGCTTCGAATTCGCTTAAAGGTCTAAAGAGTGGCCTTGTACCCGGCGCTGTCTGCGCCACGGTCTGGGACCGAGCGACGAGATTGGTCAGGATGGCTGCAAGGTCGGTCGCATTAGCATGTTTGAGTTTGTAGACGAATGCGCCTCGCTCCGGAGGCAGATCCCCCATCGCCACGATTTGATGAACGCCCCCTTTCGTGATGACAGCCAGACGACTGACCTCGAGTGCCGCCACGAACATGCTGTAGGCTTGATCGTGCGTGACCTTGGTAGGGGAGTACACGCTGATTTTCCCCCCGGCCTTCTTGACGACATCGTCCAAGACAAAGTTCTTACCGGTCAACTCGCTGATGAAGCGAACAAAAACAGAGAGTTCGACATCATTGAAGTCGAGGGAGACGCGTCCGGAGGAGTTTCCGCCTGATTCAGCCCGCGGAGCGAGAGGGAGCAGTAATCCACTCAGCATTGCCAGCAGACAGATAAGAGAAGCCTGCCTGATCCACCGTAATTGTCCGAAAGAGAAAAAATCCATAATTTTCAACTGACATATACGGAGAGACCGATCATCTCCAAACCGCGTCGAGCGTGAAAATAGGAATAATGAACGGTACCATACGGCTTGTCATCGGCACAACCAGACGGCGCGTCGGAGGCATGAGCGACTGCTGCAACCACCGATGTCTAACTCAAGCGAGACGGGCGAGAAAAGCGCGACGAGTAAGGGTTGATCTGGTCTATTTAGTCTGTCTGGTTCAACCAAACAAACGAGATAGACCAGATAAACAAGAGAGACCGACCGGTCCTCGCGCTTGCCATTTCGAGAGAAGGCTCTCTTGACGGCGGTTCTTGACGGGCCTTGTTCATTTTTGAAAAATGATCGAGGAAATGAGAATGAGGGGCTCATCTAACACATTAACAACAAAGGATATTTACATCGACTTTCAAAATTATAATGGCACTAGGATTGCATGTGTCTGTCTGGTTTGCCTTCCTCTCAAGATTGTGAAAACAGACCGGAAGCGAATTCTGGTGCAGAGTGGCTAGCGGAGCCGCCTCGCATATCTCGATGATCTGCTAAGGTTATAACGTGCGGACCGATAAGAAACCCCATCAAAAAACTGACAAAAAGACTCCCCCTCGCGTACACAAGCAGGGGGTTGTCGGCTATAGCAAGAAAAGCGCGCTTCTCGAGGAAGCCATCACCAACATGAACACCGGCAAGTATGGCCGGTCGTCCACCGCGCTGAAAGAGCTGCTCGCACTCGATCCTCGCAACATGGAAGCGCGACGGCTCTTTGCCACGCTGCATCTACGACTCGGCAGTCTTGTCACAGCTCGGCAAGCGTTCGAGTCCCTCGCCAATGAGGCGATCGGGCGACAAGACCTCTGGCTGGCCGAATCCTTGTTGCGCGAATACTTGGCCGCTGGATCTCGTTGCGTCCCGTTCCTCGAACTCTTAGCCCATGTGTATGAGGAAAAGGGAGATGCCGTGGCAGCAGTGGACGAACTGGGCAAGGCCATCGACATTCTCATTGAGGACGCGGACTCTGAAAACCCCAAGAAGCCGTCTCAGCTCTATGCCAAGATAAGAGAGCTTGCGCCGGCCAGCGCTGTGGCCTGTCAGCTTGCCTCGCTCTTCGACATACAGACAGGTGAACTTCTTGCGCCCCATCCGTCGGCTCCTGACGCAGTGGCGTCACCGGAAATCCATACATCGCAACCCCAGGATGAAGCCGTTGTCACCTCTGAAAGATCTAGCCTCCCTGATGTGATGCCGTGGGAGCAATTTGACGGGGCTCCCACGAGTCAGGAGTCTTCCTCACCCACTTTGTCGAATCCCGTCTTCGAATCGCTGGATATTTCCGACGTTTTAATAGATCAGACGCCGGTCAGTTTGGCTCCACAGGAATTGAAGGTTCCGCCGTTCGAACCTACCGGGCCAACCCAAGAGGCCAATCTTCTCGATCAGGAAATATTGCCATCGGCAGTGGTCGAGCCGCAGTCTCCGTCGAGTGGAGACCGCGATGATGAGATGGGGGATGAGGAGGACATCGCAGAGGTTGAGGAAGCCATCACCTCTTCCGTCGAATCGACGGGATTGTCTGCTCCCATGCCCTGGGAGCAGGCAGGGAACTCCACGATCAGGATTGAGGAAGTAGCTCCATCGCCGGCTCCGTTGGCTCTATCGGAGGGAGTATCTCGGCCTGAATTTGTATCAAACCAGTTGCCGAATCCAGTTCCTGGACTAGATTTAACGGAGGCTAGTGAGTCGATCTTTGCGGCAGAGCCGTCAACGATTCCTGCAGCACCTCCAGAGCCAGAAGTCTCGACCCCGTCTCCCACTGACTCCTCGCCCACGGTTCCGTTTTCATGGAATACCGTCTTCGACGGCGCATGGAAGTCTGCCGGAGGAACCTTGTCGCCGAGTTCGCCTGCCGCACTTTCCAAGCCTGGTACGAGTTTACAGGATGCGAGAGAACTAGAATCAGTTGAACCAGAATCAGTGCCAGAACCAGAGTTCTCTTCCCCAACCCGTACATCAACTCCTGAACCGCTCGTCTCATTCAACGATCCCCAGCCGTCGCCATCGGCTCTTCTTTCAGAAGAACCCTCGCGGCCAGAGGAGCCACCGACTTTTTCGAGCGACGATTCAAGCTCCTTCAAGGTGGACCTATCGGTGCCGCCTCTGTCAGAGCCGGTCGAACCAGCTCGTGAATCTGAACCGGTTTCACTCCCATCTTTTATGGAGCCGCAGCCCGAAGCACCGGTACCGGAAATCTCTGTTCCGGAGCCTTCACTTTCAGTCGTAATTCCGGACGCACAGTCTGCGTCTGAACCGGTTTCCACAGAGTGCCATGAAAGACCCATTCCACTGTCGCCGGTCGCCGAGGCTCCTCCGCTCTCCGCAGCGCCGAGTGATACGTTATCTGCATCCGCTGCCGCGATGGACGCAACGTCGCATTGGAGCACTGGCGAAGTCGAGGTTCAGCCCCATCGCCCGTCTGAAAAGAAGCGAAATTGGGACAAGGAGAAGGGGGATGCCCCAGTCGTTCCGCCGGCACCGTTACCGCAGGTTGAGAAACCGTCTGATGCGGTCGCTGAGCTATCGCGTAGTGGTGGATGGGAATCGGTACCTTCGGAGGCGAATCGTGTCGTTGAAGCGGTCGCGCCTATCCTGGAAACAATTGCTCCTCAGGAAGATAGGAAGCCGGAGTGGGTTCGGGCGAGTGAAGCGATTACGTTTGTGAATGTTCCTCCGCCGCCTTCCGCGACGTGGCAGGATCCCGGCATCGAATCCGCTTACTCGAAGACAGAACCTGCGCTCTCGGTCGCCGCGTCGGCGGTTGATGTTCTTTTTGACTCAACGGGAGAAAAACCCCAGGTTCATACGCAGGATCATTTGGCGCTGCCCAGGTCGCGCCCTCGGTTTACTTCGCGAGTGGCGCGGGTCCGCATTGGTATCTCGTCGTTTATCGGATCCTGTTTTTCGACGACGCGATCGATTGTCCTGTTGTGTGCGTGGTTGGCCTTTTCCTGCGTTGTGCTCGTGGCGGTCGGTATCGGGGTGGTCGGATTGGCATGGAAAGTGATGGAAGCTCCTCCGTCGCCGGTCTATCGCGATCTGACAACGAGTCCTCCGCCAGCGGTCACGGATTCAAGAAAAAACGGGTATTTCTTGCTGCTCGGCTTCGACGCTTCTCAGGAGCAGGATCCGCTCCAAGCCGGTTACGAGCGCAAGGTGGAAGGGAGCGATCGCGAGGCCGCGAGCGCCTGCATGGCTGGTGATGTGGGGAAAGGGGCGACGACAGGGAGCTCCACCAACGTGGTCCGTGGATGGTTCACCAGCGTCAACCCGGTGGCACAGCTGAGGCTGCAGGCTGCAGCTGTGCGATCATGGGCGGGGCAAGAAGCGATTGCCCTCCGGCGCTACCAGCAGTGGCTGTCGATGCCGTTTGAAGATGCGGGATACGGACAAATCATGAGTCCGAACTGTGCCCATATTCTGTTGGCCCACCGGCTGTACCTGGCAGAAGGGTTTGCACAGGATCCCAGCACAGGCATCGAACGGCTGGAGACCGATATGGCAGCGTGGCGCGTTGGGCTGGGGCAGTCGAAGACCTTGATGGTGAAGATGTTGGCAGCAATGGCAGTTCAGGACGACGTTACGATCGCGTCAGGGCTCTTGTCCCATCAAGACCTCGATGGGGCAGCGCTCAGCCGACTTGGCAAGATCGTTCGTCCTCTCGATCAGGTTGAGCTATCCCTCCGATGGCCTATGCAGAGCCATCTCCTGTGGGCGACGAAGGCTGCAACGACGAATTTGAAGAACGACAAGACTGGCGATCGTCCCCTATACGTCGCCTTGGCGGCGGCGATGCCTCTTCCTCTACAGCAGCGAGCCAATGCCTATGCGGACTATTACGAGGAAGCGAGCAAAGCGGTGGCGGAAGGGCGCTATACCAGCTTACCGAAACCGTCCAGCTTTCTTCGGACTTCCGCTGTCAGCGTGGTGGACTACGTGGCGAACCCGATCGAGCACATTCTTGGAGTCGAGCCGCTTCCATCATGGGATCCCTATGTCGGGCGTATGGTGGAGACCGATGCGCGGCTTCGCCTGGCGAGCCTGCAAGTCTGGATCAGACGAGGGGCCCAAGAGGGCAATGTTCTCACGCGCCTCGCAAAGGCAGGACAGGCTCACTACGATCCCTTTACCGGTCTTCCTATGCTGGTCGATCAGCAAAAGGGTGTGATGTATAGTGTCGGGCAAGACGGCAAAGATCAAGAAGGTGACCCACTGCACGATGTTGTTGCAGCAATTCCAAAGACTCAATCGGTTGCGCTCGAGAGCAGCCGCACCCCGTCAGCATCCCAGCCCCAGTAATCCACCGGACCCTTCCGTAGTAAAAGACTTCTGACTACTTCGCCCGCTTTGCTTGCTTGACACTGTCGGCTGTATTCCACAGAATCACCGCACACCATTCACAAGAATAGGCACCATGGCGTCCTCACCCAGACCATTTCCACACCTTCCCTCGGCGAGGAAAGGAACCACATTTCAATCCGCCATTCCGACCCAGATCGTCTCGAACGAAGAGTTCGCTCCCTTCTGCCAGACTGCAGCACAGGCTCGTGCTGAACAGCTTGCCAACGCGATTGTGGAACGGACCTCAGCTCGTCGAGGTCTCACGCGTCGAGACTTTCTCAAGACGACCGGCGGGATGGCAGCTGCGTTACTGGCCATGAACTCGGTCTTTGGGAAGTTCTTCGACATTGGAGAGATCGAACTGTTTGAAACGGCAGCCTTTGCCGAGCAGCAGGGCGCGCCCTATATCATCTTCGATGTGCAGACGCACTATGTCGGTTCGCGCTTCGATCCGGCCGATGCGGAAAACAATCGAAAGGGAGCGGTGTCTAAACAGGGGTTGCTGTCGCTCCGGCGATGGATACGGGAATCAGGGCTCAACCCGAAGCTTGCGGGCGATCGAGGCACCATCGACGATCTTTCGTGGGAAAACTTTGTGAAAGAAGTGTTTCTCGACAGCGAAACCACCATTGGCCTTATCAGCACGCCGCCGGGCCCCTATCCGCAAGAAGCGGTCGTGCCGCCGAGCGAAATGGCGCACATCCGCGACGAAATCAACCGTCTTGCACAGTCCCAACGAATGCTCGCACATGGATTGGCCACGCCCCAGCTAGGGGTGGCTGATTTGGAGTTCATGGCGATGCAAGCGGAGACGCTCAAGGTCGATGCGTGGAAGTGTTACACCGGCTCTTGCCCAAAGGGATTCGATCGTGGCTGGTGGATGGACGATGAGAAGATCGCCTATCCGATGTTGGAGCAGGCGCGCAAGCTCAATGTGAAACGTGTCTGCGTCCACAAAGGACTTCCCCTTGGACCGGTGCCGGACTACAACCACCCCAAGGATTTGATCAAGGCCGCAAGAGACTTTCCGGACATCGATTTTCTGGTCTATCACTCGGGGCTCAAGAGCACCTCGGCTGTGGATACGGTGTTTGCGAAGACAGGGGAAATTCCTTGGACTACCGAGTTCTGCCGCATGAAGCAGGCACAGCCGGGAATCAAGAATATATACATGGAGCTCGGCTCAACCTTCGCGCAACTTGTCACGACCCATCCGGCGGTCTGCGCGCATCTGCTTGGGCAGATCATCGATGCCTTTGGCGTCGATCATGTGCTCTGGGGGACAGACTCGATTTGGTATGGTTCGCCGCAATGGCAGATCGAAGCCTTTCGGCGGTTCCAGATTCCGGATCGGCTGATCGAGCAGCACCGGTATCAGCCGCTCACACGCCAGGTCAAGGAACAGATCTTCGGACTGAACGCGGCGCGCGTGTTTGCGGTCGATACCAAGGCGAAGCGGAATGAATTGCGGAAAGACGTTCTGGGGCAACTGAGAATGAGCTATTTGGAAGAAGGGCCAGAGCCGAGCCGCAGAGTGTATGGATGGATAGCGTGGTAGATGAGGCGGGTCCTGACAACGAGCAGGTGCCCACCCGTCCTCGCCGCCCGGTGTAGGGACCCCGCTGCGGGCGGGTGGGCACCCTGCTCGCTGTCACCCGCGTCATCTGAACAAGTGAGGAAGGGAGGAAAGTAGTAAATGAAAAGCGAAATCTTATACCCAGGGGCCTTTCCGATGGTGCGGGTGGAATTGGCGGCTGGTGAGAACATCAAAGCCGAGTCGGGCGCGATGGTGGCTTGTTCACCGACCATCGATATTGAAAGCAAGATGGAAGGCGGCTTTCTCGGAGCCCTATCGCGAAAGTTCCTGACCGGGGAGAAGTTCTTTTTCCAAACGCTACGTGCCAGCCGCGGCCCCGGCGAAGCCTTGCTGGCACCGACTGTTCCAGGCGAAATTGTCATCTTGGAACTCGACGGCGTGAACGACTATATGGTGCAGAAAGATGGTTTCCTTGCCGGCGCCGAAGGGATCGTCATCGAAAACAAAATGCAGGGTCTGAGCCGTGGACTGCTGGGCGGAGAAGGGTTTTTCATTCTGAATATCAGCGGCAAGGGAATGCTCGTGCTGAATAGTTTCGGGGCCATTCACAAGATCGAGTTGAAGCCCAATCAGGAATACATCGTGGACAATAGCCATCTGGTGGCCTGGTCCTCCACAACCTCGTACAACATCGAAAAAGCCACTTCCGGCTGGGTGGCCAGCTTCACCTCAGGCGAGGGGTTTGTCTGCCGGTTCCGAGGGCCTGGACTCGTCTACATTCAAAGCCGAAACCCAGGAAGTTTTGGAGCGTGGATCAGGCAGTTTATTCCGGTGTCCGAGTGATGGTGAGTCAATGGTCATTTGTCATTGGTCACTGGATAGATCACAAATGTTGTGCTCAAGGGCAAGATCTTTCATTTCTAATGACCACTGACCGTTGATTCTCGCTACCATGGCTTCTCAACCCAATGCCCTCTGTTTCAGCGATGAGTTTCCCGCGGCCGGTGCGCCCTGTCTTGTTCAAGTCGAGGAGCAGGGGCTCGCCGTTACTTTTGCACCTGATACCGTCGATGCCCAGCCGGAATCAGTTCCTTTTTCAAGTCTCACCGTCTCGGCGGGCGGACTCGACCACGACCAGCTTGTTGTGAAATGGGCCGGGCAAAAAGGGGAGCGGACGCTCTACCTAAAGAACCCCGATGTGATTCGCACCTTCCGCCAAGCGGCGCCGGATCAGCTGAGTCATTCCTTTGAACAAGCGGCAGAACGCGTTAGGCAGGTGCGCCACCGGGGCCGGCTCGTCTGGAGCCTAGTTGGCGGGGTGCTCCTGGCCACGGTGTTGGGACTCTGGTTCCAGTCTGATCTGCTCGTTGAAATTGCCGTGAGCCGGATTCCGGTGGAGTGGGAACAAAAGTTGGGAGAATCGGCCTATCGGGATTTTCTCAGCCACCAGGAAGTGATGAAAGAGGGCCCCGCGGTCGCAGCGCTGGGAGAGATGACCCAACGTATGACTGCGCAGATCCCGGATAGTCCATACAAGTTTGAAGTGACCGTGGTGAAGAGCGATGTCGTCAACGCCTTTGCGCTGCCAGGCGGGTATGTGGTGGTGTTCACCGGGCTGATGAAAAAAGCAGAAAGCGGCGAAGAAGTGGCAGGCGTGCTGAGTCATGAGTTGAATCACGTGCTGCAGCGGCATGGACTTGAACGGATCGTGAAAAGTCTCGGCCTGATGACGGTGGCGGCCATTGTGTTCGGCAATCAACAGGGCCTCGTCGGGATGATGAAACAACTCGGCGTCGAGCTGTTCACCCTCAAGTTCGGCAGAGAGCAGGAGACCGAGGCCGACCTGAAGGGATTGCAGTTGCTTCAGCGAGCGAAGATCGATCCCTCCGGCATGATCACGTTTTTTGAACGGCTCTCGGAGAAGGATCAAGGCCGGATGGAGTGGCTCTCCACACATCCGATGAGCGCCGCCCGAGCCGAACGATTGAAAGCGGAGCTCGCCGCCTTGCCGAAGAGACCCCCCGAGCCGTTTACCTTCGACTGGAAACAGGTGCAGGCTTCACTCGGGTCCCTGCCGGTTGCCGCTCCATGAACCAGCCCAGAGCCATTCTGGTCGGAGTGATTGCCGATACCCATGGCCTGTTCGATCCGGCCATCCGGCGACACTTCCGAAACGTCGATCATATTCTTCACGCCGGGGACATTGGCGATCAATCCGTAATTGAACAGCTAGAGCAGATCGCTCCGGTCACCGCCGTCTCCGGCAACATCGATGATGATGAACCGTGCGGATTTCCGTCCGAGGTCGTGATCAAACTCGCAAGCCGCCGCATCGCCATCCGTCATATTCTGTATGAAGGTGGGAAGATCACAAAAGACGGACGAGCATTTTTGGATTGCGAGCGACCCGACATTTGCATCTTTGGCCACACGCACCAGCCGAAGAGGGAATGGTTCGGCGATACGTTGCTGTTTAATCCTGGATCAGCGGGGCCGAAGCGTTTCTCGCTCCCACGCGGGATCGGGCTTCTGGCCATTCTGAAGGAAAAGATTTTACCCAAGCTGATTCGCTTGGGCGATAATGCGAAATATCGAAACAGATCCATTGGTGTGAAGTTGCCCAAGAAACAAGGAGGAACGGCATGAAGGGAAAGACGCTGATAAATAGGATCATCGCGGCGATAGTGGTGGGAAGCTTCCTGACGGTCACGACGGCCTGTTATGGACCGTTCAATCTGACCAGAAATGTCTATCACTGGAACAGCAACATCAAAGGCAGCAGCGAAGTGAACGAGAAGTGGATGAAGGAGTTCGTCTTTTTCGGCATGATCATCATTCCGGTGTACATGTTCTCAGCGCTGCTCGACGCGTTCATCTTCAACTCCATTCAGTTCTGGAGCGGGGGTAATCCCGTCAAGGCTAACGATGCGGGAGGTGACGGAGCGACCCGCGTCGTCCGGGTGGGCGGGGTCACCGTGACGATGGTCGAGAGTGATCGAGGCATGACGGTGACCTATGAGCGCAACGGGATCGTCGAACGGCGCGCCACAATCGAAACGAGCGCGACGGGCTATCGTTTGATCGATGAGACCGGAGCCCTGCTCGCGGAGGCGGAAAAGGGACAGGATGGGAGCGTCACGCTCCTCGATCGCGACTGCCAGGTAGTCAGACACTGGACCAGCGATCAACTGTTGGCACTGGCGGGAGAGACCAAATACTGAGAAGAGCCTGGATGGAAGCAGACCTATCGTGATCGAGAGGACAGCCTGATTAGCAAATAAATATGGCAATGCATCGGCATTCGGGTAGCCCGTGATCTTGGTCGATACCTCCAGGAGGAAAGATCACTTGAGGATCGGAAACGAACGCCTGGGGTCTTTGCTTCAGGAATACCCTTATGGGAGTGTCTGTGAAAGTGGGGAAGTCTCATTGACTGATGCAAGGTTAGCCCGTGCGTATTGAGAAGTTCCAGGATGCCGTCGATGATCGTGTGCTCGGTCTCGGTGAGCAGCTATGGCTCAGGGAAGGCGGTCTCAGAAATGCTGGTACGGGGGTTCTTGCGGCGAAACCGTTTGTCATGTAAGTTCCTGTTCATCGTAATAACTTCTCAACTGAAGCTCTGGGAATTAAAATTGTTCCTACCCCAACAACTTCTGCCGTCTCTACCGCCACGCTTCTGACGTTCACTTCTATAGAATCCAGACCCATCTCCGCATACGTGCCCATAATGACCGCATCAACACCGAGAAGACCTCCAACTCTCTTTACGGATGCATCATCGAACATGGCCCTCAAAGATAAATGTTGTTCATCCATGACCCTTTGCAACTGTGAGCGTTCGATGACCTTCGCCGAGGAGGTTATGTAGACTTGGTTCGTAAGCTTGTCCGTCAGATAGTTACCAAGGGGTGTGTTCGCATTCTGGGCAGCGTCAGCCAGAGGCAAGATGGCAAGCCGAGAAATATGATGCTCCTTCATGCCAATTGAAAGCTGGTCTGCCAGGTCTTTGAACTGTGCCTGAATAGGTCCGAGATTAACTACCTGAGGTCTTGGCTCAGAAGGCCTCACCGGCATCTCTGGAGCAGTCTCATTGATTCCTGCCACACGTCCATCTACTCCATAGAAGATGGGGAGACGTTTCTTCTCACCAGTCATCAGTTCTGCCGGAGTGAAGATGACCTCAGCGATCCCAATCGTCAGCAAGTCATAGAGTAGATACACAGCAGCCCGAGTTGAACTGGGTTCATTATTGACTTCGTATTCATAAATATCAGTCCGCGCTCCATAGCTGGTCGGGTGTGACTCTTTCGGCTGACCCAATTCCAGTTCCACCTCTCCCTTGGTCGAGCCAACATGCAGGGTCTGCACGTTGGGATCCTTATGCCCACTGAGCGCCATGCCGATCGAACATCCGCTTAGAGTACTTGCCAGTACAAGACCGGCCATGAGCCTCACGACATACTTGTAGCGACGGTGCTCCATCATGTTCTCAAGTATGTTTTTCACGATGGGGTCTAACATGCATTGCACAGGGAAGCGGCGGAAGGGACGAACCGAGAAGGGCATAGGAGCCTCGCAGGGAGCCGTATTGTAGGAGGGCGTCAATTAAAAGCGCAAGGACCAAGAGGGGAATGGTGGTATCAAAAGGGGAGTGATGGTGTTCAAGATTATATACTTGACGCTGTTGTTCATGGAAGACTGGGGAGCATGAAGAACAGGATTCAGCGAGGCTCACAGTTGATGGGAGGACGTTGACAATTCGAGAACCTATACATAAGTTGTTGCCCGTATACAGGCATCCATTTTTGAATTTCCTTCAGAAGGAAGGAGGAAAATGATGAGAAGAATTAGAGGCGTATTGTGCCTGACTATAATGGGAATAGTCTTTACGGGTTGCACGAGCGCAGTCTCCATGGCTGGCAAAGAGGGACTGGACCAGAAAATCAGAATCACTTCAGATCCTCCAGGCGCAGAGGTGTTCCTCATGGGCTCCATTCCTCTCGGCGAGACCCCACTTCTGGATGTAAAAATCGAACGAACATTGAATACGTTCCTGACTTTTAAGAAGGAGGGATATGTAGACCACAATCTCCCCCTGAAGCATCACTTTCACGTCGTGCTGAGTCCGAGAAAAGCTTCCCGTGAGCAAAGAGAGCAGTACTCGCGAATGAAGACAGCCAGGAATCTCACGCTGATAGGTTATTCAGAGGTCCAACAAAATTTGGCCGTAGGGCATGGAGAATATCTCGCCAGTCTATTGGTAACGTTGAGGGTGCCAGAGTCTGAGCAAGGCAATGCGATACGTCAGCTACAGGAGCTTATAGTGGATTCAGCGGACCCGTTAGATTTTTCAGATAAGGTTCTCGATCGTTTTCATGTGCCACGATTCTGGTGAAACTGGCCGGGCTTAATTCCTTGAAATTTCGAGGTGGAAAATACGTTACACCGCTACTCGCCGCGTTATACCTTGTTTTCTATGTGCTGCCACATTTGAAAGAAACTAGAAAAATTCACTCAATTCATTTTCGAGAGGGGGATCATTGAAATGCGAATCAGGATGTTCCTGCTGCTGGGCATGGCATTTGTGTGTATCCATACAGGCGTTGTGTTCGCCGCAAAGAATTCAGATACAGGCCCTGGGTGCGGCTTAGGCACGCTCGCATGGGCAGATTACAAGCATCCCAAAAACATCGCGCCGCAAGTGATGATGGCCACCACCAACGGAACGTTATTTAATACTGTCGGCATCAGCTTCGGTCTTTCGGGGTGCACGAATGATGGAATTGTGATGGCCGAACACAAGGCCGAGATGTTTGTCGCCTCGACGTTTGAAAGTCTCTCTCAGGATATGGCGCGCGGGCAGGGCGAACATCTTGCGTCACTCGCGACGATGATGGGTGTCACCGTTGAACATCAGCCGCAATTTTTCTCTCTGGTACAGGATCGGTATCAAACCTTGATGGAGAGAGGTGAAAATTCTCCGCTCGCAGTTATCAAGGCAATCCAAGAGACGGTGGTCAGAGGTCCAGCGCTTGCAAGCATTGCGGAGAGACCATAAGTAACTTTTCTCAACAGAATGTTCAGTTTCAGCTATAATGCGTCCGTTGCGTTCATACGGAAGAGAGAGCTATCCACTCATAATCTAAGGAGGAGAATTTATGCCGAAAAAAGTGCTCATGTTATCGGTCGCAGTGCTGTTTGGCATGCAGGCAGGCCTCGCAATGGCAACCAATCCTGATACTGGCCCCGGTTGTGGATTAGGAAAGATATTATGGGCTGATAACACCCACCAAAAGAATATCGCGCCCCAAGCCTTGATGGCCACTACCAATGGGACGGGTATGAATACATTTGCCATCAGTTCCGGGACATCAGGTTGCACAAATGATGGGAAGATAATGGCTGAGCACAAAGCTACTGTTTTCACGGCGGCAAATTTCGAGAACTTATCCCAAGATATGGCACAGGGTCGAGGCGAGCATCTGGCCTCACTCGCTACTCTTATGGGCGTACCGGCCAATCACCAGGCGGAGTTCTTTGCCATGACCCAGAATCAGTACGCCGCCATTATCCGTAATGGTGAAGCTTCACCAGTCGCGATGGTCAAAGCGATCAATGACGCAATTGCCTCGCATCCAGTTCTTGCCCAAGTTTCAACTCGCTAACCACCAGCACAGGGCTTCGATCATGAGGTCGAAGCCCTGTGTCTTTATGGCCTGCCACTTGTACATCGTCCTACTGCTGTTCATTCTGTTTTTTGCTCCGTCCGTGCCGGTTGAGGCGGGTGAGCATTCCGATAGCGCCTATCTTGCCGAACTGATCGATAAGGGTCTGCAGAGTAAGCTCGCCGGGGAACGAGAGTGGCACCTTCTGCTCCACTACAGAGAAAATATTTTCGGGGGCCATACCAGTGAGCAGGACGATCCGGGGTTTTTCATGTCGCCCGATGGGAAGACTAATCCACGGGCAGAACTCGACGCGACGCTGACGCAATTCTTCTCCGAGGAACTCGTTGGGCGCTCGAAGCAGCCGGCTCAATGCGCTTTTATCGCCCGGTACCACTGGTTGCGGGAACGATTGCAGTTCGACGATTCCCGTTTGCCGAGGATGGCATGCGAACGGTTTGACCTCTGGTTCAATGACTTTGAGGCCCAATCGATCACGCTCATTTTCCCCTCTGCCTACTTGAACAATCCCGCATCTATGTTCGGTCATACGTTTCTTCGGGTCGATCAGAAAGGCCAGACCGAACAGACCAGAATTCTGGCCTATACGATCAACTATGCGGCGTACGTACCTCCCGATTCCGGAATAGCCTATCCGATCCTTGGCATTTTCGGCGGGTACAGCGGATACTTCTCGACCTATCCCTACTACTTGAAGGTACAGGAGTATCGAGACTTCGAAAATCGGGATATCTGGGAATATCGCCTCAATTTTACTGAGCATCAGATCAGGCGGTTGCTGATGCACTCGTGGGAGTTCGGGAATGCCGCCTTTGACTATTTTTTCTTCAAAGAGAACTGCTCCTACCATCTCCTGGCGCTTCTCGATTATGCCGATCCCACCCTACATCTCACCGACGAGTTTCTTTTGTGGACCGTTCCTGCCGACACAGTCCGGCTGATTGCATCGAAACCAGGGCTGGTTTCTGACATCGCCTATCGGCCCTCCAGGAGCAACGTGATCCGGCGGAAACGTGAATCGTTGCCGACAAGTGAACGAGAACTGGCGCATCGGATCACGCAAGATCTTGGCGCACTCACCACACCAACTTTTGCCCAATTGAGTCTTCCGAAGCAGGCATTTCTGCTCGATCTTGCGTCGGACTACCTCCGGTATCGGACCGAAACGACTGATTCCCCGCCGCCTGAATGGAAAGAGCGTAACCGGGCAGCCCTGACAGCCCGGAGCCAACTCAGGATTCCATCTGAAGAATTCAAGGTGGTGCCCTTTGCACAACGACCGGAGCTAGGGCACAAGACTTCCCGCGCCGCGGTGGGCGCCGGTTGGCGGAACAACGACACGTTTGAAGAGGTTACGGTGCGGGCCGGCTATCACGACCTGCTCGATCCGGAAGTCGGGTACACACCGGGTGCGCAGATTGAGCTCGCGTCGGTTAGCTTGCGTCACTACAACCGCGTTGATCAGACAAGAATTGAACGGGCGACACTGGCCAACGTCTTGTCCCTCTCACCGATTGACTCGGTCTTTCACTCACCATCGTGGAAGTTCAATGCCGGCATGAACACGATTCGCTTCGGCGACTGTCCACTCTGTAGTAACGGGGTGTTGAACGGCGGCATTGGAGGGGCGGTGGAATCTCGCTGGCTGAAACGGGAAGTGGTGTTCGCCTTCGCAGAGGCAGAGGCCAACTACAGCCGTGCCTATCAAGAAGACCATCGCGTTGGCGGCGGCGGAACGGTCGGCCTGTTGGCCGATCTCACCGACCGATGGAAGCTGATGGCATCCGGAACCTACCTGCGCTATGCCTTAGGGGATCAATCAGACGACTTTCGATGGTTCGTGGGCCAGCGCTATACGTTGAGTCAGAACTGGGCACTCAGGCTGGAGTATAACCATCGCGATCACGATAACGATGTCGGCTTCAGTATGCAGGCGTTCTTCTGAATGTCTCGACGCAGTCGTCTCAGAAGTCGTGATTTTATTATTGACAACCGATCAAGACTATATATACTCAAAATCATAGTACTACTACTTGCTAGTAGGGCTACGTAGATTCTCTGTAGTAAGTTCCGCACTATAACCATCACAAGGAGGACTCATGAAGCAGCTGAAATTTATTTTGACACTCGCAGGAATCTCAGTGGCGGCATTTAGCCTGGCGGCCTGCCAGATTGTCGCCTCGCCGATGGCCGGCACAACGTTCAACGAGACGAAGTACGGGAACATCGCGACGGCTGAAACCGCTACGACCAAAGAGGGGAAAGCCTGCGGTACGTCGATCTTGGGTGCGTTCGCCCAGGGTGATGCCAGTATCGTCGCTGCCAAAGCCAATGGTGGAATCACGAAAGTCACATCAGTGGACCATTCCGCCAAGAATATCTTGGGAATCTTCGGCGAATGGTGCACGATCGTCAAAGGCAACTGATTTTCGAACGTCCGCAATCGAAGGGGCCTTTGGGGTCGAAGCCCCAGAGGCCTTTTTATTTTTGGCGGCGCTGCTGACCAACGCGATGTAGGGTAGACTCGAGATGTGGCCATTCCCATTGGTGCTCCCGGTTTTCTTCCTATTATCGCTTGCCCTCATGATTATATTCACGCAAGCTGGGCCGGTTTTAGCAGCTGAGACCGCCGACGTAGATGTTGGCATATACGCACTGGGCGCATTTCCATCAGATCAAGGCCTCTTTGCCCAGGGGGGCAACCCCTCGGACACCAGGATTACCGATGGGGCTGGAGCCGGTATCAAGGCCGCAGTCTTCCCGCACGGTTTGGGAAACATCGTCGGGATCGGGCTGGAGTGGTCTGGTCATGGAAGTGAGATTTCATTTTCTTCGCCGGTAAACGCAGGGCCCGCAGTCAGTACAAACCTCTGGGTCTTCAGTTCGATGGTGAATCTGACTTTTCGTTACCCAGGGAAGGCGTTTGTCCCTTATATCGGTGTCGGGGGTGGTTATTCGAGCGGAGTGCTCACCCATGCCAACATCCCTGGTCGTTCGGACCGGGACTTCGAAGGTTCATGGGCATTCGGCTCTCAATTCTTTGGTGGGCTGCAGGGCAATCTGAGCGAAAAGGTGTTTCTGTTCAGCGAATACAAATACTTCTCGGCCAATTATCACTGGCAGCAGCTCGCGCTGGATTTTCGCTCTCACTATGCATTGTTTGGCATCGGGCTCCGCTTCTAAGTCGTCGCTCTTCGAAGTAAAACACGATGGGCATCCTCGATCAATTCTTCGTCTATCACCCAGAGCCCTGGAAGGATCAGGATTGGAAGGCTCGCAGCGGCTTGCCACTGGAAGAGGTTTGGTTTCAGGCTGCTGATGGGGCGCGGTTATTCGGGTGGTACGTTGAGGCGCAGGCAGATCGTCCGGTCATACTCTGGTGCCACGGCAACGCTGGGAACATTATCAATCGGTTGGAGAATCTGCGCGAACTCTACCGGGTCGGATTGTCTGTCTTCATTTTCGATTATCGTGGGTATGGGCGCAGCCAAGGGTCTCCTTCTGAGGAGGGGCTCTATCAGGATGCGTTGGGGGCGCACGATTATCTCACGCGAACTAGAATGATTCGCCCTGAACGGATCGTTCTATTCGGGCGCTCGCTCGGTGCGGCTGTTGCGGGAGAACTTGCCGCACAGAAGTCTGTTGCGGGACTGATCCTCGAATCATCGTTTCCGTCGATCGGCGCGGTGGCCAAGTTCCATTACGGGGGGTTGCCGGTCCATTGGCTGCTCGGAGCAGACTTCGCATTGATCGATCGCCTTCCGCAGCTTTCGCTCCCGAAGTTGATCATTCACGGGGACAAAGACGACATCATCCCCCTTGAGCTAGGCCGACAAGTCTTCGAGGCAGCCAAGCCACCCAAATCCTTCTATGTCATTGAAGGCGCTGACCATAACAATACCTACCAGGTCGGTGGCGCGGCCTACTTCCGACGATGGACGGAGTTTGTTCAAACCGCCATCCGATCCTAGCCGGATGCTGAAAAAGTCTGCCAGCCTGTCTTGTTCATTTGGTCTA
This sequence comes from Nitrospira sp., assembly GCA_037142015.1. Lineage (GTDB taxonomy): Bacteria > Nitrospirota > Nitrospiria > Nitrospirales > Nitrospiraceae > Palsa-1315. The sequence continues at coordinate 116,114 of JBAXBK010000004.1, read as the reverse complement.
TTCGGTCTGTCTGGTCTGTCTCGTTTATTTGGTTGTTTGGTTTGTCTTGCTATTTGGTTGATCCAAACCAGCCAGATAGACCAGAGAAACCAGATGGACCAGACAGACAAGGCTTGTCTCGGACGTGCGGGCCACCAAATTGTTGGCGTGCCAGGCCATGCTGAAATCAGGCCCCTGTTCTGCTGTCCAACTTACCAGCCTAAGCCCGCCCGCTGGGGCATGGGCCCCTCCGCCCGTGATGTCTGGAACGGCTGATGGAGCCACGTCCACAGATCCCGCTGGGTAAACAGGCCAGGATCTTCTTAGTCACTCACATCAGCATGGCACCCTAGCAACATCTTTAAGGAATTGAGCAATAAAGAACAGAGTAAAAAGATGATAGGTGATAAAGATGACAGGTGCTATGGTCATCAGGAGTCCGCTGATGACGCCTTACAGCAGGGCATCAAGGTTCACCGCTGTAATTGGCTACGGCCTGTGACGGTGTCAGGGCGGGATGTCCGGAAATCGTCCGGATCGGACGTATGATGAAAGAGAGGCTTGTATGTCGGTGCCTTCGATGCTCCTCGTTCCGACGGTCAATGTGCGGGCATTCCGCCCGGCGAATGTCCGGCGCATCCTTTGCGTCTTTCCCGCCTACACGAAGGCCTTCGGCACCTTCGATCACGCTTTTCCCCTAATGGGGCCCGTCAAGGCCTTCATGCCGCCCCAGGGGATCCTCCTCATCGCGGCACTCGTGCCCCGGGAATGGCAGGTCCGGTTCGTTGACGAGAACATTCGCCCCGTGGCGGAGAGCGAGTTCGTCTGGGCCGACGCCGTCCTCGTGTCGGGCATGCACATCCAGCGCAGGCAGATTCTCGACCTCACGCGCCGCGCGCACCGCGCAGGCAAGGTGATCGCTCTCGGCGGGCCCTCGGTCTCCGCGGCGCCCGAGTACTATCCGGAGATTGACCTCCTCCACTGCGGAGAGGTGGGAGATGGGACGCTCGATTTGTTCCGCCGGCTCGATGAGACTGCGGCACGGCCCGAGCAGCAGATCCTGTACCGCACAGTCGACCGCCTTCCGATGACCCAGTTCCCGACGCCCGCCTATCGCCTGATCGACGTCCGCCAATACTTGCTTGGATGCGTCCAGTATTCCAGCGGCTGCCCCTTTACCTGCGAGTTCTGCGACATCCCCGCGCTCTACGGGAGAAACCCAAGGCTCAAGAGCCCGCAGCAGATTCTGGTCGAGCTCGATGAGCTCGCCGACGGCGGGACGCCGTCGATCTACTTCGTGGACGACAATTTCATCGGGAATCCCCGGGCCGCGATGGACCTCCTGCCGCACCTCGTCGAGTGGCAGCGGCGCCGCGACTATACGGTTCGCCTCTCCTGCGAGCTCACATTGAACGTTGCCGAGTACCCGGAGATCCTGAAGCTCATGAGCGAGGCGTTCATGACGAATGTCTTCTGCGGCATCGAGACGGTGGATCCGGACGCCCTGCGAGCCATGAGCAAGAGGCAGAACCTCCGCACGCCGATCCTCCAATCCGTGGACACGATCAACAGTTACGGGATCGAGGTCGCCGCCGGGATCATCATCGGGCTGGACACCGACACCCCGGAGACAACGGACGCGATCCTGGAATTCATTGAGGCTGCCCAGATCCCGATCGTGACGCCGAACCTGCTCGTCGCCCTGCCGCACACACCGCTCTATGAGCGGCTCCAGAAGGCGACCCGTTTGAACTCGGGCGAGGGGCGTGACTCGAACATCGAGTACCTACAGCCCTACGAGACCGTGGTGGCGAACTGGAAGCGGGTGATCCGCGAGACGTACGAGCCACGAAAGATCTACGCACGCTACGCCACGCAGGCGAAGAAGACGTACCTGCACCGCAAGCGGCCGGTGCGTCCGCTGGAGCAGCTCACCTGGGCCAACGTCCGGCGCGCAGTCGAGGTCTTCTCGCGCACCGCCTGGCGGGTCGGGATCTGTAGCGATTACCGGAGAGAATTCTGGAATATGACTTGGCGGGAACTGCGCCAGGGTAACGTCGAGTCGGTGTTTCAGATCGCGATGGTCGGGCACCATCTGATTACATTTGGCCGCGAGTGTCTCACCCGCGACGTGCAGGCCTCTGCTTATTCCGCCCGCGGATGCGAGGAACGCGCTCTGGCGGCCCGGTGACAGGATCGTGCCTTTGAGGAGGGCGGCTCGAACACCCTCAAGAATCCCTCATAGTTCATCGACCACTCACAGTAAAAGAATTGATTGGAGATTGCCTCAGTATTTGCTACAGTGCGCGTCGGCTGCTCCGAGAGCCTCTTCAGAGAAGTGGCTCTGATGGCGGGCGGAGAAGACATTTCCATGGACCCTATGGGGGAGGAAGGCCGGGGTGATGTTTCCTTTTCGTCTGCTGGCGTTCTGTCTGCTGGGTGTCTCGATGATCCTTGCCACTGGCTGTGCAGGGAAAACCGGCATGGCAAAGCCACAGGGGTTGAGCGACGAAAGGCCAGCCGCGGATCAGCCTCAGGCTCCTGTGTCGCGGCTAGAGATTCCACCGGGCGAACCGCTTGACCCCTTTGCCGGGGCCGAAGAGCGAAACGGTGAGGAGTATGATCCCTGGGAGCCAGTGAACTCCAACATCTTCGAGTTCAACCTCAAGGTCGACCGATATGTGCTGAAGCCCGTGGCAAAGGGATATAATTTCGTCATGCCCGACATGGTCCAGGTCGGCATTAGCAACATCTTTACCAATCTTCGGTTCGGTCCCCGCTTTTTGAACAATGTGTTTCAGGGCAAGGTCAAAGGTGCCGGCATCGAATTAGGGCGGTTCCTGATCAATAGCACGGTCGGATTGGCCGGGTTCTTCGATCCCGCAAAACATATCGACCTCGTGACTCCGGAAGAAGACTTGGGGCAGACGCTTGGATTCTATGGCGTAAAACCGGGCCCCTATCTCGTCCTGCCGTTCCTTCCGCCCTTCACCGTTCGTGATTTTGTCGGATATGTCGGCGACGTGTTTCTCAATCCGATCAACTGGTTGGTCGTACCGATCATTGAAGTCGACAACGTACCCTCCGTGATCGAACACAAGAACCGTATGACGACGAGCATCATCCAGACTGGGTCCCGCGTAGGAGAGATCATCAATGAACGGTCGCGGAATCTCGAAAAGTTCCAGGGAGTCGAGGAAGCGACGTTGGATCTCTATTCTGCCGTTCGCAACGCCTATCTTCAGAAACGCTCTCAGGCAGTCGGGGAATAACGAAACCCGGTTTGTTTAGTTCATCTTGTTGGTCTGGCTTGTTTGGTTGTGAATGAGAGAAACCAGATGAACCAAATAGACCAAATAAACTAAACAAACATTTTTACCGTATCACGCCTAGTTCTCGGCCGACTGTGGCGAAGGCGGCGCCGGCTCGCACCAGCTGTTCGCGGGTGTGGGCTGCCGACATCTGCACACGAATTCGTGCCTGACCTTCCGGCACAACCGGGTAGCTGAACCCCACGACATAGATCCCTCCCTCCAACAGCCGCTCTGCCATCTTGCTAGCAAGTGAGGCGTCGCCCAACATGATTGGGATAATGGGATGCTCGCCGGGGATGAGCCGGAATCCGAGATCGGCGAGTTGTGCGCGGAAGAACGCCGAATTCTCGCGCAGTCTGGCCCGTAACTGGTCGCCTTGGGCCACGAGGATCACGGCCCGTTTGGCCGCCGCAGCGATGACCGGGGGGAGCGAATTCGAAAACAGATAGGGTCGTGAACGTTGCCGCAACAGCTCGACGATTTCCTTTCGTCCGGACGTAAACCCACCTGTCGCGCCGCCCAAAGTCTTTCCCAGCGTGCTGGTGACGATCTCGATCCGGTCGGCGACGCCAAAATGGTCCGGCGTGCCACGTCCGTTGCGCCCGAGCACACCGGTCGCGTGACTGTCGTCCACGATCACCGCTGCATCGTATCGATCCGCCAGCTCAACGATCCGATCGAGTTTTGCGAGATCGCCATCCATGGAGAAGACTCCGTCCGTCGCGATCAGGCGAAGGCGATAGGATGTCGCGTCGCGCAGCTTGGCTTCCAGGTCTGCCATATCGGAGTGCGCATAGCGGAGCCTGGTGGCCTTGCAGAGCCGGATACCGTCGATCAGGCTGGCGTGGTTCAAGGCGTCGCTGATGACGGCGTCTTGTTCGCCGAGGAGCACCTCAAAGAGTCCGCCGTTGGCGTCGAAGCAGGAGCTATAGAGGATGGTGTCCTCGGTGCCGAGGAATGTGCTGATTGCCTGTTCGAGTTGTGGGTGGAGATCCTGCGTGCCGCAGATGAACCGGACGGAGGCCATGCCGTAGCCATGTTCTTGCAGCCCGGCGGCGGCGGCCTGTCTGATGTCAGGGTGGTTGGCGAGCCCCAGATAGTTGTTGGCACAGAGATTGAGGACTTCACCCTGGGCCACGCGAATTGTGGCCCCCTGAGGGCCTAGGATCTGCCGCTCAGATTTATAGAGGCCTGCCGTGCGGATTTCAGCGAGTCGCTCAGAAACAGTCTTTTTGAGTGAGTCGTAAGCCATAGATCGTAGTCGCGAGACTCGCGTGATGGGCGAGAGGTACGCGAAATGGAACGGATGCTAGTCGCGCGCTTCTCGCTTGTCCCGCCAATCGCGCGTGATCACGGGAACAGAACTACTTTTCCACATTGGCCGGAATTGATCAACTCGAACCCCTGTGCGAAGTCTTTCATGGGAAATGTATGGGTGATCACCGGCTTAATATTGAGTCCGGCCTGGAAGAGACCGGTCAAGCGATACCAGGTTTTGAAGAGTCGGCGGCCTGTCACTCCATACACGCGGATGCCCTTGAAAATAATTTCGTTTGGCAGATCAAAAGACACGGATCCGGTTGGAATGCCGAAGAGTGTCACGCGGCCGCCGTTCTTCACGGCACTGAAGGCTTGATGCAATGCCGTAGGGTTTCCTGACATTTCGAGCGAGGCATCGACGCCTTCGCCGGCGGTGATCTCGCGAATGGCGGCGGCGATCCGGTCCGCGGTATCGGTCTTGGCGTTGAGCAGATGATCGGCGCCGACTTGTTTGGCGAGGTCCAGTCGGTAGGCACTGACATCCATCGCGATGATCATGGCGGCGCCGGCCGTTCGTGCGACGGCGGCTGCGAAGAGTCCGGTCGGGCCGCAGCCGGTGATCAAGACCGTCTGTCCCGTGAGGTCTTCGACTAAGGCGGCATCAACGGCGTTGCCGAGCGGTTCTTGAAGGCAGGCAAGTTCTGGTGGAAGGGTGGGCAAGGTCTTCCAGAGCACAGTTTCAGGCAACGCGATGTATTCCGCGAACGACCCGTCGCGATCGACGCCGAGGATGCGGTAATTCTTGCACACATGCGCTTGTCCGGTGCGGCATTGGAAACAGGCCCCACAAGTCAAGTGCGACTCGGCGGCGACATAATCGCCCACTTTGACGAGCGTGACATCCGAACCGACCTCCACGACCTCGCCGCACATTTCATGGCCAATGATGCGTGGCGGGTGGATACGGCTGTGCGCCCAGGGATCCCAATTGTAAATATGGGCATCCGTTCCGCAGAGAGAGGTGGCGGTGACGCGGATGATGGCATCCGTGGAGCCCGGTTTTGGATCAGGCCTGTCGGTGGCGGTCAACCCTGGCTGTGCCGATATCTTGACGAGCGCTCGCATGGGTTCATTGTATACCACGGGCTCCTAGCCCGGTCTATCTGGTTGATTTGGTTTGTCTTGTTTATTTGGTTGAATGAATCTAACCAGAATAAACCAAACAAACCAGATCAACCAGACGGGTTGCGCCAGGGTTCGTGAGATCGGTAGGATGCGAGCAATGAAGGCTCTGTACCACCGAGGACTAGCCCGCATGATTCATGAACATTTCTGCTGCAATCGCCGATCCCTGACTCAGGCGAGACGGGCGGGACTGGCGGGAAAAGCGCGACTCGAAGTTCCCGCCCATCTTGTCCGTCCCGCTTTTCGCGCAAGTCTCGCGAATCTCGCGCGAGTAACGAGGAACGCGCTGTCGACAGGAATGTGCTGTGTGGCACTTTTCTGTTTCGGCCTCATCGCACCAGTGCTCGCCGCGTCATCACCACAAACGGCTTCCTCGTCCAGCCTCGCGAAGCGGTGGGTGGAATTTGAGTTGAGCCAAGCGGAGTCGACGAGGGATCCGCAAACCGGCAAGCCAGTCACGCTGACGATTTTTCTTGGAGGCGAGATAGCAGATATGACGTCGGTGGTGGCGACCTGTGAGTCGATTGCGTTTCAAACCCAAACGGTTACGCTTGAGCCGAATGCAGAGGCAAGGGCGTTGAAGGGGACGGTCACGCTCGAACCGATTTTGATGAGTCGGACTTCTGTGCCACTCAGGGCAGCGCGGGTCCAAGTGACATTTTTTTCTCAATCTCGCCAGGGCAAACCCGAACGGTTCATGCGGCGGGTTGTGTATGTGACGATGGATCGTTTGGAGCCGGCCAATGAGACTAGTGAATTGCCGCCCGTTCGTCCCGAGAAACCACTGAGCGAGGATATTATCCTGGATGAGGCGAAACCGGACGTGGAGCCGGTTTCGACCGGCGCCTTAGCCGAGGAAGACCTGGTCCCGACGGCCTCCCAGGGGGAGGAGAAGGCGTACTGGCAGAATGTGAGTTATCTCATCAGCCAGAGTTGGGCCCGACTGATCCGTGGAATCCGGCGTGAGCCAAGCGGCGAAGCGGTGAAGATACGATTCAAAATGTTTCCCAACGGCCGCGCCCAGCTGATCAGAATTGAAAAAGGTTCCGGCGCTCGCGAAATCGACGAAGCCGGAATTCATGCGATCGTCAACGCCCAACCGTTCCCGTCTGTTCCCAGTGAGTTGGGGGGAGATGTTGTGGACGTGCATATCCGGATGCGAACTGGTGGTCGGGAACGGTCTCACGAGGCGCAGCCAGGCGGGAATCTGTCAATCGACAAGTCTGGTGCATTGGGCCAGCCTTCGAAGAAGTAGCAGCACGGCCTGTGGCCGCTAACCCAGGAGGAATGATTTATGCTGAAGAAAAGAGGGCAGAATTGGCTCGCGCTCTTCCTGTTTGGAGTCACGGCCTGGTTTCCGTTGGTGGTTCACGCAGAACCTGCTCGTTGGAACCTGGATCCCGACCATTCAACGATCGAGTTTCGCGTGGCGCATATGATCGTTTCCAAGACCACAGGCCGGTTCACGGATTATGCAGGCTATGTCGACATGGATGCCGAAGCCGGCACCGTGAAGGCCATTGAGACCACGATCAAGGCCGGGTCGGTGAATACGAATCATGAAAAACGGGATGCGCACATACGGAATGTCGATTTCCTCGACGTGGAACACTATCCGGCAATCACCTTCAAGATGAAGAGCTACAAGAAAACCACAGAAAACTTTACAGCGGTGGGAGACCTCACACTGCACGGGGTAACTAAGGAAATCACCTTGACGGGGCAGTATAACGGGGCGACGAAGGATCCCTGGGGCAATACCAGGGCCGGCTTCAGCGCAGAGGGGAAATTCAACCGCAAAGACTTCGGGATGGTCTGGAACAAGACGTTGGATAGCGGCGGGCTCGTCGTCGGTGACGAGGTTCAGATACGACTTGAGATAGAATGTATCAAGGCGAAGTTATAGCAAGCTGTTGAAAAAGTCCGCCAGCGTAGAAGACGGTAATTTGGTCTATCTGGTTTGTCTGGTTTTTTTGGTTGAACGGAATTAACCATCTGAAACAGATCAAGCAGACAAACCGGGCTTGTCCAGGACGGGAGAGGATTTGAGGTCTGAAGTTCGAAGTTTTCTGAGCTTCGAACCCAGAACCTCCAATTTCACATCGCGCCTTTCTCGCCTGTCCCGCGCGTCACGCATATTCTGTTCGTCATCGACTAATTTTTGGAAGCGATACATGATGAAGGCCATGGTCTTGGCTCGCACAGCGGACGTAGGAACTGCGCCGTTACAGCTTCGTGAGTTTCCAACGCCGGAACCAGGCCCTGGGGAGGTCTTGGTTCGCCTCACTGTCTGCGGGATCTGTCGGACGGATCTTCACGTCATCGAAGGTGAGTTGGCCGACCCAACCCTTCCGCTCATTCCCGGCCACCAGGCCGTCGGGGTTGTGAGTCAGCTTGGCGTCGGCGTAAGCGAGCGGACAGTCGGTGAGCGAGTCGGGATCGCCTGGCTACAGCACACGTGCGGCGGCTGCGAATTTTGCACGAGCGGGCGTGAAAACCTGTGCGAGCTCGCGAGGTTTACCGGCTACCAGGTCGATGGCGGGTATGCAGAGTATGCACTCGTTCCGGCAGCCTTTGCCTATCCGATTCCATCGGTTTTCAGTGATGAAGAAGCGGCCCCCCTACTCTGTGCCGGGATCATCGGCTATCGCGCATTGCGTCTGAGTGGAATCCAGCCTGGCCAGCGGCTCGGTCTCTATGGGTTTGGAGCGTCCGCTCACATTGCCATCCAGATTGCTCGTCATTGGGGCTGTCAGGTCTATGTCAGTTCGTTGAAACCGGAGCATCGACGTCTCGCACGTGAATTGGGCGCTGCATGGGTCGGCGGGGCGACCGACAGGCCGCCGGATAAGCTCCACGGTTCGATCATCTTTGCACCGGCTGGAGAGTTAGTCCCGCTGGCCCTGCGTGCATTGAAACGAGGCGGCACGCTCGCCCTCGCAGGTATTCACATGACCCCGATTCCCTCGCTCGACTACGATCGCGAGGTCTTTGGAGAGAAGGTCATTCGGAGCGTCACGGCCAACACAAGACAGGACGGGCTCGATCTCTTGCGCGAGGCGGCTGCGATTCCCATCAAACCCCGCACCCTGTCGTTCCCTCTCGCCGATGCCAACCGTGCGCTGCAAGAATTGAAAGCCGGGCGCTATTCAGGAGCCGGGGTGCTCGTTCTGTCGTAACCGATCCGGCAGGATGCTGAAAAAGTCCGCCAGCAGGGGGAGGGGATGGAGCCTGATGATCTTTCTGTGCTCGCGCAACGCGCGGCCTCAGAAGGATGGGGCGGGAGCGGCCAGGTGCCCTTCTTACTTGCAGAACGCGCACGGTGAAACGGTGCTCGTTCGATGCGCGCAGTAAAGGGCAGCCTGGGCCACTCCCTTGAATTGAGGTTTGGCGAATTGGAAGGCCCTCGCCCGGGTTCATGGCACGTCTCGGCGTGCCAGTGGGTGGGCGGGTGAGAAGTCTGGCCTTTTTGAGCATCCTGCTAGTACACAGCCTTACTAAGTTTTGATTGAAGAAGTGAGTGGACCTGCTCGCTAGTCTCTTTGACAAGCACCCCCATCTTCGGATGTGACGGCTCGAGGTCGATGGGGAGATCGAAATGGCGGAGGCGTTCGCTGGCGGTGGGGCCGATGGAGGCGACGACCATCTGCTTGAGCGTTTCACGAAAGCGGTCAACCTTTCCGTCTTTCTCCAGTACCTGCATGACATGATCCACTTGGGCCGCATTGGTGATGAGAAGCACGGGCACCTTCTCCGCAATGATCTCGTCGAGCGCCTGCCTGAGCGGCCTCAGATCTTCCGGGAGCGCCCAGCGATAGATGGGAACCTGAAAGACTTCGGCTCCACGTTGGTTCAAGGCTTTCAGCAAATCAGGATTTGACGCCCCATACTCCTGCACGGCGATACGCAATCCCTTCACTGGCCTGTACTCATCCAGCATAGAGATCAGATCGACCCAGGTGTTCGGTTCGGGTACCGTTAGTGTTGGTTGGAGACCGAAGGCCTTGAGGGCAGCAACCGGCTTGGGCCCTCGGGCCACAAGGGCCGTCTGTTTGAGGGCTTCCAGAATCGACGACCAGGGATAGCGTGTCTTGAGGAGGTCGAACAGCGCGGTAGTCCCGACACCGGTCAGAAGGATGAACATATCGACCCGCTCGGTCGTGAGCTGAGTCCCAAATTTCAACGCTGCAGAGTTGTCATCGAGCGGAATCTCGCGAAGGGCAGGGGTGACGAGGGGATTTCCCCCGTTTCGCTCTATGATCCGGGCGATCTCTGCCGCCATGCGAGACTCAAACGAGGCGACGGTCAGGCCATTGAATCCAGCGGTAGCCATTTATAGGTTCGAAGCTAAAAGCAAAAAGGCACAGTGGACTGTTTCTTCAAGATTCGAAGCGTGGACATCGTACCATACTGGTGAATGGGTTGATTTGGTTCATCCGGTCTATTTGGTTTATTTCGTTGATCTGGTTCAACCAAATAAGCAAGACAAACCAAATAAACCAAATGAACAAGAGAGACCGGCGGACATTTTCAGCATCCTGCTAGGGGTTTTCAATTGACGGAGCCACGATGCCTCCCTACTATACGGATCGGATTGAGGATGACTATGAGTGCTCCGCTCCATCGAGGATTGCGCCATGTGGCGCTGCGCGTCACGAATCTCGCGCGTTCTCGCATATTCTACGAACAACTGTTGGGGATGAAGGTGGTGTGGGAGCCGGACCCAGATAATGTGTATTTCAGCTCCGGACCGGATAATTTCGCCTTACATCAGATTCCGGCGTCCGAGGTCGCATCGTATCAACCCTTGAAGGGGCAATCGTTGGATCACATTGGCGTGATCCTTGAGAGTCCAGAAGCAGTCGATCGGATGTATCGGGAAGTCGAACCACGGCTGCCTGAATTGGGCGGACAGGTCGTGACACCGCCGAAGCAGCATCGCGACGGCAGCTATTCCTTTTACTTTTCCGATTCTGACGGGATTGTCGTTCAAGCTCTGTACGAACCTTTGATCAGCAAGCTGGAGTGGGTGAAAGGAAAAATGTGAACGGCACGATGGTCGCCCACGTTTCACGTCTCACGTTTCACCTTTCACGAGTATGAAGATCTGGGACTGTCTGCCCAAAAAACAGTATCTTAGCCTGGCGCCCTGGGCCTGGGTTCAATTGGAGAGTGCGGAGCCTCTGGGGCCCTTTCCATTTATTGTAGGGGTGGCGCCTGAAGTCGTCGCCAGTCTCCATGAAGCCCACGGACTTCTCTCCAGCGCGATCGATACGGCCATCAGCGATGTCTTTTCCAAGCGGGCTCCGCTTGATGATCCCGATCGTCAGCGGCGCTTGGAAGATGCCTATGCGGAGGTGATCGGCGCCCGCCCTTATCTGCAACAGCACATTCGTTGCGGACGGAAGCCGGACGGCACGTTTCAATGGGAGTTTCCGACCGACCCCACAAAGTCTTCCACCGTCACCAACGGCGGGCTACGGATCTTCCATTCCGTGAAGCGGCAGGCTATTCCAATCGGGTTCGACCAGCGACAGTTGGGACCGGCGGTGGGGAAGGTACTGGGGTTTTTGGACGGCACGCATCAGACCGACGAGATTAGAACAGTGGTGATGACCTCGGGGCGAGATGGAGAGCGAGTGCTGACACGGTTGATGGAATCTCTGCACCAGCATGAGTGCTTGGTCAGCTCGAGCACTTCTTCCGTCAGGTCACGCTGGTTTGAGACGGTGCAAGATAGAGACACCGTCCATCTCGGCCATGCAGCGTTGCTGTATCGGCAACGAGATCAGGCGCTGTTGTTCGATCCCTGGCTGCTCCCCTGGTTTGCGGAATCCTCCGTCCCGTCGCTCTGGGGATCGCTGCTACCTAACCCGGCTGCCGTCTTCTTGACCCATGATCACGACGATCATGTGGATCCTCGCACGCTCTTGCACCTGCCTAAAGATACGCCGATCATCGTGCCGAGCCGAAGGAATCGGCGTACGCTGTCCTACGATTATCTGTCGCTCTTGCGGGAACTGGGATTTGGGCAGGTGATTGAATTAGCACATGGCGAAAGTTGGACCTTCGAAGGAGGAGCTGTATACGCTGTGCCGTTCTACGGCGAAGACCCCTGCGACCTGGAGATGCCGCGCAACTGCTATCTCATCGCCGATCGCGGCTATAACGTGCTCGTGCATGCGGACAGCGGGCCGACGAATAGCGGCAGATCCGCCATCAAGGACGGAGTGATTCAGGCTCTCGTCCAGAAGCATGGGCCGATCCCGCTGGTCTTTGCCTCACAACAACAACTGCTCGAAGTTCGTGGCCATGCAGCCCATGCGCCCTTGTCTCACCCCGGGAAATGGCTCGACGTGGGAGAAAACGGCTATCTCACGAATGCGTACCTTGCCGATGTCTGCGCTGCGGCGCAGGCCAAGCTGTTCGTATCCTATGCCACCGGTGGCGCAGAGTGGTATCCGGACCATCTCTCGTTCATGTTCAGCCGACGGAATCCTGCCCGCACCGCGATGCTGACGGCCCACTGGGAATTGCCTGAAACTCTCAAAGATCTTCTCGCCAAGAGCGGATGCGGGTATCATTACGGTCATGCTTTGGATCTGTTTCGTCGCACAACCGACGGGCTCGTGGAATCGATGAAGACGGGAGAGGCCCTCACGCCTCTGTCGCTCTACCGGCTTGACCACGGGGATCCTCCGTTCATGAAAGCCGGAAGCCGCACCACACCATCTCGCTGAATCGAAAAGGACCGACTATGACTCTGCGAAAAAATCAGCAAGACCCGATCCTCGTCACCGGTGTTGCAGGATTTATCGGCTTTCATACTGCAACTAGGTTGCTGGAGCGAGGAGAGCGGGTGATCGGACTCGATATCGTCAACGACTACTACGACGTGCGACTGAAGAAGGCGAGGCTGGCAAAGCTCAAGCCGTTCAAGTCATTTTCATTCACGAAGCTCGATCTGGCCAATCGGGTTGGGATGAAGAAGCTGTTCGCGAAGCAACCGATCCGGCGCGTAGTCCATCTGGCGGCGCAAGCCGGCGTGCGCTATTCGCTCGTGAATCCGCATGCCTATACGGACAGCAATATTGAAGGGTTTCTGAACATATTGGAAGGCTGCAGGCAGGCGAAGGTCGAGCATCTGGTCTATGCCTCATCGAGTTCCGTCTACGGCGGCAATACCCAGATGCCGTTTTCGATTCATGACAACGTCGATCATCCGGTCTCGCTCTATGCGGCCAGCAAGAAGGCCAATGAACTCATGGCCCATTGTTATGCGCATCTCTATCGGATTCCCTGCACGGGGCTGCGGTTTTTCACGGTTTATGGGCCCTGGGGGAGGCCCGATATGGCCCTCTTCATTTTCACGAAGGCAATTCTGGAGGGAAAGCCGATTGAGGTCTACAACCAGGGAAAGATGCGCCGCGACTTTACCTATGTCGATGACATTGTCGAAGGAGTGATCCGGACCCTCGATCATCCCGCCACGCCGAACCAAGCCTGGTCCGGTGACAAACCGGATCCCGGGACCAGTTCGGCGCCGGCTCGGATCTACAATATCGGCAACCATCAGCCGGTGGAACTACTGCGCTTTATCGAGGTGTTGGAGAATGAGCTGGGGAAGAAAGCGATAAAGAAGCTGCTGCCGATTCAGCCGGGCGACGTGCCGGCGACGTACGCGGACATCGAGGATCTTACGCGAGATGTCGGATTTGCCCCGGCGACGCCGATCGAAGAAGGTATCGCACGTTTTGTGAAGTGGTATCGGGAGTTTTACAAAAAGTAAGGGGACGGCACGCCATCAGCGGCTTGCCGTCCCCTCTCGAATGAATTGAATGTCGGTTAGGGACAGCCGATCGGTATAAATCCCCGCCCGAAAATTCCGGACAGTGCGCCATAGCGAGCTCTGTCCTCAAACGAATAGCTTGCCCCGCGTTGATTTCTCCCCGACAAGTCTCCACCATACGAGGGATCTGTCCCGGAAAAGAACCCGCCACGGGTTTTCTGGTTGATGTGGAGCCACTCTCCATACATGGAGCAGACTTCAGCTTGAACGGATCCCGACGAGGCGATGCTGGCATGCCAATCTTTGGCCCAATCCGGGATGGTTTGTCCGCCGCCGGCCATACCGGTCTGATTGTGGTCGGGGGTCGGAGGAGTACTGTAGCGAGGAGCCGCGGCCACGGTGGGGCGATAGGTCGGCATATCGTCCAGCGAGGGCACGATCGACAGTTCTTTCAGCTTCATCAGTTTGCAGCCAGGCACATCTTTGTTGGTATAGAGAATGCTCCCATCGGCTTGAGTGCATTCCCGCATCATGAACGGATCGAAGCTGACCGTCGTATCGGAGAATGCCGACGTTGAGAACAGGGTGAGGATCGTTGCTGCAAACATGAGCACACGGGTGGGCTGCATAGAGCACCTCCCTTGAGATGGTGGAACAGGCAGGGATTGCATCGTCGTTCACCCCTTTTTAAATTATACTCACCAAGTGTATTGACACGCTATTCTACCAGGGAGAACGCTGTCTATTCGTCTTCCGAGGGGGGTCTGGCTACCAACGGATGGCCTGTTAGATGGCTCAGTTGGCCGTTTCCCGAGACCAGTGCCTGAGTCAAACGAGATGGGAGAGGCAAGCGCGACGGGCACAACGCAAAGTTCGAAGTTCCAGGTTCGAAGTTCCGAACACTTCAGCCTTCAGACTGCTCACACGTCTCATGAAGCGGCCGTTTCGAAACGGCCGCTGTCGAACAACTAGCTTTGCCTTGTTCCCTCCTCGTCGCTGCGGTATTCTCCGCTCTGTGTACGTGAAATGTGAGGCGTGAAACGTGAAATGTTCGACGAGTTGCTCTCGCCAGCCTCTCCCGCTCCTTACGCCTAGCTGGTTTCTGTCATGACTGACTACAGCGTGCTTGCAAATCTGCTCGTGATCTTCACGGCGTCGATTGCCGTCGTCTTCGTATTCCACCAGTTTCGGCTTCCGTCGATTGCCGGATTCTTGGTTGCCGGCGCACTCATCGGCCCCAATGGGTTGAACCTCATCTCGGACATCGGCACGGTCCAAGTGCTGGCCGAGATCGGGATCGTCCTGCTCCTTTTCACCATCGGCATCGAATTCTCGTTAGTGCAGGTGGCTTCCATGCGCCGTCTCATGTTTCTGGCCGCACCGATCCAGGTCGGCGTCGTGCTGTTGATCGCGTGGCTCGGGGCGATGCTCTTTGGACTGTCCTGGCAGCAGGGGATCTTCTGGGGATTCCTCTTTTCCCTGAGCAGCACGGCGATCGTGTTGAAGACTTTGGCTGAACGGGGGGAGAGCGATTCGATTCATGGACGAGCCACGATCGGCATTCTCGTCTTTCAGGATTTAGCCGTCGTCCCTATGATGCTGTTGACGCCGATTCTTGCCGGCTCATCGGATGAAGGCGGGCTCGGAATTCTTCTTGCCTTGGGAAAATCCGTTCTCGTTGGGGTGCTTGTCATTGCCGCTGCCTGGTATCTCATCCCGAAGGTGTTGGGACATATCGTCCGGAGCCGCAGCCGCGAACTATTCCTGTTGACGATCATCGTCTCCTGTCTCGGCATTGCGTGGCTCACTTCGCTCGGTGGCCTCTCGTTGGCATTGGGCGCGTTCATTGCCGGGTTGGTTATTTCAGAATCGGAGTACAGCCATCAGGCCATGGCGGAAGTGCTGCCGTTCCGTGACAGTTTCAATAGTCTCTTCTTTGTATCAATCGGCATCCTCTTGGACTGGCGGGTGCTCTTCGATCATCCGCTGCCGGTGGCCGGACTGCTGGTGACGATTTTATTGGTGAAGTTTATCGCCGGGGCTGGAGCGGCCTTGACGGCGGCTATTCCTCCGCGTGAGGCGGTCTTGGTGGGCATCGCCTTGGCTCAGGTCGGAGAGTTTAGCTTTTTGTTGGCGCAGCAAGGGCAGGAGACCGGTTTCTTTCGAGGCGATCCCTATCAGGTCTTTCTCGCTGTTTCAGTGCTTTCCATGATCGTGACGCCATTTTTCATGAAGTGGTCACCGCACCTGGCCCGCCGCGTGGAGGCGTGGCAACGGCTTCGTCATTGGCTGCCCGGTCGTACGACCGCCCATGTCCTACAGACCGAAGGAAAACAGATTCGAATGAGTGGACACGTGATTATTGCGGGGTATGGATTGAACGGGAGAAATCTCGCCCGTGTTCTCGGTGATACGAATATCCCGTATCTCGCCTTGGACCTCGACGGTGATATCGTTGCCCGCGAAGCGAAACACGGGGTGCCCATCTACTATGGCGATGCCACGAATCCGAATGTGCTGCGGCACATGAAGGTTGAGGACGCGAAGGTGTTGGTTGTCGCCATGTCGGATCCGTTTATCACCAGGCGCGCCGTGCAGATCGCCAAGGGGCTCAACCCCAAGCTTCATGTTGTCGTGCGGACTCGCTATTTGCGAGAATTGGATGAGCTGCACCAACTTGGCGCGGATGATGTGGTGCCGGAGGAGTTTGAAACCTCCATCGAGATTTTTGCGTTGGTGCTCCGCACGTACAACCTGCCGCAGGACGTTGTATTGCAAAAAGTTGAACAGGTTCGCCGCGAAGGGTACGCGCTGCTTCGTCGCAGCGAGTCGCTGGAATTTTCGCATCATCTTCGTGACGGAACTTTGAACGATGCGGAAGTCGAAACCTGCCGCATCGATGACGATTCTCCTGTGCGGGAAAAAACGTTGGAAGAGATTGCTCTCCCATCGCGCACGGGCGTTTCGGTGATTGCTTGGACGCGCGCCGGGGTGACGCAAACAAGTCCGTCTGAGAAGACTCAGCTGATGGCTGGTGATATCGTGGTCTTACTCGGTTCGCGGGCCCAGATTCAGCAGGCGATGGAGCTCTTAGTGCCGACGGGTACGAACTGAGCCGCTAGCCGGCTGCGGAAAAATTATTGTGGCACGGTAGAAACCTGGTTTATTTGGTTCATCTGGTTAGTTTCTTTCAACCAAACAAACGAGACAAACCAACTAACCCCAATAACGGTCTTCTTCTGCTAACGCCCGGACGTTGTCATGAGCTGGTAGGCCTCCTCCAGCGTTACCACTTCAATGACTTTGATGTTCCATCTGGTTGCCAGTTGGGAGAGATCCCAGTCGGCCGTGTCTAGTTGTCCGCGAGGCACCAGTATGGTTTTAAACTGTGCTCGGGCCGCCGTCTCGATTTTGACGAGCAGTGCGCCTACGGGCTCGATCTGACCGTCCGGCATGATTTTTCCGGTTAGGGCGACGTCGGATTTGATGTTGTCGCCTCGCCAGGCTGCCACGATGCCGACCGCGACGGCGCTGCTGGCGCTCATTCCCTCGGTCAATGCACTGTATGACCGGTTCTTGATCGTGATCGCCCATTCTCGCCCGTCCCCTCCTACCGCCCTCGTGGCGGCAACGACGGCTTGCTTGACACCTTCTTTCCAATCCTCGCTGACGATTGAGCCGCCGCCCAGATTTATTTCATTGAATTGGACTGTCGGGCCCCCTCGCCGGGGGTCATTGTCGATTTGGAGGACGATGTAATGGACGATGCCGGTCTGCCCACCGGCAAGCACACCCAGCGCCGGCACCGTTGCAAAATGACGGCTGTCGGCGGAAAAGGCTGGGAAGGCTTGCGAGCAGAGAATGATTGCCGAGAGGAAGAGAACAAGGTGAGGTATGTTCCGAGTCTCGCCGTTGTTGTCCATCATGGTCCTAGCCTGCATGATTCTGACAATTCGTCGCGACACCGCCAGAAAGCGCGTTCCTCGTGAAGCGTATCTCGTTATTCGCGCGAGACTCGTGAGACTTGTGAGAAAAGCGGGACGGGTTGGAAGTTTCATCTTCGCGAGTCGCGCCTGTCGCGCACGTCTTGCCAGTCTTGCTGTTAACTCTTCCAGCGCAGCGTGACTCGTTCTTTGAGCGGATGGTCGAGAGGCTGTCCGGTTTGCACTGATGCGAGATGTGCGGCTTTCAACTTGTAGTACCACTTCGCGGGCGTATCGGCATCGTCGATGAGCATTAAAGAGGGCTTGTAGCGTAATCCCACCGCTTGGCGTTCCATCGCTTCTCGATCCTGCGTCATGAAAATGTTAGCGAAGTAGCGAAAGATGGTCTTGGAAAATGGAACCCAGCTGAGGCAGTTCCATGCTGCGGCAAAGTCGATGCGGCATTGCTGTTCCGAGATCGGTGTGACTGTTGCTCTGCTAGACACGAAAAGCGATCCGGACTGGACGAATTCAAACCGCTGGTTGGGCAGCACAAAGTCGATGGTCGTCGTGAGTGGCCCGCCGTAAATCAGGTTCAGGAGCTTATAGGGCCCACTGTTCTTTGAGGGCGCGTGCGGCACCATGCGGAAACCGTTGGGAATCGGCTCAAAGGTCTTGGCCTTTTCGTGCATGCTCGCCTGGGTGCGCCACCAGGAGCTTTGGTGCACGAAGGGGCCGTGGGCCGGGTCCATCAAGCCGACGATGCCGTCGTCGATGGTGCAATCCAACAGCGTCGAGATGTGAATCATTCGATAGGAGGATGAGGGGAGCGGCAGCGGCGGCACGTCCGAGATGGTCTGGTTTGGTCGTTGAGGGTCGGGAACGAACACCCACACATAGCCGTCCTGTTCACGGCAGACATAGGTGGTGACGCCGATTTTGTCGGGTTTAATGGGGGAGTTTTCGACTAGCGCAGGAATTCCCCGGCAACGGCCAGCCTGATCGAACTGCCAACCATGGTAGGCACATTCCACACAGTCGCCTTTCATTTTGCCGAAGGACAGTGGCATCCCGCGATGGGGACAAATGTCGCGCATGGCTGCAACGGCTCCCTGTGATGTTTTGCAAACGAGGATCGGGAGACCCAACAGGATGGTCCCTTTGAGGCTGTTGGGAGGGAGTTCGCTGCTCAGACAAGCGGGATACCAAAAGCCAAACAGTGGTGAGGTTTTAGATGGCTTGATCTCGGTGATGAGGTCGCTATTCATGGAAAGAGGGAGGAAGTACGTGAGAGGACCAGCCTGGACTGCTGCTGCAGCTTGATCGTGAATATAGCGAGTGGGTCATGGAACGTCAAGCCAGCTGCGTTGTCTTGGTTCATCTCCTAACTTTCCTTGCTCGCGGGAAGGGGCCTGCCTGGTCTCCCACTGCGCGCAACGTTTCCCCTTTACACCTCCCTTCAAAAGGAGTGGCCAAGGCTGCCCTTTCCTGCGCGCATCGAACGAGCACATTCTTATCGTGCGCGTTCTGCGAGCAGGAAGGGCACCTGGTCGCTCCTTCCCTCTTCCTTGACAAGAAAAAGAAGCGGAGACTATAGTCAAATTCCCATTGAAATCGCCAAATTCATGTGGGCCTGACAGGAAAGAGGGTGTCATGACAATCGCGCAGATGGACCCAGCAGTGACGCTGGCTAACCTACAGACCGCTAAGGCTGATAAGGTGACGATTGTGCTACTGAGCGGCGACATGGATCGCGCGATGGCTGCGTTCATCATTGCCACTGGGGCCGCGGCTATGGGGATGCAGGTCACCGTCTTTTTCACCTTCTGGGGCCTCAATGCCATTCGCCGGAAAGGCGCGGCCAGCTCTGCGAAGGACTGGCTTCGTCAGATGTTCGGCTTGTTGAATAAAGGAGGCGCAGACAGCCTCCCCCTCTCGCGGTTCCATTTCTGGGGGTTGGGCACGAAGATGATGCAAAAGGTCATGAAGCAGAACCGGATGCCGGGCGTGCCGGAACTCATGGAAACAGCGCTGGATCTCGGGGTGCACTTTATTGCCTGCACGACCACCATGGGGCTGATGGGGATTACGAAGGATACGCTGATCGAGGGTATCGATCAGTTTGCGGGGGTGACAACCTATCTCGCAGAAGCCAAGCAAGGCAGCGTAAATTTGTTTATTTGAATGAGCGAGACAAGCGCGAAGGGCGCGAAGGGCGTGAAAGGCGAGACAATCCAGAAACACGTCCCGCACGTCGCGCATTTCTCGCGTTTCTCGCGTCTTTTTGCGGAGTAAAGAAATGCCACATGCCGATGTGAAGCTCGATACGCTCGGGTACTTTTGTCCGATGCCGATTATTATGACCATGAAGAAGGTCAAGGAGCTGACGTTGGGCCAGATTCTTGAAGTTGTCTCAGACGACGAAGGCATCAAAAAGGACATGCCGGCCTGGTGCGACACGACCGGCCATCAGATGGTCGGTCTCGAGGAAGAACAGACGAAATCTGGAACGATCTATAAAGCGTTTGTGAGAAAGACAAAGTAACCGCACAGACAGAGAGCGAGAGAAGCCGGAGGGATGACGATCAGACCTCCGGCTTCTCTGTTTTAATTCTTAATGGGGCAGCACGTGGATCGAATTGTCGAGTGTGTGCCGAATTTCAGTGAGGGACGAAACCAGACGACGGTGCGCGCGCTGGTGAACGCTGTGGAGTCGGTGTCGGGGGTCTGGCTGTTGGACCACACGATGGATCGGGATCACCACCGCGCTGTCCTGAGTTTTGCCGGTGAACCGGATGCCGTCGCTGAAGCGGCCTTTCGCGCCATTCGCGTGGCGACCGACCTTATCGATCTTCGGAAGCACAAGGGCGTCCATCCGCGGGTGGGGGCGACGGATGTCGTGCCTTTCGTGCCGGTGCGCGGTGCGACGATGCAGGACTGTATTCATCTGGCGAAGCGGTTGGGCCAACGGGTAGCGACAGAACTGGAGATCCCGGTATTCCTCTACGAACAGGCAGCTTTGCATCGCGATCATGCCCTGCTCGAATCGGTTCGCCGGGGAGGACTGCGGGGCCTTGCCTTCCGCATGGCCTCCGATCCGGACTGGGCACCGGATTTTGGTCCCCCCAATCTCCATAAGACTGCCGGCGCCATGGTGATTGGCGCGCGACCTCCCTTGATTGCATTTAATGTGAATCTCCGCTCGACGGATCTGGCATTGGCCCGATCCATTGCGAAAGATATTCGCCAATCGAACGGAGGGCTGCCCCATCTCAAAGCGATCGGCGTGGAGTTGGCCAGTCGAAAGCTGGTTCAGGTCGCTATGAATCTGACCGATTACATCATCACGCCGATCCATGTCGCATTTGAAGCAGTCCAAGCACGCGCAGCTGAGCGAGGTGTCGCGGTAGCGGGGAGCGAAGTGATCGGGCTTGTGCCCCAAGCGGCGCTGGTTCAGACCGCTACGCATAGCCTGGCGCTCGAACAGTTCAGTGCAACGCAGGTACTGGAGACGAGATTGGAGACTCGGCTGTTCGGTGAGTCGGCGCGGCATGTTTCGTTTCGCGAACAGGGGCCAGTTGATTCGCAGGCACAATCGCTCTCGGATTTTTTGACCGCGGTGGCAGCGGCGACCCCGATTCCGGCCGGCGGCACGGTCGCGGCCCTGGTGGGCGCCCTCGCAGCCTCGTTGGGGATTATGGCAGCGCGCCTTAGCCGGCAACGAGGAGTGGAGCATCGATTGAGCGAGATTGGCCGACGGCTCCGCGAGCTGATGCAAATAGATGGTGATGCCTATCAGCGATTTGTCCAGGCGACGAAGCTGGCGAAGACAGACCGGACTCGTTCCGCCGTCTTGTCGTCCGCACTCCATCTGGCAACAGAGACTCCCCTTGAAATCGCCGAACAGGCGACGGAGGCCGGAGCCCTGCTTCATGCTTGCTCGGCAGGGGTGAAGCCACGGGTTCGATCCGATCTCACGGTTGGACTGGTGCTGGCGATCGCCGCCGCCGATGCGGGGCGTCATACGGCCGAAGAGAATATAAAAATTCAGCATAATCAAATACTTAAGTCGTCTCTCCTCGATCGGATTGAGCAAATGACAATCCGTCTTGAGGAACTCAGGGGGCTATGTTACATTACGCCCCTTAGTCGGGAGCCGGTTGCCACGAGAAAAAAACCTGTACAGGCATTGCCTGGGAAAGTACGTAGACGAGCAGAATGGAAATCAAAGTCTTCAATAATAACGTCGAAAAAGCCCTCAAAGTTGCCAAAAAGAAACTTGCGGGGGAAGGACTCTTCCGAGAACTGAAGCGCCGGCGGTTTTACGAGAAGCCGAGCGTCAGAAAAAAAGCCAAGGAGCGCGAGGCGCAGCGCCGGCGTCAAAAGTGGTTGTCGAAGCGTAAGCCAGAGTAAGCGTTTTCCCACGGGCTTACCCGTTCGGTCGATCGCATTCTTCCCACGACCTTCATATTTCTTCCTTGTCCATGCGCCAGGATCAGATCACTGCCGCGCTTCGAATTGTGAAGCGTAAGATTCTGCAGTGGGAGGAGCCGGTTCTTGGCGTGGTGGCGCGCGAGTCGAACCGAGATCCCTTCCGCATCCTCATATCGTGTCTCCTCAGCCTCCGGACCAAAGACAAGACGACCAATGAAGCCAGTGTCAGGCTATATGCCCTGGCACATCAACCTGCCACAATGTTGGCACTGCCGCTCCGGAAAATCGAACGCGCGATCTATCCGGTCGGATTCTACCGGACGAAAGCCAAATCCATTCATGCCATTTGCCGTCGCCTGCTGGACGTCTATGGAGGCACAGTCCCCGAATCCATCGATGAACTGGTCACTCTGTCTGGAGTCGGCAGGAAAACAGCAAACTTGGTGGTGACGGTCGCCTATGGCAAGCCCGGCATCTGTGTGGATATTCATGTGCATCGGATCAGCAATCGCTGGGGCTACGTGAGGACGAAGACACCGGAGGAAACCGAGCAGGCGCTACGCCGGAAATTGCCGGCACAACATTGGATTACCTTCAACGATTTGCTTGTCCCCTACGGGCAGCATCTCTGCCAACCGGTCTCGCCCTTTTGCAGCCAGTGCAAACTCACCGAGTATTGCGATCGGGTAGGAGTGACGCGCTCGCGCTGAGCGAGCGCACGCGAGACGGGCGGGACGGGCGCGAAAAGTGGGACAAGCAGAATCAGGGCTTGCGCGTCGCGCCTGTCTCGCTTTTCGCGCGAGTCTCGCGCTAGCGTCATCGCTAGATGAAGAGCTTTGTTTCTGCGTCGGAAATCAGCGCAATAATGGCAGGGAGTCCCATAACTTCATCGACGTTCCTCTCGACGGCGGCACTGTCGACACCCATGTATTCCAGGCCGGCGCTGCAGGCAATCAGGCGAAATTTCCCGACGTGTTTGGCGTCCTGAAACATTTCAGAAATCTTCGGCACTTTCTTTTCCTTCAAGAGCCGCGTCACTTCATCGGCTGAGGCGGCATACTCGGGGGGGAAGTCCACCTGGTCGATCTTTCCCTCTGCCAGCTTCTTGATCGTCCAGAACAGCAAGATGACGATCACGTCCTTCCCCATCGCTGCGGCGGTGAGGCCAAGGGTTGCAACCTGATGCAACGTATCGTAGGTGGCGTGATGGGCAAAGATGACGAATTTGGGTTGAGCCGGCATGGTCGGTAGCTACTCCTTCTTGGCGCGCGTCTTGACGCTGTTCACATAATCGGTAATGGCCGCATCGACTTCGCCTGTGGTCATGGGACGGTCATGCGTTTCACTTTCGTCCACGAGATAGGTGCCGTGCTTTTTTTCCTGCCGCAGGACCACGGAATTCTCCGACGTCACCTCGATCAGCATGAACCATTCGCGTACCCCCTGCGTGATGACGACTTCCTTGCCCAGGCCTTTCTTCGTAATCTCGATATGTAGATCATCCGATGCGCAGACGGAGGAGGAAACCGTAAGGAGTCCCACGCCAAGGACTGCGATCCCCAGCAAGTTGCTGATCTGAGGTGTGAAGGACGAACGACGCGACATAATTCAGAGATTATAGCCCGTCGGGAAAGGCGCCGTAAACATTCGTTGCGGCGTATCCGTTGGCTTGGAGTGCCCCCAGGTCGCATGCTAGGATACGGCGCGCATGGATGACTTACTTGCAATAGTTCAGCAATGGGTTCCCGTCGATGTACTCATCGGTCTCACCGTGGCCTCAGCCGTCGGATTTGTCGGTTCCCTGATTGCCATCCCGCTGATTTTGGTCCGTTTGCCGGCCGACTATTTTGACACGCGTACCCCCCGCCATTGGATGAAAGACCATCATCCAGTGCTGCGCTTGTTGGGCTTAGTCGCCAAGAACGTCGTCGGCGTCGTGTTCCTCGTGGCAGGCTTTGCCATGCTTTTTTTGCCAGGACAGGGCCTGTTGACGATGCTAATAGGGGTCTCGCTCATGGACTTCCCACGAAAGCGCGAGATCGAGGCAAAAATGGTCGGCCAGCCGACCCTGCTGGGTGTCATTAACGGCATGCGCCGTAAGTTCGATAAACCACCTTTGACCCTGGCCCCCGGCCCCTAGCAGGATGCTGAAAAAGTCCGCCAGCAAGGGAAGGATGGCTCGGTGAGTCCCCTGTGCTCGCGCAACGCGCGGACTCAGAAGGATGGGGCGGGAGCGGCCAGGTGCCCTTTTTGCTCGCAGAACGCGCACGGTGAAACGGTGCTCGTTCGATGCGCGCAGTAAAGGGCAGCCTGGGCCACTCCCTTGAATTGAGGTTTGGCGAATTGGAAGGCCCTCGCCCGGGTTCATGGCACGTCTCGGCGTGCCAGTGGGTGGGCGGGTGAGAAGTCTGGCCTTTTTGAGCATCCTGTGGCTATTTTGAGATCAGTGCCATATGGAATATTCCAGTGGTGGTTTATGAATAAACCGAGTTTTTCCGCAGCCTGCTAGCCCGCATCATGCCGACCACAGAGTCCAGCCGCAAGACGCTCTATTTAATCGATGGGAGCGCCTATATCTATCGTGCCTTCTTTGCCCTGCCGGCTTTGAATAATTCCAAAGGTCTCCAGACCAACGCCATCCTCGGCTTTACGACGACGTTGCTGAAGATTATTCGGGAAAAGAAGCCGGATGGTATCGTCGTGGCATTCGACGAAAAGGGCCCGACGTTGCGCCACGCAGAGTTCGCAGCCTACAAAGCGCAGCGGCCGCCGATGCCGGAAGGCATGAGCGCCCAGATTCCCTACATCCACCGCGTGGTGGATGCGCTCAACATTCCTGCCGTCCGCCAAGCTGGATATGAGGCGGACGACTTGATCGGCACGCTGGCGCACCAGGCCGAACAGGCCGGGTTCGACGTTGTCATCGTCACCGGCGACAAGGACATGCTCCAGCTCCTGACGCCCCACGTCCGTATCTACGATCCGGTGAAAGACAAGTGGCTCGGCGAAGCTGAATGCCGCGAACGTTTCGGCGTGGAGCCGGCGCGCGTCGTGGAGATCATGGGGCTCATGGGCGACGCGGCGGACAATATTCCCGGCGTGAAGGGCATTGGCGAGAAAACCGCGATGAAGCTGATTGCCCAGTTCGGCACGATAGAAGAGCTCTTGCGCCGTGTCGAAGAGGTCACGCCGCCTCGGATCAAGGCCCTGCTGATCGACCAAGCTGAGAACGCTCGTCTCAGCCGGCGGCTGGCGACCATCCAATTGGATAGCCCTGTGACATTCGATTCCGAAACGTATCAGGTGAAGCCGCCTCATCAGGACCAGCTCGTCGATTTGTTACGCGAGCTGGGATTCACCACACTTCTCAAATCGTTTCAGTCGGCCGCCCCACCGGCCGAGACGAATGAGATGAAAACAGAACTCCTTCAGGATGAACCATCCGCACAGCGATTTGTTGAGGAATTGCCGAAGGGCGTTAGTCTCGGCTTGCAATGCCTGCTTTCTCCTGGAACTGGTACACAGACTGATGTGCGGGGAATTGCGCTGTCCTCGGGAGACAAGACCGCGTTCATTCCGCTCGATGTCCATGCCTACATGCGGCCCATCATTGCATTGCTGCATGACCACACGAGAACCAAAGTCGTCCACAACCTGAAATTGACCTTGCTGCTGTTTCACAGAATTGGAATCACCCTCGCGGGCCCCTATCTGGATACGATGGTGGCGGACTATCTGCTCAATCCCAATCGCCGGGATCATCAGCTTGAGACCATCGCGCTGGAAATACTGGATCATCGGCTGGGATCAGGGCAGAAGGAAAAGGCTGCTCCAAAATCCCTGTTCGACGAGGAGGACACAGGATCACGAGAAGAGGCGACGGAGGCCGCATCCGTGCTGGCCAAGCTTGCCCAGCCTTTGACGGAACGGTTGTCGGAACAGGGAAGCCTCACGCTCTTCACTGACGTGGAAATGCCGCTGGTGCCGGTATTGGCCGAGATTGAGCGGAACGGGTTCTTATTGGATGTCGTGGGCCTGCGCATACTCAGCAAAGAGTTGGAGCGGGATCTCGACAAGATCATGGAGACTATTGCCGTGGCGGCCGGCGGCGAGTTCAACATCAACTCGCCGAAGCAGCTTGCTACGGTGCTGTTCGAAAAATTGGGACTCAAACCGATCAGGAAAACCAAGACCGGCTACTCGACCGATGAAGATACCCTGACGCATCTGGCTACGCAGCATGAATTGCCCGCGCAGATCGTGAACTATCGAAGCCTCAGTAAACTCAAGTCCACCTATGTGGATGCACTACCGGAGTTAGTGAATCCGGAAACCAAGCGGCTTCATACATCGCTGAATCAGACTGTCGCGGCGACCGGACGGCTCTCTTCTACTGACCCGAACTTGCAGAATATACCGGTGAAGGGCGAGTACGGATTACGGATCAGAGAAGCCTTTATTGCGCCGGCAGGCCACACACTGCTCTGCGCCGACTACAGCCAGATCGAGCCGCGCATCCTCGCGCACCTGTCGCAGGATCCGCGCTTGCTCGCCGTGTTTGCCAAGGGGGAGGACATCCACATGGCGACGGCCATGGAGATTTTCGGCCTGCATTCCAGTCAAATCACGCGGGACATGCGCCGCGTGGCCAAGACGGTGGTCTTCGGCATCGTGTATGGGATCAGCCCGTTTGGACTCTCACAGAACATCGGCGTGTCGCAGGCGGACGCGAAGAAATACATCGAGACGTTTTTTGAGAAATTTTCAGCCGTGCGCGCCTTGATGGATCGGAATATCGAAGAAGGCAAAACGAAGGGCTACACGACCACGATCCTCGGCAGGCGGCGCCCGATTCCCGAGTTGCAGAGCGGCGATCCGGTGCAACGTGGGTTCGGCGAACGCATAGCGGTGAACAGTCCAATCCAGGGCTCAGCTGCGGATCTCATCAAAGTGGCGATGATCAACGTGAACAACCTGCTGCATCACGAGATGCCACATACGAAGATGATCCTGCAAGTTCACGACGAATTGATCTTCGAAGTGCCGGAGAAGGACTTAGAAGAGGCGAAGCATCTGGTAAAGACAGAGATGGAAGCGACGGGGAAGAAGCTGGGATTGTCGGTGCCCTTAAAAGTTGATCTAGGGACAGGCCACAACTGGCGAGTGGCGCATCCATAATACATACAACCAACGCGAGGTGAGATATGCAGAACATACGTTTTTCATGGGCGTGGTTGATAGCAGGGGTCAGTGTATGTGCGTTGGGGATTTTGCTTGTGACGGGGCTGCCGTTTGCAGCGAAGGCGCAAGAGGCGAAACGATTCCAGTACAAAATCATCGAGGTGCTTCCTGACACCCAGAATATGCAAACCAAGCTGAACAAGTTTGGCGCAGGCGGGTGGGAGTTGGTGGCGGTCTCGATGGGAAATATGACGGAGCCGAGGTTAATCTTTAAGAAGTGAGAGAAGGGATGGAGGCTGATGATCTTCTGTGCTCGCGCAATGCGCGGCCTGAGAAGGATTGGGAGGGGGCGGCCAGGTGCCCTTCTTGCTCGCAGAACGCGCACGATCAGAATGTGCTCGTTCGATGCGCGCAGTAAAGGGCAGCCTTGGCCGCTCCCTTAACAAGAGGTAGAGAGGGTTGGAAGGCCCTCGCCTGGGCTCATGGCACGTCTCGGCGTGCCAGTGGATGGGCGGGTGAGAAAGCTGCGCGCAGTGGAAGATTAATCAGCCCCCATCCCTGAAGAGATCACGAGCGAGCTTTGAGGGAGCATCTGTAATCTCGCTCTACGGCCGCAGTTGAGATCATCTGTGTTCTAAGAGTACCGAGACATATGAAACGACTCGTTGTCTCTCAAAGCTTAGTTGAGGTTGAGTCGCTAAAGGAGCTTCTGGGCACCGATGGTATCCTCTGCACGATAAGAAATCAGCAAGGATCCAGTTTGGCGGGTGAAGTTCCGTTCGTTGAGGTGTTCCCGGAATTGTGGGTGATAAACAATGCTGATTTTGATCGAGCCAAGGAGCTTCTGGAAGAACAGGGAAGCGGAGATGAAGTCGAGCAACCCATGTGGGTTTGCGCTGGATGTGGGGAGAAGCATGTTGGTCTGTTTACTGCCTGTTGGAAATGTGGGCGTGAAAATGACGCAAAGTCAGAGGCACGCACTGGAGAAAACAAAGGGGTCTGACCCCGTAGAGTTGTCACTGCCGCAGTCGGGGATGTGAGTCACGGGAGCGGGTTGCGATAGCATGCGCAGCGCGCCGAAGAGAGCGACCATGAGCTGGCCGATATCGCCACTCAGGCCCTGACTTCCAATTATAGATCTATACAGACCTACTCATTCAGAATTACGAAAGGAGGAACGCATGTCGATCATTGAGAAGTCCATTGAAGTCAACGTGCCTGAGTATACTGCTTACGCTCAATGGATGAAATTTGAGGAATTTCCTCAATTCATGGAAGGTGTGAAAGAAGTCAAACGGCTGGATGTCAAACGGTTTCATTGGAAAGCAGAGATCGCGGGTCAGGTCAAAGAGTGGGATACGGAGATCACAGAGCAAGCGGCAGACCAGCGTCTCGCGTGGACGAGTCGAGGCGATGTCATCAAGGGATGGGTCGTGACATTTCACCGGCTCTCGGATGCCAAGTCAAAGGTCATGCTGCAAGTAGAACATGACCCTCAGGGTTTGGCGGAAAATGCAGGAGAGGCATTGGGAGTGATGACTCAGCGTGTCCAGGGAGATCTGGAGCGATTCAAGGAGCTCATCGAAAAACGTTGGCGCCCGCCCGGTCGCGAGACAATCTTCGATAATTTCCCCA
The DNA here is from genome assembly GCA_037142015.1 of Nitrospira sp. Classification (GTDB taxonomy): domain Bacteria; phylum Nitrospirota; class Nitrospiria; order Nitrospirales; family Nitrospiraceae; genus Palsa-1315. Next base: position 87,414 of record JBAXBK010000004.1, on the reverse strand, counting down.
TGTAGGGTACACAAAGGGATTTGACTCCTTAGACTGGCGCTGGTCCCGTGCTCTCGGAGCAGAGGAGGGATGGAGGCTGATGATCTTCTGTGCTCGCGCAACGCGCGCCCTGAGAAGGGCCTCGTTGGACGCGCGCAGTGGAAGATCAATCAGCCCCCATCCCTGAAGAGATAGCGAGCGAGCTTGGAGGGATCATCCCAGCCATCTTGAACGTCCGACCTGCGGGTTAGGAAACTGTTCTCACCACCCTACTCGAGCCTCCTCAGCCTCACTCAGGCCCACTCCAGCCAAGGTTTTCGCAAATCACGAACTTTGGCTGGAGTGGACTGGAATGAGTTGGAGTGAGGTGGAGTTGAACACAAGATGCGCACAGCTCCCTTGTTTTGCTATCCATATCAGGACCGCTGGGCCTCACCAGACCAAAAGAAACCCCATTGCCAGAGCTTGACGGGATGTCCTTGTCTGCGTAGCATTCTGCCGGACGCGTTGCACGGTTCTGAGTTTTCGTTGTGCGTGAGGATTCTCTTCACGCGAATGATCCTTAAGTCTTTGCTCTCGCCCTAAGATCACTCGCTAGTAACGCTTATGGGTTTATCTGTCTGATGGTTCAGACAGAACTGCATTCCTCGTGAGCTAAAGCCAATAGCTATGCATATTCGGCTCAGACACATCTCTCTTGTGGGAATGCTCTTTTTCTCTGCCATCCTGATGCAGGGCTGCTCAGTCCTGGCTTGGATGGACATCGTTTGCGCTGATGTGGCTCGCTGCAGTGACGTTGAGTTTGAGTCCTTTGAACACGCGTGGGTGGCATCGCCAGAGGCGCGACAGCAGGTTCCTCTTAAGCACATTGCCGTGGCTCCCTTTGTCGGGGATCTACGCATGGCTGACTGGTGGGCAACCGTGCTTGGACAAGCAACCGACCGTCACGTGATCAGTCCGGCTGAGGTAGCCAGCCATCTCCCCGCGAATGTGCTCGCGCAGATGACGCAGAGCACCACCGACCAGGATGACATCGCACTGGCGCCGCAGGTTATCCGGGATATTCAGGCGGATGGTATGCTCTTCGGAAGAGTGGTGAGCAAACCGCCGCAGAGAGCATTTTGGGGATGGAAGGAGCGATATCCTAAGAGATTGTACCTGCATCTGGTCAGTGCGGAAGGGACACTCTTGTGGAAGGCTGAGCTCCCTTTCGCAGTAGTGAAGGGAACGAATGATGTTGATGAAGAAATAGTCAAACAATTCCTCCTGATCCATATCACGACACACGCGAAGGAAATGGGGTGGACCGAACTGGGACTGGTAGCCGTGCACAGGGGGTCATAACTCTGACCGAGAGGCCTACGTCTTAAAGGCTCCATTCATCAAAGGCTGTCGAACCACTGTGATGATCCGCTGGGCTTGTCAAAACATTCGGCAGAGTCTCCCAAGGAAGTCGAGTACAATCAAAGCCCCCGAGGCTGTTAGTACCTTCGTCAAAACCAACTGATTTTGAGTGTGCTATGGACTCAATTTCTGTCACGTGAGGTCTCTTAAAATACCTAAGAACCGGTCATCGGACATCTTGGTTGCACTGATTTCAACCGAAATGACCGTTCCATCTTTTCGCTGGAGTAATCGGGTATAACGCAAGTCCTTTTCAGAGCGAAGTTGTTCGAGGCGTTGCTGAGCTATGGGTCTTTCTGAGAGAACATAGGTGTCCTTCACATGAAGCTGGAGTAACTCCTCTCTCGTGCGCCCCAGCATTGCACAGGCCTTCGAATTCGCCATCCGAAAATATCCGTCTCGATCTAACACGACAATCCCGTCCGACGCCTCCTCCATCAGGAGTCGATATTGATGTTCACTTTCTTGCAGCGCCGCTTCCGTGTGCTTGCGCTCGGTAATATCTTGAGCAAAAACTAGCACCCCCATCACGTTCCCCTGGGAATCACGATAGGGCACCTTGTCCGTCTGTACCCAGCGTTTCTCACCGGAAGCCGTTTGGTACAGTTCCACGATGCCGAGTGTTGGCAGGCCCGAAGCGATGACCTGGAGGTCATCCCGGTAGTATTGTTCCGCTTCTTCCGGATATAGGGCAGAGGTGGACTGTCCTTCCACTTCTGCCACAGTCTTGTTGATGGATTCAGCCGCACGCCGGTTCGTTCGCACGATGCGATTGTGGGTGTCCTTGTACCAGACCATGGCCGGAATGAGATCCAATAGGACCTGCTGCTCGATCTGCTGCTGCAGAAGCTTTGCTTCAGCCTGCTTCCGCAGGGTGATGTCGCGGACAATGCCACAGCTATACATCTTATCGCCGAATCTCCATGTGCCGAGCGAGACCTCAATGGGAAATTCGCTCCCGTCTTTTCGTAAGCCATGCAGTTCGATCGTTCTCCCAGTCAAGGGTGATATGCCAGTGGCCTTGGTGTGCTCAAGCCCGCGCTGATGGTCCTCGCGAAACCGAGTGGGCATGATGGCAGCCAGCGGTTGCCCCAGTATCTCTCCCGCTGTATACCCAAAGAGCCGTTCGGCGGCCGTATTCCATGAGACAATCTTGCCGTCGTCATCAGCCAGCACGATCCCGTCCGGTGCAGCGCTGACAACCTGTCGAAACTGTTCTTCACTCATATTCAGCGCATGCTCGGCATGATGCATCTTGAGCACCAATCTCCGTACATTGACGGCCTGACGGAGAACGATCGTGAGCTCATCCCGGTTGTACGGCTTAGTAATGTAGGCAAAGGCGCCCCGGCGGAGGGACTCCACTGTGTGGCTATCTTGTGTGGATGCGGTGAGGACAATGACTGGCAGTCCGGGATCGAGGTCCTCTAACCCCCGAAGGACCTCGAACCCGCTCAGATCCGGCAGCCCCAGATCCAAGATCACTGCTCCAAACTGGCGCTGTTCGGCTGCCTGCAGCGCCTCCCTTCCCGTCATTACGCTACGCACCGTATAGCCCACATGTCGAAGGAGATCTTCGAGCGCCAGGCAGATATCCGGCTCATCGTCCACAATGAGTATGGAGGAAAGATGGGAGGGAAGTTCTTCGGCGGCCATCATCTCACCGAAACAGGGTTAAATCGGTAACCATATTGATGCGTAGCCCGCTGGAACGCAACGCCTGGCAGTTCTCGCCAAAACATTTGTTTTTGAACCGGTCCTAGGATAAGTCAAAATCCTTGAGAAATCGACCGTGCGTTTGGAAAGTTTGGACAAGGATTTTGATATCGAGAAAACAGTGTCCGTCCGGGCTCAAGAAAGAAACAAGTCTCCCAGAGCTTGAGGAATGTTACGCAGTAGGCAGGCTCAGACGCCTGCAGGCGTCTGAGCCTGCCTTATCTTTCATCGCTGTTCAAACTGAATCATCTGGCTCGCTGATTTTCCGCTTGTCTTCGTTCGGAGGCTCCGTTCAAACCTGTGCTTCCAGTCGCTTCTTGCCTTCAGCTAGTCTTTTTTCAGGGCCAGTTTACGCGGGGTTAGGAGGGTATCCCTCTTGCTGATCTCTCCCTGGTTTCCATGTGTGGTAGAGAGGGCGTTCCATGAGCATGAAAAGGGGGATCCGATGGCACCAGTATTGGAACTCGATCGGCAGACAGACTCGTTTGTGCGGCAACTCGAAGACCAACGGAAACTTGAAAAGACCCTGTTGGTCGAACGGGTTCGCGGAACGAAAGAAGGGCTGGAGTCGGTTTTCAACGACATCAAGAGCCGTGTGGCGGTGCTGGAAAAGCTGAATGGGTCAGCAAGCGCCAGCTGCATTGCGCCGATCGGCTGGAGCAAGCTGATCTTTACCGGAGCGGATAGTGTTTCGGCGCCGAATACCATTGGATTCGGCGATCGGGATGAAACGTTGTGCCGGCTCGATCAGATCAAGTACCTTGAAGACACACAATATCTCCGTCTTGCCGCAAATCCCCACTACGTGGAGCATGTGCTGCCGAACAAATCAGTCCAGGCGCGCGTCGGGGCGAATCCTTCGCTCTGGGATACGCTCGGCTATGTCCACGCAGGCTACACGACCCTGCTGCAGATTCCCGCCTCGCTGGAACCGACGACGGTGTCGATCATGTCGCGGGTGAACACCCTGTTCAATTGGGTCGAAACGAATGCGATCGGGGACGAGTGGTACGCCCATGTGTCGGCTACCGTGCGGCTATGGGTCACCTATGATGGCGAGTTTCGTCAGGCGCCGCCCGCCCAGTTCGTGAATCTTTTCGCCTCACCGAAACAATTGCGGACGCATCAGGACATTGCGTCACCTGCCCCGAGCGCAGCTCTCACGATGCAAGTCTCTGCCTCAGCCGGCAGTGGCACAACGATCAGTGTCTACGAATCCATCGAACTTGTCGCCACTACCCCGAACGGCCATGCCTACCTCGACGGCATATTTTCCTGGGAGCCCTTAGCGGTGCAGTTGCGCGAAGGGTAGCGGATGTTGAAAAGGGCTTCCAGCTGCGTTCTCGCATCGTTCAGATCCTCAACGTACCCCAGAGGGTACGCCTCCGGTCTTCACTCGCTGCGGCCTTGCCGGACAGCCATTTTGAACATCCTTGGGGAGATTGGTGGTCGAGATGGTCCTCTATGAATAGAGGGTGCGAACGATCTCGGTCGTGTTGAAGAGCATCGCGTTGAGACGAGTATAGGCCGCGTGGCCGAAGTAGTGGTCGCGCACATTCGATGACCCCGTGGAATCCTTGTAGTCGGCGAGCATTCCCAGCCCCTCACTCGGGATACGGACGGCGCGGCGGGCACATTCCAGCCATCGTTCGAATCCATCAAACGGTTCGACTATTTCCCATACGGCTTTGTTTGCTGCTTTCGCCTCATCGGTCGCAGGCACAGCATCGCTGCCGGCCACAGCTAACTCCTGGACATAATCTCCGCCCCACGCGATCGGCATTTCCATTGTGATCTGAGGCAACTCCATCTTCGAGAGCCAGGTCTTTCCATCGGTCCGCATGCTTCGGTGGTTCACGAAGTGCAGCAGTTTTCCCAATCCGGAAGGATCCCACCCATAGCGTACCGGCATGCCAAACGTGATGACATCCAGCATCGCTCCATTGAGGAGGCTGCCGTTCGCCAGCAGCGGAGCGACACGTTGGATCGTCGAGGTGCTGTCTGGCCGATTGCTCTGCGAGGCAAAATCCGACAAGATGTCAAGCAGCCGCTTCCGGCTACTATTTGCGGTCGCACATAAGAGGTTTGAAGCAAGAGCGAGCACTAACCCGGCCTGCCCATGAGCCTGTATGAGAATCCGATCTCCTTGGCCCAGCTTGTGGGCCTCAACCCAGTCGCGAACACATCCGAGCATCGAAACAGCCGCCATGGCCCGGCCTAGATGATGGTGCTCACAGGACCAGAGTTCGCGGGCGCAATGGATCGGCTGATCCAGGCCTCGGCTGAGCGACTGTCTCATCAGTTCCAGGTAAGCATTCGTGAAATTGCCGGCATCCCCAAGCTGCTCATCAAGCAGCCGCTTGGTCGTGTCATCGTTGGCAAGGGGCGGCTTCAATCCGCCGGGCAGCGGTGAGATACCGTTACTGCTCTCGCGCATCAGGGCCAGTAAGGCATCGAGTCCCGCCACGCCGCGCGAGTAGCCACGTTTGAGCCCGCCCAGTTCATCTAACCGCTGCACTCCAAAGACATCGGTACCCATGATGGAGCCATGCAGCAAGACGATCACGCGGACGCCTGTTTGCGACAGGCGCTTGCCGAGTGCGGCCATCGCGTCTTGCCCGGGAGGCGATTCTGGGAGAGAGGTCAGGGCGGCCTCACGAACGGTGAGTCGCTCGCCGGGATTCTTTCGGGACATCTCGTCGTGTTGAAAACTGTTTTCGATCGGCATGGGGGAGTTACATACCTGACTGTTGGGAGTGACTGCAACGAAGGATTAGTCGGATGCTGAAAAAGTCGCTTCTAGGAACCGTGAAACGTAGGACAGCCGAGTACTCTCTTTCTCCGAAACGTTTCACGTCTAACGGGTGGGCTCAGGGCGGTCTGGAGCTGGGTTGGGCTGGATCTGACTCTTGGGCATGACGGCGGTGGCGCTACATGATTTGCTGTCTTCGTCGATCCGGCGATCCACGATCTTCACGCCTTGGAGATATTCCTGGACGATTTCTTCCCTGGTGAGTTCGATGTCCTGTTCCGCCTCCCTGCCGGTCCGCTCGCGAACTCGGTCGACCATGTGTTCTTTCACCAGAATCCGAATCTGCTTGGCCAAGTCGGTGCGGGCAGAGAGTTCCGATACCCGCTGGCAGATAATCTGTCCTTTCGCCATGTCCCCCTGGCCGTTGCCGATCAAATAGTGATCGCCTGAATAGCTGTTGCGATCCTCAACTGTGTGGCGCATCCCGGGCGACGCTTTCGAAGAGTCTTTTGGTTCGGTGTGCTGCTTGAGTTGATCGAAGGATTGCTCCGCATGGATTCGGACATCGCCTGAATCCGCAGCAAACGAATGCAGCGGCAGCAAGGCTGAACAGCCAACAGCAATCAACACAACAATGAGCTGACGACTTTTCCCTCTCACGCGTTACCTCCTGTGTCCGCCGCTCCCACCATGGCCGCTGCCCCCTCCTCCACCTCCTCGACCATCCCCACCGCTGTGTCTGCCGTCCCCAAACCCTCTAGGCGCGATCTGATGAGGTATGTGTGGTGTCTGCTGGAAGGGAGACGGAGGGATCTGATTCATCGCCGGGGGTAAATGCCTTGGCATAGGTGATTGCATAGCCGGTGGAGTGCCGGCCGCTGCCGCCGGCGACTGCAAGAACTGCTGAAGAGATCGAGCTGACCGTGAGCCGGGCATCAGAGTCTGTTCCGATTGGGGAGGAGCAGCACTCGGTGGCTGCATGAAGGGATTCATCTGGCGGACGTCGGTGAACGTCCTCGATTCCGCTGAAGGAGGCGCGTGATGTATGCCACCTGGTTGATTGTCGATGTGATGTGGCGCCGTCGGTGTGCGGTATGTGAATTCGTTCAAGGTTCGCGGAACGACGGTTGCCGATCCCGGGGCCGGGGTGATCAGATGGCGTGGCATAGTCGGGTGTCTCATTCCCGGTACAGGAGGAAAGGGCGGTTGTGGCGGCGCCGGCGGCTGTCTTGTGCTAATCACTTGTTGTGCCACTAGGACATGTTGGCTCGTGGGGTATAAGCCCTGTGCGACGTTCAGGAGAGCCTGGATCTGGGCCAACCCCACCAAGGAGGAAGAATAGACAGCCGGAGAGACGAGCGCCCAATCCGTCCAGGCTTGCGAGACCATGGCGTTCGATTGCACCCGATTCAAGATATCTTGGCGTTGCCGGGCTGCCAGCTGTGTCTGCTCTGTGGTCGTGGCTTGCGCCAAGGCCTGATTCGCCGCATCGAGGTCCTGTTGGAGTTGGTCATTTTCCTGTTGTAGCGCGACGAGTTGATGCCGGGCGTCCTCGTCTTCCCGCAAAGCCGCGATGGCCCGGCGGACTTCTTCTGTATCGATTTGGGCTACCAGATCCGTTCTGATAACGATGGTATCTCCATCGAGCGTCGTGTTGGTCTCTTGTTTCAGGACAAGCACCAAACCGGCGGTATAGGTTCGAATTTCGTCTTTCGTCACATCTAGACCATCCACGATGGTGATGCTTTCGAGGTAGACGGCGACCTGTTCGAGGGCATTCCGTTTGGCCGCCTCGGTGGCCAAACGAATGGCTTCTTCTCTGGTGTCACGGTCTCCCATCCGGTGTTCACCCAAAGCGGTCACAACCCGGACTTCTGCCAGAGTCAGTGCTGGCCAGATTGATAGGATGGCCAATAGGATGAAGAGGCTTAGGCTCGGCGGTGGAATTCGAAAGACTGTCGGTTGGGCGATCGTATGTTGAGGCAGGATCTGTAGCATCGCCTTCACCTTCTGGGGTACGCCAGGGGCCGATTTTCTGACAGCCAGGAAGTCGTGAATCAGCATAACACCGCCACCGCCGTTGTGCCAGGAACCGTTCAATCCGCATGAATCCCGATGAGTCTTGTAGGCGAGGCCTTGACTCGCTTGCCTTGGCGGAAAACGCCATGATAGCGTAGAAGCCCCCTTGGAACAGAATAGAAAGAACTGATCTGTGCACACGTTATTTAGCCTTGATCGTAGGTGGTCGATTCGGATACTGGCCCTATCCCTTTTCTTCCTCTGTCTCGTCCTTCCGAGAGACGCGGAGGTTGCTGCAGGATCGGCACCGGCTCCTGCCTTAATGGCTCCGACCGAGTACGTCATTCTCTTTGTCCTCGAAGGGTTCGGCCAAGGCTCCTTGAAAGGCGGCACGATGCCGACCCTCAACCGGTTGATCAAGGAAGGGGCGGTCACCTGGTCTGCCACCGCGGTGAAGCCTGCATTGAGGCTGCCAACGATGGCGTCATTGATTACGGGAGTGCCGGTCGAGAAACACGGCATTACCTGGAACACCTTTGAGTTCAACCGGGGCTATCCACGCGCTCCGAGCCTGTTCGACTACCTCGATCTCAGCGGGGGGCGCGACAGCGCGATTTTTCTCATGGATGAGTCGCTCTATCAGTTGGCGCGACCTGAACCCTACACGGACTACCAGATGTGTGGGCCCTTGAAGCCTGAGTGCAGTACGGAACGAATCGTGTCTTATATCCGCCAATACTTCAAGAAAGCGACCAGCGGCCATGGCTACGGGCATGCCATCTTTTCGCTGCCACACTTCCTGGTCGTACATCTTCCTGAGGCGGGCCGGGTGGGCGCGTCGAAAGGCTGGGCCTCGAAGGAGTATCGCGAAGCCCTTCACAGGGTGGATGGGGCCATGCATTCTGTGTTGGATATCTACCAAGAGCATGGGTTGATCAAGCGAACGACCCTGTTCGTGACGTCGCTCAGCGCCGAAGGAAGGGATGCGAATCAGGAACAGACTGACGCGGCTGTTCCAATGGTTCCATGGATAGCCTCGGGGGTGGGGATTAAGCCTGGCCACGCAATTCACCAGCCGGTGTCCATCTTAGATACCGGGGCGACGGTGATGCGGACATTGGGATTACAGACCCATACTGAATGGGAGAGTCATGCCGTGGAGGAAATTTTTCAGGCGGCTTTTACTGCGGCCCCGCGGGGATCTTCGGAGTAGGTCAGCGATGGAAAATATGAAACGGTATATGGGCTGGTGTCTGGTCGGAGGGCTGCTAGGCTCCGCAACGATCATCCAGCCGGCCACAGCCGGTCAACCGGCTGCCTACAAGCAGGAGCATGCAATCACCGTCGACGCGACCACCATTACGCCTCAGTCCTGGTGGCATGTGCCCGGCGTCACCCCGTCGATTTATGCCTCGGACCCCGAGTCCCTGGATGCCTATAAGACGACTGAGTCCCCCGCCCTTAAACTGAAGCCGGGGAAGTATAAATTTGGAAGCTTCACGTTCGATTTTCCCTTCGCGGTGAACTTAGAGGGGAAGTTGGAGTTTGCCCAGTCGCTCGACCAATGTGTGGAGGGGCGAGGGACCCAGACCTTAACCGTCCGCTGCAGCCGGACCTCTCCGTATAGCGGCCAGCGCGATTACTAGGCGCCTGTCCGACATTACCTTCGTGACGAGGCGAAGGAGATGCGGCCAGATGTGAGGCCGCAGGCCAGGGAAAACCGGAGGTGTATTCGCTGGAATACATTGAGGGTTTTTTCGGGCCGAGAACGACGCAGATGGTCGCGGATCGTTCGCCGCAGTAGAACGGTCAATGGCGGACAGGCGCCTAATATCAGTAGAGGAGCGGTACCAATGGCCCAGACACTCGGCGATCTGTTAGAAGCACTCGAGGATGTCGACGACGCAACCCGCGAAGAAGCGTCAAAGGCTCTCGCCGAACTCGCCGACTCCACCACGTTGGATGCGCTTGTCGGTGCCTGTGGAGACGAATATTGGGCTGTCCGAGGCCATGCAGGACGGGGCGTGGCTAGAATCGGGGGGGCTAAAGCGGTGGAAGCACTCATCGTCCTATTGAACGATTCCATCATGGAAGTGCGAAATGATGTCGTGGCGGCTATGGCCTCGATGGGAGCCGTAGTCGTTGACCGTTTGATCGCGGCATTAAAGGATGAGCGCTGGCGTGTCCGCGAATATGCCGCAAAAACATGTGGGGAAATAAAGGACCGGAGAGCCGTCGAGGCGCTCATGCTCGTCTGTCGAGACCGTGATGGCGCTGTGAAGAGTGCGGCGGCGGAGGCGCTGGGCAAGATCTGCGATCCGAGAGCGATCCCGGTTCTGAGCAAACTCTTCCGCGATCCTTCGAAAACGGTTCGAGAAACGGCCGGAACTGCACTCATCTCTATCGGCCAGCCTTCCGTCGATCCGCTGATCGAATGTCTCAAGGATAAGGATTATGTAGTCCGGTGCCACGCTGCCCGGGCACTCGGTGGAATGACGACCGACTATCAAATCGGCCGAACCTGGGTGCGGGACGCAAAAGTCGTCGACGTCTTGATTGCCGCGTTGAAAGATCCGGATCGGGCTGTGCGCGAAGATGCCACGATCGCTCTGGGCCAGATTGGCGACCCACGGGCCATTGATGCCTTGATCGAGGCGATGAAGGATGGCGTCGTGAAGCGACATGCCATTGCGTCGCTCGGTATGATCGGCGATCCTCGCGCCTTGGCTCCGGTGCTGGACGCGTTGAAGGGCAAGGGTATTCGACAGGACGGAACCCCGACCCCGGGCTGTATCGTCAGCGAAGATGCCTTTATCAAGGAAGCGGCGGCGACGGCGCTCGGTCAGTTCCGTGACCCGCGCGTCATTCCAGACTTGATCATGTTGTTGAAGGACGGCGTGTTGCGCGAGAAGGCCAGTGCCGCCCTGGCCACCATCGGTGATACGGCGATCGAGCCGTTGATTGCCTTTCTCTATGACCCGAAGGCGTCCGAAGTCATTGCCGAAGGGGAGCGGGTGCTCTCCTATGCGTCGGTTCGACTCACGGCGAAAGATGCTTTGCGGCAATTGGCGCTTGAAACGCTCGAAAAATTGGGCTGGATGCCAGCGCCGGAAGACATCATCGTCAATTCAAGCGTGGCCGACAATGCCAGAGTGGACATGCCTCTCGGCGATACAGGCAGATTTGGCCCGTCGGGAGATTTTGCCCAACGGGGCTAGCAGGCTGCGAATCGCTCGTGAAATGTAAAACGTGAGACGTGAAACGTTCGAATTCTGAAACGAACGACGCTTCACGAGATACGTTTCACCTTTCACGTCGTACTTTTCACGGTTCTTGAGTGCGAGGTCGGACATGGCAGACACCGTAGCCGAACAGATTGCGGCTCTCAAGGACGAGGATTGGGCGATTCGTGAAGAGGCCGCTGCCGTGCTGGGCACGCTCCGGGATCCGAGGGCTGTGGCACCCTTGGTGTCCGTACTTCGTGACGGCGATCGCGCTGTTCGCGATGCGGCTATCGGTGCCCTTTTGGCTATTGGAGAGCCGGCTGTAACGCCGCTGGGTGCCTGTCTTTCCGATCCGGAGCTCACGGTTCAGGAATTGGCCTCGTCGGTATTGGCCAACATTGCCGATGCGCGAGTGCTCGCTCCGCTCGTCAAGGCGCTCAAGAGCCCCGACTGGATTGTGCGGATGCACGCCGCCAAGGCCTTAGGCCGGATTCAAGACTCTGGAACGGTGGCGTCGCTGGTGCCGCTGCTGCAAGACAAAGTAAAGGCTGTGCGCGAGGAGACGTCGACAGCCCTTGCAGCTATCGGGGAGGCGTCGTTGTCATCGCTGCTCGCCGCCCTGACCCATGCTGAATGGCTGGTACGGCTGCATGCGGTAGAGGCCTTGGGGAAAACGAAGTTGCTTGAGGCGGTGGATCCATTATTGTCGGTGCTCTTCAACGATCGGGATAGGGCGGTTCGCGAGGATGCAGTCCGCGCATTGGGCCAGATCGGCGATGTGCGCGCGGTGGAGTTTCTCATCACAGCGATGAAAGAGCCGGGGCTGCGGCCGTTGGCGGTTGAGGCATTGGGCCGGATCTGCGATCGCCGTGCGGTACCGGTGCTGATCGACGTGCTCAAGGGCATGGAGCGGCCTGAGATCTCGCAGCCGATCGACGGCTGTGGCGATCAGTGGGATGAAGAGAGACTTACGTTAGGCGAGGCAGTCCGGGCCTTGGGCGCGATCCGTGACGAGGCGGCCATCCCGTCGCTGATGAAGGCGCTTCGTTATACAGTGACGCGAGCGGAGGCCGCCGATGCGCTGACTCGATTCGGCTCCGCCGTGATTGCGCCGTTGCTGGCTGTGCTGGCACGCGAGTCGGATGACAACATCCGTTACCATGTCAAAAACACGCTGGCGAAGGTGGGTTGGCGGGCGGGACGAGTGTAGCAGGCTGCGCAAGAACTATGGCGAAAGAAACGATTGAAACACTGGTTTCCGAGCTTGTCCATGAAGAGGACTGGCGACGGATGCGGGCGACCGCGGCCTGCCTATCAGGCGGGCCGCGCGCAGTCCAAGCACTCATTTACGCACTGCAGACCGGTTCGCCGGCGTTGAAAGCCGAAACAGCAGCCATGCTGGCGCGCGTGAATGATCCTCAAGCCGGGGTGCCCTTGGTCGGCTTACTCCGCGACGAGGATGAGGCCGTCCGCAAGGCCGGCGCGTCAGCGTTGGAGCATATGGCGGGGGTGTTGGACGAGACGACCGCAGCAGCATTGACCTCGCTACTCTATGCGTCAAAGGATGAGGGGATTCGCCTGGTGGCTTCGCAGTTGTTGGGGATCATTCCGAATGCGATCGCACCATTGAGCGAGATGCTGACCCATCAGGACCCGGAAGCGCAGGTCATGGCGGCGACGATGTTGGAGCATCTGCTCGATCCCCGCTCGGCGGATTCGTTCATCAATGCCATGGGGCAGCCGGCCATACGCGACATTGCCGTGCGGACGCTCAAAAAGTTGAGCGCGATTCGCGAGCGCATCGACGAGGTGTTTGACGCGCTGCGCGCGATTGAAGAGCTGAGTGAGCGAGAAGAGGCTCGTATGAGCACGGTGGTCAATCTCCTGGCCATCGGGCGTCCGAGCGTGGAGATTTTGATCGAGTATCTTGAGGATGACGATTGGGTGATCCGTGAAGCCGCCGCCGACTTGCTGGGAAAGATTGGTGACGTGCGAGCCGTCGAGCCCTTGATGCAGCGGTTGCGGGTCGATAAGGATACGGGAGTCAAGGAGCTGGCGATGAAATCGTTGGGCTTGATCGGCGATGCCAGGCCTGCCCAACTCTATATCGAGGCTATTCCCATTCGGCCCCTGCGGGTCTATGCCATGGAAGCCTTGGCGAAAGTGAAAGATGTGGAGGTGTTGCGGCCGTATAAGGAACTGTTCGATCGGTTGAGGACGGACCGGGACGGCCTGGTCGCCTACAATTCCGGGTTGATCGCCGACAAACTGGAAGCGCTCGATGGGACACCTGTCGGGAGTCAGGGAGGGCAGGACGACGATGAGTGACGATGTGCAGGCGGAACGGATTGAGCAATTGATCGGAGCCCTTCGGGACGACAATGAGGCGCTCCGCGATCATGCGATTGCCAGTTTGAGTCAAGTGGGCGAAGACGCGGTGGGGCCGCTAATCGGGCTCATGGCGGACGAAGATGTTTTGATTCGGGAAGCGGCGACCAGCGCCATTGTGCGAATTGGTCCATCCGTCGTCGATCCGTTGATCGAGGCGTTGGAGGATGATGAATGGGCGATTCGCGAGCAGGCTGCGTCGGGATTGGGGAAGCTGAAGGACCCTCGGGGTGTCGATCCTCTCGTGAAGGCACTCAAGGACAAAGATGGCGCAGTGCGGACCGCCGCCGTGTGGGCGCTGGAGCGTGTCGGCGATGCGCGCGCCGTGCCTGGATTGGTTGAGGCGCTGACCGATCATACAGTCTATGAGGATGTGGCGCGCGTGCTGAAGAAGATCGGCGATGCGCGCGCTGTGGACGCCTTGATCGATGGGTTGCTGGGCAGCAATTGGATGGTGCGGCGTCATGCGGCCGAAGCCTTGGGCAAGATCGGCGATGCGCGCGGAATTGACCCGTTGATCGAATCGCTCAAGGATGAAGACTGGCTCGTACGGCGGAATGCGGCGGAGTCGCTCGCGCGGCTCGGGGCGAAGCAGGCCATCGATCACCTGCTTCCGTTGCTCGAAGATGAGAATACGATGGTGCAGGAAACGGTCGAAGGGGTGTTGGCAAGTCTCGGATGGACAGCGAAGCCGTAATGTAACGGCTTCAGGTAGATAGGCTGAAGGTATTCAGGGGTTTAGCATACGTGGGTTGATTCGTGCTTTGCGAGATAATGTATAACCTTCAGCCTTCAGCCTGAACCCCTGAGTAGTTACACCGTAATCTTATTTTCGATGTAAAGGACACATATCATGGCGGATGAAGTTCCTCCAAAACTTATTCAGATCGGTCCGAAAGGCGGCGCGAAGAAAGACGGGTTCAATCTCGTTACGGAACGAGTCGTCGCGGTAAACCCTGAGGCAAAACAGCTCGAAGTCGAACTGCTGGCCTACGATGGGAAGACCGTCGTACTGGACGTCGACGACGAGGCGCTCGAAGATCTGAAGAAGCTCAAGGTGGGAGACGGCGCCACCATCCGTGTTGTGGAAGAAGGCGGGCGGCGTATTGCCAAGAGCTTTCGGATTCGTGCGAAGGATCCCAATGCGGCGCGAGCTGACGCGATGCTCCTGGACCTTAAAGATAGCCATTGGCTCAACCGGAAATATGCGGCTGAAGTGCTGGGTGAGCTCAAAGAAACCCGCGCCGTGCAGCCGTTGGTCGATGCGTTGGCGGATGAAGTCGGGGATGTCCGGCAGCGCGCTTATGATTCGTTAATCAAGATCGGCGGGCCAGCTGTGTCGGTGCTGGTGCCTTTGCTGGTGTCGGAGGAAGATGAGATCAGGCAATCCGTAACGGAGATCATCCGTAAAATCGGAAAGCCCGCCGTCGAGCCGCTGGCCACAGCGCTTGCCGAGGCCGATGACCGTCTGAAGACGAAGGTGATGAAGGTGTTGGACCGGATGGGCTACAAGCCGAAAGTCAATGATGCGGCCAAGGCCGTTGAGGTGCCGCGACTGACGTAACGCGCTGTTATGTGGCAGGAGACGGAGCTTTGCTGGGCCTCCCGACCGAAATGTGACGAAAGCCAAAGGCGGCTACCCGGTCCGGGTCATAGACATTGCGCAAGTCGAAGAAGATGGGCTGGCGCAAGAGCGTTTTCAGTCTGTCGAAATCGAGGGTGCGGAACTGGTTCCATTCGGTCATGAGGATCAGCGCGTCCGCTCCCTGCGCTGCATCATAGGCGTCCTTGCAGGGGACGAGACCCGACAGAGTCTGACAGGCTTCCTCAAGCGCGGCGGGGTCGCAGGCGCGCACCGTGGCGCCCTGCTTGATGAGTGCTTGCGCAATGGCCAGGGCCGGCGCATCCCGCAAGTCATTCGTATTGGGTTTGAAGGACAGGCCCAACATCGCAAACGTCTTTCCTTTGAGTTCCCCCACCTCTTTAGTGATCTTTTCTATCATCCGGACGCGTTGCTGTTCGTTAATGAGGGCGGCGGCGCTGGCGATCTGCATGGGGTACCCCACGCGCTCTCCGGTCTGGACGAGCGCGGCCAGATCTTTCGGGAAGCACGAGCCCCCGAACCCCGGTCCCGCATGGAGAAATTTCGATCCGATCCGGTTGTCGAGCCCCATCCCTTTCGCCACCATCTGCACATTGGCGCCCACCCGCTCGCAGACGGTCGCGATTTCGTTGATGAACGAAATTTTGGTGGCGAGGAAAGCATTGGAGGCGTATTTGATCATCTCGGCCGTCGGGATATCGGTCACGACGAATGGTGTTTCGATGAGGTACAACGGACGATAGAGGTCTTTCATGATCGCAACTGCCTGTTCGCTGTCCGCGCCGATGACGACCCGGTTCGGTCGCAAGAAGTCTTCAATGGCGGACCCCTCACGCAGGAACTCCGGGTTGGAGACAATGTCGAACCGGAATTTCCCTGATTGATTGGCGCTGATCACTTCCCGCAACTTTTCTCCTGTGCCCACCGGGACGGTCGACTTGGTGACGATGACCTTATACCCCGTCATGTTTTTGGCGATGCCGCGACCGACTTCTTCGACATATGACAGATCGGCCGATCCGTCCGGTCGCGGGGGGGTGCCCACCGCGATGAAAATCACGAGGGCTTTGTCGACGGCTTTGGCGATGTCGGTGGTAAAGCTGATCCGATTCTCTCGAATGCCTTTGGCCACAAGCTCCGTGATCCCCGGCTCGTAGAAGGGCACATCGCCTTTCTCAAGCCTGGCGATTCGTTTAGCATCGGTATCCATGCAGGTCACACTGACCCCGAATTCCGAAAAACAGGCTCCGGTTACCAGCCCGACATAGCCGGTTCCAATCACACTGATATGCATGGGTGGCTGTCCTCTCCTATAATCAAGAGCAATCTGGGCCGAGTATAGCAACGGTACCGGGGGCGAGCAATGAAGTTTTGAAAAGCCAAAGGAGTTAATTTTCACTGGGAGGGGCCGTTCGTTGACAGGTGCATGAAGCCTGAGTACTATTTGCTCCCTCCATCGGACGGATCCTGTTATATGGCGACTCAGAGCAGACCTCTTCAGCGACCTCTCGCCGTGATGATGCGCCGGACTTTGCGCGCGATCAGTCCAGACACTACGCTGTTGGAGGCGGCGACGCTGATGCGTGACACGAAGGTCGGCGCATTGTTGGTGCAAGAGGCCGGTCACTATAGTGGTATCGTCAGCGAGGCGGACTTGGTTCGCAAGGGGATGGCCGAGTCCTGTCCGGCACAAGAGACGTTGGTACGTGCCGTCATGAGCAGCCCGCTGCTGTCCATCGAGATAACGAGATCGGCCCACGAGGCGAGTGAGAAGATGGCGGAACATGGGATTCGGCATTTGGCAATCTCCGAGGAGGGGCAGATCGTCGGGATGATTTCCGTCCGCGATCTCCTGCGCTACTTCAAAAACTGGGGCGGTCTGTGATTGTGCTGGCTCGCAGGCTGGCGCCGGATCGCCTCCCTACCCTCTGCAATGTTTCTGCATGAGTGATGTGAATCGGTCGGCTCATCCCCCTCAATGGTTTCTTCTGTTCACGGCGTTGGCGACCGGTGCGGTGGTAATGGCGCTCGAAATTTTGGGAAGCCGACTGTTAGCTCCTGTCTTCGGAAACTCCCTGTTTGTCTGGGGCGCATTGATCGGAGTGATTCTTGCTGCCATGAGCAGCGGGTATGCATTTGGAGGCTGGGTCTCTGACCGATACCCCGGTGCTCAGGTGCTGGCGGGGCTACTGTTGTTCTCAGGAGGCTGGACCTTTCTGATCGCGTGGCTTGGCCAGCTGGTGCTCTTTAAGGTCGCGGGTGTCATTGAGGATCCTCGGTGGGGGCCTTGTGCCGCCGCGGCGCTGCTTTTGGGCCCGCCGGCCTTCGGCCTGAGCGGCGTGCTGCCGGCCTTGTTGCGATTGGCTGTGTTGGATCTTGAATATTTCGGTCGGCATACCGGCCGAATGATTGCGCTCTCGACCATGGGGAGCTTGGCGGGAACGTGGGGGACGGCGTTTTTCTTTCTGTCCTGGATCGGCAGCCAGGCGCTTGTCGCGTGGCTCGGCGCCATTCAAGTGGGGCTCGGTCTCTGGTGGCTGATCAGCGCGACCCTGCGGCCCTTGATGATCGGCCTACTCGTCTTATGCGTTGGTGGCCTGGGGGTCGGTGCTTGGTTTCCAATCCAGATGTTGAAGGCGCCGGTTTACCAGGAAGACAGTCCGTATCAACAAGTACGAATTCGCGACGACGATCTTTTTCGCTACCTCGTCCTGGACCGGACTTTCCATGCGGTCATGTGGAAGGCCGATCCCATCGCCCTGTTTCTCCCCTACAGTCAACTGATGGTCGCGTCGCTGGCTTTGGTGCCGGAACCGAAACGGGGTTTAATTCTCGGTCATGGAGGCGGGTCGTTAGCGAAATGGCTCGCCCACCGATGGCCGGAGCTCGATCTGGATGTGGTTGAGTTTGATCCCGCAGTCGTCCGTATGGCCGAGGAATATTTTTCCTATCGGCCGCCTCCCCGGCATCATGTGCATGTTCGGGACGCCCGGGTATTTCTGAACTCCACGGACCAGAGGTACGATCTCATTTGGGTCGATGCATTCGCCCGGCACATGATACCGTTTCACCTGACTACGATGGAGTTTTTCGCGGAGTTGCGCGCCCATCTTGCGCCGAACGGTATCCTGGCCGTGAATCTCGCCTCATCGGGCGAGGGTGGAGACCTGTTGCGGGCCAATGCGATTGTGCAGACAATGAGACGATCGTTTCCCAACGTCGAGTCCTTTGCCGTCAAGGGGCCGTGGAATTCTTCTCAGGCGCGATCGGAGAATCTGATCTTTTTTGCCGGAGCGCCGCTTGAAGAAAACAGGCCTTCCATCATTGCGGCCAATGTGAACAGATTGGTCGAGCAGCAGCGTCTTCCATTCGAGACCATTGCATTGCTGGAAACCCATCGCACGCAACCATGGGAGGTCGGTCTTGTGTTAACCGACGACTATGCGCCGTACGATCTCTTGATCGGGTCCACGGTTCAAGAGGTGCAGCCTGAGGCAGATAAACTACTCAAATAATTGAGGCGATCCTGTTGATGCGAATGCCGCCTTGAAAGTGTCCAGGAATTGGCATGAAATAACGTTCTTGCATCCGATTTCATCGAGGTGCTATTTATAGGGTCAGATTCAAAGCTGGTATATGTTGTCAGGGTATCGATGGCGGAGTAATGAAGTCGTGCTCGGCAAAAGATCAGAGCTAAGCGGGCTTGGCAGAGGTATTCATCAAACCTAATCACATCTCTTCTTCTTTATATTAAGGAGGTAGGTCATGGGCAAGACGGTATTAGGGGTCTTCTTAGGCCTCATGGTGGTCGTGACTGGGACATCTACTGCATTGGCGCTCCAGGCCGGTGGAGTTGAAATCGGAGATTTAGAAACTGGGTCGGTTGTGGGCCAGACGTTCAAGGAATTGGATGTCGATGCTTCGCTGTTCGCGATTGAGATCGGGGATCTCAAAGTATGGTATCCGCCTGTCACAGTCATCGATTTTAAAGTTCGGCCTGGTCGTCCCGTCCTGCTCAAGGTGACGAACAAAGCTACTGCCGATCATGGATTTGAGATGACCGACGCAACAAACTCCGGGGCTCCGACCGTCATGAAGGCCCAAGTGGTGTTGAAGCCGGGTGAAACCAAGTACATTGGGATTCCGACCAGCGACATGTTCTACGCCACTCAGGGGAATACGCTGACCTACCGCTGCCACCTGCATCCGGGACATGTCGGCGGTAAGATTCTGATGATCAAGTAATCATTGTCATAGATGTGAGTGATCACCGCTCTCTTCGCTATACCGCGGAGGGGGCGGTGATTTTTTTTAGCAGGAAGCTGAAAAAGTCCGCCAGCACGAAGAAGGTTGAGGGTCAGACTAAGGTTGAGAAAAAGAGAGTCTGATCTTCGCTAAACCTTGACCTCAGCCTATCTCAGAAACTGCGGCCTTGCTGGACGGCCTTTTCGAGCATCCTGCTAGAGGCAGGAAAGCCCTGCTTCTCGCGAGAAAAGCAGGGCCTTCGTAGTTGAATGATGAGTGATAACTAATTGCGCACGCCGCTCCAGACTTTCGCCGCATCGATGGCCTTATCCGGATTGAGTGTCTTTGCCCTTTCGAGCAGGACTTCCGTCGCTTCCGGATACAGCGGGTCAGAAATGCAGCAGTTATCGACCGGACAGACGGCAGCACACTGCGGCTCGTCGAAGTGTCCGACACACTCGGTACAACGATCGTGCGCGATCACATAAATACTATCGCCGACTCCCTGGCCATCACCCACATGATTGCCCTTCGTTTCCGCATCGCTGCGAGTTTCAAAAATCGCCTCGTTCGGACATTCGGGCAGGCAGGCTCCACAGGAGATACATTCATCGGTAATCAGCAACGCCATGACCCTCGCCTCCTTCTCACTACAATAGAGACACACACGGTTGACAAGTCTACCCCGTCGCGACCATTATGCGTGCCGCGATATGACCGCCATTCTAGTCCGCCGCTCTTTTCCAAGTCAACAGAACGGCACTTGTCCAGAAGGCCCAGATTCCCTGTATTAATGGGCCTTTGGGCCCAGATAATCGTGATGAGTTGTGATGAGGAATGTTTATGGCCTCCTTGCCTGCAAGCGATCGAGGGCAGAAAAAGAAGCGTATCGTCACGCTCGCCCTCATGGCGATTTTTCTGATGAGCGCTTCGTACTTTCTCATCGAGCGAAAAGAGGAGACCATCATTATCGTCTCCTTTCCGAACGGACGTGAGATCGAGACAGAAGTGGCGGATACGCCGGAGAAGCTGCTCGTCGGTCTAGCCTTTCGGGAGGCATTGCCTGCAAATAGTGGAATGCTTTATATCTTCGAGTCGACCGGCCAGAACCATATCTGGACGAAGGAGTACCGGTTCCCGGTGGACATGATATGGGTTGATGAAAGTCATCATATTGTTGGGTTGAAGGAAAATGTTGCTCCTTGCCTGGAAGATGACTGCCCTAAGTATAGTTCTTCTCCTGAAGCGGTGCGCTACGTGATTCAAACAGAAGCGGGTTTCATCAAGCAGGAAGGAATTACGATAGGGTTGGAGTTGAAGTATACGCTTCGGATGTAATGCACGAGAGCGATTTGGCAAACAGCATGAAGAGAGGAGTCGGTACCGCATGCGAGAGGGGTTTCAATCCGTCGGTCTAGTCGACGAGCTGCCGCCTGGAAATTCAAAAATCGTCATGGTGAACAATCGGGAGATTGCGCTCTTCAATATCGGGGGAACGTATTTCGCGATTCATAATCTTTGTCCTCATGAAGGCGGTCCTTTGGGTGAAGGGCGCGTGAAGGGTTTTGTCGTAGCCTGTCCGTGGCACGATCTGGCATTCGACGTTCGGAACGGGCAGGGGACAGACGGCGGTGGCTATTGCGTGGGGAGTTATGATGTGCTGGTGGAAGGAGCGGAGATTTTTGTCGGGCCTCGGCGAAAACCCTAGCATGATCAGGCCAAGTAAGGACGATGAGTATGATATCTGGCCACGACCATAATGATGCGACACGCTCGGATGGGGCTAAGGTCATTGAGGCAACCCTCGAGCACCCCATCCAGATTCATCTCTGGGAAGACAGGACACGAGGGGAACTCTGGGTTCCGACGTATGATCCCACAGGGCTTCAGTTGCTGGCCGACGACTATCTTCGCATCGCCGGGAATAATGCGGTGGATAATGGGCAGCGGACGTTCGAGTTTAAAGCGGTTAGGCCGGGAACCCATCGGGTGCTGTTTGAAAAACGCATGGGGTGGAAATTCACGGCCGAAGATCGGCGAGTTTTTGACGTGGTAGCCTCGGATTCCTCGCCTCGGAGCAGTGCATAATCATGCCGAATGTGGCCTTCATCAATGGAACGTTCGTACCGATGGCCGAGGCGAAAGTCTCGATCGAAGATCGAGGCTTTCAGTTTGGCGACGGCGTCTACGAAGTGATCCGCACGTACAAAGGGCGCCCGTTCGAGCTCGAAGCCCATCTGGCTCGACTGGATCGTAGCGCTACGGCGCTTGACCTGAAGCAGCCCTATTCCCACGATGACTGGACTCACCATATTCTGGAAGGAATCAGGCGGGCTGCCTATCCTGAAACAAAAATCTATGTTCAGATCACCAGGGGGGTCGCTCCCCGTGATCACGCCTACTCGGATGACGTGACGCCCACGGTCGTCATGACGGTTCGTGAGTTTCACCCGCTCGACCGGTCGGTACAGGCGGCTGGTGTGGAAGCCATAACGACCGAGGATATCCGGTGGGGGCGCTGCGACATTAAGAGCGTGAATCTGTTGGCCAACGTGCTGGCACGACAACAAGTAAAGCAGGCCCAGGTCTTCGAGGCCATTTTCGTCAATGAAGGATTGGTCACTGAAGGGGCGGTCAGCAACGTGATGGTGGTCCAAGGGGGAATAGTGGTGACAGCCCCCCAAGGGCCGCGCATTCTATCCGGGATCACGCGGACTGTGGTGCTGGATTTGGCCCGGAGCGAGGGCCTGCCGGTTCAGGAACGCTTTGTCTCTCAGGCGGACATCTATGAGGCTGATGAAGTGTTTCTCACAGGGACCACGGTCGAGGTCTTGGCCGTCATTCGTGTAGATGGGAAAGTCATTGGAGATGGACACCCTGGCCCGATCGCTCAACGACTCGCCGCACGCTTTACGAGTCGGGTCGGATAGCCCCCTTGCTTTGGCGTAGGTAGCGTGCTATTGTCCCCGGCTGGAAGTGGGCTCAGGCCCACTTTTTTGTTTGATCTCTTGAATGGGCTATCCAAAGAATGGGGTGAGGGGCGTCGGTGAAGGACTCCCGACCAGTCGTTGATCGCATCAGCGAGGTGGTGTCGCCCATCCTGTGGGCATTGGGCTTGGAATTGGTCGATATCGTGTCTGTGGGGCAAGGTGCGCGATCAGTCGTTCGTGTGTATATCGATAAGGCGGGCGGTGTCACGGTAGAAGATTGCGGGCGTGCACATCTCGCGATCGGTCCAGCCTTGGATGTGGCTGACCCCTTTCCCCATACCTATACGCTGGAAGTCTCCTCGCCGGGTCTGGATCGGGCCTTCAAACGGATTCAGGATTATCGCCGGGCAGTGGGGAAGCAAGTGAGCGTGAAGCTCAGGCAGCCGATCGACGGACAGTGGCGTCTGGCCGGGCGGTTGACAGACGTGAGTGAACAGGGAGTTACGATCGAGGTGAATGATCGGCGTGTTGAGCGGGATGTCGTCCTTGAGTTTGACTCGATTGCTGAAGCGCGTCGCGTCGTCACATTTTAGCCTGTACGGAGTCGATCACCGCAGTATATAAGCGTACCGCTGCATTTTGGAATGTGCCTGCAAGGCAGTCACCGGAGAGTGAGCCATGAATCGAGAGTTGATTTCAGTCATCGATGAACTTGGTCGTCAAAAGGGCATCGACAAGAGCCGCGTGATCGGGGCGATCGAAGCCGCCCTTCAAATGGCTGCCAAGAAACGTTTCGGGCAGGCTGAGAATATTCAAGTCGAGATCGACTCCAAGACCGGTGAGATCTCTGTCGTGTCGAAGAAAATTATCGTCGATGCGGTCATCAATCCAAAAACCGAAGTCTCTCTTCAGGAGGCTCGTCAGTTCGACGACGAAGCAGAGGTCGGCGATGAGATCGGGTCCGTCATCGAGATGAGCGATTTGGGGCGGATCGCTGCGCAAACCGCGAAGCAGGTCATCTTCCAGAAGGTTCGGGAGGCTGAATGGGAGGCGGTGCAAAAAGAATACTCCACGCGGCAAGGGGATCTGGTCAACGGCATCATTCTCGGGGTAGAGCGCCGGAATTACCTGGTGGATCTCGGCAAGACCGAGGCGGTACTGCCGATTCAGGAGCAGATTCCGCGGGAAACCTATCGCGGTGGCGATCGGGTGAAGGCCATGCTTTTGGAAGTGCGCAGGACTCCGAAGGATGTCCAGGTCATTTTGACGCGGAGCCATCCGCAATTTGTGGCGAAACTCTTCGAGTTGGAAGTGCCTGAGGTGCTTGAAAAGATCGTTGAGATCAAGTCCATCGTGCGGGAGCCTGGTGATCGGACCAAAATTGCTGTGACCTCTCGCGAGAAGGCGGTAGATCCGGTCGGAGCCTGTGTGGGGATCAAGGGATCGCGGGTTCAAGCGGTGGTCCGCGAGCTGCGTGGAGAGAAAATCGACATCATTGCCTGGACCTCCGACCCGCGCGTCTTCATCGCCGAGGCGTTGAATCCCGCAAGTATCGAGAAGGTCGGCGTCGATGAGGAAAAGAAGTCGGCGTTGGTTGTCGTCGCAGATTCCCAGTTGTCGCTAGCGATTGGAAAGAATGGACAGAATGTGCGGTTGGCCGCTCGTCTGACCGGCTGGAAGATCGACATCATCAGCGCGACGGAATACGAAAAGGAAAAGGCCGAACGGGATAAAGAAATCAAGGCGGCGTTGGCGGAAGAAACCGAAGCGCTGCATCAGCAAGAGGAAGCCCGAGAGCAGGAATTAAAGGCTCGGGCAGAATCGGAGTCGGATGCTCAATAAACCGGATCAAGCGGAGCAGGTGTTATATCCTCATGCGCGTGTATGAATTGGCTAAGCAACTCGGGATGGAAAACCGTGATCTCATTCCGGAATTGAAGCGGATGGGCATCGCAGTCTCATCGCATAGCAGCGCGTTGGAAGATGACGTGGTGCAGAAGGCGGTGGAGAAGCTCGGCCCGAAACTCAAAGGTTCTACCACAACGACCGGCAAGGCGGCAGAGGCTGATGCAGGTTCTACCGAGCGGGGTAAGGCCAGTATGGTTTCCGGTCATGCAACGGGAGCCAAGGCCGGGTCGGCCCAGGCGACTCCGGTAGCGGACGCGTCTCCCAAGTCCGATAAGCGCCGTATTCTGATCAAGCGTAAGAGAGCCGATGACGTTCCGGCGGAAGAGGCCGTATCTCTGCCCGCAGTTGAATCGGCAAACGTAAGCGGAGCGCTCATCGATACCCTCGTGAGCAGCCCTCCACCGGCGGCGTTTCTGCAAGCCGAGACTGCAACCGTTGCGCCTGGTGATCGGACGGCGACGCCCGGTCAGCCCAATCTGATAATAGGAGCTGTGACCGCTCCGGTTCCCGCGACTCCCGTCAAGCCTGCCGTTGTGTCAAGTATCGATGTGATCACAGGAAAAAAGAAGACCCTTTCTCTTGAAGAGATGCAAGCCGAGGGTCTGAAAGAGAAGGGGAAGAAAGCTCGTAAGCCGGGCCGTACAAGGGAAGAAGAAGAGCTTCGGCTCCGTGAAGATGCGGCTCGCTGGCAGGATCTTCGTGCCATCCCGGCGCAGCAACGCCGCGACGATCGCAGCAAGCATGTGCATCATAGCGCACCGGGGGAAGTGACCAAGCCTCGGAGGAAGAGTTTCAAGCTGACGCCCGGCATGACGGTAAAGGAATTTGCCGAGCTGATCGGACAGCGCCCGGCCGACATCATGCGCAAGCTGATGGATATGGGCCAGATGCTCACGTTCAATCAGACCATGAATATTGATGCAGCTGTGATCATTGCGGAAGAGAACGGGATCAAGATCGATCTCTCGACGGAGAAGGTCGGAGATGAGTTGTTGGAGTCCGTCGTGCAGACGGAGGAAGATCTTCAGCTTGAGCCGCGGCCGCCGGTGGTCACGATCATGGGCCATGTCGATCACGGCAAGACCTCGCTGCTCGATGCCATCAGGCAAACGAAGGTGGCGGAAGGCGAGGCCGGTGGGATTACGCAGCATATCGGCGCCTACACGGTCGCGGTCCGCGGGAAACAGGTGACGTTCCTGGACACGCCGGGCCACGAAGCCTTCACCGCCATGCGGGGCCGTGGCGCCAAGATTACCGACATCGTCATTCTGGTTGTAGCCGCAGACGATGGAGTGATGCCGCAAACGATCGAAGCGATCAATCACGCCAGAGCCGCGTCCGTTCCGATGATTGTGGCTATCAACAAGATCGACAAGCCCGGCGCCAATTCCGATCGTGTGAAGAATGCATTGTCTGAACATGGACTCATCTCCGAGTCCTGGGGTGGCGACACGATCATGGTGGAGGTCTCGGCCAAAGAGAAGATCGGCCTGGATACCTTGCTGGAAATGATTCTCCTGCAATCTGAAGTGCTGGAGCTCAAGGCCGATCCGCATCGATTGGCAAAAGGCGTTGTGGTGGAAGCCAAGCTGGAGCGTGGGCGTGGCCCGGTGGCGACGGTGCTGGTTCAGAGCGGGACGCTCCGACTCGGCGACGTGTTCGTCGTGGGGATTTTCAGTGGGAAAGTACGCGCACTGATTACGCATACAGGAGCTAAAGTGCAAGAGGCCGGTCCGTCTATCCCGGTAGAAGTGGCTGGGCTCCCTGGTGTGCCGTCCGCCGGCGATGTATTTCAGGTTGTCAAAGATGAGCGGGTCGCGCGGGAGATTGCAGAAGATCGAGCGCATAAGCAGCGAACGGCTGATTTGTCCGGGTCCGCGAAGGTCACGCTCGACGACCTGTTTGCCAAAATTAAGGAAGGATCGGTCAAGGAGCTGGCGCTGGTCATCAAGTCTGACGTCCAAGGGTCGGCTGAAGCGCTGACCGCAGGCGTCGAAAAACTTGCGACCGCCGCGGTCAAGCTGCGCGTCATTCACAGCGGTGTCGGTGGGATCACCGAGTCAGACGTGCTGCTGGCCGCTGCATCGAACGCCATTGTTGTCGGGTTCAATGTCAGGCCGGAGCCGAAAGCTTCCGCCCTGGCTGAACAGCAAGGCGTCGACGTCCGTCTGTACACCATTATTTACGACGCGATGGCCGAAATTAAGGCCGCGATGGAAGGGCTGCTCGAACCGACGCTCAAGGAGCGGACGTTGGGGCGCGCCGAGGTACGACAGGTCTTTACAGTGTCCAAGGCCGGTGTCATTGCGGGGGCCTATGTGGTGGATGGCACGATCACCCGTGCGGCTGTGGGCGTTCGAGTGCTTCGCGACAACGTGGTGGTCTATGCAGGAAAGCTCGGGTCTTTGCGTCGTTTCAAGGATGACGTCCGTGAAGTGCAGCAGGGATATGAATGTGGAATCAGCGTCGAGAATTTCAACGATGTCAAAGCCGGAGACATCATCGAAGCCTATGCCATCGACAAGATTGCCGCAAAGCTCTGAGGCGTGAGTCTGCCCCGTGGGTATCATCGTCGGACTCTGTACGGTCGAGTTATTCATCCCCGAGAGTCAGTCGTTGAAGGATAAGCGGCGGGTGCTGTTGAGTCTTAAAGATCGATTGCGGGAGAGGTTCAATCTCTCCGTTGCCGAGGTCGATGGACAAGATTTGTGGCAGAAGGCCGTGTTGGGGCTTGCCTGCGTGGCCAATGAAGGGCGACATGTCAACCAAGTATGTGACCAGGCGCTGAACCTGATTCGGGGCATCCCCACGGTGGAAATCGTCCAATCGCGAGTGGAATTGTTGTGACGGCGGCTTGTCCAGGTGGAGTGTGCGGTGGCCAAAACAGGATATCATCGGGCCGATCGTGTCGCCGATCAAATCCGCATGGAAGTGGCCGATATCCTCATGCGGAAAATCAAAGACCCGCGGGTGCAGGCCGTGACCGTGACCGATGTAAAACTGACAAGTGATCTGCGGCTTGCACGTGTGTTCGTGACGACTATGGGGACGAAAGAGGAAGAGCGGAACGTGTTCGCCGGGCTAGCTCAAGCCAGCGGGTACGTGCGTGGAGAACTGGGACGTCGGCTCTCACTCCGGTATCTGCCGGAGATTGTCTTTGCCGAGGATGTCAGTGGGCCAAGAGGCGATCATGTGTTGAAGTTATTGGATGACCTCCATGTCAATACGGAGGCCGAGGGCGGGCCGTCCGAAGAGCAGGCGAGTTCGGAGCAGTAGGGGCATGATGATGGATCTCGCACAGAGTTGCGCCGCCGTCAATGGCGTGCTGACAATGAAGAAAGAATCCGGGTGGACCTCCCATGATGTCGTAGCGAAAATTCGACATCTTCTGGGCGGAGTCAAGGTCGGGCATGCCGGCACGCTCGATCCTGCCGCGACGGGAGTCTTGCCTCTGCTGATCGGGCGGGGAACCCGCATTGCTGAATATCTTGTTGAGTGGGATAAAGAGTATCGCGCTGTATTGCGCCTTGGCGAAACAACGGATACGCAGGATGCGACGGGAACAGTCTTGGTGCGCCGCACGACGGACTCCGTGACGCCGGAGGCGATCCATGCGGCGGTCGATCAATTTCGCGGGCCGATCGAGCAAATGCCTCCGATGTATTCGGCGGTGAAGGTCGGGGGCGTGCCTCTGTATAAGTCCGCTCGGGCGGGCAAAACGATTGTGCGGGCCGCGCGAACGATCGTCATCCATACCCTTGAGGTGGAGGGGATTCAGGGGCGGGAAGTAACCTTGCGCATCGTTTGTTCAAAGGGAACCTATGTGCGGACGCTCTGTGCCGATATTGGAGCAGTGTTGGGTGTCGGCGGCCATATGTTGGCACTGGAGCGAAGGCGGGTGGGTCCCTTGACGATTGATCAAGCGTTGACGGTTGATGAGGTGGTCTCCCGTCATGCCCTCGGTCGATTGGGAGATGATCTGTTGTCGCTGGATCGTGCGTTGGATCAATTGGGGATTGCGGTAGTGGATGAACAGACCGCCAACCACGTGCGACACGGAGCTCCGGTGCCTGCGGCCAAGATCCTTCGTTGGGAGGGAGCAGCCGATGTCAAGCTCGGGTCACAGGCACCGGTTCGTATTCACGACACAGAGGGGTGTCTAGTGGCGATCGGGAAGTGTCCGGACAATTCGGGAGATGTACTCAAGGTTGAGAAGGTGTTGGTCGATCAAGACGTATGAGACTTTGTTGCGGATGAAGGAAAGGAAGAGGAAGGAAGAAGCCCATGGCATTACTCAAGGAAGCAAAGACCGAGTTGATTAAGCAGTACCGGCAGCATGAGACGGATTCCGGCTCACCGGAAGTCCAGATTGCGGTGCTGACCAACCGGATCACGTATTTGACGGAACATTTCAAGCTCCACAAGAAAGATCACCACTCGCGGCGTGGCCTGCTGCTCTTGGTCGGGCGGCGGCGGCGTTTACTTGATTATCTTCGTGGCGTCAGCGATGCACGCTATCGTGCCGTGATCGAGCGATTGGGCATCAGAAAGTAGGAGCCCATCTCGCTGTTGCGCCAGGGGGCACAACAGCAGGCAGTAGTCAGTCGCACAGGTGAACACTGAGATGCGCTCTGCCAGTGCGATGTTCGGTGGTCAATGATGAATGTTCAATGCGAGAATTGTCTCAAATTCATCATTAAACATTGAGCATTCGTTTTAGATCGCATCTCTGTGGGCATCTGTGGGGCCTAACCAGAGGAGACTCAGATGGTACACACAGTTGAAATAGAGGTTGCAGGGCGCACCTTGCGGCTCGAGACAGGCCGTGTCGCACGGCAAGCGGACGGCTCGATTTGGGCCTCGTACGGCGACACCGTCGTGTTGGCGACGGCCGTCGCGTCGCAGGTCGCCAAGCCGGGTATCGATTTTCTTCCCCTCACGGTCGATTATCAGGAAAAATCCTTTGCAGCCGGGAAAATCCCCGGCGGGTATTTCAAGCGGGAAGCGCGTCCATCGGAAAAGGCCGTGCTGACCAGCCGGCAGATCGATCGAGGACTCCGTCCGCTCTTTCCCGAGGGTTATTACTTCGAGACTCAGGTCATCGCCTCCGTCCTCTCGGCCGATCAGACAGGCTCGTCTGACATCCTCGGCATTATCGCCTCCTCTGCTGCCCTGACCGTTTCGAATATTCCCTTCGACAATCCTATCGCAGGCGTGAGGATCGGTCGACTGGATGGCAAGTTCGTTGTGAATCCTGATCTTGAAACGGTAGCGAAGAGCGAGTTGCAACTCGTGGTGGCTGGGACGGCTGATGCGGTTATGATGGTCGAAGCAGGGGCGAACGAACTGTCCGAAGCCATCATGCTTGAGGCGATCGAACTCGCCCATGCTGAGATCAAGAAGATTGTGGCGAAGATTCGCGAACTGCAAGCCGTTGCCGGCAAGCCCAAGCGGAAGGTGGCGAAGGAGCAGATCGACAACGCGCTCTCCGCTCAAGTGAAGTCTCTGGTGGCGCAAGGGATCCGCGAAGCCATCATGATCCCGAACAAAGCGGCTAGGCAGGAGCGGTTGGATGAGGTCAAGAACGACGCTGTCCAAAAACTCAAGAGCGTGGATGATCCGAATCGGGAACGGCACGTCAAGTTGGTGTTCCACGAGTTGGAATATACGGAAGTTCGGAACATGATTCTGGAGAAGGGGTCGCGGGCGGATGGACGTGGCCCGGCCGATATTCGTCCGATCACCTGCGAAGTCAGTGCACTGCCACGGACACACGGTTCTGCGATTTTCACCAGAGGCGAGACTCAAAGCTTGGCCGTGGTTACGTTAGGGACCACGGACGACGAGCAGCGGATCGATGCGTTGGAAGGGGAGTACATGAGGACGTTCATGCTCCATTATAATTTTCCGCCGTTCAGCGTCGGCGAGGCGCGACCGCTTCGCTCACCGGGACGCCGGGAAGTCGGCCATGGCGCATTGGCGGAACGGGCGTTGGCCCCGGTGGTGCCCAGCAAGGAAGCCTTCCCCTACACGCTCCGCATCGTGTCCGACATCCTTGAATCCAACGGATCCTCTTCAATGGCGACTGTCTGTGGTGGAAGCCTTGCCATGATGGACGCCGGCGTGCCGATCAGGGAAGCCGTGGCTGGGATCGCGATGGGTCTGATCAAGGAAGGCGATCGGGTCATGATCCTTTCGGATATCCTTGGGCTGGAGGATCACCTGGGCGACATGGACTTTAAAGTCTGCGGCACCAAGCAGGGTGTGACCGCGCTACAGATGGACATCAAGATCGGCGGTATTACGTCGGCCTTGATGCAGAAGGCTTTGGAGCAGGCCAAAGCCGGGCGGTTGCACATTTTGAGTTGTATGGAGAAGGCGCTTCAAGCGCCAAGGACCACGTTGTCTGCCTACGCGCCACGGATCTTCACGATGAAGGTCAAGCAGGACAAGATCCGCGAAATCATCGGTCCAGGCGGCAAAACGATCCGCGGCATCATCGCGGATTGCGGAGTCAAGATCAATGTCGACGACAGCGGAACCGTGACGATCGCGTCGGTCGACGGAGCCTCGGCCGAGAAGGCCAAGGAAATGATCAGCCGGATTACCGAAGAAGTCGAAATCGGGAAGATCTACATGGGTACGGTTCGGAAGATCATGGACTTCGGAGCCTTTGTCGAGGTTCTGCCGGGAACCGATGGGCTGGTGCATATCTCGCAGCTGGCGCACCATCGAGTCCAAGCGGTATCCGATGAGGTAAAGGAAGGCGATCAAATCCTGGTGAAGGTTCTGGAAGTGGATCGGCAAGGAAAGATCCGCCTCAGCCGCAAAGAAGCCATGCCGGCTCCGGCCGGGGCCGGTGCGCCGGATCCGTCCGCCAGGTAACTGTCTTGTATCGCAAGCTCGTCCTGGACAACGGAGTGCGGGTGGTAACCGAACGGATGCCGACGCTCAAGTCGGTCACCGTCGGTGTCTGGGTCAACGCCGGGTCGCGGGACGAGCAGCCATCTCAGGCCGGCTATTCCCACTTCATCGAGCACATGCTCTTCAAAGGGACGCGCAATCGTTCCTCCGCGGAAATTTCGCGTGAAATCGACGCGCTCGGCGGAGAGATGAATGCCTTCACCTCGCGTGAGACGACAACCTATTATGTGAAGGTGTTGGATCAGCAGTTGGAGCGAGCGCTCGAACTCCTCGCGGACCTCTTCCACCATTCCCGTTTCGCACCCAAAGAAATCGAAAAAGAAAAACAGGTCGTCCTGGAAGAAATTCGCATGGTCCAGGACGATCCGGAAGATCTCGTGCAAGAGCTGCACATGGGGCAAGTGCTGGGGCGTCATCCGCTCGGTCGTTCTATCCTAGGCCGAGAGAAGACGATCAGAGGGCTACGACGCCAGGATCTGCTGCGCTATATCGAGACCTACTACGATTCGGGGCAGACCGTGGTTTCGATTGCCGGGAATTTCGAGCAGGCCAAACTTGACCGGCTGGTTGTGCGGTATTTCGGCAAGGGCCGGGCTGCAACAACGACCCCCATCAACGGGCGCCGTCCCCCTGACGTGCATGGCGGTGTCTTGCTGAAGAAAAAACGGTTGGAGCAGGTGCATCTCTGTCTTGGGCTCAAAGGCGTTCTCGCGGGACATCCGGATCGGTATGCGTTGTATGCGCTCAACAGCGTGCTGGGCGGCAGTGTCAGTTCACGATTATTCCAGGAAGTTCGAGAGAAGCGGGGCCTCGCATATTCGATTTACTCCTTCTTGTCCGGTTATTCGGATGGCGGCATGATCACGGTGTATGCGGCGACGAGGCCGAAAGAGGTCGATCGCGTCGTGGATCTTGTCTGCCGGGAGATTCGCCAGATCGGGATCAAAGGTGTCAAACGCGCTGAGCTTGAGCGGGCGAAGACTCAAATGAAGGGCAGCTTGATGCTGAGCCTGGAGAGTTCGCACAGCCGCATGAGCAAATTGGCAAAGGACGAACTCACCTATGGTAGGCATACGTCGCTGGACGACATGCTGGCTCATATCGATCGCGTGAATGTGGAACAAGTCTTCAACGTGAGCCGTCAATTCTTCAAACTGAACTCGCTGGCGATCACCGGGCTCGGGCCTCTCGCCTCGCGCAGTTTGCAGGCCTATAGATAACAGCTCTCTGATTAGGATCTCACCGAGCCCTCAAAGAGAAGTGAAGCACACGCAGGTAAATAGACGTAAGATGTTGATTATTAATCGTCTATTGAGTACTATTCTGAGGAATCGATGGGGCAAACAATTTCTTGACAGAGTTTCATGATTTCAGTACCATGGCGAAAATTTCTGACAATGATTATCACTTAGGGATGTAGCGCGAGGAAGAGCAAAGAAAAGTGAGTGAAAAGTCTGCATTCGTGGTTGATAATGCCTGACACGATTTTGTAATGTTCGTCGTCCCTGGAACGACGTATCTATTGGTTGTTATGACTGTTAATTTAATAAAGGAGGGACGAGGTATGCCAAAAGTCATACTTATCGCCGCCGTGGCAGTGTTTTTTCTGTTCGGCATGCTGACGACGGAGTTTGCCGTTGCTGCAGATGCCCCTGGGGCTGGTCCAGTTGACAACATTGCCGGGGGAAAGCCGATGAAGGGTGAAGTCACCAAGACGCTCAAGGGCCGGGTATGGTCACAATGGGCCGACAATCCGGATGGAGAGCTGCTCTTCGGAATTCAATATTGGAACAGCGGCGAGCCGGCATCCGGAACTCCGAATGGCCGTTCATCTACTGATCTCGATGTGAAGCCGCCGGATCCATTGCTCACGTGTTGTGGTTGGGGCTTTGTCGGTGGAACGGATAAGAATAGCCCCTATTCCGGATGGTACCATGCCACGACGACCGTCCGGTTGGCGGTGAAGGACAAGGCTCTCATGGACCAGATCATCAAGGCTTCCCAGGAACTCGTCGCCATGGAAGTGAACCTGGATGGCCGGACGATCACCAGCTTTAAAGTTATTAAGGAATAGGCCTTAACAAGCGATAATTCTTTCATGTTCTGTTAAGGGGGACACGATTATGAAGCTTCATACGAAAGGCTGGGCCGTAATGGCCGCTGTAGCGTTGGTAGCCTCTGCGGCTTCCAGCGCACTGGCAATCGAATCATTCCAGGAGCGTTTTGAGTGGGGCGATATGAGCAAGCCGACCACAATACAAGGCCGGGTGATCGTGCTTGATCCGTACGATGAGGCGGTTTGGATTAACGTGGCCGTGTTCGGCGGCAACGCTGAAAGTGGTCTCTATTGGCAGAAGATTCATCCTGGCAAGACCCTGAAATTTTATGCAGACAAGGGTGCGTGGGATGAACTCAAAAAGATGGGCCGCCCCCATGCGGGACCGGCTGCCGCAAAAGAAGTGCCGCCTTCCAGTACGACCGATTTGATCGAGTTTGTCGCGACAGAACCGGAGCAGAATCATCGTGTCATTTCCTCAGTCAAGAAACTTCAGGAAGTGGCCGGTTCTATGGGGAAGCCGCTCAGCATCTCCGGTCTGCGCTTGAAGGAGTGCGCGGGGAAGAGCGAAATGGAGGCAGGCTGTGCAGCAGCGAAGCAAGGCCTCAATACCTCACCGAAGTCTCCTGACGGGGCCGCTGTAGCCATGCAGTATGATGTATTGCTTCCAGGCGGAGCGCCCATCGCCGGCTTGATTCCCTGGACCGCGAAGTACAACCTCGGGTCTGGTCATCACTGAGCAGAGACAGTGATTGTCTTCAAAGGCGGCATCTCCGAAAGGGGATGCCGTTTTTTTATTCTCCGTGAGCGTCTTGGCCGGTTGGACCGATCCGGCGCTGGAGATCGGCGAGGCGATTGAGCGCATCGAGGGGGGTCATGGAAAAAAGGTCGATCTGTTTCATTTCCTCGATGATCGGATGGGGGTGGGGAAGCGAAGTAGGGGGCGGTTCTTTTTCTAAAGATAGAGACGTGCCCTCGATGGCGGTATCCGGTTGTTCCAACTGGGCCAGTACTTGCTGTGCCCTGGCGATAACCGTCGGAGGGAGCCCGGCCAGTTTGGCGACGTGAATACCGTAACTGCGGTCGGCGCCGCCCGGCACAATTTTACGCAAGAAGACCACGTCCCCATCCCGTTCCTGGACTGCCACGCAATAGTTTCTGATTCCCTCGCGTAACCCTTCCAGTTGTGTCATCTCGTGATAGTGCGTGGCGAAGAGGGTCCTGGCTCCCAAGTGCCGGCGGTCCTGGATATGTTCCGCAATAGCCCAGGCGATGCTCAGTCCATCGTAAGTGCTGGTTCCCCGGCCGATCTCGTCCAGGAGAATCAGGCTGCGAACGGTTGCACTGTTCAGGATGTGAGCGGATTCGATCATCTCCACCATAAAGGTGCTCTGTCCGGCTGCCAGGTTGTCCGAAGCTCCTACGCGCGTAAAAATCCGATCCACTATTCCGATGCGAGCCTCGGCTGCAGGCACGAAACTACCGATCTGCGCCAAGAGGACGATCAGTGCGACCTGGCGGAGATAGGTGCTTTTACCCGCCATGTTGGGTCCGGTGAGGATCACCAGCCTGTTGTCTTCACAGTCAAGGGCTGTGTCGTTGGGCACGAAGATCAGATCGCTGCCGAGCTGTTCAACGACAGGGTGGCGGCCTTCCCGAATGAGGATCGTGCTGCTCTCATCGACAAGGGGTTTCGTGTAGCGATGTAATGCGGCGGTCTCGGCCAGCCCGGCGAGGACATCGAGCAACGCGACAGTCTGGGCCATGGCTTGAAGACGAGGCACCTCGTTCGCCAAGCGCCCACGCAGTTGTTCGAACAGTTCCTGCTCGAGCGCCAGCAGTTTTATCTCAGCGCCCGTGACACGCTCTTCCAAATCCTTCAGCTCAGGCGTCATGAATCGTTCGGCGTTGACCAGCGTTTGCTTGCGGATGTAATCGGCGGGGACGCGGGCCAGGTGTGTCTTGGTGATTTCGATATAGTAGCCGAACACCTGATTGTAACGAACCTTCAACGAGTCGATCCCCGTCCGCTCCCGCTCTTTGGCTTCCAGCGACGCGATCCAGCCTTTACCTTCCGTGCTCGCCTTGCGGAGTTCATCGACCCCGGCATGGTATCCCTCACGAATCATGCCACCGTCGCGGAGTGCCATCGGCGCGTCAGGCTTGATGGCCTGCTCAATCGCGTCATGCACGTCGCGGCAATCGTCCCACGACTCGAGGAAGCCGACCAGCAAGGAAGCGCGGAAGGGCTGGAGGTGGGATCGTAACTCCGGCAAGGCACTTGTGGATTGCTTCAATGCGAGCAACTCGCGAGCCCCTGCGACGCCGAGTGTGATGCGGCTGCTCAAACGGGCGATATCTTGCACATCACGGAGCAGAGTTCTGAGCGACACACGTTGTTGAATCCGGTCTTTCAACTCCCCGACCGCATCGAGCCGGGCGTGAATGGCCTCGCGATTGAGGAGCGGTCTGACAAGCCATTCGCGTAGCAAGCGGCTGCCCATGGCCGTTGCGGTGCGATCTAACACCGACAAGACCGTCGGCTGTTCTTGACTCAATCGCTGCTCACCGGCTCCCGATGGCCGGACAAGCTCTAGATTGCGAATCGTGGCGCTATCCAGATGCATGGCGTCGCTGCTCCAGCGGGTCTGTATGCGGCGAAGGTGTGCGAGGGAGGCGGTTGGCTGGGTCTCACGAACATATCGCAGGATCGCTCCGGCAGCTCCGATCCCGGCGCTCAGGCCGCGGCAACCGAATCCGTCGAGAGAATGCACTGCGAACTGTGCCTGGAGTGATTGTGCTGCATCTTTTGGATTGAAGGAGGCCGCTGGCTGTGCGCAGAGGCGTGGCCCATGTAGACGAGTTAAACACGATCCGGCATTTGTAAGGGAGTCCGGGTGGAGTAACTCCCGTGGTTCCAGCCGAGCCAGTTCATCCATGAGCTGGACCTCTGCCCGTGTCCCCTGGAACTCTGTCATCCAAAATTCCCCGGTGGAGACATCCAGACAGGCCAGGCCAATGAGGGATTGCCCCTTGGCAGAGGGGACTGTCGTGTCGGAGAAGGCGACAGCCGCCAAGAAATGCGACTCTCCCGGTAAGAGAAGTTCAGTATCGATCAGCGTGCCAGGCGTATATAAACGAACGACTTCCCGGCGCACGAGACCCTTTGCGAGTTTCGGCTCTTCCACCTGTTCGCAGAGTGCGACAGTCCTTCCGGCTTTGAGAAGCTTGGCGATATACGCTTGTGCCGCATGGTAGGGCACTCCGCAGAGTGGAACCGGGTTGGCGCTGGATTTGTCGCGAGAGGTGAGGGCAATGGAGAGTAGTTTGGAGGCGATCTGCGCGTCCTCGTAAAACATTTCGTAGAAGTCGCCGACGCGGAACAACAGAACGGCGTCGGGATAGCCGCGCTTGATCTCGCGGTATTGCCGCATCAAGGGTGAGGCGTCTGTATCACTCATCGCGTTGGTCTCGATGTGTTTCGCCGGTTGGGGTGGGGGATACTCGGCCGGAAACTTTATCGAGCGAGAGGCGGAGCCGTTCTAAATCGACTTCGGCCTCTTGCAGCGCTTTGGTTTTTCGGCGGAGTTCTATACGGCTCCGCACCCATGGAGGAAAGAGCAGAATGCCGGAGACGAGCAGCCCGACGGCGAACCCCGCCAAGATGGGTTTATAGATTGGCGTCGAGGCTTCAAAGAGTCCAAAGAAGTATCGGAGCGTGACTTCCTGCTCCTGGTTCTGAAGGAAAAAAGCCAGGGAGAGGAGCAGCAGTACTCCGACCAGAATCAGCCTAATCATGACCTCGTCGGTGCCTCTCTTTTTACATCTCGGCGTGGCGGCACTCGATGCACCTTGCCAGTCTTGCCGTGCTGTATGCGCGCGCGAGAAATGACCTCGTCAGACTTCGGCCCTGTTGCGCGAAACTGAATCGCCCGGCTCTGCGCAGCGCGATGGTTCAGCGTAATTTCGATCCGGTCCTGCGGCAGCGCAGCCAGGCCCTTGTCGGCCCATTCTATTGCCGTCACGGTTCGGCCGGAGAAATACTCGGTCAGTCCTATCGATTCAAGTTCGCGGAGCGAGCGAATACGGTACAGATCTACATGGGCAAGCGGCAGGCGTCCTTGATCGTACTCGTGAATCATGACGAATGTCGGGCTGCTGATTGCCGCCGGCGATGCGCCTAGTCCCTGTGCGATCCCGCGAACGAGCGCCGTCTTGCCGGCTCCGAGCGGCCCGTAGAGTGCAATCGTTTCTCCCCCGCGGAGCGCGCGACCGATCGCTTGGCCTAGCCGATCGGTGTGCCGGTGCGATGTGGATAGCAGTTGCCAGGGCCGGTTCGACACGGCGCTCCGGCGAGCGGTAGGCTGTTTCGTCTTGGCTGGCCGGGCCATGCTAAGCCGTTGTCGTCCGTAGGAGCGCATAAGGAATCTGAGCGACCAGGTCGCTGGCGAGCATTCCGGGCTGACCGAGATGCTTGGAAGCCAAATCGCCGGCCAATCCATGGAAATAGGTTGCGGCACAGGCGGCTTCCCATGCGGGAACCCGCTGCGCCAGTAAGCCGACGATCATGCCGGTCAAGACGTCGCCGGTTCCTGCCGTGGCCATGCCGGGATTGCCGGTCGGGCAAATGGCGACGAGCCCATCGGGGCGTGCGATGACGGTTCGTGCGCCTTTTAAGATGACGAACACGCCGCGTGTTCTGGCAAATCGTCTGGCGGTGCCGATGCGGTCTGCGTTGACGCTCTGTGTAGTGGCATCGACTTCGAGTCGGGCCATTTCACCTGGGTGCGGGGTGAGAATGGGGGGAGTGTTACATTCTGTCAGTAATGAGGCTCGTCCGGCCAAGGCATTCAGTGCATCGGCATCCAGAACCGAGGGGCGATCCAGATGTTTCATCATCGACTGAACAAGTTCAACGGTTTCAGGATGGGTCGAGAGCCCGGGACCAATGGCAATCGCCGTGCGGGCTTGGATAAAGGCAACGACACGATCGAGTCCTGAGCGCGCCAGTGTCCGCGCCTTCGTTTCAGGCATCGGCAGCGTCATCGCTTCCAGTAGCTTGGCTTCCAATACATCATTGACACTGCTGGGGGTGGCCACGGTCACCAGGCCGGCTCCAATGCGGAGGGCCGCCCGGGCCGCCAATGCTGCCGCGCCTGTTTTCCCGACAGACCCCGCAATAATCCCCGCATGGCCAAACGTTCCCTTATGGGAGGAGGGTAGGCGTTCCGGTAGAGCCCGAAAAGCACTGTCGCTTGTCAGGAGCAGGGTCTGGCTCTCGATGGTATCCACATAGGCCTGTGGAATGCCGATATCGACGACATGGACCACGCCGGTTTGATCGATCCCTGCACCGACATAGAGGCCGAGCTTCGGGAGGCCACATGCGATTGTCAATGTGGCGCGGATCGCGCTCCCTAGGATGGCGCCGGTATCGGCATGGAGGCCGGATGGGATATCGACTGCGATGACTGGCTTCCCGGCATTGTTGATGAGTTCGATGGCCTCACGATAGGCTCCGGTCACTAGGGAGGACAATCCGGTGCCAAGGAGGGCATCGACGAGGATGTCGCTGGAGGCGAGGAGTGGGCTCGCTTGGTCGGCAGACCGGAATCGAACGATCGCTGCTTTCCCGGTAACTCGAACGAGCCGGCGATACATCGTCGCGGCATCGCGACTCAGGTCGGTGATCGGGGTGAGGAGGACCACGTGAATCCTCGCGCGTCGGCGGTGAAGCAGTCGGGCCACAACCAATCCGTCTCCGCCGTTGTTCCCTTTTCCACAGAGGATGGTAATGGTCTTGTCTCGCACTGGTCCACAGTGTTCCTCCAGATACCTGACAATTCCTTCGCCGGCCCGCTCCATCAAGACGGTACTGGGGACATGCGCTTCGGTGATCATGCGGCGATCGAGCGTCTGCATCTCGGCTCCGGTCACAATCTTCATCGGTGGCCTTGCGTGCGGGATGGATCCCGCACGAGGAATCGGGTGAGCGAAGGGAGGAAAGAAGTCTGTTGCTTAGGTTGCAATGTCATGACAAGGGCGAATCGCAGGGTCTCTGGAGGAACGCCGGGTGTCAACGTCGGCGCGATGGTTCAACTTAGCAACGCTTTCATCTCCCTCACGGCCTGGTCGAGGCCCACCAGAACCGCTCGGGCAATGATGCTGTGACCAATGTTGTATTCGACGATTTCCGGAATATGGGTCAGTCGCGTCAGATTGCGATAGTCTAAGCCGTGTCCGGCATTGACGCCCATGCCGAGTTTGGAGGAGAGTTTCGCGGCCTGTGTAATAGCCTCAACTTCGTCGTCGGCATCTTTCGAACGTTTGGCATTCGCATACCGGCCAGTATGGAGTTCGATCAAATCGGCTGAGACCCTGTGCGCAGCTTTGACTTGGGCCAAATCCGGCTCAATGAAGAGGCTGACGGGAATGCTTGCCTCGTGGAGCATGCTCACGATCTGCTGGATACGATCTTTATGGCCGGCTACGTCCAGGCCCCCTTCAGTCGTGAGTTCCTGACGCTGTTCCGGGACGAGTGTGACGAGGTCCGGCTTGATCGCTATGGCAATTTTGGCCATCGTTTCGTCGGCGGCCATTTCCAGATCAAGCTTGGTGTGGATCAGTTCCCGCAAGAGGCGAAGATCATGGTCTTGAATATGACGCCGATCTTCTCTGAGGTGGACGACGATGCCATCGGCCCCTGCTAATTCCACTAATACGGCGGCGGCAAGGGGGTCCGGGTCTGTTCCACCACGGGCCTGCCGCAACGTGGCCACATGGTCGATGTTCACCCCAAGTCGTGGCACGGACCCTCCATTCTGTCATGTGGAGCAAGGAGAAACTGAGCTGCGCGATGAGTGCGAAAGGCGTTGCAGTTGTAACAGAAATTGACTGGGATGGGCAAGGACTGGGTGGGGGAGTTGGTAGCCGGTTGTCCCAGTCCTTCCAAAGGGTCGAGATGCCGAACCCCACAGAATCACGACATAATTTGACTAGATATGCTCTGCGCCATTAGAATAGGCCCTCTATACGGTGGAAGGCAATCACTCGATTGCTTCGGCTCGTGTGAGGATGACTGACAGGGGATCTCGTGGGATTAGGCGACGGATTTTATCGCATCAAACGGCTGCCGCCTTATGTGTTTGCCCAGGTGCAGAGCCTCAAGCTTGAGGCTCGTCAGAAGGGCGAAGACATTATCGATTTTGGAATGGGAAACCCTGACCAACCGACGCCGAGCCATATCGTCGAGAAGATGATCGAGGCAGCGAGGAAGGGGAAAAATCATCGCTATTCGGCCTCGCGCGGGATTACGAAACTGCGGCATGCGATCGCGGGATGGTACAAGCGGAATTACGATGTCGATCTGGACCCTGAGACCGAGACCATTGTTACGATCGGCTCCAAAGAAGGATTGGCGCATCTGGCCCTAGCCTTGATTGGCCCAGGCGATGTCGTCCTGACACCGACTCCGACCTATCCCATTCATATGTATAGCTTCATCATTGCGGGCGGAGAAGTCCGCGGGGTCGAGTTACGCCCGGACAGTGACTTCTTCGACGATTTACAGAGGGTCTATCGCCAGACTTTCCCAAGGCCGAAGATCTTGGTCATCAATTTCCCGCATAATCCTACCACCGCCGTGGTGGATCTCGGATTTTTTAAGAAGATCGTCGCCTTCGCCAAAGAACATAACGTAATCGTCATTCATGACCTGGCCTACGCCGACTTGGTGTTCGATGGGTATAAGGCGCCGAGCTTCCTGCAGGTTCCCGGGGCGAAGGATGTCGGCGTCGAGTTCTATACCCTTTCCAAGGCCTACAACATGCCCGGTTGGCGCGTGGGATTTTGTTGCGGCAATCGCGAGGTTGTTGGAGCTCTGGCGAAAATCAAGAGTTACCTCGACTACGGTATTTTTCAGCCTCTTCAGATTGCCAGCGTCATTGCCATCAATGGGCCGCAAGATTGTGTGAAGGAGACGGTGCTGCGCTACCAGAAGCGTCGCGATGTGTTGGTGAGTGGGCTGA
Organism: Nitrospira sp.; assembly: GCA_037142015.1. Classification (GTDB taxonomy): domain Bacteria; phylum Nitrospirota; class Nitrospiria; order Nitrospirales; family Nitrospiraceae; genus Palsa-1315. The sequence continues at coordinate 46,239 of JBAXBK010000004.1, read as the reverse complement.
ATCGTATTGGATGGCAGGTGAACAAGCCTGTGGCGACCATGTTTGTCTGGGCCAGAATTCCGTTGCCCTATCGGTCTTCGGGGTCGTTGGAGTTTTCGAAGCTCCTGCTCCGCGAGGCAAAAGTGGCCGTGTCTCCCGGGATCGGATTCGGTGAAGGCGGAGATGAATATGTGCGGTTCGGCCTCGTCGAAAATGAACATCGTACAAGGCAAGCCGTGCGAGGCATTCGCAAGGCGCTGAAGCTTGAGGGGGCGGAAGAGTGATTTCGCGCGTGGGCGTCGGCATTATTGGATTCGGAACGGTCGGAACGGGCGTCGCGAAGATTCTCTTGGAGAATGCCGCTTTAATCAGCCGCCGGGTCGGTGTGCCGATCGAAATCGTCCGGATTGCAGATCTCGATGTGACACGGGACCGGGGTCTTACCCTGCCGCCAGGGCTCCTCACGACCGATGCGAAACAGATTCTCACCGATCCGTCGATCGACATCATCGTGGAGTTGATCGGGGGCTGCGATATTGCCAAACGCATAATTCTGGAATCCATTGCAGCAGGCAAACATGTCGTGACTGCTAATAAGGCCTTGCTTGCGTTACACGGAGAAGAAATATTTAGCGCCGCTTCCAGTAATGGCGTCGACCTCGGCTTCGAAGCGAGCGTGGGCGGAGGGATTCCCGTCATCCAGGCCTTGAGGGAAGGGTTGGCGGCCAACACCATCCAATCCATTTATGGGATCATCAACGGGACGGCCAATTACATTCTCTCGCGCATGACCCATGAAGGCCAGAGTTTTGAGACGGTACTCGACGCAGCGAAGCAGGCCGGGTATGCCGAAGCGGATCCGACATTCGATGTGGCCGGTATCGATTCGGCACACAAGCTGGCGATACTGGTAGCATTGGCCTATGGCACGCCGGTCAATGTAAAAGAGGTATACACCGAGGGGATTACCCACATCACGCCGCTCGACATCGCCTACGCCAAAGAGTTCGGTTGTACGATCAAGCTGCTGGGCATTGCCAAGCTGGTCGGCGACGAAGTTGAAGCCAGAGTGCACCCCACGATGTTGCCCTCCTCGTCTCCAATTGCCCAGGTCGGAGGGGTCTACAACGCGATTCAACTGGTCGGCGATGCCGTGGGCGACGTGGTGCTGTATGGCCGGGGCGCCGGCTCTATGCCGACCGGCAGTGCGGTGGTCGGCGATCTCGTTGCCATTGCGCGTAATCTGTTGAAAGGCGCGGTTGGGCGAGTGCCGCCTGCTTCGTTTCGGCAGGACCAGCGTCGGCCGCTTCGGATGCGGACGATGGAAGAAATCAGCTCGCTCTACTACCTCCGGTTTATGGTATTGGACCGCCCCGGTGTCTTGTCGCAAATTGCGGGGGAGTTGGGGCGGTGTGGCATCAGTATCTCGTCCGTCCTCCAACAGGGGCGCCGCGAAGGGCAAACGGTTCCGGTTGTGATCAAGACCCATACCGCCGCAGAGCGCGATGTCCAAACGGCATTGCGAGCGATCAATCGCATGGCCTTCATTTCCGAGCCCACCACCTTGATCCGGGTCGAGGGTAAGGACGAGTAATGCGATGAATCGCTGGCATGGTGTGATCGAAGAATATCGAAAGTTTCTGCCGGTGACCGACCAGACCCCCGTGGTGACGCTCGGGGAAGGCAACACGCCGCTCATCAGGGCGACGCGGCTGGCTAAGCAGATTGCGCCTGGCATCGATCTCTATCTCAAATTCGAAGGCATGAATCCGACGGGATCCTTCAAGGACCGCGGCATGACGATGGCCATCTCAAAGGCTGTTGAGTCCGGTGCCAAGGCGGTGATTTGCGCTTCGACCGGGAATACCTCCGCCTCCGCAGCAGCCTATGGCGCGCGGGCGGGCCTGGCGGTTTATGTGTTGATTCCTGCCGGGAAGATTGCAATGGGGAAACTGTCCCAGGCCATGATGCATCAAGCTACAGTGATCCAGATTGAAGGAAACTTCGACCAGGCCTTGACCATCGTCAAAGAATTGTCTGTGACCTACAACATTGAACTGGTCAACTCGATCAACCCCTATCGGATCGAGGGGCAGAAAACCGCCGCGATGGAAGTCTGCGATCAGCTCGGCGATGCCCCGACGGTTCATGTGTTGCCGGTGGGGAATGCCGGCAACATTACCGCCTATTGGAAGGGGTACCGGGAGTATCGTGCGGCCAATCAATCCACTCGGCTGCCTCGCATGATTGGATTTCAAGCGGCCGGCGCCGCGCCCATCGTGCTTGGCCGTATCGTGGAGAATCCGCAGACTGTTGCCACGGCGATTCGAATCGGCAATCCTGCCAGCTGGGAAACAGCCTTGAGTGCCGTGAAAGAATCCGCGGGCGCGATCGATTCGGTGACCGACGAAGAAATTCTCCAGGCCTATAGGGCGGTGGCGGCGACGGAGGGGGTCTTCTGCGAGCCGGCGTCCGCTGCTTCGGTTGCCGGAGTGATGAAGTTGAGCAAGCAGGGTGGGTTGCGTGAAGGTGAGGTAGTGGTCTGCACCTTGACCGGCCATGGATTGAAAGATGCCGACACAGCCATCAGCGTATCGACCCAACCGAAAACCGTTAGAGCGACGCGGGAGGATGTCGCTCGTCTTTTAAGGGTGTAGACACAATGAGCGCAGGGCTTTTATGAAACATGTGATTCTCCATGCCGACGGGATGGCAGACCATCCTCGGAAGGAATTGGGCGGACGGACTCCTCTACAGGCGGCTTCGACCCTTCACCTGGATCGCCTTGCGCAAGGCGGAGAGCTTGGGCTCTTGGCCGCGGCGCCTGAGAATATGCGGCAGGGAAACGGTCTGATGGGAACCGCCATACTCGGGTACGATCCCAAGAAATACTATCAGGGTCCCGGCCCGCTCGAAGCCGCCAGTTTGGGGGTGGCCATCGGTGAGCATGATGTGGTCTATCGCTGTACGATGGTCACGCTGCGGGCGGATGCTCAATCTGGAAGTAAAGGCGGATTGAACGAGATCAAGAAGCTCGGACCACACATGGTGATGGATGATGCGACTGCGGGCCTGATCTCGACAGAAGAGGCCCGCGAATTGATCGAGGCGATCAATGAGCAGCTCGGGTCTGAGATGATTCAGTTTTACCCCGGGTTAGGCCATCGTCATCTCATGGTATGGGTCGGCGGAAAGTCGCGAGCGGTTTGTACCGATCCGCAATTATTGGTTGGTCGACCGATCGCCGATGTGTTGCCGACGGGAGACGGATCCGACATTCTCTGGAAACTCATGGATGCTTCGTTTCAGATTTTGCGAGATCATCCCCTCAACGATGAACGGCTGGGGGCTGGGCAGAAGCCGGCTAATTGTCTCTGGCTCTGGGGCCAAGGCAAGGCCATTCTCTGGCCAAGTCTCTCTGAGCGATTTAAGATGTCCGGTGTGGTGGTTTCACCGAACGATGTCCATCGCGGACTTGGCATCATGGCCGAGCTCGAAGCCGTGGACGGCGCGAGATTGGCAGGTGCGGATCTTCGCACTCAAGCGGCGGTTGCCCTGGACGAACTCAAGAAACATGATTTTGCCTACGTGCATGTGGAGTTACCGGACGAGGTTGTCTACGGGGCGGATGTCGCGGCCAAGGTGAAGGGGATCGAAGCGGTCGATCGCGAGCTGGTGGGGCCGCTACTCGAAGGACTGGTTAAATTGGGAGCCTATCGCATCGTGGCCGTCTGCGACTCGGGTAACGTGCATCATGGTCAGGCGGCAGAAGGTCCTGGGTTTTTTGCTTATCGTGATAGTGCGGCAGCCCCCTCTTCCGAGGCCACCAGGAGATTTATCGAAGCCGATGCTAGAGCCTCGGTAGTGCCTCCTCGTGATGCAACGAAGTTCGTCGTGCGACTGTTCGCAAAAGGAACCTGACGGTCGTGGCGCTGATTGTCCAGAAATATGGGGGGACATCGGTGGGTACGGTCGAACGGATTCACCGTGTGGCGGACCGCGTCGAGAAGGCCTATAAAGATGGCCATCGCATTGTGGTAGTCCTGTCAGCGATGAGCGGAGAAACGGATCGATTGCTTCGGTTGGCGAATGAAGTTGCGCCGCTGCCGGACGATCGCGAACTCGACATGTTGCTGTCGACCGGAGAGCGGGTGACCATCGCCTTGCTGGCAATGGCCCTGCGGGCTCGGGGACTCGATGCTCAATCCTTTACAGGGCGCCAAGTCGGGATCATGACCGACAGCGCCCATACGAAAGCGCGTATCACCCGTGTGAGCGCTGATCGAATCCGCGAGGCTCTGCTCAACGGGGTAATTCCAGTGGTTGCCGGTTTTCAAGGGATCAACGAGCAATCGGATGTCACGACGTTGGGGCGCGGAGGTTCCGATCTCACAGCCGTCGCATTGGCGGCGGCGCTAAAGGCCGATCGGTGCATCATCTTTACCGACGTCGACGGTGTCTACACGTCGGACCCCAACATTGTGCCGGCGGCTCGACGAATCGACAAGATTTCCTATGAGGAAATGCTGGAAATGGCCAGTTTGGGCGCCAAAGTTCTGCAGAGCCGCTCCGTCGAATTTGCCGCAAAGTTCAACGTGCCGGTGGAGGTGAACTCCAGCTTCAAAGAAGGAAAGGGGACGCTCGTGACGCGTGAAGATGAGGATATGGAAGCGGTTGCGGTATCGGGAGTCACCGGCGATCGGAATCAGGCCAAGATTACGATTGTGGGTGTGCCGGACAAACCGGGTATTGCATCCAAACTCTTTGGGCCTGTGGCCAAGGCCAACATCAATGTCGACATGATAATCCAGAACATGAGTCAGTCTGGCATGACGGACATTTCCTTCACGATTCCACGGGCGGACATCAAGAAAGCTCTGCCGCTGATTCAGGACGTGGCGAAAGGTGTCGAGGCCAAATCGGTTGCCGTAACCGAGGCGATTGCGAAGGTCTCGCTGGTCGGCGTTGGGATGCGTTCCCATTCAGGAGTCGCCGCCAAGATGTTCGAAGTCTTATCGCAGGAAGGCGTGAATATTCTCATGATCAGCACATCGGAGATCAAGATCTCCTGTGTCATCGATGAAAAGTATGTTGAACTCGCGATGCGCTCGCTCCATAACGCGTTTGGATTGGATCAGTCGCCGGCAGGGGACCGGAGTGTGAAATAACGGATTTCGGTAATGTGAGTCTCGACAGGGTTGTCCCGCTCCTGGTATCGTTTCCTTTATGGCTCGAAAACCTACACAACCACGATCCTCTCAAGGCCAGCCGCTCAGAGCTGTGTCGTCTGGCGCGTCTTCGTCAGCCGCTCTCCAGGCAACGCTGGAGATTTATGACACGACTTTACGGGATGGAGCCCAGGCCGAAGATGTCAGTTTCTCGGCTGAAGACAAGGTTCGGGTCGCCCAACAGTTAGATGGGCTGGGTGTGCAGTTTATTGAAGGCGGATGGCCCGGGGCGAACCCTAAAGACATCGAGTTCTTTCGGATGATCAAAACCATTCCGTTGCAGACGGCGACGGTGGTGGCATTCGGGGCGACGAGAAAATCGAGCAACGCGGTACAGAAGGATCCGAATATCCGGGCATTGCTTGAGGCAGAGACCACGATCATCACGCTCTTCGGAAAAACCTGGTCGTTGCACGTCACCGATGCGCTCGGCATTTCCCTGGTGAAGAATCTCGAACTCATCAGCGATTCCGTGGCCCATCTTCGTTCGAAAGGACGGAGGGTGTTCTACGATGCGGAGCATTTCTTCGACGGATACAAGACCAATCCGGATTACGCGCTGGAGACCATTCGTCACGCCGTTGAGGCCGGAGCCGAACGGGTGATTCTCTGCGACACCAACGGCGGATCGATGCCCTGGGAAATCAAAGATATCTGCCAGATCGTTCGCCGGGAATGTGCGGTACCCTTGGGGATTCATGCCCACAACGATTGCGAAATGGCCGTCGCAAATTCGCTGGTGGCGATCGAAACCGGGGTCGTGCAAGTGCAAGGGACGATTAACGGGATCGGCGAACGGTGCGGTAATGCCAATCTCTGTTCGATTATTCCCAATCTTGAACTGAAGATGAAACGTCCGGCGTTGAATGACCGTTTGAGCCATCTCAAACGGGTTTCGGGGTTCGTGACGGAGATCGCAAACCTCATGCCCAATAAGCACCAACCCTATGTGGGCGATTCGGCATTTGCTCACAAGGGTGGGGTGCATATCCATGCGGTGCTCAAGAATCCTGCAACCTATGAACATGTGACCCCGGAGTTGGTCGGCAACCGCCAGCGTGTGCTGGTGTCGGATGCGGCGGGTCGGAGTGGGTTGCGGGAGAAGATCGAGGCCTATGGAATCAAATTGGACAAGGGGCACGCCAAGTTGCAAGAACTGATCGATACCTTGAAGGAGCGTGAAAGCGAGGGCTACCAGTTTGAAGCGGCGGAAGGCTCCTTTGAGTTGCTCATGCGGAAAGCGATGGGAACCCACAGGCCATCGTTCCAACTCTTGGGTTTTCGGGTCATTGTCGAAAAAAAACAAGATCATGGAACCTCCTCCTCAGAGGCCACCGTGATGGTCAAGGTCGGTGCAGTAGTGGAACATGCGGCAGCAGTCGGAGACGGTCCGGTCAATGCGCTCGATCATGCGTTGCGGAAAGCGTTGGAAAAGTTCTACCCTCAACTCCAAGAAGTCAAACTGCTCGACTACAAGGTGCGAGTACTGTCGGCCAATCGCGGGACGGAGTCCAAGGTCCGGGTGTTGATCGAATCAGGCGATCATAAGGATAAATGGGGCACTGTCGGCGTGTCCGAGAACATCATGGAAGCAAGCTGGCAGGCGCTGGCGGACAGCATCGAGTACAAGTTGCTTGTCAAAGACGAATGAGTGGGACGTTCGATCCGACATCTTTCTTCTTGACAGGTCATATAACCTCACGTAACTTATAGCAAAACTGCTAATCGTTCGTAGTCGGTACAGGGACGATCATTCAAGAAGTTTGTGCGGTTGTCGGAGGGGAACGCATGCGAAAGGCAGATATCGCGAACGAAATCTACAAGCAGGTCGGTATTTCAAAAAACGAAGCGGCGGATATTGTCGAACTTGTGCTGAATATGTTGAAAGAAGTGTTGCATAAGGGAGAGTCGGTCAAGATTGCCGGGTTCGGAAACTTTGTGGTGCGCAGTAAGGGGGCGCGGAAGGGCCGGAACCCTCGAACCGGAGAAGAAATAGGAATCACGCCTCGTCGTGTGGTGACCTTTCGTCCCAGTCAAGTGTTTAAGAAGTACGTCAATTCATAGTTCGTTCAACCACCTTAACTCATCCTACCACGAGGACCGGTCATGGGGAACGAGCCCAGGCTGGGCAGCAAGGTTTTTTATAAAATCGGCGAAGTCAGCCAAATTACCAAGCTACCGGCTTACGTGTTGCGGTTCTGGGAGTCGGAATTTCCGTTTCTCAAGCCGAAGAAAAGTCGTGGGAATCAGCGGCTCTATGTCAGGCGCGAAGTCGAAACGGTATTGGAGATCAAGCGGATGCTCTATGAAGAAGGGCATACGCTTGCAGGCGTCAAACGGTATTGGGCCAGGCGCGGCCGGGTCGCACACCAACGGGTGGGCCCCAAAGAACTCGCGCAGAAACTGCGAGGGAATCTCCAGGCAATTCTCAAAGTGTTGGAGTCGCATTCCGACTGACAACAGTCCCCCTGCGTTTGTTGCGAACCGGTTGCATTCCAGCCGCTTCCGAGGAGACAATGCGGTAGCCTGTGAAATTGAATAGAGCCCGTCGGGGCGTGGCGCAGCCCGGTAGCGTACTCGCTTGGGGTGCGAGTGGTCGGCCGTTCAAATCGGCTCGCCCCGACCAATATATAACGCTGAGCGATGAGTGCTGAGACGAATTAGGATAGTCGGATCTCAGCACTCAGTACTGAAACAGAGAGCTGCCCTGTGCAGCTCTTTTTGTTCCTGACGAACCCATGCGCATATTGGTTACGAACGATGACGGGATTCACTCGCCTGGTTTGACGGCGCTCGCCAAAGCCTTGTCGAAAGTGGGAGAAGTGTGGGTGGTTGCGCCGGATCGTGAGCGGACTGCGGCGGCGCATGCGGTGACGCTTCATAAACCGCTGCGAGTGCAGCAGTGTGGGACAAGGGTCTACGCTGTCAGCGGCACGCCGGTCGATTGTGTGAACCTGGCCGTGCTGAAAGTGATGCCGGCGCCACCCGATCTCCTCGTGTCGGGAATCAATAAAGGCGTAAATCTTGGTGACGACGTGTTGTATTCCGGGACTGTCTCGGCAGCAATGGAAGGAACGATTCTCGGTGTTCCATCGATGGCTGTGTCGCAGGAGGGGCAGGAACATTTTCATTTTGACGCCGGCGCTCGGTATGCCGTTCGTATCGCGCGCTTGATTTTGAAAGAAGGTTTACCGGACGAAACACTGGTGAATCTGAATATCCCAAATCGGCCATTCAAGTCGATCACCGGAGTTCGAATCACCTGTCTCAGCCGCAGGCGTTTCGAGAATCCGATCATTGAAAAGACCGATCCGCATGGCCGGACCTACTATTGGATTGCCGGTACCCGTGTGTCGTGGAGCCGCAGCAAGGATTCAGACCATGAGGCGCTTGAGCAAGGGGCGGTTTCGCTCACCCCTATTCACCTCGATACAACGAACCATGGGGTGTTGGATCGATTCCGAAAGTGGGAAACAGTACGCCGACAAGGTGTGCGCCGGGTGGTTTCATCATCGAAACTGAAGGGCAAGCAGAGGAGCTAGGGCTGTGGGGAGTCTGATCGAAGCGATCATTACAGAGCTAAGCCGGTTTATCGTGTCAATGATCTCGACATTCGGCTACACCGGCATTTTCCTCACCATGGCCATTGAGAGCGCCTGTATCCCATTGCCCAGCGAAATCATCATGCCCTTTGCCGGGTATCTCGTGGCGACGGGACAGTTCACGATGCTAGGAGTGACATTGGCCGGCGCCATTGGGAACGTCGCCGGGTCGGTTGTGGCCTACTACGCCGGTGTGTGGGGCGGTCGTCCCTTTGTCGAGCGATACGGGCCCTATGTGCTGGTGTCGAAAAAAGACGTCGAGATGGCGGATCGATGGTTCGCGAAATATGGCGATGCCGCCGTATTTTTCAGCCGGATGCTTCCGGTCGTCCGGACCTTCATCTCGTTGCCGGCTGGCATCGCCAGAGTGAATATTTATCGATTCATGCTCTACACGTTTCTCGGTGCATTGCCCTGGTGCTATCTGTTGGCCTATATCGGTGTAAAAATGGGAGAGCAGTGGGAGCATCTGAGAGACTATTTCCATCAATTCGACATCGTGATCGGCCTCTGCCTGGCGCTCGCCGTGGGTTATTTTCTCTGGTCCCATTGGCCCAAGCGCCGAGTCACTCCGGAGTTGTAATCAGCCATGCTCTCGATCTACAACACCCTCACAGGGGAAAAAGAGTCGTTCCAGTCGCTCCAGCCGAAGACCGTGCGGATGTATGTCTGCGGCGTGACCGTCTACGACTATTGCCATATCGGCCATGCGCGTAGCGCGCTGGTGTTCGATGTGATGAGGCGATATCTTGAGTTCACTGGCTACCAGGTTGTATTTGTCAAGAACTTCACCGACGTGGATGACAAGATCATCAAGCGGGCGAATGAACGAGGTGTATCCTGCGACGCGATCACCGCTGAGTTCATCGAGGCTTACTATCAGGACATGGGGAAGCTCGGAATCAGACGGGCGACGAACGAGCCCAAAGCGACCGAACATATGGCCGAGATCATCAATCTGGTCAGTACGCTGATTCAGAAGGGCCTTGCCTATCCAGTGGACGGCGATGTCTATTTTCAGGTTGAGAAATATCAGCCTTATGGCCGCCTCTCGAAACGCAAACTCGAGGATCTGCAAGCCGGCGCGCGAGTGGAGGTGGATGCACGAAAGCGCCATCCGATGGATTTTGCGCTTTGGAAGAGCAGCAAGCCTGGTGAGCCCTCATGGGACAGCCCCTGGGGTCCAGGGCGGCCAGGCTGGCACATCGAATGCTCGGCTATGTCGATGCGCCATTTAGGTGAGACCTTCGATATTCACGGCGGTGGAATGGATCTCATCTTCCCCCATCACGAAAACGAAATCGCTCAGTCCTGCGGCGCCACCGGCAAGGAATTTGCGCGTTATTGGGTCCACAATGGGTTCGTGCAGATCAACCAAGAGAAGATGTCCAAGTCCCTGGGGAATTTCTTCACGATCAGAGAGATTTTTGAAAAATCAGAATGGCAGTACGATATTACCGGCGAGATGCTGCGATATTTTCTACTCGGGACCCACTATCGCAGCCCGTTGGATTTTTCCGACAAGAGTATAGATGAAGCGAAGAATGCATTGGATGGGTTTTATGATCTTCTGGTAACACGACTGATTGAGCCAGAAGAAAGAACCGCGGCTGACAAGGGGCTTATGGAAGTAAGCGAGCGATGCAGGGCCGCATTCCGAGCGGCGATGGACGATGACTTCAATACGCCGGTCGCTATTGCGGAACTACAGCGATTGAAAGGCGACGTCAATAAATTGTTGAGCCAAGGTCTCTCGACTGAGGCGAGGAAGGTCGCCAGAGAGGAGTTTCGTTCGCTGGGGAACTGCCTGGGATTGTTTCAGTCGGACAGTTGGCAATTTGTTAGATATAAACATCCACATAGTCAAGCCCACCGCGAGGCAGAGAGACAACATGAAGAAGCTCGTAACTTGGACTCGAGTTACTATCAGCGCAGGCAACCGAAGGTACCACCGAGTGAACTGTCAGCTGTGCCAGCTTTGGCCGATGAAGAGATAGAAGGAAAACTGGTTGAGCGCAATGAAGCCAGAAAACAGAAAGACTTCAAGAAGGCCGACGAGATTCGTCAGTTCCTCGCGTCCCGTGGCATCGTCATCGAGGACAAGCCCGACGGCACCAGCCGGTGGAAGCGATAGTCAGCCGGAACTGATTTATGGGCTGCATGCCGTGCGTGAAGCCTTGCGCGCCGGTACGCGGCCCTTGCAGCGGCTTCTTGTCCTCCGTACCGATCGGCAATTCCACGATCTTGTCCAACTGGCGAAGGCGCAAGGGGTCCCTGTTCACATCGAACCTCCGACGGCATTCGATCGCTTGGCGCCTGGCGGAACCCACCAGGGTGTGATCGCCCTCATTGCCGCAAAATCCTACGACACAACGGAGCAGATTCTCGATCGGGCGAAGGCCCGAGGCGAAAAGCCATTTCTCGTGTTGCTTGACGGGGTCGAAGACCCGCACAATTTAGGAGCGGTCTTACGGACAGCTGAAGCGGCTGGTGTTCATGGGGTCTTCATCCCGGAGCGCCGCGCAGTCGGCCTGACATCAGTGGTGGCAAAAGTATCGGCAGGAGCGATTGATCATATTGCAGTCGGACGCGTGGGCAATTTGATTCGTCTGATTCAGGATCTCAAAGAGGCCGGCCTGTGGGTCTACGGCGTGGACCCACAGGCGCCGAAGCTCCATACCGACATCGACATGACCGGACCGATCGCGCTGGTATTAGGAGGGGAGGGAGAAGGCCTTCGCCCTGGTGTGTTGGGGGAGTGCGATGACCGCATCAGGATTCCGATGCAGGGCCGCATACAGTCGCTGAATGTCTCAGCCGCAGCAGCCGTCACGTTGTTCGAAGCGGTTCGCCAGCGCCGCAAAAGCGTCGCACCTCAGGCGAAGCCTACCGAATCTTGATCGTCCCGTCTTGGATCGCGGTTTTGAGCAACTGAGCCGTGTTCGACACACGCATCTTTTTCATCATATTGGCCCGATGCGCCTCGACGGTCTTGACGCTGATCTTGAGCCGTTGACCGATTTCCTTGTTTTTGAACCCGGCCCAAATCAGTTCAAGAATCTCTTTTTCACGACTGGTGAGCGATTCCGGCCGCTTCTTGCGCGGCGGCGGGGTCAGATTGGCCAGGGAAGGTTTTGTTTTCGCCTTTGCAGTCCGTGCCATTATCATGTTCTCCTTTAACGAATAGAATAGTACGGTATAATTCACCGTCACGGAGTAAGGATCAAAACAAGCCCTTGCTCAGCGGATAACAATTATAAGAACTCTCTCGCCATAAGTAAACTATCGGAGATCAGTTTCAGTGAAGCTACCTAATTTATTTCATGTTGCCTGCGAAACGATTCGAGTAGACCGAGCCGGAATCTTCCCCCGAGTCGATTATGCATGAATGGTCTCTTTATCTTGTAGTCGGGATCCTCGGCGCGCTGATCGGCAGTTTTCTCAATGTCTGCATCTTCAGACTGCCCCGAGGTGAATCGATCGCCTGGCCCGGCTCCCATTGCCCTTCGTGCGCTCACCCTATTGGGTTCTACGACAATATTCCTTTGCTGAGCTATCTGTGGCTTGCTGGGCGCTGCCGGGCCTGCCGCTCGCCGATTTCAATAAGATACCCCCTCGTCGAAGCCACCAACGCTCTTGGCTATCTCACTATCTTATGGTACTTCGGCCCAACCTGGACGGCAGCCCTCTATGCCCTGTTGTTTTCAGCGTTGGTCGTGGTGACAGGAACGGACCTCACCCATAAGATGATTCCCAATGTCATTACCCTGCCAGGAATGGTGGTCGGACTTCTGGGCGCAGTGACTGTGTTGCCGGTGGGTGTGATCAATTCTGTGGTCGGCCTCACCCTGGGGGGCGGTCTCCTCTGGCTCCTGGCTTGGCTGAGTCCCTATCTCTTCGGTAAGGAGGGGATGGGAGGTGGGGACATCAAGCTGCTGGCGATGATCGGTGCATTTCTTGGCTGGAAGCCGGCGCTCCTCACCATTATGATCGGCTCGCTCACCGGCTCGATCATCGGCATCAGTTTGATCTCCCTGCGCATCATCAAGCGTGATGACTATATCCCCTTTGGCCCCTTCCTTGTGTTGGGGGCTCTTCTCTCCCTGTTCTTTGCCCAGCCGCTCCTCGACTGGTATCAAGGTCTTCTTGATCCAGGCTACTGATATTTTCCCTGTATCTCTTCGGGCTGATCTCTGTATCTAATAGTGTGACGCTGTTCCGGTTTTCTCCCTCTCTTTGGCCAGTAGAAGGCCTTCTCTGCCTCCATATTTCCTTGTGGCAACATGAAACCGCGTGAACCTGCTAGGTATTTCTCTCTCGCTCCGTACAAAGCATTTAGCCATCTGGTGCGGCACAACGTGGGCACGGGTCTTGGAGACCCTGTTCATCCTCGTAAGGGGAACTCCTCCGTGAGAGTAGGCATGCCAAGAGAATCACTGAAACGGGAACAAGGCTGGAGTCTGATAGAGCTGCTCATCGTACTGGCGATTATGGGGATCATGGCTGTGTTGGCTGTGCCGAGTTATCAGTCATTAGCGGCTAGGGGACAGGCGCGTAGCGTCACCATAGAGATTGCTTCGGAGCTCCGGCTCGCTAGACAGCTGGCGATGGCCAGACGAGAGCGCCTTCGAGTCATATTCGATCGAGAGGGCCGTACGATCACGCTTCGACGTGCGGATACCGAAGGCATCCTGCACGTCTATCAGTATGCAGACAAGGGAGTGGTCGTCGAGGAGCCAACCGCCGGCCCAGAACTTCTGTTTCATCCCAGCGGTCGGTCTGTGACCCCGACAACCATTCGCGTGCGCGATAGTCAGGGCAGGGAAACGACATTCACTGTGAGTATCACCGGAAGAGTGTCTGTCTCATGACGCGGGATCGATTATTCCATACAGAGGGTGGGTCCAGTTTTGCCGAAGTGCTGGTGGCTATGACGCTGACAATGATTGGGCTGGTCGGTGCGATGGGGGCGTTTCAGGCGGCAGAACGAAGTTTTCGAACAGACACTTTGGCGACGCGGGCCCTTGCGATGGCAGAGTCGCGGATCGAAGCGAAACGATCTGTGCGATGGAATCGCCTCTTGCTGGATGATCTGAATCACGATGGTGTCCCGGATCTTGTCATGCGTGATGATGGAACAGGTGGCGATGTGTTGGCGGGCGATGGGGTGTACTCCGGTAGTTGGAATCAGGATGGCGTTCAACTGGTTTGGATGGTAAGGCCAAGCCGTGCCGGATCACTGTCGGCCTCAGGGCATGCTCTGATTGAAGCTCGCGCTGTTTACACTACTGGTGAGGGCCAGCGTGAAATACGAGTCGGCACTCTGCGGGCCAATCCCCTGTACGTGGGGAGCCGGTGACGTACAGCACTGGGAGTGACAGAATGAGGCCAGGACAGCATACAAGAGGCATGCATCGTAGAGTACGGACGGAGGCTGGGACCAGCCTGATTGAGCTGATGTTTGCCATGGTGGCTGGGTTGGTCGTCTTGGGCGCGACGCTTCAGGCTCTGTCCTATTTCCAGCAGCAGTTTATAAGGCAACAACGTGAGGCCGCGCAACAGCAAGATCTTCGCCTTGGGTTAGAAGTTCTCGAGCAGGAATTGCGGCTCGCAGGATCCGGCTCACTCACCACGACGGCTACGGACTCAGTGGCATTTTCGGCGAATCTGCAAAGTCTCTCGACGACGGTTACGGCAACAGCGGCGATCGGCCAAATGGCTCTGTCGGTCGAAGATGGGCGAGGGTGGGATGATCGGAAGACCATTGTGGCCTGTTGGGCCGAGCGCTGCGAGACGCTAGCCCTGGCTCGTGAAGGACAACGGCATCTGCTTACGGTGACGCAGTCGCTGACGGGAGCAATTCCATCCGGAGCCTCTGTCTCCCTCTTGAATCGTGTCCGTTATTATAGCCGTCGTGATGACCAGGGTGTTCTGAGGTTGCTGCGACAGGTTGATGGCGGCGCAAGCGTCCTCGTCGGAGATATCAGGGAGGCTCGGTTCTCTTACCGGGATGAAATGGGGCAGGCCGTGACACAATCAGCGCTCGTCAAGCTGGTCGTTGTTGAAGTGACGATGTCCGATCGAGGGATTCGCGCGGTTCGAGAAATCAGCCTCAGGACATAATGCTGGCACCGCCAATTAAGTACGGGAGTAAGAATATGAAGATAGAACGACATGACGCATCAGAATTTATGAATATTCGTGACGAGGGGCACGTGCTTCTCGCGTCGCTCATGCTGATCTTTCTGCTTGGGGTCGCCGGCATGACATCTCTGTATCTGGCAGGTCAGGATGGACCGGGCGTCAGCGCCATGAAAGAGGACAACGTCGCGCAGCAGCTGGCCGACGGTGCGGCGGATGTTGTGGTGAGTTGGTTCCACGATCCGACTGTCACTCCGATACCGGTGGCTGGTTTGCTCGTGAAGCGTCAAGGAGATCTCACGAGCGGACCGTCGTTCTTCGACGTAGCGGGGCGTTCGCAGTTTGTCGGGACCGTTGACCGTCCCGACATCCTCCTTGATGCGGCAAACCAGGCGGACAATCAGACGCTCAACGATTCGCCCAGCGGATTTTACAATGCTCTGGGAGGACTTGGCCGCATATTGAAGTTGAAAGTGTATGGTCCTCTGCAGCCAGGCTTGCTGAGCACGGTTGAGGTCACGGCCACGACGGTCGATCACCGTCCGGTTACGCGAACGGTTCAGCTTCAGCTTGGGGCTCTGTCGATTCCCGCGATTCGTTCGGCGGTGCAAGTTGGACAGACTCTCGGCGCCATGCAGCCAGGCGGTGAGTCTCCCGTCATGGTTCATTGGGGCGATCAACGGGTATTAGGCGATCTTGCGGTACAGCGAGTCGAAGATCTTGCCCTCAAGAGCACAGGGGCTCCAGTTACCGGTCAGTCATATCACGAGATGCCGTCTGCTCAGGATCGCTGGACGGAATATTGGATTGGAGGGACAGTCTCGGTCATCGCTCCTCCGCCAGGGCAAGGGACCAATCCTCCACTTCCTGAAAATGTGCATCAGCAGCAATATCCGACGCCTGGGGTGAGGCTCGATCAGTGGGGTTACGAATCGCTCAAGAAGATCGCGCTGAGGTGGGGGACCTATTATCGGCTCGATCGTATGGGGCTGCTCCATCCGCAGGGGGCCTCGGACTCGGATCAGGGAATCACGCCTGCAGATGCGCTGGAATCTCAGGTCATTGGAGACCATCATGGATTGATCTTTATCGACACAGTCGATGGGCAATCGCCGCGTGCCGATAATATGGGGACGCTGGTGCTGGATACAGACTATTTTGAAGGGCATCTGGTCGTGCAGGGTCATGTGGTATGCAGACCTCGCGCAGCAGGGAAATCTGTCCCAGCCCTCAGCCCATCGCAGCTTGGGACAGAGTCGCTAGGGGCAAGGGTGCCGGTGCAATTGTCCGGCATCCACGTCAACGGTCTGCTGTATGCGGCTGGTGCGATCAGGACGGAACGATCTACTCGCCTGTACGGGGCGATGATGGCAGGGCAGAGCGTGACGTCGATTGGAACCGGCATCGGCATTGAGGTCTGGTATAACGTCGATTTGGCGCAGGGACTGTTTCGAGGGGTTCCGGTTGTGTATCGGGCACCGGGAACCTGGCTGGCGAAGTATTAACAGGATGCTGCAAAAGGCCGCCAGCCGATCTTGTTCGTCTGGTCTATCCGGTCAATCTGGTTCATCTGGTTAGTTTCGTTCATCCAAATACGCGAGAATGACCGAATAGACCAGATAGCCTAGGCGAGTCTCCGGCGTATCCACAGATTTTTCCATAGCCTGCTTGCAGAAGGGCGAGCAGGAAAGGCCTGTGCATGACGGTTGAGACAGATCTGGTGGCTGGAGGGACTGGAGGGAAGAAGGGCAGCCGTTGGTCGAAACTTTCTCGTTGCACGATTGAGCAGAACGTGTTGGATACGCTGGTCTATCGCGGAATCATCAGTCAGGCCGACGTATTGGCGGCGGTCGACGATTCAAAGGATGGTAGTGTCGATCTCGAAACGATGCTTCTCGACCGCTATCGTGTCCCGAAGGAGGCTCTAGGGTCTGTCCTGAGCGAGTATTATCAATGTTCCTACCTGCCCTATGACGAACGAACGGTCATCGACGCGGACCTGTTAAAATCGCTTAACCTCGACTATCTCAGGAAGAACCTCTGGCTGCCGATTGCCCGTCGAGGCTCATTGATCGACGTGCTTACCAGCGATCCGCACGATCTCGACAAGAGCTGGGATGTGCGGCGCGCATTTCCTGGAATGACCATTCGCTATGCCGTAGGCCTGCGTCGGGACATCGAGCAATTTCTCCATCTGGCCAGGGGGCAGGGAGCCAGCGGATCCATCGGTTCCATTCTCGGTGAGTTGATCAATGAAATCCATCTTGAGCCAGCCGGCGATCCCGTATCAGGCGGGATCGATGAGAACGACTCAGCCATCGTGCGGCTGACGAATCAAGTGATTGCCGAAGCCGACCGCCTCGGCGCCTCGGACATTCATATCGAGCCTTATGAAGATCGTAAAGACATGGCTGTGCGCCTGCGCATCGACGGTAGCTGCTTCACCTACATGGGGATTCCCGCAGCCTATCGGCGCGCGGTCGTATCACGCATCAAGATCATGGCCAACCTTGACATCGCGGAACGCCGCAAACCTCAAGACGGCAAGATCCGGTACCGGCTGGCGAAGGATCGTGAGGTGGAACTACGTGTTGTAACCCTGCCCACCTCGGGGCAGGACGAAGATGTCGTGCTGCGTCTCCTGACGGCCAAGCAACCGATGCCGCTCGACGCAATGGACTTTGCTCCCGCTACTTTGCAGGCCATGCAAGCCATTGCAGAGAAACCACATGGGATCATCCTTTGTGTCGGACCGACTGGGTCCGGCAAGACGACAACCTTGCACGCGATTCTCAAACACATCAATACCGACGAACGAAAGATTTGGACGGCCGAAGACCCTGTCGAAATAACCCAGGACGGTCTCCGCCAAGTTCAGGTCCATTCGAAGATTGGTCTCACCTTCGCAACTGCGATGCGGGCGTTCCTGCGCGCCGACCCAGACGTCATCATGATCGGCGAGATGCGGGACAAAGAAACGGCAGACATCGCCATTGAAGCCTCGCTGACCGGCCATTTGGTGCTCAGCACGCTCCACACCAACAGTGCAGTCGAGACGGTGATCCGTCTGTTGGATCTCGGATGCGACTCGTTCAACTTTGCCGACGCCATGTTGGGAGTGCTTGCCCAGCGTCTCTGCAAACGGGTCTGCATGCAGTGCAAGGAGGCCTATCATCCGAGCCGACAGGAGTATGACGAACTGGTGCAGGGCTATGGGGCCCAGGACTGGCCCACCCTTGGCATCGAGTACCGAGCCGATTGGAGTCTATCTCGCGGGCGAGGCTGCGAGGCTTGCAACCGAACCGGGTTCAAGGGGCGAGTGCCCCTCCATGAATTGCTGTTTCCCTCGGAAGACATGAAACATCTCATCCAGACTCGGTCGCAAACCGCCCAGATGTTGACTCTCGCAATGAAAGAGGGGATGGTCACACTGGTCCAAGACGGCATTCGAAAGGCGCTCCAGGGGGTCACGACCTATCGCCAAGTCAGAGCTGTGGCGATGAAATAGCCGATCTATAGCATCCGCATCGGGCAACATTCTTTCGTCTCACCGTTCCAGCCTGCTCAGAAATTCCTCCAATTGAGGTTTTCTTTCTCCGACGAAAATTGTCTCTCGTAAGTCCGAAAAAGGTTCATACGTAATAGAGCAATCTTCCACGCAGTGTTTAATATCAATGGCTTATGGCTGCCAGCCCTTGTGTTCTCAATGGTATGTCCCTTGCGTGAAGGTGACTGGCGCTATGGGTACATCAAGACAAAATTGGACGAATTATATGCTCGGACGGAAGAGCCACGCTGACGGATTTACGTTGATCGAGATAATGATCGTCGTGGCGATTCTTGGGATTGGCTCAGCCATAGCTGTGCCTTCCTACATTAAGTGGAACGCTCGCACTCAGCTCAGACAGGCAGCGAGTGAACTACAATCAAATCTTGTCCAAGCCAGAATGGTAGCGAAAAATCGCAATACAGCCATGACCACGACGCTTCTAAAGGCGGCTAATGGAACCTACAGTGCGACATTCGGCGGCGGCTTCGCTCCTATGAGTCTTCCAAGTAATGTGACGGGGGGAAGCATGATCCTGGTGACGGCTCTGGGCCCCCCTCTGACAACCGCCGTAACTGACTTCGCTGCTTCTGTTCCTGGAACCTTGGGAACCATCCAGTTTAACCAGCAGGGCCTGAGAGTGGCTGGTGGTATTGGCAATCAAACGGTCACGCTGCAATCTGCCGATGGAACTACCTATTCAGTTGTGGTTGCTCCGAGTGGAAAAATCAACTGGTGCAAAAATTCAATGACTACCTGCCCATGATGAAGAATCAAAGAAGAGAAATTCAAAAGATACGGTACCGACCTGCAGGACAGGCAGGCTTTACCCTGATCGAAGGCATGATCGCATCCGTAATATTGGCAGTCGGGCTACTGGCGCTCGCCGGGATGCAAGGAGTTGCGCTTAGCAAGAATATGGATGCGAATGAACTAGCTCAAGCGACCACTCTCAATGCGGCTCTTATGGAGCGAATCAAGTTTAATAGAGGGCGCGCACTGGCCTACCACAATATCGATACCGGAAACGCGGTAACCCAGCCTCCAAGTACTGAGCCGATGGCGAGAGGGGATTATACCCAGTGGCAGACGTTACTAACCACTTCAAAGATGAGTAATGCCAGGGGTCTGGTCTCGGTTACCCGGCTCGATCCGAATCCAACGCTCAACCCCACCACCCTTAATCAGTTTTTAGTAACGGTTCGAATTAATTGGAATGCCACGGTGGCGGGGGGGATTGCTCGCAGTAGGACGGTGATGTTTGCGGCCGTGCTGGCTCCAGAATAACCAACTCTTAGGCAAGAGGAAGAGAGATAAGTCATGCGTCGGATGTGGCAAACAGAAGAAGGAATGACGCTCATCGAGGTCATGGTGGCCACTGTGGTGACCATAATAGTGGTTATGGCGGCCATGACGATCGTCGTCACAAGCAATAAGGCCACACAGGTGAATGAGCAAGCAGCCGATACCCAGCAGAATGTGCGGCTTGCCATGGATCTCATCTCCCAGGATATCAAACTAGCAGGGTTCAATATGACCAGTGCCGTCGGAACCTGTGTTGTGGGACCGCTGAATGTAGCGGCTCCTATCGTTCCGGGAGATAACGTCCCGGGAGGAGCTGTGGGGGCCATTAACGACGTCGGGCCGGATCAGGTGAGGTTGCTGCTGCCTTCCATGACGGCAGGCTCCGGGGGTGGGGTTCCGGTACTCTCGGCTATAGCAAGTGGCGGTAATACCATTACATTATCAAGCGTTGATGTTTCCGCCATGGTAGCGTCCGGACTGGCTATCGGGTCAGTGGTATCCCTTGGGGGCAGTTTCTCCAGTCCTGTGACGGCTGTCGGGGCAACCTCGCTAACCCTTCTGAAGTCTCTTCCACCGCCTGCGCAATTTCCCATCGGGACCCCCATCTATTTACAGCAATGCGTGACATATTCTATTTCAGCCGTGCCTGCTGTGTGCGGAGGCAGCACGTCTTGTCTGCTCCGCAATGGCGTACCGATGGTGGATGGAATTGAAGATCTCCAACTCGCCTATGCCTGCGATGGGTGCAATACCCTTCCGCCAAACACGCCGTTGCCCAACGGAGTCATCGACGATCAAGACGCTCCCGGTCTAACCCCGATCGGGTCAGGCGTCTTTAATGCGGCCGATTATATCACCAACAACACGTGGGCCGTTTCCCCGATGACGCCTGACAAGATCAAACTGGTACAGATCACCATCGTGGCAAGGGACAATCAAGCGTCGAAGGGATTATCAGAAAATGCCTTACCGAAAAATTCGTCGGCGCCGGTGATTGCGAGCGACCATAATCCATCGACGGATGCCGGGTATAACGCCACTACTTACAGCCAGCAACGCCGGCGGGTTCTCACAAAAACGATTCAAGTGAGGAATTTAGAGTCATGAGTATGCTGGCTAAGGAAACAGGAGCGGCAGATCGTTCTTCGAAACCGATGGGTATCGGCCAGGATGGAGTCGCGCTTCTGACGGTCATGATGATCATGTTGATCTTGACCGTGTTAGGCATTGCCGCGATCACGACCACGGGCCTGGAGAACAGAATGGCTGGATTCGCCCGAACCGGAGAGGAGGCAGCGACTGCCGCAGACTCCTGTCTGGGCGTGGGGGCCAACCTTATTCGGCAGGCTCTGATTCCGCAAAATTCGTTGGGGATTCCTGCACCGTTCCTTTCCAACGCCGTTCCCCCCGGTCCGGTTCCGTTGATCAATGCAGTGATATTGCATGACGAGATCTATGGCAGGGACGCGGCAGGCATTAGCACGAAAAACGGCTCGGATACAGCGGCTGGTACGCCGAATCTCGTCCTAGCCGTCAATGGCCTTACGGTCAACGGGGACATTGATTATCTGTACAACGAAAACACGTCAGGAACGGCCGGGGCGATAACGAACACCTATCGGATCACTTGTGTGGCGTCGAATGTGGCATCTGGGACGACCAGTTCGGTCACCGCGGTATTTGCATGCACGCTGGTGGCAGGCAGCACGGAATGTTCCAAAAAGTTCTAGGAGGTGCAGGCATGATCAAGCACCAAGGCATATTCGTTCTCGCGATCACGCTGTTCGCCGTCCAGGGAGGCTATGGGATTGCATCTAGTGACCAGGCTCCGGAAGCCGTGGTGGTACAGGTGAAGGCTGGGTATGTGACAGGGGTGAGCGCCAACGACATCCAGATCGACGGATACAGCTACAGATTCAAAGTCGGGGCCGAACTCCTCGACCCGGAAGGCGAACCGCTCATGGAAAGCGAAGGGGTCCCGTTTCCGGTGACGAGAATCGCGCTGAACTCGGCCGTGACGTTTTACCTCAAGGCCGGCGAGATCCACAAGATGATCGTGACGTTTCCGCGGTAACTCAAGAATGTGCGTTGATTAAGGAGGACTTGCCATGAATCGCCGAACTATTGCGATACTAGCGAGCCTGGTCGTGGCTGTGACGGGAATCATGATGGCGCCGAACCACAGCGCAGCGCAAGTGAATGCCGACTACACGGCCCAGCCCCAGTTTATCTCCAACGTGGTGACACCCAATATCATTCTCATCATGGACAATTCCGGAAGTATGAGCGACCTGGCCTGTGATTTATCTAACCCTGCCGACGGGGACTGCGCTGATGCCGGTGACAAGCCATTCAGCACTGCGACCCTTTTTTCAGGCTATTTCGATTCACTTCACTGTTACACCTATGACTCGGGCGGCGACGCACGTTTCGAGCCTGCGACGGTCAAGGCCACCTTGGCGACGGCCTGTTCCAGTACCGAATGGGATGGCAATTTTCTGAACTATGCGACCTTCCGGCGGTTCGATGCGGTCAAGAAAGCGATGACCGGGGGCGACTGTTTTGTCGCGCGGGCCGCAGACGGAACCTGTCCGACGAATGGCTCGCCGGCACTGAAGACAGTGCGGGCGCAGGCGACAGGAGTGAGTACAGAGTTAACGGATACGTTCTATGCTGGAGGGGTCGGGGCGACAACCTATGTTGGAAGGATTCCTTCAGCAGACAGATCGGGGAACCCCGCAACTCTCTACATCGGTGTCGACGCCGCATATTTCTGCGTTGATAACGACTCCAGCTTTAATAGCAACTGCGGAGATAGTTATAGCCAAAGAAAATATGAACTCAAGATTGGAAACAGCACGGAGCCGACTGGTGTGATTCAGCAGGTCGGCTCTAAGGCACGGTTTGGGCTCTTTGAGTTCAAGCCGTCCGGCGACGGAGCCAGGATGTTGGTGTCCCCTGGTTCTCGCCAAGCCATCAACTTTGCCGACTCTGTTGTAGAGACCTTCAATACGAATACGGCTGCCATGCTCGATGCGGTTGGGGAGTCGTTTCCCTCGACGTGGACGCCTCTTGCCGAGTCGTTGTATGAAACCGCCCGGTATGTAGCGCAGATCAATTCGACTTACGTGCCCGCTTCCTATGTGTTTCCGATCGCCTTTTCCGGAGGCATCTCGAACGGCGTCGCCTTGGCAACCAACGGTACCGGATCTCTGGGGAATGGCGGCGGTGGTACTGCGGAAATCAAGGTGCTGACCGGCTCCGAAACCTGTCCGTCCGGCTATATCGCCAATGCCTGTGGGCGCGACCCCTATTTCTTCGGCACGAACCACACTCCACCCTGGGTAGGAACCTCCCAGCCCGTGAACTGCTGTAAGACCTTTGTGATCATCTTTACGGATGGGGAACCAACCGAAGATGTCAATATTCCAGCTGGAATCCAGACCTATGCGAGCGCGGTCTCAGGCACACCTTGCGTCGGTGGCAACGCGACCATTCATGCGCCAAACGGCACGTGCAATACTAATCCGGCAACGCCGCCTGCGACGCTACTTGGAGAACACAAGACGGACTATGCGAGTAACGGCACCCATTATCTGAATGATGTGGCTTATTGGGCCCATAACAACGATCTGCGGCCCTGTACCGGAGCTGCCGACGGCACGATCGCAGTCCTGAATGTCACCGGACATTGCTTGCCTGGTACGCAAAACCTGACAGTCTATACATTTTTTGCTTTCGGCAACATCTCGGGCAGAGAAATCCTGATGCATACTGCCCAACAGGGGGCCTTCGAAGATGCCAACAACGACGGCATTCCCCAAGTGACCGAGTACGACAAGGAGAACAACCTTACGGGCGTGACCACGCCGGACGGATTTCCTGATGCCTTTTTCGAGTCCTCGAATGTGGATGATTTGCAAGACAAGCTACTGTCGACCATCTCGAGCATTTTGAGGAAGAGCGCGGCTGGATCGTCGGTCTCCGTGCTGGCCACATCCACGACCGGTGAAGGAGCCCTCTATCAATCGTACTTCTATCCCAGCACAATTGAAACTGCCACGCTAAAGGATGTCCTCTGGACTGGTTATACCCAGAGCCTCTTCATCGACACCTACGGTAATCTCCGTGAAGACACGCCTCAATCCGGAGTCAAAGACGGAAAACTCATTTACACGCAAGACAAGATCCTTATCACCCGATACGACACTGTCGCCAATCTCGTCAAAGTCGACTATTACGACGACGTCAATGGAGATGGTCTTCCGGACGATAAAGACGGCAATGGCATCATCAATAGTCTCGACTGCCTTCCCTGCGACAGGCTCCTGAGCAGCATCTCGCCGGTATGGGAGGCAGGGGCGCAATTGGCCTTGAAAGACTCCAGCACGAGAACGATTCTCACCTGGGTAGATACAGATAACGACGGAGTGGTCGATGTCGGGGAGCAAATCCCCTTCACGGCGGCCAACGCAGCGACTCTCAGTCCCTACTTGCGTCCCGGCGCCGCGCCGTATACAGCGAGCAACATTATTGAATTTGTTCGTGGATGTGAACCCTCTGTCTGTACGACGGGGGGTAATCAATTTGACACGCTGCGAGAACGACGGCTGCAAGTACCGTTCGGAAGCGGCACACTGAAGACCTGGAAATTAGGCGACCTCATTCACTCTGCCCCGCAGGTGGTCGCAAGTCCTTCGGACCGGTACGATGCAAAGTTCGGTGATCTCAGCTATCAGGCCTATCTGGTGAAGTATGCGAATCGCCGGCAGGTCATCTATGCGGGCGCCAACGATGGGATGTTGCACGCGTTTAATGGAGGCTATTACCATCCAGGCGATGATCCGGCCACAGGGACTAGCGCCAGTCCGATCACCGAGCATGGATGGTTTACGAGGACGCCGACGGATAACAGCTCGGGCCCGCAGTTAGGCGATGAATTATGGGGCTTCATCCCCCAGCAGCTCTTACCGCATCTGCAGTGGCTCACGAGGACTGACTACCAGCATGTGTATTATGTCGACTTGCAACCGACGATCGCGGATGTCCGCATCTTTACGCCGGACGTGGACCATCCTAATGGCTGGGGCACGATCTTGATCGGTGGGATGCGTATGGGCGGCAGTTGCCGCGGCGCTGTTTCTCCGGCTGCTGCAACCTGCGTGGGTGGAACCGGCGCCCCGCCCATGAGCGTGACTGCGGACTTCGGCAGCGGAGTTCAAACGCGCAAGTTCTATAGCGCCTATTTCGTGCTCGACATCACGAATCCGGAGGTGGCGCCGAAACTACTCATGTCCTTTACCGATGAAGGGCTAGGGTTGACGACCAGTCTTCCCAAGGTCGTTCGGGTCAATCCTTCAACCGACGGTGATGTCATCAACACGAATGCGAAGTGGTATATGGTCGTTGGGTCTGGCCCGACCGGGTATGGTGGCGATGTGACGCAACTCGCCAAGGTCTTCGCCGTGAACTTGGCCACCGGTCCTGGCCCATACACACTCATCGGCGCTTCCGCTTCATATTTGCATAGTTTGGTGCAGACCTTCCCAGTTGGCACATTCAATTCCTTTGTCGGCGACATGGCCTCGTTCGACCGAAACCTCGACTATCGGACAGATTCGGTCTATTTCGGTGGTGTCATCAATGATGGAAGCCTGCCGTGGAGAGGCAAGCTCTATCGCCTGACGCTGGGAGAGACGATCTCCGGGTCTAATCCGCCGATCTTTGGCACGGGAGCTGCGTCGGCCTGGGGCATCTCTTCCGGTGGCAACCGGATCCCAACCGAGATTCTCGATACGTTCATCGGTACCTGTGCGCCGTCACCCTGCGCGGCTCCTACGATCGAGTTAGGGCCGATCGCCACGGCGCCCGGCATTGCAATCGATGATGCCGCCAAGGTGTGGGTCTTTGCCGGGTCTGGACGCTACTATAGCGCGGCCGATAAGACGGATACGACGCCACAGTATTTTGTCGGCATGAAAGACTCAGTCATCAATCAGACTTGCACTCAGTCGAGCTCGACAAACTGTCAAACTAGCAATTTGTTGAATGTCACGAGTGCCACGGTTTGTATTGTTGGGCAGGGTAACTGTGGCCAAGTATCCGGCACGAACCAGGTCACAGGGGTGACCGGCGCCACGTCCTTTGCGAGTTTGGTTGGGTTAATCCAAAGCAAGGACGGTTGGTACACAGCCTTACCTCAGAGTGGGGCGGCGAATGGAGAACGAGTGCTGGCCAGTCCCGTAGTGTTTGGAGGCATTGTCTACTTCCCGACCTTCATTCCGACCAATGATATCTGCGCGTCATCGGGGACAAGTTATCTGTACTCGCTCTTCTACAAGACAGGGTCTGCCTATACTGAATCCATCATCGGCACGACTCCTGGTGCCAGCGGCAACGTGAACGTCTCAGGCAAGCTCTCGCTTGGAGAGGGGTTGGCCTTCGGCGGTGTGATGCATATCGGTAGTGGGGCGGATGGAGGTGCTCCGCTCAAGGTCTGTAACAACACCAGTACGGGCGCCTTGCTCTGCACCGAAAGCAACGTAGCTGGAGGTCCCAACAGCGGTATCCCAGACCCGCGTAGCCACTTTATCTCGTGGATCTATCGATAGTGCATAATAGAAGTTTCCTGAGCCGGCTCGGAGCACGGGGTGAGAGATCCCGTGCTCTGAAGTGCGCTGATTCTTTACGATGGTCCGGCATTGCGCTTGTGGCCCTTTTGGCCGGCTGCGATTTGGAATCCAACCAGTCTGGAGTTACGCCCGGCTCCGGTGTATTCCAGAGTGGAAATCGTCCACCAGTTATTCGGCAGGCCGTGGTTTTCCCCACCCCCCTTATCCTGAGCGGCCCTATCGCAGTTCAGATAGAGGCCGATGATGCAGGTCGCAATCCGCTGACGTTTCACTATCAATGGTTTGTAAACGGACATCGCGTCGATGGGGAAACTCATCCGACGCTTTCGCCCGCACTGCTCAAGCTCGGCGACAAGGTTGAGGTAGAGATCGTCGCCTCCGACGGGCAAATATCATGGAAACCCTACAGAACCGGACCGGCTATCGTGGGGAATACTCTGCCGGAAGTGGTAAAGGTTTCGATTGAGCCGACTGGATCGGACCGAAGCAATATGCACGCCTTAGTAGAGGGCGTTGATGTCGACCGGGATGCGATTCACTATACGTATCGATGGTGGAGAAATGGCACGCTTGTGGCGGGGGAAGATACCGCGGCCCTTGACACCGGGACCTTTAGTCGAGGTGATTCGATTACGGTAGAAGTGATACCGCGCGATGCCGGCGGGGTCGGCAAATCTAGATTGTCGGAGCCAGTTGCCTTGGGAAATAACGCTCCAAAAATTACGTCCCATCCGCCGAGCAAGTTCGACAAAGGGGTTTTTGTATACAGTGTCCAAGCCATCGATGATGACAAGGACAGCTTGAAATATCTGCTGGAGGCTGCTCCATCAGGGATGACCATCGACCCCGCCACAGGGATGATTTCTTGGCAAGTTGCTTCGGATGCGAAAGGAACCCATCGGGTTCGCATCTTGGTACAAGATGGCCACGGAGGATCTGCATTCCAA
This sequence comes from Nitrospira sp., assembly GCA_037142015.1. Classification (GTDB taxonomy): domain Bacteria; phylum Nitrospirota; class Nitrospiria; order Nitrospirales; family Nitrospiraceae; genus Palsa-1315. Next base: position 18,858 of record JBAXBK010000004.1, on the reverse strand, counting down.
GACTTTGATCTCTCGCCCGGCGCCCCGCCCAACGTCAAGGGCTAACTTATTCCCTGCTGATGCTCCAGGTGTATTTTCGCAGCCTCTAGTTGTCCCGGCCTTTTCCCATTTGCTATAGTAACAAATAAGGAAGGGACTTAAACCCACGGCGTGCGTAAACTCAAACTACGAGAAGGCACCAATACCGCCGTTTTATTCGGTCACCACGACCAGCACCTCAAGCTGATCGAAGAAGACCTCGGTGTGCGCCTCTCGGCGCGCGGAGAAGAACTCACCCTCGACGGTACGGCAGACGCCACTCGCCACGCGGAACGTGTCCTCACGGAACTGGCCACCCTCGCCAACGACGGGATGGTCCTTCAACCGGACGACATTACCCATGCCTTGAGCGCGCTGCGGCAGAGTCCCGAGACTCCGATCAAAGAACTCCTTTCTAGCGCAGCGACTATTGTTACCAAGAAACGATTTGTCGCGCCAAAAACGCCGACGCAAAAAGCCTATATCGAAGCCATTGAGACGCACGACATCGTGATCGGCATCGGCCCCGCTGGGACCGGCAAGACCTATTTGGCTATGGCGATGGCGGTCAGTGCCCTTATGAAGAAAGAAGTGAGCCGTATCATTCTCGCGCGGCCGGCTGTTGAGGCGGGCGAAAAGATCGGCTTTTTGCCCGGCGATATGTATGCCAAAGTGAATCCCTATCTCCGTCCCCTGTACGATGCGCTGTTCGACATGATGGATATGGAACGGGCTACGCGCGCAATCGAGCGGGGCGACATCGAAATTGCGCCGCTCGGCTTTATGCGGGGCCGCACGTTGAACGATTCGTTCGTCATTCTCGACGAAGCGCAGAACGCCACGGCGGAGCAAATGAAGATGTTTCTCACTCGGCTCGGTTTCCATTCCAAGGTGGTTGTCACCGGCGACATTACTCAGGTGGATCTGCCGCCCGAACGGGTCTCCGGCCTGATCGAGGTGCGTGAAATTTTGCGCGACGTCGAGGGCATCGAATTCGTCTATTTCGACGAGCGGGACGTAGTCCGCCACAAGTTGGTGCAGGACATTATCAAAGCCTACGATCAGCATCAGAACCCCGCTCAGTCTTCCGGCTCCTCATCCGGCACAACGGGGCGTCGACCGTCGTCAGCACCGCAAAATAAGCAGCCGAAGCCTGCCACTCCTGCTTCACCGCTCACGGGCCCTTGGGGCCAGTCGCATTGATTCAGGGCAACTACTAGGTAGAAAAGGCTGAAGGCTTCAGGGGTCAAGGATGCGTGATCACACACAACTTCGAGCATTTGAACGGCTTAATTTGTGCCTTACGAGATGATGTATAACCTTTCGGCCTTCAGTCTGAACACCTGAGTCGTTACAATGCTGATCCATATGCGGAGCCAGGTTCGACGTATCACGTTTGACCAGACGCGCCTGGAACGATCGGCACGGGCGATTCTTACCGATGTTGGGGAAACGTCGGCTGAGCTGGGCATCCTGTTCGTGGGCGATCAGCGGATGCGGGGTCTTAACCGCCGGTATCGAGGCAAGGATCGCACGACCGACGTGTTGGCCTTTGCCATGAGGGAAGCCGCCAGACCTGAGGTTTCACGCCTCATGCCGGATATGCTTGGGGATGTGGTGATCTCGATTCCCACGGCATGGCGACAGGCGAAAGAAACAAGACGGACATTGGATGAGGAGCTCGCCTGCTTGTTGATCCACGGCATTCTGCATCTCTGTGGCTACGATCATGAGCGGGGCGAGAAAGAAGCGCGTCGGATGCATCGTCGTGAACGGATGATTCTTCGGTCGATTGCGCGGTTGCCGTAATTAGCAGGCAGAGGTCACGAGTAATTCTATGGGATGGTTGCAGCGACTGAGTGACGGGCTCACCAAAACGCGCGATGTCGTTCGCGGATCCATGGATCGGCTGCTGGGCCGTTCGGCAGATCCTGCCCTGTTGGAAGAGTTCGAAGCGGCCCTCATCGCTTCCGATCTCGGGACCAGCGTTGTGGATCGCGTGATGGAGCGTCTCAAGAAACAGCTTCAAGGGACCGATGCCTCACAGCCCGGTTTGGTGCACAGGGTACTGCGGAATACCCTGCTCGATGTGCTGACGCCCGTGCAAGGGCTATCGTTGGAGTCTCTCCTTGCAAAAGGCCCCAAGCCCTTTGTCATCCTGGCAGTGGGCGTAAACGGTGTGGGCAAGACCACCACGATTGCCAAGATCGCACAACGGCTGGTGCAGGCGGGAAAGGCGCCGTTGCTGGTAGCTGCTGATACTTTCCGCGCGGCGGCGATCGATCAGCTGCAAGTCTGGGCTGACCGAGTCGGCGTCGACGTGATCCGTCATCGCCATGGAGCCGATCCAGCCGCCGTTGCGTTCGATGGGATTGCCGCAGCGAAAGCACGCCAGGTGGATGTGGTCTTGATCGATACAGCTGGCCGGTTGCACACGAAATCGAATCTCATGGACGAACTCCGCAAAATCACCCGCGTCATTGGGCAGGAATGCCCCGGCGCACCGCACGAGGTGCTCCTCGTGCTGGACGCCACGGTTGGGCAAAACGCGCTGTCCCAAGCCCGTCAATTCCATCAAGCGGTGGGTGTTACCGGTTTGGTCCTGACGAAGCTCGACGGCACTGCTCGCGGAGGGATCGTCGTCGCGATTGCTGAGGAACTCAAGTTGCCCGTGAGGCTCATCGGAGTCGGGGAGTCAGTTGAGGATCTGCAGGATTTTCAGAGCGACGCGTTCGTGGACGCGCTCATCGGGACGACAGCCTCGCCTTCTGCGTAGTTCCCGGTGAAATCCTGTCATTTTCTTCTCCGCCGGTAATGCCTGTGTTAGGCTGAGTTTGCGAATTATCTAGACGCTCCACGCCCCGCATTCTTGCCTTTGAGGCTGAGATATGGTCAAGCTTTTGGTTATCGATGACGATCGCATGAACTGCGATCTGATTAAGTCCGTCTTCAACCGAAATGGGTATCAGGTGCTGTCGTCGACGAGCGGGGTTGAAGGACTGACCCTCTTCCGTGAGCATGCCCCACGCGTTACCATTCTTGATCTTCGCATGCCTGAAATGGACGGGCTGACCGTCCTCAAAGAAATCCGTGCATACGATCCCCATGCGGCGGTAATCATCCTGGGTGGCGGAGCGACCGAGGAACAGGAAAATCAGGCGCGCGGGTTACGCGTGACTGACTTTATCCGGAAGGGCCTGTCGCTCGATGTGCTGGTCGCGTCCGTCAATCAGGTGGTGCAGCTTCCGGCTAAACCTCCTTCATCTCTGCGGGCATCGAGCAGCGTAGCCGTAGCCGATATGGGGGAAACGATCCTTGTCGTCGATGATGAGCCGTTGATCCGAGACTTGCTCGTTCAGTTTCTCAGTCTCCGAGGCTATCGGGCACTTGGCGTGAAAGATGGATCCGACGCCCTCGCGATGGTGGAGCAAGCGCCTCCAGATCTGATCCTTCTCGACCTGTTCTTGCCAGGGATGGACGGCGCCGAAGCGCTCCGGCAACTCCGCCAACGCGACTATGCCGGCGGGGTGATCCTCATCACCGGGAGTCACGATGAAGATACCCTCGATGAAGCCTGGGCCCTGGGGCCGCAAGAAGTCATCGGGAAGCCGATCGACTTGGAGCAATTGTTGACCTCCATCCAGCTTGTGCTCGTCTGTCGCGAATGCTAAAACTCTTCCGATGCCAATCGGAAGCAGAGTCGTTACTTTTTCCTGTCTGTTTCTCGCCGCACTTCTCAGCCATGGTGTGATCGATATTGCCTGCGCCGCCGATCCGTTCCTGCAGCGAGTCGCCATCCGGCACCACGAGTTATTCGTGCAGATCGTCCCCGATCAACATGCCCTCATCGCCAAGGACCGGCTGACTCTTGAAGTGCCGCAGCAGAAGATTCCGATTCGTTTCTCTCTCGCCCCCACACTCCAGCTCGATCGCCTGACACTCATACAGACATCGGCTGAGGCGAAGGTCTCGCTTCAGGATGTGCCGTTTGAAATCGAGCTTGGTTCTACACCGGAGTCGGCGCAACAGATTCTTATCCCTTCTGAGGCCGTGCCTGCCGGACTGGCGACGCTGGATATGCACTACCATGGCGTCATCTACGATCCGCCGCGAGATCCGCGCCATCTTCGATTTGTGACGCCCAGTGAGACTGCCGGACATATCGGGCCGGAAGGCGTCTATATCAGCAGCGAAAGCTCCTGGTATCCCGATGTTCCGGAATCGCTGAGTACCTATGCATTGCAAGTCGCCGTGCCGGCTGGGTGGACGGTTGTGACCCAGGGGAAGGCCGGTGAATCGCACGCTTGCCCCGCCTCGCTCTGCCGCGACGATAACATGGTGATGACGGAATGGGACGTAACGCAGCCGAGCGAAGCCCTCACGCTCGTGGCGAATACATTTGTCTCAACGTCACGCGACTGGACGGCCAAAACCGGCCAGCGGGTTCTGCTCTCGACCTATCTCTTTCCCGAGGATGCGCATCTGGCAGAGGAATACCTCGATGCCACTGCGCGTTACTTGGACGCCTATATCCCTCTGTTGGGCCCCTATCCGTTCGAGAAGTTCGCCGTGGTGGAGAACTTCTTTGCGAGTGGGCTCGGCATGCCTTCGTTTACCCTGCTGGGGAGCGGCATCATTAAGCGGCATTATGTGCAGCCCTACGCACTCGGTCACGAGATCGTACATTCGTGGATTGGTAACGCTGTTTTCAACCGCGCCGAGCGCGGGAATTGGGTGGAGGGTCTGACAACGTACCTGGCCAATTATTACTGGCATGAATTGATGGGAGACCGCACTCAGGCACAGGAGCAGCGCCGTCTGATGGTGCAGAGCTACAATCTCCACGTGCCGCCGGAGCGGGACTATCCAGTCGCACTATTCACGCAGAAATTGGACGAGCATGATAATGCCATTGGCTATCAAAAGGCTGCCATGCTGTTTCACCTCCTGCGCCAGGAGGTGGGAGAGGAGATATTTTGGCGGACCCTGAAAAGTTTGGTAGCGCAGTATCGTGGCAGGCATGCGGAATGGCGTGATCTTGAACGAGTCTTCGTAGAAGAGAGCCAGCAGGATCTCCGGTGGTTTTTCGCGCAATGGCTGGAACAGGATGGGGCGCCGGTTCTGTCATTGCTGGAGGCCACTGCCCGTCCGGTGGTGGGGGCGCCGACCTTTCAGCTGGAAGCCACGATCGTCCAGTCGAATAAGCCCTTCCGTCTTCCCCTCCAGGTGCGGATTCGGATGGAGGATGGCCGCGAGCAGAGCCTGACTGTGCCGTTGCGTTCCCTGCGCGAGGCGATTTCTGTGACCTTGCCCGCGCGACCGGTCAGGATAGATCTCGACCCTGAGTTCATGACTTTTCGGCGGATCGCCAGACAATCGCTGTCACCGGTGCTCAATCATTATGTCACCGATCGTCGCCGATCAGTGCTGACAGCGTTTACGGATGAGCCGGGCCACCCCTCGCCGTTTCGTGAAATAGTTGCGCGGATCGAAACCCAGGAGCAGACGAAACAGGCCGGCGAGCGAACGACGATTGCCTCGCTAGCTCAGGATGGACTATTGCCCCAGGAAGGTTCGGTGTTAGTATTGGGCGGTCCAGAATCCCATTCGGGGATTCAATCGATCCTGGCCCATCACTGCGGCGAGCGCGCAGCCTTGAACGAGAGGGGTGTTACCGTGATGGGGGCGGAGCACGAAGGGGCAGGGTTGGCCCTGCTGGCCAGTTGTCATAGGGTCGATCGTCCAGGCAGCGTCGTGACGGTATTGTATGCAGCCTCGCAGCAGGCCGTGGCGAAGGTGGCGCGGCTGCTCTTTTTTTACGGATGGAATAGTTTCGTACTGTTCAAAGATGGAGCCGTGGCTGTCCGCGGGGAGTGGCCGCTCGCCGGCGATCGTACGGAGGTGCGTCTCGATGCAAGCAATCCCATTCGGTAAGTGGTGCATGATCGGACTCGTCTTGCTGCTGCTGCTGCTGCTGCTGCTGGGTGAGCAACAGGGACAGGCAGAGGATCTTGTGTCGAAGGCTCGGGTGGTTCCCGCTCATCAGGCTGAGCGGCATCTGAAGAATATTCGCCAGCTGACGGTGGGCCGGCAGAATGCCGAAGCCTACTTTTCCTACAGCGGGACCAAATTGATTTTCCAGTCCACGAACGATTGGGTGAAAGAGATTTCCACGGCCCCGCTCAAACCGGCCGACGCCGGGTTGGGGTGTTATCAAATGTACGTGATGGACCTGGACAGCGACCGTGTTCGATTGGTGAGCACGGGCGCGGGCGCCACCACGTGCGGATATTTTTTCCCGGGTGATCGACGGCTGCTCTACTCGTCGACCCATGCGTCGGGGCCGAACTGTCCGCCGAAGCCGAAACGGGAGGGGGCCTATCGCTGGGCGTTGGACGATTACGATATTTATGCTGTAGGTATCGATGGACAGGAGCTGCAGCGGCTAACCGCCACGCCGGGCTACGATGCGGAAGCGACCATATCGCCGGACGGCAAGACGATCGTCTGGACGTCCGTGAAAGACGGAGACCTGGATCTCTATGCTATGAATCTCGATGGCTCGAAGCCCCGGCGGTTGACGCACGAAATCGGCTACGATGGCGGAGCGTTCTTTTCGCCTGACAGCAAGCGCATCGTCTATCGGGCAGCGCATCCTACTGATCAGGCAGAGATCGACAAGTACCAGGACTTGCTCAGGCAGGGTCTGGTGGAGCCGGGGCAACTTGAAATTTTCGTAATGAACGCCGATGGAAGCGGGCAACGGCTAGTCACATCGAATGGCGCCTCGAATTTCTCGCCGTTCTATTTTCCAGACGGCAAAAGGATCATTTTCTCATCGAATATTGAAACGAAGGGCGAGGGAGGCCGGCCCAGCTTTCATCTCTACGCGATCGGCGAGAACGGGCAAGGCCTCGAACGGCTTACGTTCGATGGACAATTCAACAGTTTTCCCATGTTCTCGCCGGATGGTACCAGGCTGGTCTGGGTATCGGATCGACAGGCCAAGACGCCTGGAGAGTTTAATGTTTTTCTCGCCGACTGGGTGCCTTAAGACGGTGTTGAGTGATCAGTGATGGGTGATCACATAAGCCAAGACGGTGACCCTGTCTCAATTGCTCCGGACTCCTCACCCCTCACTCCTCACGTATCTGTACGGTTGCGTAGTCTTGTGCCGCTGCTTTTTTCATGTGCCGCTCTCATCCTTACGTTTGTGGGGTTATTTGAGTGGGATGTACCGCTGACCAGGTTTGTCCGCTCCCTCTACCCCCCGCCCGGCTCTGAACCCAACCCCTGGCTGATCCTGTTCAGCAATATCGGTGACCGCCTGGGCAAGGGAGAGTCTCTGGTGATCCTGAGCTTCGCGCTGCTGGCGGTTGGGTATGGATTGAAACATCCGCAGTGGAAAGATGCAGGCTGGCAGAGTCTCATTGCGCACGGTCTTGCCGCACTGAGCGCCAATATTTTGAAACATGCCATCGGTCGCCCTCGCCCAAAGTTCATGCATGCCGGCAACCTCGAACTCTCTCCAGTCAGCGGAAGCGGATGGGACTCATTCCCGTCCGGTCATGCGGCGGCAGCGTTCGCGGTTGCAACCCTGTTGGCCGTAAGGTTCCCGCGAGTCAGATGGCCTATTCTTGCTGCGGCAGTGGCCATTGCCGCCAGCCGTGTCATTCGCGGATCGCACTATCTGACTGACGTGGCCGGAGGAACGGTTCTCGGTTGTATCATGGGGATGGTTGCAGCCTATTCCTGGCGTGAATGGCGTCCCTCGATTGGAATGGCTGTCTGTCGGATGACGCCATTTTTTGTGGCGACGCTCGCATTCGTCTGGACGATCGTGCATCTCCCGTCGGAAGCTTGGCCGTTCCAGCAGCTTGTGTGGGGTGGTCTGTTGCTCGCCCTGGCAGGACTCGTGGGCCATGTCTTGTGGAGGGTGCGATGGTCATGGTGTCCGGCTTGGCTGTCCGGTTCACTGGCTCGCGGGCTCGTGGGATTGGGGTTAGGGATGACGACCGGCTCTCCCTTTGTCACGGTCATCGTGTTGCTTGTCTGTGTTGCCCATTGGGTGGATGGTCTCCTTGGTCATGTCGAGTCCATGGCTGAGGGTCAGCTGGGGTTATGGCCAGCCATGGCGGAAGGCCTGTTCGTCGCAGCTACGCTACTGGTGCTGGTGGCGAGCTATGCCTTGAAAGGTATTGTGCCGATGTAAGCGTGACGCGCGAGATGTGCGAGAAATGCGCGGCGTGAACAGGTTAGATTCCTACCTCGTCCCGCTAGTCTCGCGTGTCTCGCTCGTCTAGCTTTTTCAATGGCCGAGAATGGTGGGCGGCGGCGATGGCGGGGCTGCACCTTCTGGAATCGTCACCATTGGCTGGTTGGCCAGCAGCACGTATCCATAGCGTTTCAAGATGGGGACCAGCCCGATTGCCTCCGCCGGCAATTTCGACTGTGCACTTTCCGGCAAGAGAATCATCACTTTCTTGGACTCTTTCAGGGCCGCCAGTATCTTGTCCTCCTCCCCAAAGGGGACGAAGAGCGTCTTGCGTTTCGCGTAAAATACGGACGATGGTCTTAGGGTGCCATAGGCAATGAATTGATCCTGGCGATCCAAGTTCAGTCCTGCGGCATAGGCGAGCTCCTGCGGTGGCGCGATCACATATCGATTGATGTGCGGAAATGTGATTACGATGACAATCAGAACCAGGCCAGCCAAGGTTCCCCCAGCTGCCCAGAACGCTCCTCCGCGCCGTTCGTCATTCAATCCAAGATATCCCACCAACGTCATCCCGAGTAACAACAGGGCTGCAATCAGATAGGGACCGCTGCCGAGATCTACCTGCCCGGCCAAGGGGAACTCCCGCACCATCTTGGAGGCGTAGGTTGCATAGAGGGTGGGGAGGCAGGCAAAACCGATCGCCAAGAAATACCCCACTCCCATCATGAGATGTATGGACCCCCTAATCCCTTTCGTCGTCGGATCGCTCAGGCACCGGGACCAGTACGAGGCTGTCAACAGGGCGGCGGCAGGAAACAATGGACCGATATAGTGGGGCAGGCGGGTTGCGGAGGCCGTGAAGAACACAAAGGTGCCTACAAGCCATAGAGCGGCAAAGAGGTCAAGCTCGGATGCATCTGTGGGAGCTGGGTGGGTACGCGCGCGGCGTATGCGATACCAGTCTTTGAATGTGCGATAGAGGGGGACAGGAAGGAGTGCGCTCCAAGGAAAGAAGGCTAAGAGCAGGACCGGGAGGTAAAAAAAGATGGTGCCCTGGTGTCCCTCCATTGGACTGAGGAATCGGCCGATCGTATGGGCCTTCGCGCCTGAGGCATAGGCGTCGCCATGCACGAGGAACATGGCTGCATACCAGGGGGCGGCGAGCAGAATGAACAGCAGGGTGCCTGCAAGGGGAACCCCCTTCTGCCAATAGTCCTGCCACCGGCGCGTCCAGGTGAGGTAGAGTATCGCCGCGACGAGGGGCACGGCGAACCCGACCGGTCCCTTCGTCAGCGTGGCGAGAGCCATGCCGATATAGAACATCCAGACCCATCGACGCACACCGCCTGTTCCATGCAGGCCCAGCCAGAATCCGTACAGCGATGCCGTGGTAAAAAAGATTAAGACACTGTCGGTTAACGCCATTCGCCCGAGTCCAAGGATTTCCAGGTTGAGCAAGAGCATCAGCCCGCCGAAGAGTGCGACGGTTCGATCTCGCTGGTGCACAAGAAACAGGTAGTGCATGAGGATCAACCCCACACCGAAGAGAGCCGAGGGGAATCGTGCGGCGAACTCGTTGGAACCGAACAAACGATATGATTGTTCCATCAACCAATAGAGCAAGACCGGCTTTGCGACGCGCAACTCACCGTTGAACGTCGGAGTAAGGCGATCCCCCGACTCGAACATTTCCCGACCAGCCTCGGCATTCCGTCCCTCGTCACGGTCCGTCAGCCCCATGTCGCCGAGTCCCAAGAAGAACAACAGCCCCGACAGGAGGAGGAGGGCCAGAAGGAGCAGCGCATGGGGAGAACGATCAGTTGTGGTCATAGAAGCGTTGGGATCGTGTGGTGACTACATACGTTGAGCGGGTTAGATATCAAAATTAGGTTCGTGGAGAGGAGGGGTTGGCCGGCCGGTTCCCCTGGCTTGCGCGAGAGATCAGCATCAGGTTGCGAACATAGACGATCGATCCGATGCTCTGTCCTGCGATGAAGACCGGATCTTCCCGATAGATCGCATAGGCGAGCGTGATGAATCCGCCGATCAGGCTCATGTACCAAAACGAGACCGGAACCTGGCTCTCCGCCTTCTTTTCAGAAGCAATCCATTGAACCACCCAGCGGCCGAAAAATAGCCCTTGGCCGAGAAACCCGATGGTGAGCCAGATGGTTTCGAGGCTCATAATGAAACCGTCATGTGCGATGGTCGAGACGCGCGTGAAGTGCGGGATGCGTAAGGTAGCCGAATCTCACGGCCCATGGAGTTTCGCTTGTCGCGCATTTCTCGCTCTTTTCGCCTGTCCGCTCGTCACTTGTCGCGGAATGTATATCGCAACACCCTGGTTTGCATCCACCGCACGGCAATCAGGTCATAGAGAGATTTGAATAATCGATTGCCCATGCCGTACTTGGAGACGCCGTGAATGCGCGGATAATGCCGGACCCGCACCTCCGTGACCGTGAATCCGTGCATGATCGCGAGCGCGGGAAAGAATCGGTGCATGCCTTCGAAGAGGCGCAGCCGCTCCAGCACGGGCCGCCGGAATACCTTGAGCGGGCATCCAGTATCGTGGACGCCGTCGTGGGTAAAGAAGTTCCGCACGCGGTTGGCGATGCGGGACGATAATTTTTTCACCAGGCCATCTTGCCGTTCCAGCCTCCATCCACACACGAGATCGTGGGTGTCAGTATGGGGCAGAAGCTTCAAGATGTCCGCACTGTCCTGCTGGAGGTCGCCGTCGATTTGAATGATGATGTCTCCGGAAGATTGATTAAAGCCCGCGTCGAGCGCACAGGTCTTGCCGTAGTTTCGGTCGAGGTGGAATACCCGAATCTGGGGGTGTTGCTCCGCCAGGCGGTCCAGTTCTTCGCCGCTGCCATCACTGCTGCCATCGTCCACAAAGATAATTTCAAACGGTCGAGTCCGCGAGGTCGCATGTGAGTCCATGACGGCCAGCAGCCCCTCAATCAGTGGAACGAGATTATCTCGCTCATCCTTGATGGGGATGATAACGGAAGCCCATGGATGGGATGGCACGGTCATGCGGGGCAGATATTCCTGATGCAGAAGGGGGTCCACAGGCTCACGCGGGCATTCTACCGAATGATGGAGAGAGCGTCAAACCGCGCCGCGTGGTCGGCGCGGCGGACGTGAATAGCGAGAGTAGCGGGACATGCGAGAAGGGCGGAACCGGCGAGAGCTGCGAGACACGCGCGATCCGATGTTCGACGTTCCGAAAACCTCGAACTTCGGACCTCGAACCCTCGCCCGGCTTGCCAGTCTTGCTATTCCCGCTACCCTCCTGACGGCGCGGCGACTGTGAAGCGCATCGCGCCCATCAGACTCATCTCGTTGATCTGTTCTCCTACGTGAATTTCCACTTTATATCGGCCGGGCTTCCAGGCGCCGAGTGGAGGGGAGAATGTGAGATAGCCGGTGTCGTCTTCGAGCGCAACGTACATCGCATCTTGCCCGATCGAAACGGCGGGATCGAGGCCGGCTACCGCTTCAGGGAAACAGCGTCCGATCACCTGGAATCCCTGATAATGCTGGTGCAGGAGGAAGACAATGAAGACCGCCGGGGTATTGGGGCGGAACCGGTCTGTCGGGTTCACCGGCACAATTTCGTGCGTACGGTGAAGGCCCAGTTGCTCGTCAAATCCTTCTGCTGTTGTAATGGTGCGGAACAGGCCTTGCGGTGGAGCATCGAAGTTGTAAGGGGTGACGTCTTGGGTGCGGTTCTGAAAATCAGGGATGGGGGGATTCTTAGTGATCGGCAGCTCCGCTGCCTGGATTGTCGGCAGCGGCGACAGGGCCATGATAATGACCGCCGCGATTAGCCCTCGCCCCGCTCGTCTCATGCTGTTCGCCATAGCGTCTTGGTACACTGGTCGATGGGAACTGTCAAGGATATGGGAAGCTATAGCGATCAGCCTTCAGCAGTCAGTCAGGGCAAAGAAGGCGTTTGAGCCATCCATTCTAGCTCCGGAGTTGAGGGCCGAAAGCTGATTGCTGACAGCTATGAAAAGGCCCGTTGCGGCTGTTTCCCGTCATCTGCTAAAGTTCCTGCTCTTTGAAACTGAAACGAGAAGGGCAGGCCGTACCAGGATTGTGATGTTGCAGGACGCAGACGCTTTACCCCAGCTCATCGGCGACTACAAGCCGGTCGATCAGTGGCAAGTCCACATCAATAGGCTTTTCTACCGTTTCCGGGGCGATCAGGTCCGCAGTTTCTACCAAACATTTGCTTCAGCCGACTATCGGCTTGCCCATGCTCTCGCGGCGGACTATTTCGAAAAAGTCGTAAAACGCGAAAAGTTACGGGGTAAAGGGGTAACGGGACAGCGGGGTAGCACAGAATCCGGTTCCACCGCTACCTCGGTTACCCCTCTAACCCCCGTGTCACCCCTTACGGTGATGGAGCTTGGTCCCGGCAACGGTAATCTCGCCGCTTGCTTCTTGAGCCATCTCAAGGTTCTCGATAAAGATGGACTGGTGTATCCCCGCATTCGCTATGTGCTGGTCGATTGGGAACAAGCCGTGCTCGACGTAGCCATGGCTCATCCGGAACTCGCGTCCCACCGCAACCGGGTCGAGATACATCGAGGGACTGTTGATCGGCTCGATGCGGTCGCGGATGGCAGCGTCGATCGTATTATCTGTAACGAACTGTGGAATGATCTCTCAACGAAATTGATGTCGCGCCAGGGGGGAGACATTGAAGAGGAGTTCATGCGGCCGAACTTGAGCGAGGCCGCACATGCGAAAATTTCAGATTGGCAGGCCTTTGTCCGATCGTTCGAAACCATGGACATGGACGCACTCAGAGGTTTTCCTCCGTTTCTCGACGACCTGGTGTGGGAGCGTGAATATCGGGCGGTCGAATGGAAAGAGGTTCCCTACCGGAAGACGATAGCGGATTTTCTCAAACGTATCGATGAGCGAGTGCTGGTTCCCGTCAATCTGGGGGCCTATGCCACGATCAAGGAAGCCAAGCGTTTGTTGGCTCCCGATGCGATTGGCTTCAGCAGTTTCGATGCAGGTACGGCGGACATGGAGGTGTTGAACGATCCGGAAAAGCCTTGTTATGGCCAATTTGGCGGGCAACAGAGTTTTATGGTCAACTTTGCGTTGGCCGGAGCGGTCGCCAAGCAGTTGGAGGCCGGCACGATGATCATAGAAAGCCAGTGCGAGTTCGTAGGGCGCAGCTTGGGGACCAACGTCTTGACTCTCATGGATCTCATTGCCACCCATCCTTCTGCCGGTACAAAGATGGCGCCGTGGGAGCAGGACCGTCTGATGCTCAAGACCCTCCATTCATTGAACGAGAGCTATCGGAGCCCCTACGCACGCCAACTGGATTTCCCCATTTCATTGGAGGTGCCGCCGCAAGAGCGTGAAGCACTTCAGGCCCTTGTGCGCTCGCTCACGCCGGCAGGCATTCCGGACACCGTTGCCTATCTCACAGAGGAAGAGCTGACCTTGTCCTCGAAGGATCTCGAGGACATCGGCTACGATCCGGAGTCGTTTATGATTGCCTTGACCGCACCCCCGAGCCCTGTGGATTACTTTCATGCCTCCGTCCGGCCTGGCTGATCTCTCTCGCCTTGGTCCCGAGTCTCGCCCGGACATTGGCGCGTGCAACAGCGCTCATGAGCAAAGAATGCGGAATTCTGCTTGACTCGGTTCTTGTTCTACTATAGCCTTTATACACTTCCCCCTCGCATGAGGAAGGCTCTCACCTTTCGATCGGTTCAACGCCGCAGAGCGAGCGGGCTTGGGTGGGACAAGAAGAGAAAGCGGGTGATTGATGTTTGGATCGTTCGGATGGATGGAATTGGTCCTGATTTTGGTCATTGTCTTGATCATTTTCGGTGCCGGCAAGATTCCGCAGTTGGGTGAAGGGCTCGGGAAGGCCATCAAAGGATTTAAGAAGAGCGTCAACGAGGCCGATGCCATCGATGTGACGCCTCCTCCTTCCGATACGCCTGAAGCGCCTCCCTCGCAGGTTGCGCAGGCCGCTACGCCGGCCACGGCGCCTGTTCAATCAGGGACGCAAGTCAAGCAAGGGTAAGGGGACGTGACGCGTGAGGCGTGAAGCGTGAAGCGTCAAGAGGAATCAGCCGCTTCCTTTTTTGCTTTTCGCATGACGCGTGACGTTTTACGTATGACGAACCATGTTCGGATTGGGCATCGGCGAAGTTCTTATTATTTTGGTGATTGCGTTCTTGCTGTTTGGCCCCAAGCAGCTGCCTGAAGTCGCTCGCCAGGTCGGAAAATTGGTCAAGGGGTTCAAGGAGACAGCGGAAGACTTGCGGAAGTCAGTGGAGCCGGAACTCAACATGATCCAGCAGGAAGTGAAGATGGTCGAACAGGATTTTCAGGCCTCGATCAAAGATGCTGAAGAACAGATTAAGGCTGTGACGACGTCGGCGGAGAAACAGGTTGATTCAAAGGGACCAACCAATCAGGCGTAACGGTGCGGAGAGAAAAATAGAACAAGCAAGACGAGTAAGCTCTGGCCACCAGGCCGTCGACCGACCGGTATTTACAGCCGGCTCGGCTTGATGGTATAAGTCCTCCCCCATGTTATATACACGACTCAAGCTTCACGGAAGCTGTCTCGACAGCCATCATTTTCGTATTGTCCGGATGTTGCCTTTTGTCAAGCTTGGCGTTGATCGTCAGTTTTGCCCTCGTTGTAGTCTTCTCGACTAGCTGCCCCACTACCTCATGATGTACCCACGGCTACCCGTTCCCATCGACTGGAGCATCACATGAAAATCATCAGGCTGGCAGTGTGGGCTAATGTGGCTACTTTTTGCAGCATGGTTGTGATGGCAGTGGGGATGCCATTCATGACGGCCCCGGCACAAGCCGCATATGAATTGCCGGAGGGAGAAAAAATCACCCATACCGCAGTCGTTGCTCGAGCGATTCCGGACAAAGAAGCATACGAACTCTACGATCCGAAGATCGGGAAGAACTTCGACATCAACAAGTTCTGGATGCGCGCCGATCTTCGCGTGCGGTATGAAATGCGGAACAATATCTGCTTCGGGGGCGCCATGGCTGGTAATACCTTTGGGGCCTGCAATTCGTTCAACGGCCAAACCTCTGCGAACGGTACCCCTGGCAAGGCAAACGACAGCTACGCTCTACAGAAGGCGCGTTTGGGTTTCGGTTATGACCTCTCCTCTGACGTGAATTTCTACATGGAACTCCAATACGCTTCCGTGTGGGGCGCTAACGGGCTACAGGGTACCCCGGTTCAAGATAACCAGAGGGCCCAGAATGGCCAGAACTGCCAGGTTGCGGGCGCGGCTTGTTTCGGGAACGGCGGCGTCTTGGGCGTCCGGGCCGCCTATATGTTGATCCGGAACTTCGCCGGGATGGAAAACCTGAGCGTGAAGGCTGGCCGGCAATATGTGATATTCGGCAACCACTCTATCTTTGGCGCCTTCGACTGGTCCAACACAGGATTTTCCTTTGACGGGATCATGCTGCAATATAGCACCAAGGCCTGGGATAGTTGGGCTGGTTGGTTCCGCACTTCTGAGTCCGATCTCGGGCAAGGAGAGCCGCTCGGCGCTCTCCATAACAACCTTCCTGTCAGTGGTGGCACCAATCTGAATAACGGCAGCGCAAACATCGATTCCGACGTGTTTCTCTTCTACAACCAGATCAAGTCGGTGCCGGGCTTCGTGATCGAGCCCTACTACATACTCTATTCCAACCGGTACAACTCGGGGGACAACCGGAACCAGGGTCTCGGTACACCGAAACACTCGAATCAGACTCGTCATATGGTCGGAGGCCGGATCGAGATGCGCAAAGGCAACTTTGACGCATGGAACGAGACAATCTGGCAGTTCGGCCAAATGGGCGACAACGGTGGGCCCGAGGCAGCCTATGGTAACCAAAAGTATCTCTCCATCAATGCCTGGGCGACTCGAAGCTGGATTGGCTACACCCATTACGAGTGGGACTGGAAGCCTCGGTTGGCGTTCAACTTCGACTATGCTTCTGGTGATGGCAGGGCAAACTGCACGATCGGTGGCGATACGGGTTGTAAGACCGCCAACACCTTTGAGAACTTGTGGGGGACTAACCATATCCACATGGGCTATATGGATACCATCGGCTGGAAGAACATGATGAAACCCTCGGTTAATTTGCAGTTTCGCCCGACTAAGAACGACCACATCGAAATCTGGGCCACTAGCTTGAATCTGGCCAACACGAAGGATAACTGGTATCGCGCCGCCCAGACTGTCTATGTCTATTCGAAGACAAACAACACCACGAGACACATAGGCAACGAATTGGATATCATGTGGACGCGCTTTTTCATGGAGGGCAAGTTATCCTTCCAGGCCGGCTATGGGCACCTCTTCGCCGGCTCCTATATTGAGGAGAACCTGGGCACCAGCACCGATCAGGATTGGGCCTACGCTCAGCTCTGGGTGAACTTCTAGTCGTATCCCAAAAATTCCTGCAGTTTTCTGGAAGATTAAGGCACGCAAACTAACTCGGCGCGCCAGCCTTGCCCGCCGTAGGTCAGTCGTCTATACTCTGCTCGCGTACATACTTCTCCACCATCATTTTTTCTGATTAACCTCACCGTGGATGATCTGACCAGACAGCTCAGCGAACAGTTCGGGTTTGCGAAATTTCGGCCTGGGCAGGAGGGGGTCATTCGCGCGGTGCTGGCCGGGCGCGATGCGATGACGGTCATGCCGACCGGGCAGGGCAAATCGCTCTGCTATCAATTGCCTGCGACCCTCCTGCCCGGGTTAACCCTGGTGATTTCTCCGCTCATCGCGCTCATGCAAGATCAGGTGGCAAGCTTGAAGCAGCGAAAGATCGCGGCGGCGGCGTTTCACTCTGGCCTCACGGGGATTGAAAAGCATCGCGTGATGCAGGACCTCAATCAGAAACGGCTTCAGTTGCTCTATCTGGCGCCGGAACGGATGCAGCATGAGGGGTTTCTCCAGCTCTTGCGGTCGCTGTGGGTTTCGCTGCTGGTGGTCGACGAAGCGCATTGCATTTCCCAGTGGGGCCACGATTTCAGACCTGACTATCTCAAGATCGGACGCCTTCGCCAGGAGCTCACCAATCCCCCCTGCCTGGCCCTGACCGCCACGGCCACAGCCCGCGTGCAAACGGATCTGTGCAAACGGTTATCGCTCCGTGATCCGTTCTGCTTGGTCGCGGGTTTCCGTCGGGCCAATCTCGCCTTGTCAGTTCGTCTCTGCCAGTCCCGCCAGGAGAAACTGGCTGCATTGGAGCGGCTGGTTCGGGAGACGGAGAAAGGCACGATCCTGGTTTATTGCGCCACGCGCCGGGCAGTGGAGGAGGTGGCGGAATGGCTGGGACAGTCTCACCAGTCGGTCAGCTACTACCATGCCGGTCTCTCGGATGAAGAGCGGCGGCTTGTGCATGACGAGTTTCGCCGAGGAACGGTGAGAATTCTAGCTGCAACGAATGCCTTCGGCATGGGCATCGACAAGTCGGATGTCCGGCTGGTCGTTCATTTCGACATCCCGGGAAGTGTGGAATCTTATTACCAAGAGGTCGGGCGGGCCGGCCGTGACGGACGGCCTGCGGCCTGTTGGTTGTTGTTCCATGAACGGGATCTAGCCACGCAGGAATATTTCATTCAGCAAGCGTCACAAGATCCTGAAGGCGCAGAGCGCGCTAAGCGGATGAAGACGCTACTTCAAGAAATGCTCGGATATGTGTCGGTGCCAACTTGCCGACAGCTCGCGATTCTTGATTATTTCAGTGATGAAGCAGGGCTTGCCTTGGGCTCCTGCGGCCTTTGTGACCGTTGCGTCGCTCCAGTCCAGCAGCCGATCAGGGAGGTCTCCCACGATGATGCCGCTTCTGCGAAGGCCGTCTTAGAGACTGTGTCTTGGTGCAGGGGTCGGTTCGGCGTGAGTCGAATCGTGGAGATTCTTCGCGGAAGCCGTTCGAAAGCGATGCAGGCCTGTGGCGCGGAAGACTGCTCGACATACGGGATGTGTCGGGCACGCTCGAAATTGTCTGTGACCGGTCTGGTGAGAGCGTTGATCGACTCAGCCTATCTTCAGGTCGAAGGCACGGAATATCCTATTCTCGATGTGACGCGCAAGGGGCGGGAGATCCTGCAAGGGATCGGTGCAGTGGTATTGAAGCAGGAAGAAGAGCCTCAACCTCATTTGCCGGTGACAAGGCCGTTCCGAGAGAAGGCCCTGCCCGCGGTCGTTCTACGAATATCGCCGGCGGACCCGCAGCTTTTTGAACGGCTCAAGCAACTTCGCACGGAGCTTGCCGAGGAAGAAGGCGTCGCGGCCTTTCTAATTTTTCATGACAAAACCCTGAAGGCCATTGCCGGGCACAAGCCAGTGACACCCGCTGCCCTCATGGAGGTTCCAGGTATCGGCGCTCTGAAGGCAGAACGCTATGGCCGTCGAGTGCTGGCAGTGGTGAAGGGGGATATATAGCTGACGGCTATTTAAAATTCCCTGCTTGTGCGAAACGTGTTTGCAGTTCTCCGTAGGTCTTCGTCACCGGAAACTGTGGGAACTCCTTGGGCAGGTGATCCGGAGGGCAGAAGAAGAATCCCGCGTGGGCCT
>JBAXBK010000003.1:0-143250 GCA_037142015.1 Nitrospira sp. | reverse complement strand
GGCGAATATAGAGAGGATGACCGTAACACAGGGATTTCCGGGGAGTCAAACTCCACCGATCCAGTCCGCCAGATGGCGAACATTCCGATGCTGAACGTTTGAGTTGAGCCGCCAGCGGAGGGCGCAGCCCGGAGTGGGTCGGCTCGATGGAAGGGTTAGGCCTATGCATCAAGCTTAGACGCGATGAGTTCG
Source organism: Nitrospira sp. (assembly GCA_037142015.1). Taxonomy (GTDB): domain Bacteria; phylum Nitrospirota; class Nitrospiria; order Nitrospirales; family Nitrospiraceae; genus Palsa-1315. The sequence goes on along the minus strand of JBAXBK010000003.1, from coordinate 143,058 downwards.
CGTGTGAACTCTTATTGTGGCTTGAACGTCAGAGAGTTCAAACTCCGTCCACTGGAGGGGATCGATCTAAGGGGTCTGACCCCTTTCTCTCCCCCTCCTCTCACGGGTGGATGACTTTCAAACCGAGCACATCTTCAAATGGATCATAGTCGCGGTCATTGTGGAGTAAGGCATGTCCTTCCAATAAACAAAATGTCGCGATCAGAGAATCGATCGTTTTGCGCACAGTTCGCCCGGCAGTTCTCAGGCGCCGATAGTTCAGAGCAGCTTCGACCGCGATTCCAACCGTCCCTGTCTCAAAAACCGCAAACTTCAACAGCTCCGCTTGAACCGCCTCAAATTGTTTATCGGTGGTGATCCCCTGCAACACTTCACAGAGAATCAAATCAGTGAGACCCAGCCGTTCTCTCGGCAACTGAGCTTCAAGCCAATCGGTATGGGGAGTACGTGTTCCCCGGAGGTAATCGACCCATACCGTCGTTCGACAATAATCATGACGCCGCCTTGATACGACCTTCCCGCATCGCGCCGAGATCTCCCTCCCACTCAATCTTGCCACGCAAACGGCGAATGCCTTCTTGCCCCTTCACCTTGATCAGCAATCGAAGGCCCTCTTCCGCCACCGCTTTCTTGGTCGAAAGCCCGGTGGCCTTCATGGCTCGCTGCATCAAGCTATTGTCGATCACGATGTTGGTGCGCATAGCTCCTCCGGCATGGAATGTGTAAATATTCATAAATGATGCACACGCGAATCAGGAGAAGCAAGCGAAGAGAAGGTCGGTCTTGGTAGCGCAGGAAACGCGAGGCAGACTTAAGGCGTCTGACCCCTTTGTGTTATCTGACTCATGATGATTTGGCGAGACGGCGCTTCCGCCGGTAGGGAGGTGGAGACTCCGCGAGACTGCTGCCAGGCGCCCTGTCGTCCGGCTCAAAGACCACGCGAACGTGTGCTCTCAACAGCTTGGCCACACGGCGAAGCATGCTCAAGGAATGCCCCTCGTAGCTCGGCGATTCGATGCGGCTGATTTGCTGCTGGGAGGTGTTGAGTTTGCGCGCGAGATCCTTCTGAGAGAGACCGGCCTTTTCGCGCAGCGCCGAAATCTGCAACGCCACGTCCCACGCCTCACCCGCTTGCTTGAAACGCTCCGCAAAATCAGGGTTACGGAGTTGCTCTTCGAGGTGAAGGTCAAAATTGGTTTTCTTCATCATTTCATTCTCTCCTGCCAGTCGCGCATCCGCTCCCGGGCCGTGTCGAGGTCGCGGGGTGCAATGGCCTGGCCTTTGTTGCGGATGCCGTGAACGGCGACGATACGCCGGCCTTTCATAAAGAACCACAGCACGCGTGTATTCAGTTTGCCGACATGGCGCAATTCAAACAACCCGTCACCCACCGCCTTGGTCAGCGGTTCGCGATGCGCCTGTCGGCTTCGTAGTTTTCCCAGACCAGCAAAGACCGCCGCAAAGTCGTCCGGATCGCTCGCCTCCAGCTCATCGAGAAACTCGCGTACGGGGCACCTCCCCGCCACAGTCTCATAGTATTCTACCGTGAACTCCATTTAAGTCAACATCAAATTTGATGTATCATTCTCTGTGATCCGCCGCTGGCCGGTGACACATTCGTGAATCAGTGACTTGCGGTAGGCGGTGAGGGTGGCGATTTGGGCTTCGATACCGGTAACGATGCTTCTTCCCTCGGCAAGCTTCACGTCGAGATAGTCCGCAATTGCCTCTTGTTCCTTGCGAGTTGGCGGCAATGACAAAAGAACACTTCCCAATTCCTCTGCGTTCAAATGCGGCTGTGCTGCACGGAGCGTTAGCAGCAAGAGTTGGCCCTCAAGGACGTAACGGCTCAAGAGACAGTAAGCGATGAAGCGCGGCGATGCGCGAGTCACGGTCACAACCATGTCATAGCCCGCGACCGTGCCTTCTAATGCCGCCGGAACGATAGCTGAATCTCCCGTGTAAGCGCCGCTGCGAACAACGATGATCTCGCAGCCCTTCAAATAGGGGAAGATTTAAGGGGTCTGACCCCTTTGTTTCAGGGGTTTACAGGGAGTCAAACTCCACACATCCAGTCCGCCAGATGGCGCACATTCCGATGCCTAACGTAAGCTAACCGGCGCGTTGCTGTTTGGCCCGTCCAGTTGAGCGACGGGTTAGGCGTGCAGTGGTCGCAGCGACATCCAGAAGTCCTCGCAGCGCCTCGTTGACCGCCTTAGCATTCGGAAACGCTTCGGCGAGCTCTGGTTCGAGAACAACAACATTCGTCTCCTTGGCGGCCCGAGCAGCATACTTCCCACGCACGAGCTTGCCAAAGTCCGACCGCCTGTATTCCGGCCGCAGTTCGTCGCCTGCTTTACGACTCTCCCTCTTCATAGATTCTCCTTTCCTGCCTCGTTACCAGACGAGCACTGATCATGCGCATAGTTTGACCTTCATCAGTGTGTGCCACGACCAGAAGGCGATCTTCACTCGAATTGCCAAAGCTTACAAAGCGCTGCTCCTCACCGGAATGATCTGGATCGGAGCCGGTGACCGAAAGCGTATCATGGAAGACCGTTGAGGCCTCTTCGAATGAGACACCGTGTTTTTTCAGATTCGCAGCGGCTTTCTTCGGGTCCCAAGAAAATTTCATGCAGCCATCATACCCGCTCAAGCCTCGGCACGTCTAACGATCCAGTTGACTCGTCAGCGTTAGCGGCGCCGTCCCTTAGAAGCGGCTATTAGGCCGCTGTGAGCCGGACTTTCCCGACCTTGCCGAGCTTCACATGCTGCTTGGCTTGCCAGAGATCGTGGTTGTACTGCATAGCAAGCCAACTCTCCGGAGAACGGCCAAGAGCCTTGGAAAGACGTAGCGCCATGTCAGGGCTAATACGGCTCGTACCCGTAAGAATGCGATTGAGCGTTGAAGCAGCCACACAGAGCTTCCCGGCCAGTTCCCGGCCGCTCAGATTGTTGGGATCCAGATAGACCTGGATAATGAACTCGCCGGGATGGGGAGGATTGTGCATAGCCATTAGAGTGAGATTAAGGGGTCTGACCCTCTTGTTTTGTTCCTGTGTCGCGCGAAGGTTGTGGCGGTTGAATGTGTTCTGGCCAATACCGCACACTCTGAAGGTATTCGGTCGACTCGGCGTGCTCTGCAAACTCCAGCAGGTTTCCCAGCTTCTCCGAAAGTACGGCGCGCACGTCAGCAGGTGAGGCGAAAAAGAACTCCTTTCGATCATTTGCCCAGTTCACGCGACGCGCCGCGAAGTGCTCGTGGAGCTCGTTTTCCAGGCTAACGGCGTCCTCAGAAAAGAAAATTGCGTGCACGTCGAAACGGAATGGAACCGACGCGTCTCCAAGTTCGTAGATGCGATCGAGCGGCTCCAGCCGGCGGGTTAGCCCAATCTTCACGACGTGATCGCCGAACGCACCGCGGTTGGAGATGACATAGACGTAGCCCGCCCGAATGTTGGCGGCACGGAAGTCGTTCTGAGCAATTGCACTGTCGATATCAGTCAGCTTGCGCTCGAGTTCAGGGTCGCTTGTACCATTCGCCCGAACCTTCTCGATCACCGTCAGGATATGGTTTCGCTCCTTGTCAAGACGTTCTCGCGCGGCAGCGAGTTCTAGCTCGACCTTGCGCTCCTCGCGCAGCCGCTCCCGCTCAGCGCGGGCCACCTCTCGCTCTTCCTCCTTCTTAACCAAGTAATCGGCCGTGAGCTCAATTTCTTCGATGCGTAGGGCATGGAACTGGGCTGCGATACGCATCTCCATCATCTTGCCAAGCTTTGCGATCGCCGTTCTGGCTGCGTCAAGCCGCTTGATGGCAGTCACGGTGTTTCCTGCGCGAAGCGACCGCACCACGTTCTCGGCTTCAGCATTGTAGGCGCGGAGCATCAGCTTCGCCAAGTCGTTCGTCATCGCACGGCCCTTTGCCAACGAACCGTCGAAAGTGAACATGTTCGACTTTTCGATCGCGGCGCCCGCCTTAATCGTCTCAGCGATCCGAGCCGCTATATCATCGAGTCGCTCTCGATAAGCAAGCGCGTTTTCAAGGGGGTGGTGATACCGATAGATCCCGACGTCCTGAAGAACGCGTTCGTCGTCGAGGACGACGGCGTTGCCTGGGTCCGTACCGAGGGATTCCAAGCGTGCGCGCAAGGCCGCGTTCTCCGCCTCCAAAAACACGACCCGCTGGTCCATACTGGCTGGAGATTGCAGCTCAGATTCTCCCTGAGATTTCTCCGTAGCGGCAGAGGGATCTGAACCGCTGCCGAATACACTATCTCCCATTGGGGTGCCGTCTGGAATCCAAAGCTGCCAACCAGGTGGCGGGGCAGGCCAAGCAGGGTCTGGTTTCCAGCCATTTGGGGGCGTCCACCCCTTGGGTGGCTTAGGCCACCCGGGCGGCGGATTGAAGACTAACGGGCCGCGCTGCGTCACGATCGACGGACTCCGGAGCGCTCGGCGGCGATCAGGCTATACGGGTTCTTCGAAACGGCAGCGCCGAGCCGTCCCAGCGTGAGTGCAGGCACAAGCGCCGACAATTCGAACGCAAGGAACGACTCGCGCTCGGCGGCTGCGATCACGAACGGCACATAGGTCGGCCGGCCTGTCGCGGGATCAATTGTGTTGGTACCCACCTCCAGCGAAATCGTCTTGATGAGGCCACGACGGTCAGACTCGAACACCTCGTGGAAAGACCTGAGCGCTACCTGATGAATTGTGCCGGCGTATCGGTCGCGACACTCCTTTTGTGAGAGCGACGTCGAAGTAATCTCGTCAGTGGCCTTCGTGTACTTGTAGGACTTGATCGCGGGGATCTCACCTGGACCGGGCACCAGCACGCGAAGCCGAAGCTCGGCGGGAGAGGGGTCGAACTCGAACTCATGCGCGGCCTGGAAATGGTCGGGATACACCGAATTCGATAGCACGATAGAAACGTACTCTTGGATCGCGTCGGCAGTGCCGTACCCCAGATTCGCGATCAGTTCATCAAGCCTCCTATTGCGGTCGGCAGCCTCAGATTCACGCGCGGCGCACTCTTTGGCGTAGCGTTCGCGCTCAGACCTGAGCGCGTCAAGGCGCCGCGCCTCATCTCGGGCGTGCACGTCTTCGGCCTTCTGGTGCCGCGCCAGCGCATCACGGCACGCTGCGCGCCACTCCACTAAAGCTCGCTCGTGCACCTGCTGTGCGTTCTCTACGGCTTCGGCGTACTTCTTCTTGCCGAAGAAGCTGGCTAGGCCTGTGGGTGGCTCGGGCAGCGCCAGAACCGGTTCGTTAGGCAGGAGCATACGGCTCGGCTGAGGAAGCGGAACTTCAAGATCGGTACGGTCAAATGGTGGGTGCGTCACTTCAACGCGAAGCGAATTGAGATCGACGTAGTCATCCACCCCAAGCGTAGAGGCGAGTAGCGAGTCGATCTCCCCGTAGATCTGTTCGAGCTTCCCGTTTCGCTCGATAACCTCCGCTTCCATAGCGGCTACATGCGCCTCGCGAGCCTCTTTCTCAAGGCGCTTTCGTTTAGAATCGGCCGCCTTAGCGAGCTGAGTCTTGGCACGCTCCCAGTCCTTCTTCGCCTGTTCGGTTCGTTTAACTGCCGTGACATGACGCCGAACAGCATCTCGCTCATCCCGTTCTCGCTCTCGAGCGGCTACGCGAGACTGATGCTGAAGCTCCGCAAAGAATCCTCGTCGTGCCATGGCACTCATCCTTTCTGCTTTTGGCCGATAGCAGGCATCGCGCGACGAATACTACCTGGCGTTCGCTGCCGCATAACGCCGCATTGAGCCGCGAGGGCCTACGGTGAGATGCATGGACCTCGTCGGTTCCAATGCGTTGTTAGCCGTCCGGGGGCTCACCGGGGCGCCCACTGCTGATATCGCAGGAGTTCGACGATCAGGCCGAAGGCTGCCTCTCTATTCTCCGCGAGGACCGCCCGATAGGTCGCCGTGTCTTCGCGATTCCACTTCTCGTGGATATGTGAGGGCGTGTCCGTGAACAATACGCGGTCCTTGGCCGGGACCTCCAGCAGGCTCCGAAGCTGCTTTGCATAGAAGGCACCCATAGCCAGCGCCTCGACAAACGAGGCGAGTTCCTCAGCCTTCGTACTCAACTGATCCAGAGTGTATTGATCGACGTTGAGCAACCACTTGCTGCGGCGCCAAAGCGGCTCGAAGCGCTCCTGAAGAATGAGCGGATCTCGCTTCGCCCGGAAGAGCCGGAGGCGATCGACCTCGAGGGTTCGCGTCGGGTCGTGCTGGTCGCGCAGATGGCAGTTCGGGCACAGAGGCAGAAGGTTCAGGGGATCATTGTTGCTGGGGTTCTCGTCGATGTGATGGACCTGCGGGCGATCGCCGCCGCAGATGGAACATCGATGGTTGAACTCCTTGAGAACAGTATCCTTTGTGCTCTTCGGGATTGCGATCCGCTTGGGCTTGGTTTCTTAGGCCCGGCTAACAATGTTTAGGCGGATCCGCATAACAGCACCTAAGCAAAGGGGTTCACAGTCCATCCAGCTAACTGCGAACGCCCGCCGGTCTACAGTTGAAGACATAGGTATAGATCATCGTCGTCCTCATAAGGGGCGGGTGGGATGATCCCAACTGCGCGCATCAAACAATATAAATGCGCCCTCCAAGCTTGCTCACTTTCTCTTCAGGGATGGGGGCTGATTGATCTTCCATTGCGCGCGTCCAACGAGGGCCTTCTCAGGCCGCGCGTTGCGCGAGCACAGAAGATCATCAGCCTCCATCCCCCTCTTTTTCAGCATCCTGATTAGATCGAATACTGAAAGATCGGTTTGGCCCCAATCGCCTGGGCTAGAACTCCACGACGCTTGAGCTCCTCAAGAATCCGACGAGTGGCTGCATCAAAATCTGCCGGGCCTGACAGGACGATATCTGTATTGGGTGGGACTTCTTCCGGTGCCTTGCTCATATGAACGGCGATGACTGGAACAGGATGGACAAGCGTCCTGATAGCCTGTGCCGCTTCGACGTAGGCCATGCCGAAGGGGTTGGTCGTCGAGACCACAATCAACCCGGTATCGACCAGCAGGCGCGCCACTTCACCATAGCGGCGGGCCATCTCGGTCGCCTGCCCTCGCTCTCCTTCCGAAAGGTCTGCATCGAGGCCGCGGCGGAGATTCTCTCCATCGAGCAGATAGGCATGCCGACCGTCCGCCACAAGCCTCGCTTCAATAGTTCTGGCCAGGAAGGACTTCCCCGTATGGCGCCCTCCGGTCACCAGCACAATCGCGGCTCGGTGGCCATACTGCTGTGCGCGATCCTCGACTCCGACTTGACCCTTCACCCAGGCAAAATCGCGCTGCCGGGCTTCTTCTCGGAGAAACTCCTGATCATCATGGACCAGCTCTGTCACGATGCCGCCACCGGCAATGTCATATTCATCCACAAGGACGAACCGTCCAGTCGACTCAAACGAAGCCGAGAGGTCGAAGGCAACCGGCGTTTTGGCCCTGATGGTCAATTCAGCGACCTGATTCTTATTCACCACATTGCTGCCTTGCTGCTGAGCCAGATCCATCGTGTCGATGATTCGGTGAATGGTCGCCACTTCACAATCTACTTCCCTCGTCGCCACTCTGAGCTGATAGCGCCGCCCCCGTTCCAACGGCTTCCGGCCTAGCCAGAATACATTCGCTCGAAAAGCCGTCGACACCAGTGGGAGTTGCTCCTGATGCGAGGCGATCTCTCCTCGTTCGACAAAGATCTGTTCATCGAGTGTGACACCAACTGACTGGCCTGCATGGCCTTCTACCGGCGGGGGATCGATATTGAACGCTTCAATAGATTTAACCGTCGCCCGTTTGTTCGACGGCGAGAAAACTAGCGAATCGCCGACCTTCAATTGCCCTGCCGTGACACGTCCGGCAATGATGCGGCGGGCGTCGAATTTGTACACATCCTGAACCGGCAGACGAAGCGGTTGTTCGGATCGTCCCGGTTCCTTCCGGAAGGCGCTGAGCGCATCCAATACCGTCGGACCGCTGTACCACGGCATCTGCTCGCTCCGGTTGGCAATATTATCTCCAAGCTTTGCGCTGACAGGGATAATCTGCTGGGGAACCGCCTTGAACTGCCCGAGGAACTCTCGATACTCCTTTTCGATCCCATCGAACACGTCCTGCCGGTAGCCGACCAGATCCATCTTGTTCACCACGACGGCAAACTGGCGTACCCCCAGAAGCGATAAGAGATACCCATGCTTCTTGGACTGTTCCTTTACGCCCTCCAACGCATCGATCAGCAGTAATGCCCCCTCAGCCCGGGCCGCCCCGGAGATCATGTTCTTGAGGAATTCTTTGTGTCCTGGCGCATCGATGATGATGTAGTGCCGTCCCTTCCAGCCGAAAAACGTCCGCGCCGTATCAATCGTGATGCCCTGCTCCTGCTCTTCAAGAAAGGCATCGAACAGGAACGCGTACTCGAATTCCTTCCCCTGCTGCCGGCAGATCGCTTGGACCTTTTCAAGCTTGCCATCAGGCAACGATCCCGTGTCGGCATAGAGACGCCCCAGCAAAGTGGACTTCCCATGGTCCACATGCCCAACGATGACGATGTTCAGATTGTCAGATGGTTTCTGGGTCTGATTGTCCATAGTCGTGTGCCTTATTGAGGATGATCAAAAAGACCATCCAGCGAGGCCCGAGGCGAATCGAAACCGGAGGCGTACCCTCTCGGGTACGTTGAGGATTTCGATGAGCCGAGAACGAAGTTGGGGGTCTTTTTCATCATCCTCATTACATGTAGCCGTCTTTTCGGAGGAGCTCCATCCCGCGCCCTTCGTCCTGCGCACGGCCCGATCGCTCAGCTACCGTGGTGTGCCGCAGCTCCTCGATGATGTCGTCTACAGACTTTGCCGTCGATTTGATTGGTGTCGTACAGGGCGCGCAACCGAGACTGCGATAGCGGACCCCTTCCCCTTTGTCGAGATAGAGATCGATGAAGGGAATGTTCTCTGACTTGATGTATTCCCAAATATTGATTTCCGTCCAATCCAGCAGGGGGTGGATACGGATATGTGTTCCCGGAGGGAAGGTCGTCTTGAATTGATCCCAGAGTTCCGGCGGCTGATCCCGGAAATCCCAATCGCCATGCTTGTCACGGGGTGAGAAGTAACGCTCCTTGGCTCTCGTCCCTTCTTCGTCTGCGCGCACACCGAGAATGATGCCCGTATAGCCCTTTTGCTCGATCAATTGCTTGAGCCCATTAGTTTTCAGCGCCGTACAGCAGTTCACGCGGCCCAGCGTATGATTCATCCCGGCCGCGAGCGCTTCCTTGTTTTGCCCCACCACCAACTTGAGACCCCACTCACGGGCGACTCGATCTCGATATTCGATCATGGCGGGAATTTTGTAGCTCGTGTCGACGTGCAGCAGAGGGAAGGGGACATGGCCGAAAAAGGCCTTTCTGGCCAACCATAATAAAACAGTCGAATCCTTTCCCATCGACCACAGCATAGCCAGGTTGTCAAAATGCTTATAGGCTTCCCGGAGAATGTAAACGCTCTGGTCTTCTAATTGACGAAGATGTTGCACGGACGCGATCCTCTCCTATGGTCCTAACTGTTCAGGTCGATAGGCTGAGGCTGTTAGGCGTGGGCTTCTTGCGCAACGATGATTCATCTCTGCTTGAATCCAAGGTCGTCGAAACCAAAAAGGTGTTGAATAGCTTGGTTCGTGCTTAGCGAGATCATTTATAGCCTTCAGTCTTCAGCCTGAACACCTGAGTAGTTACGTATGGTCAATGTATTCGGCCGGTCACACCGATTGCCACCGGCTCCTGAGTCAACTCCTCCAACTTTTTGGCCGCCGCCCCCTCTTCGAGCGCCCGACGTGCCAATGGGAGGCACGACGCCCATGTCGCCCCTTTGCCTGCGGCGTACAGAATCAATGCCGCGTTCATCAAGACCCAGTTGCAGGCCCCCCCAGGCACTTGATTGTGGAGAATCCTTCGGAGCAGATCCGCTTCCTTGTCTCGCTGGTTCGATGGGAAGCCCGCCATGTCTCGTGGCGTACCCAGGGGCAATCCGACATCTTTCGACGCGAATGAAAGGGGTGTAATCCGCTCATCGCGCAATTCCAGCACCCTTGTGAGACCAGCAACCGAGAGCTCCGGATCGCCTTCAACGCCACTGACCACCAGCGCCCGCGGGGAAGCCAGCATCCGCAACACTTCAGCCGTCTTTTCAAAATGAGGAGGATGGGATAGGCCGACGACCTGCGACAAGGCGCGAGCCGGATTCAGGAGCCTTGCAATCGGATGAAAGATATTCCGCGCTCCCAACTCCTGGCGCATCTCTAGAAAGCGATAGACCGGAGGGTGGTAGAGCGCAATATCGAGATAGGCGAATCCGTGCCGCGTCACGGCCTCTGCCGCCGTTTTTGGCTCCATCTCGACCGGCAGGCCCAAGGCCTTGAGCACCCCGGCATTCCCTGCACGGCCGGGAATTCCATCATACCCGTGCATCAAGACCGACGCGCCAGCCGATGCAGCCACAATGGCGGCGGCGGCAAGGGCATGGAAGGTGTCCTGCTTCCCCGCGTAACTCGGCAGATCGACAACGCCAAGCTCTCGCGGAATAGGCACAGGCGCCACATAGGAGCGCGCGGTCGCGGTCATTGAAGCCAGTTCGGTAACGGACTCCATCTTGATCCGCATAGCCATGAGAAAGGCCCCTACCTGCGCCTGGGTGGCTTCTCCTTCAATGAGCGATTTCATCGCCTGCTTCGATTCGTCCCAGGTGAGATCCTTGGCCGCTCGTGGCCCCTTCGCAATCTTGGCGATTACATCCTGCATCGACATCATGAGGCCTTGTGTAACCCGCACTCGGTCTTGGCAAAGTTTTTCCACCGTCCCGCGCGGGAGTCTTCGCCTGGCATCACCGGGCTCGTGCAGTGGGTGCAGCCGATACTGGGATAGTTACGGTCATGCAATTCATTGTAGGGCACTTCATGGACACGGATGTAGGTCCAGACATCCTCCCAGGTCCACTTCGCAAGCGGATTGACTTTCGCCAACTGAAATTTCTGATCCCACTCGATCAGTTTCGCATTGGCTCTTGCGGGAGACTGGTCCCGCCTGATCCCGGTGATCCAGGCGTCGAATCCCTTGAGCATTCGAGTGAGCGGTTCCACTTTACGCAGGTCGCAACATTGATCGGGCTGGCGCGCCCACAGGGCATCACCGTGCTGGGCCGCTTGTTGCTCCGGCGTGAGCAGCGACTTCACCTGGATGACCTGCTGCGGTTGTAACCCATAGCGTTCAATCATGCGATCGCGCGTGGCATAGGTTTCAGGAAAAAGAAACTCCGTGTCGAGATAGAAAAGCGGCACGGAGGGATTGATGCGATGGATCATGTCCAGGAGCACGACGTCCTCCGCCCCGAAACTGCAGGCGAGCACGATCTTCGGCGCGTATCGCTCAATCGAAGTAGCCAGCACCTCTTTCGGCTGCTTCGCCTCGAACGACTCGCCCCAAGCCCTTAGTTCTTCCGATGACAGTTTCATTCCTCTTTCTCGCTCACTCCACCACCCACAGGAGCGGCACCGGGTCGGTCAACTGCGCCCGTCGAGCGAGCACGGTTTCATTGTGCGCGCTCCGGGAGCAGGGACCGACCTGGTGCCGCTCCTGACTTACTCTACTTTTTCGACCAGAATCCGATAATGATCCGCGGCGACTTCGAGTGGTTCCTGCAGCAACAACAGATGTCCGTCGTTTTTCAGACTCAGGGGTACGTTCTTGATCGGTTCGCCCGCATCAAGCCAGACCTCTAAACGTTCGCCCGCATCCATCATCTCCAGTTTTAGCTTGGTCTTCACATAATTCAGCGGACAGGCAACCCCGCGCAAATCGTAGACCGGCGCACTGGAGGCAGCAGGCGCGGCTACGGAAGCGACAACCGGCTTGACCTCGGATGGCGCGCTGGTCGTGATCACTGCCTCCTTGTCCACCGGCGCCAATTTGAGATCTTTGCCCATCTGCTCCGTAGCGGCACGACAGGCATCGACGAATCCCTTGGCAAAAGCCATCTTATCGCGGGCTGAGTCTCCCGTTGTGTCCTTAGGTCCTAAATCGCCGACCCGGTTCCTCAATTCCCGATACAACACAGGAACGATGCCTTTTTGTGCAATCCGGCTGTCGAACTCGATGAAGGTTTCTGCATCCGTCGAAGGCTCAAGTCCTTCCGTCACCAGCAAGGCCTTGGCCGCGGCCAACACGGCGCGATAGGACTTGTTCACCGAGACAGAATATTGATGGTTATCGACAAGCAACTTCGCCTGATAGAGTTCTTGGTCGGCTTCGAGGATGCCATTCTCAATCATCTCAAGCGCGCCACCGGCACATTCTCCAGGCCCGAGATCCTCCAAGACAAACTCTGCTTCTCCTTCCCAGTCGTAGTAGAAGGTCGCGTCATCTTGAAAGGACGGAACGATGGTGTAGGGGATCAACTCATCCTTGAGTTTGACCTTACCTGCACGATCGATGAAAGCAGGCAGTCCTTCGCCGGAGAGGCGGTCCCGCCGGTATACGTCAATCAAGTGTGTAATCGCTGCCGATACGCTCTTGGCCGGCAACTTGACCACCATCTGTCCGATCTTCGCGGTTCCGTTAACCCGTCCGCCCAAATGCAATTCATAGAAAGGCGCGACGTGCTCGCCGATGCGCTTCCCTACTCCATGCAAACCGATCGTGGCGATATGGTGCTGGGCGCAGGAGTTGTGACACCCGCTGATCTTGACCGTTACATCTTTCAGATCCTCGGGAACCCGCCCGGCAGGAAAGACCTCTGCCAAGGCTCGCGCAAGCCCCTTGGAGGACGTGATTCCCAAACCGCACGTATCGGTACCAGGACAGGCAATAATATCTTCAACCAATTCAGCGCCGGGATCGGCCAAGCCCTGTGAAGCCAAGTCGGCATAGAGGTCGGCGATGCGCGACTCCGGAATCCATCGAATGATCATATTTTGATTGATCGTCGTCCGAATGTTGCCATTGGAGTAGCGATCTGCAAGATCGGCGATGAGCAGCATCTGTTCTGTCGTGAGATCGCCCATGAATAACTTAGTCACTGCGGCGACATAGCCCTCTTGCTTCTGACGCACCACATTCGTTCGTCGCCACATCTCAAACGGCGTCTCCGCCGACGCGCCGCTGACATGTCCATTGGTCTGCAGCGCCGTCCGCTTCGACCCATTCGACGTCGGCATGATGAGGGGAACTGGTTCATCCGGATAGGACAGTAACTTGATGGGCTCATGGGTCGGACGGGCATGGCCCATCGACACGTAGGCCTCTTCCCAGCGACGCTTAAACTCCGCAAAGCCCAGTTTTTCGATCACAAACTTCATCCGGGCCTTCGTACGATTTTTTCGATTGCCCAGGGTGTCGAACACCCGAATCACCGCTTCCACACTTGGGATGAGCTCATCCATGGGAGTGAACTCACGAAGAACCTGCGCAATCCTTGGGGCAGAGCCAAGACCGCCGCCTGCCACCATGCGAAAGCCAATGGCTCCATCCGCGCGCTTGGCTGCGAGAAGCCCGATATCGTGGATCGGTGTGAGCGCGCAGTCCTGTTTGCAGCCGGAGAAGGCAATTTTAAATTTGCGCGGGAGACTCTGGTTGAGCGGATTCCGCAACAGATGGAGCGCAACGGTTTTCGCATAAGGCGTCACGTCGAACACTTCCCCCTGGCAAATCCCGGCAAGGTGGCACGCCGTCACATTACGAACCGTGTTGGCGCAAGCTTCTCTGGTGGTCAAGCCGACCTCAGCCAGCCCTCGCATGATAGCCGGCACATCCTTTAGTTCAACAAAGTGCAGCTGGATATCCTGTCGCGTGGTGACATGCCCGACGCCAGTCGCATATTCCTCGGTCAATTCTGCAACCCGGCGCAACTGATTCGCCGTCAGCCCGCCGAAGGGGATCTTGATACGGACCATCTGGACACCGGCCTGCCGTTGACCATATATGCCGTACTGGAGGCGGAACGGCCTGAATAGATCGACCGAGACGTCACCCGAAGCCATGCGCAGCGCCTCAACCTCGAACGTCTCGATCTCCTCTATAACGGCAGAAGGAATAGGCTCTGTCTTGATAGAAACAGTACTGAGTGGCGTGAGATTCATGGTTTACCTCAAATGTGGTACATCAACGACCGTTCTTGTTCGAGCACTCGTTGCTGCCCGGCTAATTCTTCCACGCTTATGGCTTCGAGCACATGGCGCTCCGCTTGATGGACCTGCTCCCAAACCCTCTCCAGCAAAAGCTCTGGTTTGCTGAATCGCCGTCCCTGTGCACGGCCAGCTCCGCCACTCGGAAGTGAAAGTGGACCATCAAGCGCTTCGAGGATCTCGACGACCGATACCTCAGATGGTTTTTTCGAAAGCACGTAGCCCCCTTGAGCCCCTCGAAGACTCGACACAAGACCGGCCTTCTTCATGCCATGGAGAACCTGTTCAAGAAAGCGAGCAGGAATGGCTTGTCGACGTGCAATCGATTTCGCTTGGACAGGCGCTGTCCCAAGATGCATTGCTAAATCGACAGCTGCCATGATTCCATAGGTGGCTCTGAGGGATACTTTCATATATGAGTATTCCGGTAGGGATTAAAATACATATAGTGTCTTATACCTGCAGAGCGACTCTGCTGTCAAGCTACCCCTCGCCGAGGGTTCTTACGGGCTAGATGTTAGCGGGAGGCTGAACCAGCTCGCCAGCGGGAGAAGACTGTTCTGTGGTTTATTTGGTTTGTCTTGTTTGTTTGGTTGAACGAAACTAAACGGATGAACCAAATCAACCAGATCAACAAAACAAACCAGATAAACCTGGCTTGTGCCGCCACTGTTTTCGGATCCCCGATCGAGCGCTTCGCCAGCACTAACCAGAACCGAATCTGTCAAGAGAATTGAGGGCAAGAACGAATCCCTCTGTATTTTCTTGATTGACATCAAATTGGCCCTGGGCAATAATCCGCACCTCTTTTCCATTTCTCTTCTGGAGCTTTCATGTCGCCTACGACATCCGTCTTCAATATTTTAGTGCTCAGCGGTGACCCGGATATCCAGAATCAGTTCAAACACGCATTCAAAGATGCGTCCGTAACTGCGGCGAAATCCGCGTCCGCGTTGCCGAAGGACATGACACGTCGCATATTTGATGCGGTCATCGTCGAATTGAAACCGGGCTCATCCGGCGCAACTACAGCCATCCCCACCAACATCGATCACACGCATACACTGGTCATCACCGGTTCTCGGGCTGTGCTGAAACGAGCCTCGAAGTTCATGCAAGTGATGGCACGGCAGAATGCTGCGGGAGTGAACAGAAAAGAGGCTCTATCCCTGGAGGACTATCTCGAATGGAAGATGGGAGATTTCGTGAAAGGGATGCGCGATGGTTCGGGACGGAACCTGCATCCCATGTTGATCACCGCCATTGAACGCCCCTTGATTACCAGAGCGCTTCAGGAAACCAAAGGCAACCAGATCCAAGCAGCAGAGTTACTGGGCCTGAATCGAAACACCCTCAGGAAGAAGATCCATGATTTGCACATTCCCGTGAAACGGAGTCGGCTTGCGCAAGTGCGGGAGGTCTGACACCTCGGATGTTCTCGGGAAACTGAATTCATGTGGATGCGGTGACAGCGATCATTGGCGGCAAAGAGTCCGGTAGGTCAACTCAATAACAGGAGGTGCTCAATGACGAAAGAGGAGCTGATTGCAAAGATGGCGGCATCCGCCGGCATCACGAAGGTTGCGGCAGGCAGCGCGCTACAAGCCTTCACCGGAGCGGTGACTACCTCCCTAAAGAAAGGGCAACGCGTCTCGCTGGTGAACTTTGGAACCTTTACCGTAGCCAAACGGAAGGCTCGGCTCGGGCGGAATCCCAGAACCGGTGAAGCGCTGAGAATTCCTGCGGTCAAAGTCCCGAAATTTTCTGCGGGAAAAATCTTGAAGTCAGCCGTCAGGTAACGTCATACGCCGGCAGATCGTATATCTGGAAAACAAGAGGGAAGGAGGCGTAGTCGACCAACAGTGATACGCCCTCTTCTCTCTTGTGTTTCAGTAGAGGATCCCCGCGACCGGTGCAGTGGCATGAGCATCTAGCAGGATGTGCGCGACAGGCGCGACACGAAGTTCGAAGTTCCGAAAACCTCGAACTTCGGACCTCGAACCGTCGTCCGTCCCGCTTTCCTCACAACTCCCGCGCGAATAACGAGATGCGCTTCAGCTCATTCTACAGACGCCAACGATCCGAGAATATGATACCCGCCGTCGACGTAAATCACTTCTCCGGTAATTCCACGTCCCAGAGGGCTGACCAGAAATAACGCCGTGTCGCCAACTTCGCCCTGCTCCGTCGCGCGGCGGAGAGGTGCGAACTCTCGGTGGTGATCCACCATCTTGCTGATGCCGGAGACACCACGCGCAGCAAGCGTCTTGATCGGGCCGGCTGAGATAGCATTCACGCGGATATTCTTGGGGCCGAGATCATAGGCGAGATAACGAACGGTGGCTTCGAGCGCGGCTTTGGCGACCCCCATGACGTTGTAATGGGGCACGACCCGTTCCGCTCCGAGGTAGGTGAGAGTGACGACGGAGCCACCGTCGGTCATCAACGGCACCGCCATTTTCGTCACAGCCACAAGGGAATAGGCGCTGACGTCCAAAGCCATGGCAAAGCCCTGACGCGAGGTGTTGACGAACTGGCCAGTGAGTTCTTCGCGCGGCGCGAAGGCCACCGAATGAACCAGAAAATCGAGGGTGCCGACCTCTTGCTGAACATGCTGCATCAAGGCGGCAATTTGGGCGTCGTCTCCGACGTCGCACGGGAACGCCTTCGCGCCAGGCATGGTGGCAACAAGTTCTTCGACGTTTTCCCTTAACCGCTCGTTCTGATAGTTGAAAATGAGCTGCGCCCCTTGGCCAGCTGCCGACTGAGCAATGGCCCAGGCAATGCTGTGCTTGTTAGCGACCCCGATAATCAGTCCCTTTTTACCGTCCAGTAACATGGTATGCCCCTGATAGGATGGTGAATAGCCTAACCCTGTCTCTCATGCAGCGCACAGCAGAACAAGAGATGAGTGCACGCCAAGCTTGGGGGCTGAAGATAGCATGGTTTAGTACTTGGCGCCAGGAGGAGAATGGGAGGGGAAGAGAGGGACTAATTTGACTTGGCGGCGTTTGCCTGGAGCAAAGCCAAGACTTTTGCCGCTTCAGGCACGAAGTCATCTAGCCGTTGGGTTTGAGCGAGACTCAGCGCTTCGGAGGCGAGTGAGAGGGCCTCACTGTGGCGGCCATCAGCACAATAGCTCTTGGCCAAACTGAGCCTGGCATTGACCGACTGTGGTGATTTCAGGAGTACATACCGAAGAAGCTTCTCACCCTTTTCCCTGTCTCCCCCAAGCAGGGAAGGAAGCCTGAGAAGGAAGGTCCCTTTGGCCGACAGTGCGTCAAGATGATCAGGTGCGAGTTCCAGTGTCCGATCGAGCTCTTTCGTCATGCGGCGGAAGCCCATGACCGATGTGATGCTCAGCTCCCCATCGATCCGCATCAACTCCCCCAAGTTACAGAACAGAGCGAAGTGTGCATCGGCTGATCGATCGTCCAAGGCCACGGCTTGTTCCCCCATTGCCTGGCCTTTCTCGAAATGGCCGACTCGACTGGCCCGATCTTGAGTGATGCGACCCGTGTAGCACTCCGTCATCGCTCCATGAATCAAAAGCTGGGGGGATTGTTGCGCCAGGATGACACTGGGGCTCGCCAAGATCACACAGCCGAGCAAAACAAGGAATGTGCGCTTCATCTTCCTCTACCAAGTGCAGTCAAACCTATAAGCGGGAACTGTGAGGTACAGTAACCCCTGGGCCAATTCAAGATGGCGTGTATATCATAGCTTGTGAGAAATTTACTACGACTGGTTTGGGCATCCCGCCACGATCGTTCACGACGTCTTATCTAGAAGAGGCCTGTTTGTCGCATTGCGTAGTGCACGGAACGCCTTGAGCATGGTTCGATATGAATAATGGGCATTCCGACCGCTAGGATTAGGTAGAACAAAAACGGGGCATTCGGCCAAAGTCTTGGCTTGCAGCCCGAGGCTGATTCGTCCGGTCCGGTATTCCGGAAATAGCGCGCGATAGATCGTGACACCAAGTAATGCGACTGTATGAGGGCGATAATGCCTTACGGTGGCAATGAGCCTCTTCTTACCGGCTACATATTCTCGTGGCTTGAGCACATCGACCCCCGCACTGGGCCGCTGAATGATATTTGTCAGGCCGAGGCCCCAATCCGGAAGACGCCAATCATCTTGGTGCGTAAATGGCTCCGGCGTGAGCTTCGACTCGAATAAAAGCTTCCAAAAGCGGTTAGAGTGCCCGGCAAAATGATGTCCGATGGCAACTGATCGAAGGCCTGGATTGATGCCGACGAAGAGGATCCGGCCCCTTGGTCTGATGTGATCAGGAAGCCGTTTGCGAGACAGAGTCCTTTGCACTGGCCGCACAACAGTTTTTCTCATTGATTTTTCCAGGCGGGTCGCTGTTTCTTCATTGTAATCGTTGCCCCCCTCACATGAATTGGAAATGCTTAACCTGGGCTGCCTAGCTCTCGACTGGGATATGCCATTCCGGTATTGGGGCGGTTTAGCCTGCCATCAGCAATTTCGCCACAGAAAAGTAACGGTCAGACTAGTGAGGTATGGCCGGAGAGCGTTCATAACAGATTGATATTCCTAAAATAGCATGGGCATCGAGATACGGCATTAAGCTTGCTCAATGCTCCCCACGAGTGCCAATGGATGGCACAGCGTTCAACCACTACAACAGGGAGTAATACATTATGAAGAGCATCTTGATGGCAATCATGGCAGTGGCAGTGGCAGTGACATTCAGCGCACCAGCATTCGCCGGTGAAGAGAAGAAGAAGGAAGAGAAGAAGGGTGGCCACGTCGTCGTGTACGGCGACGAAAAGAAAGACAAGAAGGACGAGAAGAAGGGTGGCTACACCGATACGTTTGGCGAAGAGAAGAAGGACGAGAAGAAAAAGGACGGCAAGTAATCCATTTTCTTCTGCGAAGCTAGCCAGCCAAGGGGTCTCCCGCCTAAAGCGGGAGACCCCTTGTGCGTTCTTCCTACCTGGTGCTGTTCCGAAGATAGACCGCTTGTAATCCCACGATCGACTTTGCATCCCTGATCGCCCCAGTCTCAATCATCCTGATCGCTTCCAGCAGAGGCATCTCGATCACTTCGAGAACCTCATCACGGTCGAGCTGTTGCCGCCCCGTCGTCAAACCGGTCGCCTTGTAGATGTGGATCACTTCGTCAGTGAACCCCGGTGCGGTGAAGATGCTGGAGAGGAGTTCAAGTCTGCCGGCTCGATATCCAACCTCTTCTTCAAGTTCTCGCCTTGCACAAACTGCCGGATCCTCACCGGGATGAAGCTTCCCCGCAGGGATTTCGTAGATGAACCCTCCTGCCGCGTGGCGGAACTGCCTGATCAAGATGACCGTGCCATCGTCTTTGAGCGGCACCACCGCAGCCGCTCCGGGATGGCGCACAACTTCTAGATCGACCGTGAAGCCATTGGGCAACGTGACGGTATCGACGTTCAAATTTACAACGATGCCTGTATAGATGTTCTTGGTCATATCACTTCGTAAGGCGTGAGGGGCGTGGACGAAAGATAATCTTCTCGCCTAACGCCTGACGCTTCACGCTTCACGATTTTTTGCGCTTATAAAACGGTGGCTTGACGATGTGTGCCGGAACCGTCTTGTTACGGATTTCGATCAGGATAGAGTTGCCGGGCTCCGCAAATCGTACAGGTACATAGCCCAGTCCGATACCCTTCTGGAGAAGCGGTGAGAGATTACCGCTGGTGACGTCTCCGATAGGGAGGGATGTCGCAGGGTCGAGGATTCTGAATCCGTGGCGAGGCACGGCTTTCTCGGTAAGTTCGAAGGCGACGAAACGGCGAGTCACTCCTGCCTGTTTCTGTGCCAACAGCGCCCGGCTGCCGATGAATTCACCTTTCACAAAGCTGACAGTCCAGTCCGCATTGGCTTCGAGTGGCGTTGTGTCTTCCCCCATATCGTTGCCATAGAGCAGATACCCCATCTCTAGTCGGAGGAGATCCCTCGCGCCGAGCCCTGCCGGCTTGAGTCCCCAGGCCACCCCCTTGTCAACGAGCAGATCCCAGAGGCTGCCGACTTTGGCTGCGTCAATGTAAATTTCATAGCCTAATTCACCGGTATAGCCAGTCCGAGCCAGCAAACAAAACAGGCCGCCAATCCTAGCGTCACAGGTATGATGAAGCTTGAGTCCGTCAAGTGCCGCCACACCAAGACTCACGAGTAGCTCGCGAGACTTGGGACCTTGAACGGCAATCTGGGCCAATTCGACTGACCGATCTTCAAAACAAACCGATTCGTCCTGGGCCAGCTGAGATTCCAGCCACGACCTAATCTTCTCGCGGTTCGAGGCATTTACGCACAAGAGAAATTCGTCCGTGGCAAGCCGATAGACGAACACATCGTCTTTGATGCCGCCGCTCTCGTTGCAGACCATGGAATAATGAGCGTGAGAAACGGCGAGTTTGCCGACGTCGTTGGTGGTGACTCGCTGGAGGAAGGAGACCGCACCAGTTCCGGCGATTCGCAACCTCCCCATATGGCTCACATCGAAGAGCCCGACATGGGAACGGACTGTATGGTACTCGTCCACAACCCCGCTGTACTGTATAGGCATCTCCCACCCGGCGAAATCGACAAGTTTCGCGCCGCTTGCACGATGTTGCTGGATCAGGGGAGTTTGTCGCATCAGGAAGAGTCCAAAATTGGAAAGTTGAAAGTCTGAATGTCCCTCAGAATATGGACTTTATGACTTGATGACTTTTCGACGTTCAGCGCAACCCCAGCAACTCAACATCGAAGATCAAGGTGGCATTCGGTGGAATGACGCCACCTGCCCCCTGTGCGCCATAACCGAGCTTGGAAGGGATGGTCAGCTTTCGCTTCCCGCCGACTTTCATGCCCTTCACGCCCTCGTCCCATCCCTTGATGACTCGCCCAGCGCCCAGAGGAAAAGAAAACGGTTGGCCCCGGTCTACGGAACTATCGAACTTCTTCCCGTTTTCCAGCCAGCCGGTGTAATACACGGAGACGGTCTGTCCCGCCTCTGCCATCGCGCCGGTTCCGACTGTGAGATCGATATACTGTAGCCCCGATGACGTCGTGACTTCATTCCCTTTGGCACCTGCTTCCTGATACGGCATGACAGCTCCTTTCCTAAGCGTTAGTCGCTCAACCACGATTAATACGGCGACAATACTAATCTAGAGATCCGTGAACGCCCCGCCCTCACTGGTGCTCCTTGCAGGAATCAGGCTCGGAGAAGATAACCACACTCGCTGTATAGCCGTGCAGGAAGTTTCGTCCTCCGACCGAACCAATCTCGCCTTGGGCAAAGAATCCCGCCGTTGGGATGGGGCCAAGCCGCTCTTGCACGACCCCGATGTCATGATGGGGCTGGCCAAAGAGTCCCTCTCCGCGCCCGCAACAGCTGAACAGGAGGGCCCCGAGTGGGGGATTCCGGTGCTTTGCTCGATCCGCAGCCAGAAGAACGTGCAAATCATCGCTTGCAGATTTCGCATCGCGAAGGTGGAACTGCACGGTCTGGCCTTCTTGGATAATATCCCCGATCGCAACAGCTCCGGCCTGTTGATCCGCTCCGATGAGGTTCCGAACGAGGAAGTCTCCCCGCTCGAAATGACTCCCGTGCTCATCGATCACGATGCCTAGATGCAACGCGCGGTGCGCATCGCTGCGTTGGACTCCCTCCATGGATTCGAAGACATTCTGGAGCCGTTTCAAGGCCGATACGCCACCCAGTTCATAGATAAGGTTTTGCTCTGCTCTCGTCACGACAAACCGTTCGCCGATCGGACGGCAGCCTTGCGAAGTTACTGTTCGCACGGTAATCGGTCCGGTGAGTTGCACTCCCACCACGCCTCCGTCAAAGCTCTGATCGTTGAGGAGCAGTCTGTTTTCTCCAGAATCCTGGCCTCCACCGGCAAGACCCCCGCCAACTTTGCCATGAGGGTACCGTTCGTTTATGAGGGATAGAACCTCCTGCATCGGTGTCGAAAATGGATCGGCGAGGAGGAGAAAGGTCGTATCCTCGATTCCCGGTTCCGGCCACCCGGGCATGCGGATTTGGTCCTGTAGCTGAGACACTGATATCTGGAGCGGAGTCAGTTTGACATCAGGAAGGCATGCGGCCCAGACAGTCAAGGCTGCTGCAGTTTCAATTTCTTGGGAGCCGGCGATGACACCTTCACCGGAACAGCCCAGACAGACCTTCGCCCGTAGCGCCTTCTGAAGCATGGCTGAAATCATGGTGGCTTTAGACGCATGGTGGGCAGAAAAGAAGACGAAGACCAGATCGATAGGGGCCGTGCCAATTTGCATAAGAATAGCATCCGCGAGATCGCGAGTGGCGGCTTCCGTATCGGTCTTGCGCGAAAGTGCGGTTGCGAATTGAAGTGTGGCCTGAGTCGTCGTGCCTGTGTAATGAGTCGTCATGGTATGAACGCGTTGCTTGTCGGTGCCGCTATATAATTAGACCCCTGGGTCCATCCGTTCCGGACGGTCCTTGGCCAGTTTTTTATAGTAGCGCCACATGTACGAATGGTAGTCGTCGAGTTGGGCTAGGAGATAATGCAGCTCTGCGGGATCTTCCGTCTCCACGGCATGAGTCATGCGGGTTTCTAAAAACTCGGCGAACGCTTTGGTTTTCCCCAGGGCGGTTATGAGACTCACGCTCCCGCCGAGTTGGTACTCGTTCATGCTAATCCTCCAAATGCAAGAGAGTCGCGAGAGGATAACGAGGCAAGAGAGGGAAATGCAAGTGAGGGAATCTTCTAGCCCGCATTACTCGTGAAGCGTCGTTCGTTTCCGGATTCGGACGCTTCACTTGGCCTGGCGATCGAGAATGGCACGAAGTTTGGTGAGAGAAATGGACTCGATGCGATGGCTGTCCCGACCCACCATCGTTGTCGCCATAGTCAAGGCATTGAGGATGGCCTCTTCCGTGGCTTCGACCGTCGCTGTGATCAACGGGTTCAAATACGTATCAGCGAGGTGTAGCTGTTGAAACGTCGGCTCTTTCGGGTAATGCGGGATCATGTTTGCGGTGGAGAAGGCCAGCATAAAGTCACCGCTCCCGTGCCGCGCAGTGGAACCTGTGCGCGCCAGTCCCAGCGCGGCACGTTTCGCTAATCGCGTAAGCTGCCGACTGTCGAGCGGAGCATCGGTGGCGATGATAACGATTATCGAGCCTTCGCTTTGCCCAGGTGAAAGGGCCTGCGCGACGGGAGGTACCGCCTCATACAGCCGGCCAACCGGCATACCGCCCACGACGAGCTCAGGCCGTCGCCCATGGTTGGCATTGACGAGCACGCCGATCGTATAGCCGCCCTCGGTCTCCGGTAACCGTCGTGACGAAGTACCGATACCGCCCTTGAAGCCGTAGGACACCATCCCTGTTCCTGCACCGACAGTCCCTTCCTGCACGACCCCGGAGGCGGCACTGTTGAGTGCCCGCGCCACATCCGCCTCCGAAACATGTCGCCCTTGTATATCGTTGAGCCGCCCATCATCGCATTCGGCAACCACTGGCGTCAGGGTATCGTCGGTAATGCCGATCTCCGGATAGCGCGCGATCATCCAGCTCATGACCCCATTGGCCACTCGTGGCACGTTCAGCGTATTTGTGAGGGCGATCGGGTATTCGAGAAAGCCCGATTCGCTTATCCAGGCAAGTCCAGTCATCTCACCAGTTCCGTTGAGTACAAACGACCCGGCCGGCACTTTCTTGTGCCACACATCAGCGCGCGGAACGACGACCGTCACACCGGTTCGTACCGGGCCGAGCCCGGGTTTGAGCGGTCCGTCGCCGGAGATGAGGGTGGTCTGGCCCACGGTAACGCCGGCCACGTCAGTAATCGCGTTGAACGGTCCAGGGGTATAGGAGCCGACGACGATGCCAAGAGCGCGAGATCGCAATCGAGGTTCTCCCGGCTCGCTGGCTTGGGCAGACATGAACGGCGCTACGCAGATCCCAATGGCCAGGATTAGCAACGGGATTGTCAGGCGGGTATTTCCGTTAGACCTCATGGATTGATCCGACATGAGGAACTGCGACCTCAATTCCGGGGTGTTCAGCCTGAATGACAGCGGCCAGTGAGAGGGACTGCTTTTCTTCACCATGGACGAGAAAAATCTTACTCGGGCTCGGCGTGATTGCGCGCACATAGGCCAAGAGATCCTGGCGATCTGCATGAGCAGAGAGCCCGTTGAGCTTGACGATCTGCGCCCGGCGCGGAGTGGGTACGCCGAAAATCGGGACGACATCCCACCCTTCGACGAGCTTGCGTCCGAGGGTATGCTCGGCTTGAAAGCCCACGAAGACGATCACGTTCGCTTCGTTTTGGATGGCGTGTTTGAGATGATGCACGACGCGGCCGCCTTCACACATACCGGAGGCCGAAATGATAACGCAGGGGCCCTTCATGCTATTGAGAAGCTTGCTGTCTTCCGGCGAAGAGACAAAATGAATATAGCGTGAGGCGAAGAGATCACCGGAGGATGTGAAAGTTTTAGTGGTTTCTTCATCGTAGCATTCCGGATGGCGGCGAAAGACTTCCGTAGCTCGTGAAGCCAGCGGGGAATCGATATAGATCGGGATGGGATCAAGGCGCCCCTCGCCGACGAGTTCTTTGATCCGCATGACCAATTCCTGGGTCCGTCCAACCGCAAATGCCGGGACAATAATCTTGCTCTTGTGGGTTTTGGCATGAGTGAGGAGGTCCAGCGCCTTCTGTTTCATGATCTCCCTGTCGGCTTCGTGCGTGCGATCGCCATAGGTCGACTCAAGAATCAACACGTCGCAGGGCGGCGGTAGCTCAGGGTCACGAAGAATGGGCATGTTGGAACGGCCAAGATCTCCGCTGAAGAGCACGGTGGTCGTATTGCCCCGTGCTGTATATTTCACCCGAATGGCCGCCGATCCCAAAATATGTCCGGCGTCGTGAAAGGATGCTGTCACGCGCGGGGAGATCTTGAGCATGTCTCCGTATCGCGCGCCTTCGAATCGGCGGACAAGCTTACGAACGTCATCGGTATTGTAGAGTGGTCGGACACAGATCCTTCCCTTCCGTTCTTCCTTCTTGTTGACGTAACCACAGTCACTCACTTGTACACGAGCCGAATCTTCCAGCATGAGTTCCGTCAAATCTGCGGTGGCTCTGGTGAGGTACACCTTTCCGGAGAAACCGTGCTTCGGAAGCACCGGCAAGGCGCCGGAGTGGTCGACATGCGCATGGGATAGTAAGACCGCATTGAGCGACTTGGGGTCGAACCCAAAATTTCGATTCTGCCGATAGGCTTCGTCTCGGCGTCCTTGAAACAGTCCGCAATCGAACAACAGCCGGAAGCCCGGCATCTCAAGCATGTGGCGGCTTCCGGTCACTGAACGCGCGGCCCCATGGAACGAGAGTTTCATGATGAAGGTACTCCATTATGGCGGCTGATCAGGTCCCAGGCTTCCTGAGCCGTCTCAGCATAGTGAAACAATTGAAGGTCTTGTTGAGCGATGAGCCCGTTCTCGACGAGCCATTGCCAGTTGATCAGGCGCTCCCAAAAGTCCCGTCCAACTAGTACGACCATCACGTTTTCGGTCTTGCCTGTCTGGAGAAGCGTCAGCGTTTCGAACAGCTCATCGAGAGTGCCGAATCCTCCGGGAAAGGCAACCAACGCCTTGGCACGGATCAGAAAGTGCATTTTCCTGATGGCGAAATAACGAAACTGAAAACTGAGTTTCGGTGTGATGTAGGGGTTCGGGCGCTGTTCGTGCGGTAGAGTTATGTTGAGGCCGATTGATTTCGCGTTCACGTCCGCCGCCCCGCGATTGGCGGCCTCCATGATGCCGGGCCCTCCACCGGTGACAATCACATAGTCACAGCGACCTTCGACTTGGCATGTCGAGGAAACCAGCCGGCCAAACTCACGCGCCACGTCATAGTACTTTGAAAGTGCGAGTTGCCGTCGCGCGACCGACGCCTGGTGCTGGCATGCTGGATTGCTGGGAGATCGAGCCGCTTCTTCCTCCGCCATGTGGAGCGCATGTTTGGCGGCGTCTGGTTCTTGTAGCCTCGCACTTCCAAACACGACGATGGTCGACCGGACGCCCTCTTCGTGCTGGATCAACTCAGGTTTGAGAAGCTCGAGGCCGATGCGGATGGGACGGAGTTCATCCCGCTGAAGAAACTCTGTGTCGCGATCGGCAGGTATATAGGATGAGGATTCTGCTGCGGGATTGATGGAATCTGGATCAGATGGAAGAGCCATGAGGCGATTATAGAGAGATTAGAGAGGCCCGGCAATTCTAGATGAGGCGTAGCATCCTAGAAAGGCCAGAACCACACGACCGGCTCATCTGTGGTTCGTCGAGAAAATCCGTAGGCGCGCACGGTCCACTGAGGATCAAATACCACTTGAAGTTGTTCAGGTGTAGTTCCGGTCTTGTTCAAAGTCATCGTCGGGGAGTAGGGTAAGAACAGGCGACCGATGGCACCGAAGTCCAG
This sequence comes from Nitrospira sp., assembly GCA_037142015.1. Classification (GTDB taxonomy): domain Bacteria; phylum Nitrospirota; class Nitrospiria; order Nitrospirales; family Nitrospiraceae; genus Palsa-1315. The sequence continues at coordinate 116,397 of JBAXBK010000003.1, read as the reverse complement.
AGCCGCGGATTTGGTATCGCTCCAATAATAGAGGGCCACGCCTCCAAAATCAGATTCAGTCACCTCATCTGGGGCTCCTATGTGATCGGCTAATTCGCGTATTGTCGTCTGTCCGACGCGAATAAAACTGACCTGTTCCGGAGTCAGGACGTCGTTGAGCGTGGCTCGGCGGACGCTGCATCCAGCACAGAGAAGAAGGATGCAGAGCGCACCAACGACCAATTTGATCGAGTGGAAATGCGACGCCACGTTAGTCACCAAATGGCCACAGCCGGAATTGTGTGCGACCAGTGCGTTTACCATAGACCACTTCTTCAGCTATCCCCTCCCTGTTGAAAAATACATAGAGATTATCGCTCTTGATATCCATGCGGATGAAGTTCAACAATATGAGCATCATCGCCGGCGATTTCCCATCATAGTAATAGTAGTGAAAGATCTCTCGATCGTTGCCTCTGACAATCCGATCCGGCGCACCGATCGAGGAGATAACTTCCGCCATGGTCGTTTTGCCTTTCTTGATAGCCGAGACGGCTTCTTCTTGAATCGGCTCGCCGACCGTTCCCCTGGTCACCACACAGCCCTGAAGGAGGGCCAAGCTCAAGACAATGATGATGCCGGTCAGCGGCTTGAAAAATAACACGGTTACTCCTTTACTAAGCTTCGGTTGGACAATCCATTAAACCCTTTTGACGTGCCAGAACAAAATCGGTTTCAAATATGGCATAGGAGGACGGAGTGAGTCCCACTTTACGGTACACTGCTTGCGCGACGTTGTTGCTTCCTTCGACATACAGACGGACCCCGCAGACATTCGGACTCGCCCTGGCAGTAGACATCACGGTTTCATGCATCCGGCGAAAGATGCTCTGGCGACGCCAAACAGGGTCGACATACACACTCTGAATCCACCAGAATACGCCGTTGCGCCAATCGCTCCATTCAAAGGTGATCATCAGCTGCCCCAGCAGCTGGCGATCGCCAGCCTGTTCCAGTTCGGCAACCATAAAAAAGCCACGATCGATCGATTCAAGGAGAGCAATGGTTCCCTTATGCAGGCGGTCGAGATCAAGGCGGCGGTTTTCTGTTTCGAGAGCCATGGCTGCACTGAACGACGCAATTGTCACTGCATCTTCCGGCCTAGCGAGTCGGACATTCAGGTGGTCGAGGCTTGGCATGGCGCTCAGTCGATTGGCTTGGGGGATTGTAACCACCCAGTCTTCGGCCTGTACAAACCGGCGGTAAACTCCATCTTAATGGCGTCTTCCGGTAAGAGATTGATCGGATGTAACTGTGACTGAGGTATAAATGCAAGTAATCCGGTGAAGGGATGAATGGCTGTGGGCACAAAGACCATGTGTAAACTTGTCGATGTGACTTGCAGCGCCCTCGGTGCGGTCCCCATAACAAAACCGATCGCCCAGAGACCCTCTCGAGGAAACGGGAAAGCCACTACGGCGCTGCGTCCGAAGCGAGAACGAAAATTAAGAAGATCGGTCATCCCTTTCAGTGTGATGTAGACACTACGGACTAATGGGATGCGCTCGATCCACCGTTCTGCCTGGGTAATGACACGTTGCCCGACTACATGAGTAGCAATGGCTCCGACAATAATAACAAGGAAGAGAAATAGGACAAGGCTAAGTCCTGGCCTTTCCTCAGCTCCGATATTCCAAGGGAGGTCGTGGAGCAACTCGTTGAGTGCGTGAAATAATTTGGAAAGGATTAAGAATGTGACCCAGGCCGGCACGAGAGCCAACAATCCGGCCAAAAAGTATTTCCACAGGTTCTTTGACATCGCAGTTTGTTTCCTTCTACACGATCCGGCAAGTTTTGTAGTGTAGCAGAAACTAAATTTGAAAATAGAGTCTGGTCGCGGGGCTTGATCTCATCGATATCGGTGATCTATCCTTGCTTATTATGTCGGTCGAGTTCACAGGGAGGGGCGTTATGGCGGAACGTACGGAAGCAAGGCGTCCGGTCAATCTCGACAAGGATCTTCTCGCCATTCTCTGCTGCCCCGACACGAAGCAGGAAGTGCGTTTGGCTGAGAATGCCCTGATAGCCAAGTTAAATGAGGCGGTGATCAGTGGGCAGCTGAAAAACAGGGCGAATAAGCCGGTTACCGAACCCCTCGACGGAGGATTGATCAGAAGCGACAGAAAGATGCTGTATCCTATCCGCGAAGACATCCCAGTCATGCTCATCGAAGAAGGTATCCCCCTAGAAGGAATGATCTAGCCCGCATTCTTCATTAACGATTCTGCCTCATTCGTAGGTTCGGCGCAGCAGAGTAACCCTTCACACATACTCCGGTCTGCAGATATACGCTGCAACTACGCGGGAAACACATTCTCCTCTCAACGTTCTGTCTCCTGTGTGTCGAGAGGGAAGCCCAGTTCTCCCCGATCGTCATTGAAGCGCGACAGCGGGCGCAGTCGCCTATTGGCTGTCCGTCTTGGAGCCGGTCGATGAACCGCAGTGCTGGCAGAGATATTCGTACAGATTGCCTGACGGGAGCACAAGCAGGAGTCGTTCCCGAGTCGGGGTTGCCACTCGGCATGAAGGACAGTAGAGCAGTGTGGCATTCAACGATCGGAATTGGCCAGGCTGTGCTGAGGCATCCGGTCTTGGCGGTCGAGCTCTCGTGGGGGACAGACCGGTCGGCCATGTTTGGCTGGTCGGTTTACGCGGGAAGCCTGGCATAAAATAATTATACGTAAAAGAGGCAGGGATGATTAGTGCCGAAGATTCGGCCACAGGAATACGTTCCTGTTCACCACGATGCGTTAGGCCCGTTCTTCGATGGAAATTTTGGAGCGTACCGGAACAGATTCAAAAACCTCCGCCCTGCGTGCACAAGACCGTAGACCGCTAGTCCGCTCATAAGCCATAGAACCCGGTCGTACTCCATGGCCAAAGCCCTGGGGCATGCATAACGACGCCGAGTGCAATGTGGCCGCCCACACCCAGGCAAAGAGCAAAGATGATCCACTCTTGCATCATCTTATCGATCTGTCTTCGACCTGGGGAGTACAGGTGAAATGGGGTACGGGTGCCCTCTGAAAGCGGAAGCGTTACACCGCCGGCGTCTTGGCTGACTCAATGTCCGTTGCTGTGATCAGGCTAGATAAATAATCAGCGACAAAATTGAGAGCCTCCTCTCGTCCGTCCGCACGACGGCCCTTTTCTCGCCGCTGTACCGACAGCTCGTGATCGAGATCTGATTTAACTTCGGTGAGAACTCGCTGAAGAGACGAGGGAGTCAAATTTGCATCCATGTCTTCCAGCTCTTGGCAGCGATCAAGGACCCAATTTAATCCTTCGATCCGCCCGGCGTAATGTTCCTGCTCTGCGGTGTCAATCCGTGACATCGTAGTGGCAAACGTTTGGGCCTCGTAAATGAGATTATAGAAACTGGTGACTGCTCGCTGTAGGGTTGGATTCATGGCACTCCTTTACGCAAATTATTAACCACCAGATTATACACGAGAATGCCAAGGCGACAAGGAAAAAGTTGCAGGGTTAGGTAAACAGGAGAGAATGAAATTCGTTCATGAAACCGTAATAGAGCGGGGCAAAGTCTTTGAGGCTCTCAGGACTGGTTTCCTTTAATCGTTTGAAAAAGAGGATCTGGGCGCGAGGGTTTATCTGTTCCAGGAGCTGACCCAACTGAGCCATGGTGTAGCTGCCGGTCGGAACGCTGAGGACATAATGCACGAGACGCTCGACGAATTGTTGGGCGAGATACTCGCTGGCGAGGTATCCGTCCGGGAGTTTTCCTGAAGCCAGAAACTCGTCGAAGGGTATAGCTTGCGCAGCATATGGGACCGATGATTGCTGACTAGAGGTCACGCCGATGATACCCCAGCTTGTAAGGAAGGAACGTCCGCATGCCTCTACAACTCTACTGGACCCCCTGAGGTGCGTCAAGTGCACAGAAGGAGCAGGCAGGACTGAGCCGAAAGACCAAGAATCGTTAAATCGCCCTCCTCGGACAGGCGGCCTAATAGCCGGGATAGGTCCAGTGGTTGCAGATCCGCTGGAGATAAAATAAGAAGGTCTCGTGCTCCGGCAGACTGCCGTCGGTCATCTTCCACGGTTCATCCCACGAGAATCCGGTCTTGTCGATGCCCATAGACTGCTTGACAGTTTCGTTCATGCATCAGTAAGATCTCACCCCTCTGACCGACTGTGATCGAGCGGGAATAGCTCAGTGGTAGAGCATCGCCTTGCCAAGGCGAGGGTCGCGGGTTCAAATCCCGTTTCCCGCTCCAATATACTCAGTCTTCTTCTCAAGACGCCTTCGTCTCCCCATCATCATGGGAACGATTATATGGCTTCCAGCTGGACTATCCCCCCCCTCAAGTCGTGCCGACCACAGTCATAATTGACATAGCCTTGATATCGGTCGGGAATGTCATCCGTTCTCTGCATGACGTTCTCATTACACTCCGATACTGACCCATCCGACGCGCGCATTTTTCACGCATGAAAACTGTCAGTTGATTGGCGTACCACTTACTGGAAGGCGGTGCGGAATGGCTGCAGCCCAAAAACCACGTTGGACAAAACTACGGCTGCGTGGTCTCACAGTGGTCAGCGGGCCACATGAGGGACTGTAACTGCCCTACTTGTTCGGCTGCACAAGAGAGTTCGCCCGGAGTGAGTGGGGTTTGACTGAATCGCCCCTGATGGTAGAGAGCGGTTACGTTAGCTACTATGGGACCGGCTGCTTTCCATTTCTGTTCAACCAGTCTGGCAAATTCACTGGCTGTGGCGCCTGGGGGTTTGCTCACGCCATGTCTCTCCATCGTGCGAAGCATGCGGAGGTAGAGCTGGACGATCACAAGCTGCGGATGCGATGTCGGAAGATGCGTGGCGGCCCATAGCGCGATCCTATCCCGAAGAATAAGGAGGAGCATGGCCAAGCCGACCACGATCACTCCCGTGACGAGCTCCAGCATTCCCAGATGGAATGTCCGGACCATGTGCAGCAGACGGCTGAGAGTCTGACCTATCGGAATACTCAGCAGCAAAACCCAGCGACTCACTCTTTCTCGTAACGCATCAGTGCCTTCTCGAACTCCATGAACGACTGCCAGTTGATCCTTCACGCTATAACGGACAAATAGGCGATCCCACTGTAACCGGACGGATTCCCCGAATCGGGCGAGAGGCGCCCAGCGAGAAGTGGAAACTGCTGCGCTGACGGTGGGGGTGGGATCCATGGTGATCCAGCCTGAGTGAGGAAAGTAGACCTCGACCCAGGCGTGGGCATCCCGCTGGCGGACGGTGAAATAGCTGCCGTATTCATTCCATTCCGTGGCCAGAAACCCAGTCACGAGTCGAGCAGGAATGCCGACAGTTCGCAGCATGACAACCATAGCGGTCGCGTAATGTTCACAGTACCCTGTCTTTCTGGTGAACAGAAATTCCTCGAGCGGATGACTGAGTGTAGCCGTGTCAGCTTCAAGGCTGTAACTATAATTTTTCAAGAGATGCTGCTGGATCGCCAATGTTCGCTCGAAAGGTGTCGTGGCCTCGTGGCTGACGCGACGCGCCAAGTCCGCAACATGCTGTGATGCCACAGGAACTTGAAGGTAGTGGGCAAGGATGACGTCGGGGTAGTCCAGGACCGAGGCGATCCGTTCGCCTGCGGCAAGTTGTGGCGCTTGAGAGATGACGGAGTATCGGATGCGGGACGCAGGGGAAACCGGCAAACGGAGCCCGCCCATGGCATCGGCCTGTACCTCAAGAAACTCGCCGCTCACGAGTTCAGCGAATGGGGCAGCAAACAGAACAGCGGTATCGAGTGTTTCCAGCATGATGTCTTGGCGAATCGATCCTGACAGGCTGTCTGAGGAGCGGCTGCCGTCCGGGCGAACGAGGAATGTTCCCTCGGCCACGAGACTCAACGAACGCCGGCGAGTACCGCTGTGGGTCCATGATTGTCCATCGTACTGATCGTAGGCGAGGCCTCTCAGGTACAGACGGTCTTTAGCAACAGCCGGTTGGTCCGGCAATTCAACCCGCATGACGATCTGAGGATCTTGCTTAACCGACCCGATCGTCCCGAGGTCAACCCGATCAGAAAACCCCGTTGCCCGCAATGCCTCGCCACTTGTTTTCTGCAGCACGCCCGCACCCATACGAGGGATGAGAAAAAAAATGGCGAGCGTCAGTGCAACTGCCAGAACGGCAGTTCCGTTTGTCAGCCAAAAGAAGTGGTGCGTGATGCGGATCGGTGCCGTCGTGTGGCAGACTGCCGTGTTTATGGGCGAGATAACGGCGGCCATTTCCCCTGTTTCTTGGGTCATGTGATACAGCAAGAGCGTCCAGACCGCCGTGATCAGATACAACAGAAAAATCGGGACATACCAGGCATCGCTCGTCAGTGCTGCGGAAGCCAGGATTGCCATGAGACTAATTGCATAGAGATGCCGATAATCACGCCGCTGTTGGAGGGTCAGTAACTTCACACCGAGCAGTACGACCAAAAAGTGGATGCCCGCCGGGAGAAGGTCTCGTGATACCACTGTGAGATCGATCAGCAATATGACAAAGGCGCCGATCAGCAGTACATTCCACATGGCCGGCGAGACGGTGACCCGCGCGATTGCCCGTCGAATGAAAAGGACGCCTCCTCCGTGGAGCGCCGAGAGCATGAGAATGATTACCATGGGGAGGGCGAGCCAGAACGGGACACTCTGCGCAAGCACAAGCCCACTAAACGCTATGGTGGCAAGGAGAACGGAGCTGAGGGTAAAGGCTTGATCAAAAGGCATGGGTCAACTCTTCGAGTTGCGCGGCGTGGAGCACCCGATCGGCTCGCATCGCATTTGTGGCTGCCGCCTGGTTCGACCAGGGAATGACCGCCACCGTGTACCCTCGCTCGCCTTCGTTGTTGAACGGGGAATGTTCTCTGTCATCGCCGACTCCATCGGTTTCAGGGCACTGTCTTTCGCACAACGCCAATAGGCGCAGCATCGCCAAGAGATGAGCGGGCCCCGTCCCGAAGCCGGAGTCTTCCGTCCCTACGATGAGTTGCACTGGGTAGGCACGCTCCGTCAATTGCCAGAGCAGTGAAGCCACGAATGTCACGCTTCGTTCGAAAAGCGGGCCGCCTTCTTCTGGGGCCACAACTGAGAGGATGACTGTAATGCGTCGCTGATCCTCCGCTTCGGTCTCCCGCACGATCAGCTGAGAAGTGCGGGCAGTGGTCATCCAATGGATCGCTCGCGAGTCGTCGCCAGGGTGATACAAGCGGAGGTTGTACAGTTGGGTTCCATCTCCTCGCCGAGAGAGAGACTCTCCCTGCCCCTCGCTGAACAATTCATCTACGAATCGTAATGTAAGCGGCTTGATGGGAGGGCTGACGAGCAGGTGTGCCTCTGTAGAATAGCGCCCTATTTTGCGAAACAGTCCAAAGGGAAATAGCGTCTGCGCTCCGATGCCTTCGAACCGGATCCACCCTCGTTTCGTCGCAACCAGTGGATAGGACAGAAGCACCGAACTCTGCGGGGGCAGGAGGTGAATGGCAAGACCCCGGTCGACATCTTTGCCTTCGACAACATCCAGCAACCGCAGTGAAAAGCTGGGCAGATGCCTGTTCCGATTGGTCACTGAAAGTGTAAGGAGCGTCGGTTCGTTTGCCATAATGAGATCGGGCACATGACGGCGAAACTCTAGCCGCCGAAGGCAGTGCTCAGAAAGCAATCCGGAAATCACGATGAAGCTGAGCATCATTGCGAGGAGTAGGTAAAACAGGTTGTTGCCGGTGTTGATGGCGGCAAGCCCGATCCCCAATGTGAAGAGCAGAAACCTGGTTCCTTCAGGCGTGAAATGGATCGATCGCCGCCGGAACATGCCACGGATGAAGGAAACGGCTGGTGTGGCACGGAGGTTGAGAAGTAGCTGCTTCACGCGCGTAGTTTACCCAGTTGGCTAGGGCATCCATCAATGCCTGACTAGACAGGGACGGGAACGGTTTCGACTATATCGAGTACCATACGCTCTGCCTGTTCAAAGCTCTGTGTCCGCATGCCGTGGGTCCTGGTCAGCATGACACGGTGGGACAGCACGATCGGCGCCAATTCTTTGATGTCGTCGGGAAGGCAATAGTCGCGTCCACGGACGACCGCCAATGCCTTGGCCGCTTTGCTCAGCCCGAGCGCTCCACGCGTGCTGACCCCCAGGGACAAGAGCTCGCTCTGACGGGTGGCTTGAACGATCGCGAGCAGATAGTCCGTCAGACTCTCCTCCATATGAACCTGATCCACGCGGGTCTGTAGAACCAATACTTCCTGTGCCGACAGCACCGCTTCCAACGTGTCGGCGGGATGCAATGAATAGGGACGGTCGAGCACCTTTCGCTCTTCCTCTGGCGTGGGATATCCAATACAGAGACGCATCAGAAACCGGTCGAGTTGGGATTCCGGAAGGGGAAACGTCCCATGATATTCAGCAGGATTCTGCGTGGCGATGACCATAAAGGGCTGTTCAAGCGGGTGAGTCTGATTGTCGACGGAAATCTGCGCTTCGCTCATTGCCTCCAGGAGACTACTCTGCGTCTTCGGTGTGGTGCGATTGATCTCGTCTGCTAACACAACGTTGGCAAAAATCGGTCCGGGGATGAACTCAAATCCTTGTTTTTGCCGGTTAAACATGGAGACACCGACGATGTCGGAAGGCAACAGGTCGCTGGTGAATTGAATACGCTTGAACGAGCAATCCAGCGATCGGGCCAAGCTATGTGCCAGTGTGGTTTTGCCAACTCCGGGCACATCTTCAAGCAGAAGATGACCACGCGCCAGAAGGCAGACCACCGCCATCTCGATCACGTGGGTTTTCCCCTTGATGACCAGCGCAATATTGTCCTGGATCGACCGGATGGTGTGCGATGAATTCATGTTGGGATTAGTGGCCCTGGTGGTTCAGGCATGGATGGTGATCTAACACGCTCGAAGTCTAACAAAGGGTCTCTAGATGGTCAATTTTCACACGAGTTCTTGCATCAACCAGTCTGGAGATGGCTATTCACATGGCTTTGCGCCGGCTTGGCCGCTCCCATTCAGTTTTATCAGGCTATGGAAAGACGATATTCCGCACACGAGAGCTTCGATGTCTGCTCGCGTGGGATAAGCCCGGCCTGTCTGGTCTATCTGGTTTGTTTTGTTCATCTGGTTAGCTTCGTTCAACCAAAAAACCAGACAAACCAGATAGACCAAATGAACAAGACAGGCTGGCGGGCTTTTTCAGCCTCTTGCTATTCCGGCACGAGGATCAGCATCCAGGGAGGGCTTTCTTCGACCATGTCAGAAAACCGTCTAGCGGTACTACTGGCGGGGATCCCTGGAAAGATGGCCCCTCGGCGAATCTGAATGGAGCGGAAACGATAGGAGGGAGCCTGGGCAGGGAGCAGGGGGAGGACTCGTGGGATTTCTCTGCGTAACGGGCCGCAATCCGACAAATCAATGGTCTCTCCGATCGCAAGGCGCGAGAGCCGCTCGAAAATCTCGCCGAATACCACCGGAAGATTGTCCGATGTAAATGGCTGATTATTCGGTCGATAGCGGACGTCGTCGAGAAGTTGCGCCAGGGTTTCCCAAAAGACCTGGGTGTCGACGGCTCCGAGAACGCAGAGGAGACCTCGGCGCGCCAGGAGATCAAGCAGAGTAAGGGGGCCGCGAACTTCGAACTTCCATGGCGGAAAGAGGAGCGCGCGGTCTCCATGCTGGACTTCTAAAGCCGGTTCCCCGGAAAAGTGGGTATGCCGGAACGTGCCTTTAGTTCGATGGAGCTCTTGAGTGATCATCTGATCGGACAATCTGGTCGGTTCATAGGCAAACGTGGGTGTCGCGGGAGCCCAGCAGGTCGCGATCGTATAGCGGGGTGCGAGCTTCCCGGTCCGATCGAGGCTGCCCAGATCGTACATGTCCTGATTCCCGTAGAATTGAAACGAGAGCCCGGTCCGAGACCGTAACCCGTTGAGTCGTTCCCGTTCCGGATGGAGCGGGCCACCCAGCTTTGAGCCTGGCTGAAGCCGATCAAGCGTATGAAGAATTAACTCGCGCTGCCGCTGATGAAGGGGAGCCACATATTGCTCGACCAGTTCCGTGGCAAACGATAGGTCGCCGGCGCCCACATCGAGCAAGGAAGCCACGTTCGCTTCGAGTAGCAGGTCAAAGGGATTGAAGAAAGAATGGGCGAATGTCTCAACCCCTTCGCTCTGAAGGGAGGCCACCGGCCACTGCAGTACCGGGCCCTCAATGACGCCGAACCATACACAGAGAGCTCGCACGGCTTTTGTCGGGGGAAGCCCTGTAAGTTCTTTGAGTCTGGGGCCTGGTAGATTTTGAATGCTGGCGACTTCTGAGTTTCCCAAGGCCAGAGTGATCGCATCACGGATGACGACTGGAAGATCGACGCGATGGGCTTCTTCGATCAACCGTTTCAATGTCGCGGTGAGCTGCTTTGCCTCAACAAGTTTGCGGGAGGCCTCCCATTCCTTCTCGCGTTCCTGCAAGAGTTGGGTGACCTGTGAGCGAAAGTCTGCAAGAACCTGTGCGGTAGAGTTCATGAATCGGTTGGTATAGGGACGCAGATCGTAGGGACGCGATGACATCAATGAATTGTGACTGTGTAGCAGCATAACGGCCTAGTCCACGGGCGTCAAGGTTTCCGTCTTGCCCATCCCGAGAGACCTGTGTTAGGTAGAGGCTATGTACAAGACACCGGCGCTGCTCGCCGTGCGAGCGATCTTTGTGACATTCAAGGTACTGTTGGCCGTCGGGGTATTGTGGTTTACCGCGGCCTGCACGAGTGGGGGAAGCTCCAGATCTTCTGCTGCCTTACAGAACGGGCAACATGCGCCGCTCAAGGAATGGCAGATTATTGATACGGCGACGGGGCAGCCGGTTTCTCTCGAACAATGGGCCGCGTTGTTGCTCCAGCAGGACATCATTTATCTGGGCGAAGAACATCACAATCGGTTTCATATTGACGCGGCAATGACGGTGCTGCGAGGGCTGAACGCAGAGGGGCGCACGCCGGCCTTAGCCATGGAAATGTTCGGCTGGGATGGCCAAACGGCATTGGACCAGTATGTTTCAGGGCTGGAAATGAACCGCCAGGAATTCCTGGAGGCCGTCAGGTGGCGACAGAACTGGGGTGGCGCGTTCGAGGATTATGAGCCGCTGGTTCAGCTGGCAAAAGAACACCATTGGACTGTGGATGCCATGAATCCTCCGAAACCATTGGTACGGATCGTCGCCAAGAACGGCCTGGCCCAAGCGGAATCTGACCCCATGATGGCGCAATGGAACATGAAGGATGAAGCCATTGTCGATGATCCGATCTATCGAATGCGTATCCTTCAACAACTCCAGGCTTGTCATGGTAAAGGAGACGACAGCCTCTATCGGACGATGCTCGAAGCCTCCATGGTTCGCGACGAAGGGATGGCCAAGACGCTGGTCCAACGCCTTAACCGGATTCGCTTAGGGGCAGATCCCATGGCTGGGCCGCTGGTGAGCTATACAGGGGCCGGGCACATTCAGTACAACCTTCCGGTTCCAAAGCGAGTGATCCGCCGTCTGGCCAACCAGGTTCGCCAGGTCAGCGTCTATATGACGTCTTTTGAGGTGGGGCGCATCGAGGAGTTGCGCGATATGGTCCAAGAGAAAGTTGCGGACTATCTGTGGCTGACACCGGTCAGCGCAAAGGGGCCGCCTCGAAAATGTTAAGAAAATTGCACCCCTTTACGCCTAACAATTTCACGCAGTAGGAATCCCATGCCAGATAAACCGGTGATTGCGCGACGAACGCCATGCATTATCGAAGTGGGGCCTGGTTCTGTCTATTGGTGTCAATGCGGCCGATCGAAAACGCAACCGTTATGCGATGGATCCCATACGGGGACAGATTTCTCTCCGATGGAAGTTCACTTTGAAGAAAAGAAACGGGTGGCATTCTGTGGCTGTAAGCACACGAAAAAACCTCCCTTGTGCGATGGGTCTCACTCCCGGCTCTAATCGGACAGGACTCAGGGAAAAGTTCGCCGGCTTCCAAAAAACATTATGAGCGTCCGGAAGAATTCTCTTGCTTCGCGCCACTTGACCCTCGCCTAGCCTGCAGGATTTTCGAAACTTCTCTTGCAAACGCGGATACGCGCGTAACGGACAGTCTCGCGTGCAATCAAAGAATATACGCCATTGGTGCCGATGGAAGGGACAACAACCATGCAAATCACCTGCGGGAAACTGGTCATTTCTTGACAGTATTCCCGGTCTGTTTCAGACTACGCCGCATGACCTGACGGCATTGTTAATGATTTGGGAACGTAGCGCATGCGAAATAAGATTCCCTGTTCCGCCGAGCGATTAAGCCTCCTGGATCCTCCGATGATCCAGGCCGTGGTTGATCGCAATGCCTTTCACATCGGCAATCAATATCTCTCTCAAAATCGTGTTCGGATCGTCGAGGCCGATGATGCCCAGATTTCGTCCGCCGTCATCGGGAATTCCGGGCTCTACGAACAGACGATTCGACTCAAAGAGGGGCATCTCATCTCAAAGTGCAGCTGCGCACTGCCGGAAGAACCGATGTGTCGTCACTGTATTGCAGTCCTATTGGAATATCACCGATGGACACAGCCGCGGAATAGTAATCAAAAGAAGGCGAAACAGGCTGCACCTCCACAGCCAGCACAAGCTCCCCTAAATCGAGACAGCGCCCCTGTACCAAGTCCCGCTTCGACGACCGATCTGAAGCTGGGGGAGGTCATGGCATTCGTTGAATGGCTGCAATCTGGGATAAAGGCATTGGAATGTGGGCAGCCGTTACCTGACTCTCCAAAGCTCGGCGGGGATCTTGCTCCCTGGATTCAAGCCATTCGTGATCTGGAGGAACGCCGCCATGAAAGCGATGAAATGCGGGTCAACCTGGAGTCCGACATGCGGGCTCGAGAAGCCTATGTCGGCCGATTAACACAACAACTGCAAGCTTCCATGGAGGAGATCAAGGCCGCCCAAACCAATTCTCAACAACTGCAGCAGGAACTGACTGCGTGCAAGGAGATGCTGGCAAAGGTTTCCGAGGTTGCCTCAGAAGTCGGGAGTTATGACAGTCAACTCACGTCTATCGCGAGCGAGATGATGTCAAGGGGGCCACAACTCAACAAACTTGCCCATTCCTTCAAAGAGGTCTCTTCGGCATTGAAAGCGCTTGCCAAGAAAGCTGCGAGCTCCTAGCCTATCCTGCTTAGCAGTTCCTACCAGACCCCATATGAAGATCAAAAACCATTGCGCCAGGCCTGGCAAATCAAGTATAATTTTCCCCTCTTTTTGTTTATTTGATCCGAAGAAGGGAGGGTTGAGCTATGAAAAGGATTTGTACAGGGATTGTTGCGGTAGCGGGTACGGTCCTGCTGGCTAGCGTATCCTACGTTCTAGCGAATGAACCGAAGGGTGAGGGCCCGCCTGATTATAGCGGGATCTCGAGCATCTATTTCGTATTGATCGGATTGATTCTGGCCTACGGCGTCTATGATTCATTCTTCAAAAAGCTCTAGCCTATAACTACTTATAACCGTTCGTTGTTCCCTCTCCCCCATAAGTACGAGGGAGGGGGAACAAGACGGGCTTGTTGAACTATCCACTCCTGTTCCACCACTCGATGAACAGTCATGCGATAAGAGTCGCCTGAATACCCCCTTTAGCCTGGCAGACCGTCCCATTGCTGGTGATCCTGGCACGAGGAGATACATTCATCGACTGTCCGACCAATCGAGGGCGTCCCGCTCGGAGCGCCCTTGTTCGTTTCGGAAAGGGACTCTGACGCAAGGATTCCATCTCTGTTAGGGAAGTCCGTAGAGACTGCGCGATCAGCCATGCGAGCGTCAAACTGGGACTCCAATACACTGCATCGCGCAGACGATCGACGAGATCGCCGGGAAGGCTGACGGTTAGCCTGACCATTCGAGGGGGTTGTTGCTGCCCAGCCTCTCGGGATCTGGAAGACGGACTAGGGGCACCACAATGTTCATTCTTGATTGAGCCACTCATAATGGCCTGATTGGTCAGCGACATTGTACACCTCCTTATATTTCGCCCTGAAGTGATATAGCCCCCTGACCATGGCTTGATTCATACTTCAGGCGGCTCCTGTCGGATTGGAGGGCTGCGCCGCTGCTAAATGGCAGGACGCAGCCCCGATGGCGGAAGCGCATGGCGGCAGGAGGACTCCGGATGGGCATAATCCAGAGGTAGTTCCACCGGCATGAGAGGCATAAACCTCTTGAGTGGGCACCCGTCGGCATTTCGCTTCGCCAATACACTTCCAGCTTCGACCATTGACCATCCGCCCCTTCTCTCTGGTGATGAGAAGAATACAGCGATACAGCAACCCCTATACCACGGTTTTCCCAGCGAAAATAATCCGGGGCCTGCATCATAAGCTATTGAGTAGACGTGGCTTAACGAGCAAGGAGGAAAGATGCGGCCATCGGATAGAAGCGTATCCGTTTTGGTACGTTCCTTATCCTGCAAGATACAGGCATGGATGACATACAGCAGATGGAAGCTGTGGGAAGCTGAAGATGGAACCAGGTCTATTGGTGGAGATGTTTCATCGCAGCAGCACAGAGCAGGATAAAGATGCCGATCCAGAGTGCGGCTCGTTGAAAGGGGATTGCTTCATAGGACTCCCCTCCCTCTTCTTCTACATCATCGGACTTGAATAGTACCGTGTAGAGGAACAGCGTGAGGAGACAAAGGGCGAGAAATAGCTTGATGAAAAAGACGGTCAAATATTTGGCATGGTTCTGAATCCCGCTGCCGGTTTGCAAGGTGATGGCCTGATTGACGTAGTGGAAATTGATACCACCGGTAAATAGCAAAACGATGAGCAGGATGCCCGCGACTTTTTTGTAATGCAGATAGAACGCGTCGGTGATCGGCTTGATCTGCTCCCTGGAAACCGCCTTCCTCAGCCCAGGAGTCACGGCCATAACGAGGAATGCGAGTCCGCCGATCCAGACGACCGCCGACAATAAGTGAAGCCAATGATTGATGATTGGGATCAGTGCATTGAGGTCTGTGACGATGCCTTGAAGACCGTCCACTTTTAGACTCGTGAAATGTAAAAAGCGAAAGGTGAAAGGTAAGGGGTCAGCCACGAATCCGAGGTTCTGGACTTCTCACGTTTCACGTTTTACGTCTCACGTTAGAATTTGAAAACAGGTGTGTCGTTGCCGAAGCGTTTCTTGCGGAGTTCTTCCATTAACTCAATGGTAATCAGCGGGATGTCATTCTCGCGCGCATGCTTTTCAACGCCTTTTTTCACCATGGCGCGTAAGAAATAGGGAATCCGGTTGAGTCGTGCTTCCGAGTCCCCATCCCACGCCACGAGGCTTTCTTCCGGCGTATTAAATGCGACTTTGATCTTCTCACCACCTTTTGGCGTGTAGAGACACCATTGATCTTCGTCCAGCCAGTCTCCGTGATCAACGTAGGGGCGCGCGCGGCAGCCGCCGCAGATGTCCGTGTATTCGCAATCGCCGCATTTACCCTTCAGGTGTGGGTAGCGGAAGGAATTAAATACATCGGACTTTTCCCACAGGTCGACGAAGCTGGTCTCGCGGATATTCCCGGCTGAAAGCGGCATATAGGGGCAAGGGGTCAGTTCACCGTTAGGAGTCACGCGCGCGTAGTTGGTACCGGCGAGGCAGCCGCCCCCCATATAACCAGTCGCCTTGGTAATTGGAGAGTTCGGGTCCTTCTCGTACGCGAGCCGTTTAAAATGTGGCGCACAACGGGCTCGGACAAGCATGCCCTTGTAATTATCCTGACAGTTGACCAGGTAGCCGAGCACCTCTTCATACTGAGCCGGGGTGATGTCAGTCAGTTCCTCGCCACGGCCTGTGCAGACCATAAAGAAGACATTGAGTACTTTGGCGCCAAGCTGATGCGCCCAATCGATCACCGAAGGCAACTCCTGATAATTCATAGGCTGCGCGCTGAAGTGCACTTGGAAGGCCAATCCATTCCGCTTGCATGCCTCAATGCCTGCGAGTGCGGCTTCCCATGCGCCGGGCACGCCTCGAAAGCGATTATGCTTCTGGGGATCGAGTGAATCGATACTGATGCCCATGCCCATCACGCCGATCGCGACTAGCTCCTTCGCCATCCGGTCGTCGATCAACATGCCATTGGTCCCGAACACCACCATGAAGCCAAGCTTCACGGCATGGCGCGCGATATCGAGGATGTCAGGACGGACGAGCGGTTCACCACCCGTGATTACGAGGAGACAACCCTTGTTGACCACGGCAATCTGATCGATAAGCCGGTAGCACTCTTCGGTCGAGAGTTCATCGTCCCCGCCGGCTGATTTCGTCGTCGCGTCGAGGTAACAATGGTCGCACTTGAGGTTACAGCGCTTCGTGAGGTTCAGAGCGATGAGATAGGGCTTGAAGTCATCGACCGTCCGGCCGTCGTGCGGCGCAGGAACCGTGGATGGCGGAGTAAAGAACTGCGATACCTGCTGTTGGATGCTCCCGAACGCACCCGCCAGAGACGGAGCATTGAAGATTGGAAGAGACTTACCCACGCACGAATGCTCCAGTTATGAGTGCTGAGTTATAAGTTCTGAGTTGTTCAGTTGAAACGAAGTGTATGGCTCCGGGGACAACTCAGAACTCAGCACTCAAGACTCAGCACTTACGATTTCCCTTTGCCGGTCAGGTTGGCAATCATGTCCTTCAGGTTGCCGGTCTTCATGGCTTCTGCCATATAGTCCTTGGCCTGCTCGATACCCTCGTGAGCCACTTCAGCTGTAATGACTATGGCGCCGATCTTATCGGCATGTTTTTCGATGAGGGCACGCGTGCAGTCGCGCATAAACCCTTCAGGGGCCCGTTCGAGCCGTGATTGAGCCTCCGGCATCCAGGTATAGGCAGGGGCAGGTTCCGCCACCTGACCGTTTCCGTTCCCCTGACCGTTCTCGTGCAAGACCAGCGCACCATTCGTTGCAGCAGCCACGGTCGCCTGAGCTTCAGTCGAAGCACCGGTTCCCTTGTTCGCGAAGATGGGAGTGTAGTCCTCTGAAGCCGCTTCCTGAATCATGGGTGCGGCATACTCCAGCGTGATCGTGGTCATGCCGAGTTTACGAGCAGTCTTCTCAATTTTGGCCTTAGCGCGCCGGCGCTGGAAGCCGGCTGGGACTGCGCGGATTCCTTCTTTGGCGTCCTTCGTCCATTGCATGGGGACGTCATCATAGGCCAGGTCGGTTTCGAGAACCCCTTCCACGTGCGCCGCTGCTTCAAAAAGCTGCTTGTCGACCAGTTTGAAGCGATCGCCTCCAGCGGCGCAGACAGGGCACTTCACGGGTGTCTCGCCCTTTCCGATGTAGCCGCAGCCGTCGCAGACGAAGTAATTCTGGTTCATCCGGTCCAAATAGGCTTGGGTGCTGGCACTCACTTTCGGCTTGTCTTCCACAACCTCTGTCATCATGCCGCTAAGCGTCGAGCCCATGAGATCCTTCATCACGGATTCGTCAGCCTGCATTTTTTCTCGGTCGATGCCTGCGGCATCCAGACTGCCACCTAGCGCGTGCATGGCATCCATCGCCCCCTTAGGCAGGAGGTCTCCCACAGCTGAATCGACGACCGTGTTGCTGATGATCGTATGGCCCTTTTCGATGGCATAGCGGTGAATCGCGGTCTTGGCGACGCCTCTAGCAAATACGGGAATCTTTTCCATCCGGCGAAGAGCTTCTTCAGTCCAGGCGATCGTGTATTCCGCCAACGTATCGATCGGTGGTACGTGCTTCCTGTTCGACACCAAGATATTGCAGGGTGCGGACCGCAAGAGGTTTTCCGTGTTGCTGCCGATGTCCATATCCTCGTCGCTGTGCACACCGATCCGTCCGACGATCAGTAATGCCGGGATATCCTTACGCACATATTGAATGATCTTCTCGAAGGCCTTGCCGTCCAACAGGGTGGTCTTGACGTCGGTCTGCTCGGCCTGAGCAAGCTCGCGGCAGATATCGAGATGCGACTGGTAGATCTTCGCAAGGCCACTGTCGATGATTTCCTCGTGGAGCTTTTCCTGCTCTTTAAAGCGAAATACCTTGCCTGCTTCCTCGTTGAGGACACCCGAAATGCTGTGAAAGGCGGCATAGTGAAAATAGGGATCGAAAGCTGAAATGGCTTCAACCGGCATGTTGAACGCCTTGCCCAACGCCAGGCCGGTCATGAGTCCGCCGAAGGAATAGGGGCTGCCATCCACGGCAACGACGATTCTTCCGCCGGTCATCGGCTGGATTTGCTTGATGATCAGCATGTCCGAGTTCCGCACGCGACGAAGCACTCGCTCGGTATTGCTGCCGATCACACTATCCTTCACCGCGCCGACGCCCAACGCGCCCATGATGACCAGGTCGTAGGCATTGGTATTGATGTCTTCAGCCAATACCTTCCAGTTCCGGCCCTCAAGCGAGCGACGCTCGATCGGCAGGTTGTTTTCAGCGCATTTCTTATCGACGTAGTCGAGATAGGAGTCGGTAATGATCTGGAGGCCGCGAGTGATCAGCGAATCATGGATTTGGCGCTGCCGGTCGAGTTCTTTTTCATCGTGGTACTCTTCGGGCAAGCCGGCTTCCATCTGCTTGAACCGCTTGTCATGCATTTTGGCCGCGTAGACGTGGCTACCCACAATCTTTGAGCCAAAGGCTTTGGCGAAATGAACTCCAACGTCGACGGCGGTGTTGGAATGGTCGGAGTTATCGACCGGAACGTAGATCGTCTTATACATCGAGATGTCTCCTCAAGATGCCCTTCAGGCCAGGGCGAACAAGAGTAATTCTCAAAATTTCCAAACGGTTGACGTGCTTCTCTACCCTCAAAGAACGCACATGCTAGCACCGGCCTGAATTCGAATGCAAGGTGTCAAGGGGGACTGGTGGGACGACGTTAGGATGCCGGGGTCGCGACGGATTTTTCGCTCGACTCTTTTGCGGAGCGAAGGGATTGCCGGGAACGGAGTATTTCTTCCAGGGACAAGAGGGCATCGCGTCCGGAGTTCCCCTCGATCCCTCGAATCAAGTTCTGGTCGGCGTAGG
This sequence comes from Nitrospira sp., assembly GCA_037142015.1. GTDB lineage: Bacteria > Nitrospirota > Nitrospiria > Nitrospirales > Nitrospiraceae > Palsa-1315. The sequence goes on along the minus strand of JBAXBK010000003.1, from coordinate 97,272 downwards.
GGCCTGATTCTTTTGGGGATTGAGATAGAGATCCCGTCCACTTCCGTGGGTCCCTGCTTCCCTCTTTCCGTTCCCAGGCCCGGAGGCAGGCCTTGGCGATGAACGAGTTTAACGGCGCCGGGTTATAGAGGAGCTTTCTGATACTCGTCGGGGTCAGCATCAGCGGGTTATAGCCAGCCGAGAGATAGCCTTCCTCTAACAGCCGTTCTTCAAGATCGGTGTTTGGCTGAATGCCCAAAAAGAACATCAGGGGGAAGACTCGTTCCTCACCTAGGATCGCGGCAACTTTCTTATAGGACTCCACACTTTGGAGCAGCGAATCCTCCGTCTCCTTTGGGGAATTCAACGAATAGTTGAGAATGACCTTCCCCTTGAATCCCGCTTCTGCCAGATAGCGGCAGCCATCGTACAACCGCTCAAGCTTGAATCCCATGTGGAGGTCGTTCAACACCACTTGGGAGCCAGACGTAATGGCGACTTCGAGATCACCGACGCCGGATCGGACCATGAGTTTGGCCAACTCCGGGGTGATGAGCGATGTCCTGATATAGCCGGACCACTCGATCTCCAGTTTCTCGGCAAGGATCCGTTCAAGGATCTCGGTGCATTGGGGATAGGCTTCTTTCCCGGTAATGAACTGGGCGTCCGTGAACCAGAATCGCCTGGCACCCCATTGATGGTAGTGCTGAGAAATATCCTTGACGACCATGGAGGGTGGTCGATAACGCACCCGCTTCCCTTCGATGTAGGGGTAAAGACAGAACGCGCAGTCGTAGGGGCAGCCTCGCTTCGACTGAACCCCGATGGATTCGCCAAGATATTCCCGATGCTGAGGAAAAATTGAGGTCAGATAGGGCAGGTCGACGGTCAGCGCGTCAAGAAGAGCCGGCGAACCCTGCTGGCCCTTTCGAACGGTCTTTCCCTCTCGGAGGATATAGCGCTCCTTCTCCAGCGATTGACCTTCAATGACCTTGAGAATGGCATCTTCACCTTCACCGAGAATCCCGATGACGCCTTCCGGGAGCTTCTGAATGAGCTGGTCAGCAAAGGCCGTAAAGGCTCCCCCACCAATCATGATCTGCGCCTTGGGAAACTCCTTGGCAATCAACCAGGGATAGGAGAGCGCCGCCCGGATATGGCTGTAGTAGCGATAGAGCTGTTTTACCCCGGCAAACGAGGCGGCAATCCGCTTGAGTGGATTGCTCGCAAAGTAAAAGTTAAACGCATGTTCCAGCGAGGAGTCTCCCTCGTGCGGGGAAAAGATCTGAATATCGCGCCAGGAAAAGCAGACGAGGTCCGGTTTAAACTCGGTGGCGGCATCGCGGACCGCACTGATCCGTTGAGCATCGGGAAAGAGAGACAGGTCGAGAATGCGCTGCCGCACGTCCGGTTTACGGCGATGAATAAAATCAGCGAGATAGGTCACCCCGATGGGATAGACCTTCTTGCAGGGCAGAAAAACGTAAAGAATTGAATTCATAGCCCACTTAGTCAAAATGTCGTCAAGTCAGAAAGTCTTAAAGTCTAAAGATCAGGGACATGATGACTTGACGACTTTATAGACTTTCCGATTATCATTTCGTTGCCACATGTATCGCCACGATCCCGCCCGACAGATTTCGATACGAGACCTGACGATAGCCTGCGTCAAGGAGCATCTGCTTCAGTCGTTCCTGATCCGGGAAGTTCCGAATGGAGGCCGGGAGATATTCATAGACACCGGTCGTGTCATGCGCCACTTTCGTGCCAATCCAGGGAAGAAGCCGGAATGAGTACCAATCGTACAGAGCCCGCAGCCACCCGAAAACGGGTCGGGAAAACTCCAGACACACAAACCGGCCTCCTGGCTGCAAAATACGGTGAATGTCCGTGAGCGCCTGCCGAAGATTGCCGACATTCCTCATGCAAAACCCTGTAGTCACAGCATTGAAAGTCTCGTTCGGAAAGCCTAGATGTTCGGCATTGGCTTCTAGACAGGTAATCTTCTTCCCCAGACCCCGGCTTGTAACTTTTTTCAACCCCTCGACAAGCATGGCATGGTTCAAGTCGGAGGCAATGACGCGGCCATTGATGCCCATGCGGGGCTCGATCAAGAGCGCCAGATCGGCTGTGCCGGACCCGACATCGAGTGCCCGGCCTCCCGTAGTAACGGGGACATAGGAGGCGGTGATTTTCTTCCACCGGTAGTGTAGCCCAAAGCTCAGAAGCGTGTTGTTGAGATCGTAAACGCCGGCGATCGACGTAAACATCCGCTGAACGGCCTGTTCGCGGGCTGAGCCAGTCCAAGTCGAAACGGCGATCGGAGCAGCTGGAGCGTCGGTCCCCTTTTGAACTGGCGGTGTATCCACATGCACCATGAGACCGTGGTAGCACCAGCCTTCCAGGTTTGTCAAGACGACCAAACCCGTATGCTATAATCCCGCCCCTGATGCATAACTCGATCGTCATTAAAGGGGCACGGGAGCACAATCTCAAGAACATCGACGTGACCATCCCGCGCGACCGGCTTGTCGTGATCACGGGACTGAGCGGGTCGGGCAAGTCATCGCTGGCCTTCGACACGATCTATGCCGAAGGCCAACGGCGATACGTCGAGTCGCTCTCTGCCTATGCCCGGCAGTTCCTCGAACAGATGGGCAAGCCCGACGTCGATTCGATCGAAGGGCTCTCGCCCGCCATTTCCATCGAGCAAAAGAGCACCAGCCACAATCCTCGGTCCACAGTTGGCACTGTCACAGAAATTTACGACTACCTCCGTCTCCTCTTTGCCCGGATCGGACGCCCCTCCTGTTTTCAGTGCGGCGATGAAATAACAGCGCAGACGGTGCAACAGATGGTCGATGCCATCGGCCTGCTGCCGGAGGGAAGCAAGTTTCAGCTCTTAGCTCCGATCGTCCGCGGCAGGAAAGGCGAGTATCGCAAAGAACTCCTCGACATGCGCCGATCCGGCTACGTCCGGGCCAGGGTCGATGGTCAGCTGGTGGACTTGGGCGAGGACATCGCGCTCGATAAACAGAAAAAGCACACGATTGAAATCGTAATTGATCGGCTCGTGATGAAGCCGGGCGAGGCGCTGACAAGACGGTTGGCCGACTCGGTAGAGACCTCGCTGAAACTCGCCGGTGGACTCGTCGGAGTGCTCACGGACAACGGAAAAGTCTCACTCTATAGCGAGAAGCTCGCCTGCATCCGCTGCGGGGTCAGTTACCCGGAAATTACGCCGCGCGTCTTTTCGTTCAACAGCCCTCATGGAGCCTGTCCTGCTTGCGACGGCATCGGCTACGCCATGACACCCGATTCTTCTGACGATGAAGACTTCACCTTGCTGGAACCCTGCGAGGTCTGCAAGGGCGCGAGGCTTCGGCCTGAAAGTTTATCGATCACGCTGGCCTCACAATCGATCGCGGAGGTGACCCATCTATCTGTTCGAGCTGCAGCAGACTTTTTCAGTTCATTGAAACTCACCGAGCGTGAGCTGATGATTGCCCATCGCATCTTGAAAGAAATCCGCGAACGGCTCGGGTTTCTCGTCAACGTCGGTCTGGATTATCTGACGTTGGATCGGGCGGCTGCGACCTTATCCGGTGGAGAAGGACAGCGCATTAGGCTTGCCACGCAAATCGGCTCCGGCCTCGTCGGTGTCCTCTACATCCTCGACGAGCCTTCGATCGGTCTCCACCAGCGGGATAATCGGCGCTTGCTCCAGACCCTGCTGCGCCTGCGAGACCTGGGCAACACGGTCGTGGTGGTCGAACACGATGCGGAAACGATGATGGCAGCGGACCATCTGCTGGATATGGGACCTGGCGCCGGGACGCACGGCGGCCAAGTTATTGCCCAAGGCACACCGACCGACGTCATGGGAAATCTCGACTCGTTGACAGGTCAATATCTCCGGGGCACACAGATGGTCAGCCTACCTCGCCGTCAACGCAAGGCCAAGGGGTTCTTATCCATCCTTGGAGCCACGAAACACAATCTCAAGGGAGTGACCGCCAAGATACCGCTCGGTCTGCTCACCTGTGTGACCGGCGTGTCCGGGTCCGGAAAGAGCACGCTGGTTCTTGAGGTGCTGTTCCACTCCCTCTCCCAGTTGCTCTATCAGAAAAAACCGAAGATCGATGGCTGTAAGGAGCTGCTGGGTGTCGCTGCGCTGGATAAAGTGATCGACATCGACCAGTCCCCGATCGGCCGGACCCCGCGATCGAATCCTGCAACCTATACCGGTCTGTTCGGTTTCATTCGTGACCTCTACTCCAATTTGCCCGAATCCCGCGTGAGGGGTTACAAGCCCGGTCGCTATAGTTTCAATGTAAAGGGTGGCCGTTGCGAGGCCTGCCAGGGCGATGGGTTAATCAAGATCGAGATGCATTTCCTGCCGGATGTCTACGTGACCTGTGAGGTCTGCAAGGGCCAACGGTACAACCGCGAGACGATGGAGATTCACCATAAGGGGAAGAGCATCGCCGACGTGTTGAATATGACGGTGGACGATGCCGTGGAGTTCTTCGAACATATCCCGTTCATCAAGCGGAAGCTCGACACCCTGCACGATGTCGGATTGCACTACGTGAAGCTTGGCCAGTCAGCCACGACGCTGTCCGGAGGCGAGGCGCAACGGGTCAAACTCTCGCGCGAGCTGTCGAAGCGTCCGACTGGACGCACGATGTACATTCTGGATGAACCGACAACCGGGCTTCATTTCGCCGATGTGCAACGGCTGCTGGATGTACTGGATCGATTGGTCGAGGCTGGTAACACCGTGGTGGTGATCGAACATAACCTCGATGTAATCAAGAATGCGGATTGGATTATCGATCTCGGACCGGAGGGTGGTGATCGAGGCGGTGAAATCGTGGCCGAAGGACCTCCCAAAGAAATCGCCAAGTCGAAGCGGTCGTATACGGGACAAGTGCTAAAAGAGGCGGGGGGAGGTATAAGCAAATGCAGTTGAAGGGATCGCTCGGCCATAATGAAGCCTCTTCGGTTCTGCTCCAGAATGTCGATGACCTGCCCTTCTTGATCAACGGCACACCACAGGTATTGGAACTGACCGTTGGTCTTTAGGTATTCGTCCTCCAGATGCCAGGTATCTCCAACTGGCCCACGGCACCGACGCAGTCGTTTGGCATATTCGCACCCAACCTTGTCGCACCACCAACTTGGCATCGAACCAATGACTTTGAGGAAGCACCGTGGATCCTGAGTTGGTCACGCGAATTGCGAACAATCCGAACTATCAGGCGCTGAAAACTAAGCGAACCCACTTCGGCTGGTGGCTGACCCTGGTGATGATGATCGCCTACTACGGCTTCATTCTGCTGGTGGCGTTCAACAAGAGCTTTCTGTCACAGAAACTTGGTGTCGGCGTGATGACCATGGGCATTCCGATCGGCTTTGGGATCATTGTGTTCACGATCGTGCTTACCGCGTACTACGTGAATCGCGCCAACCGCGAGTTCGATGCGCTGTCCGACGCCATTGCCAAAGAGGTACTGAAGTGATCGGCTTGCATCGCAAGTATCCCAATGCGGTACTTTCCGGGCTGACCGTGGCGGCGGTGTGTGCTGTTGCTGGATCGGTGTATGCCGCCGGCCCGGATGTCGGTCAGGCGCAGAAGCAGGCGATCAATTGGACGGCGATCGGCATGTTCGGTGTTTTTGTGTTGCTCACGCTGTTCATCACGAAATGGGCTGCGGCTCGGACCAAGTCGGCGGCTGTTTTTTATACCGCGGGTGGGAGCATTACGGGTTTCCAGAATGGTCTGGCGATTGCCGGTGACTTCATGTCTGCGGCATCGTTCCTGGGTATTTCTGCAGCGGTGATGGCCAGTGGCTACGACGGCCTCATCTACTCGATCGGCTTTTTGGTCGGCTGGCCTGTACTCACGTTTCTGATGGCCGAGCGCCTGCGCAACCTCGGCAAGTTCACCTTCGCGGATGTCGCCGCCTTCCGGTTTAGGCAGGCACCGATCCGCATCTTCGCGGCCTCTGGCACGCTGGTGGTGGTGTCTTTCTACCTGATCGCGCAAATGGTCGGCGCCGGCCAGTTGATCAAGCTCCTGTTCGGTCTCGAATACTGGATGGCAGTTGTCATCGTCGGCGCGCTGATGATGGTCTACGTGTTGTTCGGCGGCATGACGGCAACCACCTGGGTGCAGATCATCAAGGCCTGCATGCTGCTGGGCGGCGCAACCTTCATGGCGTTCATGGTGCTGCTGCATTTCGGCTTCAGCCTGGAGGCGATGTTTGCCAAAGCGGTCGAGATCAAAGCCGGCCTGGCCACAGCCGCGGGCGAGCCGTCGGCGGAAGCCGCGGCTGCCGGGCAGTCGATCATGGGACCTGGTAACTTCGTCAAAGACCCGATCTCGGCGATCTCGTTAGGCATGGCGCTGATGTTCGGCACGGCCGGCCTGCCGCACATCCTGATGCGCTTTTTCACGGTACCAAGCGCCAAGGAAGCGCGCAAGTCGGTGATGTGGGCGACCGGATGGATCGGCTATTTCTACCTACTGACCTTCATCATCGGTTTCGGCGCAATCACCTTCGTGCTGACCAACCCGGATTTCCTCGATGCCAACGGTGCGCTTAAGGGCGGCAGCAACATGGCGGCGGTGCATCTGGCCAACGCGGTGGGTGGCAATGTGTTTCTCGGCTTCATCTCGGCCGTGGCATTTGCGACCATCCTGGCTGTCGTTGCCGGTCTTACGCTATCGGGTGCGTCAGCAGTGTCACACGACCTGTACGCCACGGCTATCAAAGGCGGCAAGGCCGACGGCGCTTCTGAGTTGCGTGTTTCGCGCATGACCACGGTGGCGCTGGGAATCCTGGCCGTGTTGCTGGGTATCGTGTTCGAGAAACAGAACGTGGCGTTCATGGTATCCCTGGCGTTCGCGATCGCGGCATCGGCCAACTTCCCGGTGTTGTTCATGTCAGTGTTGTGGAAAGATTGCACGACCCGCGGCGCTGTCATTGGCGGTTTTCTCGGGTTGATTTCATCGGTACTGCTCACAATCGTGTCGCCGCCGGTGTGGGAAGCGACCTTGGGCTATCCGAAAGGCAGCGCGTTGTTCCCGTACACCTCGCCGGCGCTGTTCTCGATGACGATCGGGGTCGTGGGTATCTGGCTGTTCTCAATCCTTGACCGAAGCAGCCAGGCGGCAAAGGACCGGGGCGGCTTTCTGGCCCAACAGGTGCGCTCGGAGACCGGCATCGGCGCCACGACCGCATCCGGGCACTGAACCCGGCTGGCTCCTAGGACCGGGCACGACGACAGGCGAATGGCGGACGACGTGCTCGACCGGCTTGTCGAAGCCGGCAACACAGTGGTGGGCGAGGTGGTGAGATTGTGGTAGAAGAACCACCAAAAGAAATAGCCTAGTCCAAGCGGTCGTATACGGGGCAGGTGCTGAAAGAAACAGAGGGGTAGGAAGGGCGGATATTCCGGGAGTCGCCATAATGCGTTGGATAGAGACTGCTTCTGGCTCCGTACTGTTGGCCGCGTGCTCCTCTAAAACGCGACCGAGGGTCGCAGGCTGTCGCACAACGGCACTCTTTTGGCTATTATCTCCCCGTGCCCGCTATGGCGACTCCCTCCATATCCATCCCTTCCACCCCTGCAAAGTGGGAAAGGGTAAGGGCGGCTGACGACGCCAATGGCCATCAGCCGCTCCAATTCTGTTGCGATGACTAATCTGGCCACACATATCGACTTCTTATTCGCGGCGGAACTCCAGTTTCGGTTGGCTTCTGCTGTGCAAATCGCGATCACGATGGATAAGCAACCACTAGATCTTCCTGTGGTATGGACTCACGGCAAACACAAGGTTAGTTATGAGGAAGTGGCACTACGAAAGGATCAGGCTAACTTTGCCAGTTGGAATATGCATCGTTCAGCGACCTTTTTAATGGCGGTTGCACTGAAGGACGCAATCAAAGCTGCGATTCCCGATCCAAGAAACACAAAGAATTCGGATGTTCAGGCGGCATATGAAATATCAAGGTTGATTCGAAACGCCTTCGCACACAGCCCGTTCAATCCTGTTTGGTCTATCGATCCTTACTGCCGCAATCGAGTGTTTGAACTGAAAGACATTGTTTCCCTAGATACAAAGGTTTTACATGGGATTCCGTTTAACTGGAAACACTATGGCGGCCCTCTGGCAATGCTCCGTCTGTGCAGATACGTACGATACGAGATTCTTAAAGATCAAAAACGACCCAGAAAGACAATTCCGACGCCAAAAGATATCTACTATCAACAAGGCAACTTAATTTGGGCACAAGTAAGAGCGTCCGATAAAAAGGAGTGAAACTCACGAGCAATTGTTCGTGAGGCGTTAAAAACTCTCTCAAGAAGGAACCTATGCATACAGTCCTCTTACTGACCATCTCCAATATCTTCATGACCTTCGCCTGGTACGGTCATCTTAAATATAAGGACTCGCCCTTGTGGATTGTAATTCTCGTCAGCTGGGGGATCGCCTTTGTCGAGTATTGCTTCCAAGTGCCGGCGAATCGCATCGGCCATTACCAATTCAACGCCGCCCAATTGAAAACCATCCAGGAAGTGATTACTCTGGTCGTGTTTTGCATCTTCTCGGTGGTCTATCTGAAGGAAGAGTTGAAATGGAACTATCTGGCTGGTTTTGCCATGATGATCGGCGCCGTCTTTGTCATTTTCAAAGAATGGTGAAATGGACATAAAGTCATCGGTCATTAGTCAATGGATGAGAGAAAGAGAAGCTCCTCTCCTCGTCCAATGACCAGTGACTATTGACCAACAATCCCAGGGAGCACAGCCATGGCTAAGGTGAAGAAGCCAGCAGCACAAGCGCAGCCAGCCACCCAGGACTTCGAGAAGCTGGGTGTGTTCTATCTGGGCCGTCCTTACGACATGGCAACCAAGCAGTCCAAGCCCGGCTGGCTGTTGTATGACTCGAAAGATCTGGTCACCCATGCCGTCTGCGTCGGGATGACGGGAAGCGGGAAGACCGGTCTGTGCATCGGATTACTCGAAGAAGCGGCGATCGATGGGATTCCCGCGCTGATCATCGATCCCAAAGGGGATCTCGCCAATCTGATGCTGAATTTTCCGCAGCTGCGTGGGGAAGACTTCGCACCATGGATCAATGAGGATGATGCCCGCAAGAAGGGACTCTCGCCGACAGACTATGCAATCCAGCAGGCCGAGATGTGGAAGAAAGGCTTGGGGGATTGGGGCCAGAGCGGTGAGCGGATTCAGAAGCTCCGCGATGCCGCCGATGTAGTGGTCTATACGCCTGGCAGTAACGCAGGCATTCCGGTGTCCATTCTCAAATCGTTTGCAGCACCGTCGCAGGAAGTTCTGGACGATCCCGAGATGCTGCGTGAGCGGATCAGCACGACGGTGACGAGTCTCTTGGGGTTCATCGGTGTTGAGGCCGATCCGATCAAGAGTCGCGAACACATTCTCCTCTCGACGATTCTCGATCACACATGGAAAGCAGGACAGAATCTGGATCTGGCCACATTGATCCAGCAGATTCAGACACCGCCCGTTACCAAGATCGGTGTGCTGGATCTCGATTCGTTCTACCCCTCGAAGGAACGCTTTGCTCTCGCCATGCAGTTAAATAACTTATTAGCTGCGCCGGGATTTTCCGCCTGGTTGGAAGGCGATGCACTTGATGTCGGCCAGATGCTCCACTCGCCAGGAGGGAAACCGCGCCTCGCCATTTTCTCTATCGCGCATCTCAATGATGCCGAGCGGATGTTCTTTGTCACGTTGCTGCTGAGCCAGACGCTCGGCTGGGTACGGGCGCAGTCCGGTACGACCAGTCTCCGCGCCATCCTCTACATGGACGAAATCTTCGGCTACTTCCCGCCCGTCGCCAATCCGCCGTCAAAGCAACCCTTGCTCACTCTGCTGAAGCAGGCCCGCGCATTTGGTCTGGGTGTCGTATTGGCGACACAGAACCCCGTCGATTTGGACTACAAAGGCTTGGCAAATACCGGCACCTGGTTCATCGGACGGCTGCAAACCGAACGAGACAAGGCTCGCGTGTTGGAAGGACTGGAAGGCGCTTCGGCAAGCTCTGGTAGGAAGTTCGATAAACAGGCGATGGAACAGCTTCTCGCCGGCCTCGGGAATCGTGTCTTTCTCATGAATAACGTGCATGAAGATGCGCCGGAAATTTTCCAAACGAGGTGGACGCTGTCCTACCTTCGAGGGCCACTGACCCGGACGCAGATCAAGACACTCATGGAGCCCGTGAAACGTAAAATGTTAGACGTGAAAGGTTCGGTGGATAGCGAGCAGCCGGGATCTTCAGTCGCCATGGCCCACATTTCACCTTTCACGTCTCACCTTTCACGTCCTATGCTCCCCCCTGATGTGCCACAGCATTTTATCCCCATCCGAGGCAGCCAGCCGAGCGGCAGCACCTTAATCTACCAGCCGATGTTGCTTGGAGCATCGCAGGTGCGCGTATCTGACAGTAAGGCCGGCGTCGATGTAACACAGGATGTGACCCTCCTTGCGCCGATCTCGGATGGTGCGGTGGCGGTGGATTGGGACCGCGCCGTGGAAGCGGGCTTGGCCCTGGCCGACTTGGAGTCAACACCCACAGACGGCGCGCAGTTCGGATCTGTTCCCAGTACGGCGAGCAAAGCCAAGAGTTATGAAGCTTGGAGCAAGGACTTTTCCGGGTGGCTATTTCGCACCCAGAAAGTCGATCTGTTGAAGAGCCCCAGCACGAAAGAGGTTTCGAAGCCAGACGAATCCGAGCGGGACTTCCGTGTGCGACTGCAACAATCCGGACGTGAAGCCAGGGACAAACAATCGGACAGCCTGCGTCAAAAGTACGCGCCGAAGATCGCTGCCTTGCAAGATCGGATCAGGCGTGCGGGACAAATGGTCGAACGGCAGCAAGCGGAGTCTCGTTCGAGTCAAATGCAGGCGGCGATTTCGGTTGGTGCTTCGATTATTGGCGCATTCCTTGGGCGGAAAACGATCAGCGCCGCAAACATCGGTCGGGCGACGACGGCGATTCGCGGAGCCGGGCGTGCGATCAAGGAATCGAAGGATGTGGGGCAAGCTGAAGAGAACGTCTCCGCGCTGCAGCAACAATTGGCCGATCTCGAAACACAGTTCAAAGCGGAAACCGATGTGCTTGCCGCCGCGACCGATCCGCTCAACGAAAAGCTTGAGACGATTTCGTTGAAGCCCACCAAAGCTAACATCGCCGTAAAACTCGTCGCCCTCGCCTGGACGCCTCACTGGCGCGACTCAGGCGGCGCAACGGTACCAGCCTGGTCCTAGTTGGTGAATTGCGAGAGGGACAAGTGAGGCGCTCTGAAGGCTGAAGTGTTCGGACCCTCGCCCTTTCCCACCTTCAGCCTGCGGCTGACTTCCCCTCACTTATCTGATAGTAGCAGAACCCTTCGTGTTCGACGAGTTTCTTTGCGATCACCCCTGCGGCTGTTTCAAGGGTGGCGGCGAGCGTCTCGTTCTGGGAACTGAAGACACTTCCACCGCGCACCTCTTTCCCCACGAGCGAAGTCACGGCGGCTTCTGCGCGCAAGGCGTCACGGGCCACTCGGGCCAAGGCCTCCAGTGAAATCATGGGACGATTGGCATCAAATTCCGGGTAGGGCAATTCCAGGGAGTCCGGTCCCACTCGCAATGCAGTCGCGCCATGCACAGCCGGCACGCGATAGGCCGCATCGAAGAAGGCTTCCAGGAAAATGCGCATCAGATCGGCGCTGACACGTTGAGAGTCGACCGTGATGGCCGACATGCGAACTGAGTTGGCAGGGCTTACTTCAAGCTCAGCCGAGATCCCTGGAAACAGCAAGGCGTTACCGCTTCGATCGACAAATCCCTTTGAGGTGACTTTCAACACCCCTCGGAGGCCGGCTCCCGCGGAGGCCGGTCTGGCCGTGAAACTTAAATCGCCAAAATAGGCCTTGTTGTACGCCAACAGCATCCGAGCGAAACGAGAGGAATCCTGTTCGAGTTGATCCTCATCCAGACCGAGATGCCCATGCCATTGCCTGGCTACTTCGATGACCTGTCTGAGTTTGCCCAGATCGATGTGCGCGTTCGCATCGTTGACCACGTCATCAAGAACGTCGGCAAGGATGTAGAGGGAAGTGTCCTTGCCCTGATGGCGCCAGCGAACCCTATCAATGAGGGACGTCAAGGGGCGGACGCTGGTGGATTGACCCTCCGGGGACTGCAGAGACAGGGGATCGGGCGAGGCGCTGGGGTCACGTCGTTCGTTCAGCGGTTCGTCGTGGGCTTGCCTGGTGCACGCCAGGAACTTTGTCACAAGCTCTTTCTTGTCATCCAACTTCTGGCGGTACCCCCCGAAATGGAGATCCGGTTGGCCGCGTAGCTGAAGAACCGACGTACTACAGCCTCCCTGCATGAGAAGGAGAACCAGCAAGGCAAATACGGCATTAGGCCATCGCTTCATTCTTGCCTCCGGTAATCGTTGTGTTGAGTTGAAAATTATTCGTAACAATACAGGGGTTCAGGCTGACGACTGAAGTTAGAGTCTCCCCCCCTAACAGCCTTCAGCCTGAACCCCTGAATCAGTGCTTTCGATCTTTCTGCATGATCTTGTCGGTCCAGGCCAACAGAATGGCGGATCCAATGAAGGTCATGTGGATAAAAATCTTCCACTTGATTTGCTCGAGATCTTCATTCGCAATGTTGACGAACGATTTCAGGAGATGAATGCTGGAAATGCCGATCAGTGAGGCTGCAAGTTTAATTTTAATGGTGCCAGGGTCGATATGAGTCAGCCAGTCCGGTCGATCGGCATGTCCCTCTAAGTCCAGCTTGCTCACGAAGGTAGCGTAGCCGCCGATGATCACCATCGTGAGCAAGTTCGCCACCATTGTCACGTCGATCAGCCCCAGGACGCCCAGCATGAAGACCGTCTCCTGCTGCTGATTGAGGTGCCAGACCATCTCCCACAGTTCAACGAGAAATTTGTATGCGTATAGCAGTTCGGCCACGATGAGGCCGCCATAGAGAGGGGCTTGAATCCACCGGCTGGCGAACACGACTGTTTCAAACAGGTGCTCAACACGGTTGATAGGAGCGTGTGGGTGCTTCACTGCGGCAGATTCTGAAGAATCGGAATGACTCACGGCGCGCTATCCTAGTCGGCAAGAGGGGGAGCTGTCAATTTGAACGACCCTGTCGTTCGTGAAACGTGAAGCGTGAAACGTCCGAATCCGGGAACGAACGACGCTTCACGGGTGTCGAGACAGACTTCCTCGCAGATTGTTGACAAACTACTTGAGCACCTCGAAACCCTTAGCGCCTGAATGCCAACAGACTCTCTCGGAATTCTTCGCAGGCTGTTCAGAAAGGCCAGACTTCTCACCCTCCCACCCTGGCGCGCCGAGACGCGCCTTGTCCCAAGCAAGGCCGCAGCTCCGAGGTTGACCCTCGTTTCACGTTTCACGGTCCTTGGGAACGATGCGAGAACGCCGCTGGCGGACTTTATCAACAGCCTGCTAGTCAACCAAATGATGGTTGATGGCATAGCGAATCAATTCGGCGGTGGTTGTGAGTTGCAGCTTATCCTGGAGACGGCCCCGATAGGTACTGACTGTCTTGACGCTGAGAATGAGAGACTGCGCGATGTTCTTGAGAGACTGGCCTTGGGCTATTAGTACTAGAACTTCAAGTTCTCGCTCCGATAATGCGAGATGGACGGGACTAGCAGGACTCTTGCTCAAGCTGCCGGCCAGATGTTCTCCGAGGGAGGCGGTGACATACCTACGACCGCTCAGAACTTGCTTGACGGCCTTGGCCAGCTCTTCCGGTGCGGTCTGCTTGGTGAGGTAGGCCATGGCCCCTGCACGGAAGACACGAACGGCGTATTGCTCATCAGGATGCAGGCTCAAGACCATCAGTGGGAGTCCGGGCCATGTACCGTGTAGCTCATCCAGCACCTCCAATCCACTCTGGTCAGGAAGATTGATATCCAGGATTACCAGATCCCACGGCTCCTGCCGCACCGCAGCAATCCCTTTTTGCCCGCTATCGGCCTCACCGACTTCGACCAGAAGGAAGTTCTCCTCAAGGATCTGTTTCACACCCCGGCGTACGACCTCGTGATCGTCGATGACGAGAATTTTCACCGGCTGCGTCGCAATCATGGAGCGACGTACTCCGTAACCGGCAGGGAGGCATAGGCCCTGGTTCCGACTCCGGACTTTCCTTCGATATGAAAGTGGCCGCCCAGGAGAGAGGCCCGCTCCTGCATGCCTCGAAGTCCAAAGGAATGAGGCCTGGTCATCCTCTTGATGGTAATCCCCTTTCCGTTGTCAATCACTTCTAACGTCACCGTGACGCCCTCCTGGTACAGCCGCATTCGAACCTGCGAGGCGGCAGCGTGACGCATCACATTCGTCAGTAATTCCTGCGCAATACGAAATAGCGCGGCAGACACTTCGGAAGGCAGTATGATGGATAACAACTCAGGAGCCGCGTCTATTTCGCAACAAGCGCCCGTTCGATGCTGGAATGTCGTGGCCAGACTCTCCAACGCCGGGATCAGCCCGAGATCATCCAGCATCGCGGAGCGCAGGGATGATGCTGTCGCCCGAACGGACCCCAAGAGCCCATCGATCGATCCCGACATAGCCTGAACCTTGTTCAGCAGATCCCCACAGTTGGCTTGAGTGGGCGATAGCATCAACTTCGTGCTGAGCCATGCCAGGTCGAACTTCAAGCCAGTCAAGGCCTGTCCAAACTCGTCATGTAATTCCCGTGCAATTCTGCGCCGCTCCTCTTCTGCAGCTCTCTGCACCCGGCGAGCCTCGCCGCGCAGTCGAACATAGGCCAGCCGGAGTTCCTCTTCCACATTGGTAGCCGACACGACGGACCCTGGGCGAGAAATCGGCTTTGGAGAGCCTATGGCCTTGACCCTATTGCTCTCACTTACTCCTCGACTGGGAGCGTAAGACGATGAACCTGTGCCGCGGCGAGTGACTGGGTGTCTCATATCGTTGTGAGTATCGGTTCAGGATAAATGTCAGCAGAGATACAGGTGCGTCGACCCACCGTAGATTGGATCTCCAGGCGACCGCCGATCTTCCGAACCCGCGCTTCCATTTGCGAGAACCCTAGGCCCTTTGGCCGTCTTTGGTCGACGTCGAAGCCTGACCCGTTGTCGCGAATGGTCAGGCGGACTCGTGAGCCGATGGGCCGAAGGGCAATCACGATCCTGGTGGCCTGGGCATGATGGACGCAATTATTCAACGCTTCCCTAGCAATTGTGACGAGTTCACGTGCTTCTTCGCCGGTCAGAATCTCCTCTGCCGCCCGGTCGATCTCCACGCGAATCCGTACCTGGCTTACCTGCTCAACCGTCTGAGCAAGGGACTGTAACTCGGAGACCAGCCTAAACGGATCCACACAGTCGGATTCCACTGTCAGAATCATGCGTCGGATGTCTTGGATAAGCGAGTGGAGCTGGTCGGTTGCCAGATCGCGGGAGCAGGGCACAGCTTGTGGCACCCCCTCACGCATTCCAGGGGCTTGCTCAATGGTCAGCCTGATCGCATAGAGCGCTTGCAGCACAGAATCGTGCAATTCCCGTCCGATGCGGCTGCGATCGTGAAGCAGATCGCTCAATCGCTGCTCGGACGCTGCGAGGGCCGTGGCGAGGCTACTTCCGACTTGTTCTTGTAGCGGGTAAGCAGAGGACTGGTCTCTGTCTTGTGAAATCCTCGGAGCAAGAGCCGCGTGCTGGTGCACCTGCTTGCTATGTGATTGCCGAAACCCGTCGAGAATCTGGAACCCCCGGCGATCTTTCATTGGAGTGCCCTTTCCAATTATGTGGCGTGGAATATCTTCGGAATCTCTCCTGGCGCGTATTCCTCAATTTCAGAATGCAGCATTAGTACTCGACTCCCGCGTATTCCGTCACCTGGCGCTTCCGCCAGGTGACGGAATACGTAGATTATGAAAAACAGTAGCCCCAGGAAACGAAGTCACCTAGATGTCCTCTAGAAAGGAGACAACTGATGCGTAAAATGAACGATATCGAGTTCAGTGAGAACGGCTTTGTCGTGAAGACGTTGCACGGGGAGCAACTTGCACAGTCATATCGCCTCCGGCATAAAGTGTTTGCCGAGTCACTGAAGTGGGTTCCTGAGACGGATGATAGGCAGGAAATGGATCTATACGATATGTGGGGAACAACCGTAGGCAGGCCATGTTCGATGGCGGTCGCAACCGCATGGGATCGCGAAGTGACGTCCAGCTTCGAGAAGATGCTTTCCACATGGAACCGTACGGTTCGTTCTGTCACGCCTATGATTTTGGCGATCTCCCAGTTCGTCTTGCCGTTTTTCACCCAGTTGAGGATCGTCATCTCACGCAGCGTAAGTTCCCTGACGCAGGGAGCAACTGCTTGCGAACTCTTTGGGGCAGTGCGCAAGAGAGCAAGATGGACATGATATCCAAAATACTCGACCAGCGGGACATAACGTTTTGCATCCACTCGTTCAGCAGAGGCAAATGAGCAAAAGGTTCCGACTCCACATGCGGGATCCGCTGATCCCGTTGTGATCCCATCCCCTAGTCCAAACTCCTTCGCCGCTGCCATAAATTCGCGCTGTTTGTCTGAGCTTGTGGCCTTATAGGTATCTTCCCAATGTTGAGTGCCTGGTTCACGTAAGGCTGTCTGGAAGACCGGATCGACTTCAAAGTACCCCTTCTGCCAATAGAGGCGAAGCCATTCTTCCGGATAGCTGACATTGAGTACGTTGGTAAAGCCCTCAAACGCGCCAGCGCGACTGAGTTTTGCAAGTCCACCGATCACCCTGGTAAAAGAAAACAGAGCTTGAAACCGTGCAAGCACATCTTTGACATCTTCGGGGCTTTCTGATTGAACAGCAAAGTGCAGAACCTCGATAAAACCTTCGCACTCCGCTTTGCTTAGCCGGGCAAATAGTTCTTTGGGGAAGGGGCGCTTTTCCTGGACATGTGCCATAGATGGCTCCCGATAAAACAGTCCGAATGAACACTACCATACTACATGGCGGATTTGCGATAAGGTAGTTTGGCCCTAGTGAGATCTCTCTCAATCGGTTATACCCTCAAGAGCGGTCTTATTGTCTCCATACTCCTGATAGTACATAAGCGTGAATCTGTCAGCTAACGGACGGCCTCTGTAAGGATTATGGTATGTGGGACCAACGGTACCTCTTGGCTCTAGGACTAATCTGTTTACTGTGTCCGTCGCTTGGACATGCGCAAGCACTTCGGATCCAACCGCAAAGCGCAGCGGCAGCTGGGCAGGGGAATGCCTTTGTCGCACAGGCCGATGATGCCTCGGCCATTCACTACAACCCAGCCGGCCTGAGTCAAGTGAATGGAGTCCAAGTCGTTACCGGAACAACCCTGCTTGGGGGGTCTATCAAGTTCACGAGCCCAACCGGGATAGACAGTCGAGGTGACTTTGGAGGAAGTATTGCGTCTCCCCCACCGAGCTACTCCTACGTGAGCGCGAACCTTGGCTCTCTCGGATTGGACCGTCTGTCCAATGTGACAATCGGTCTTGGTCTCAACTCGCCGTACGGTTTGAACACCCGCTATCCGATTGATGGCCCCTTCAATACCGCCGTCACCTCTGCAGCGCTTCCGCTCATCGATATCAAACCGACCGTGGCCTACAAGTTTAATGATCAGTTGGCCATCGGAGTAAGCGCGGACATCTACACCTTCGCGAGTTTTCTTGGACAGGGGCAGATCGAACAGAAACAAGTGGGTGCCGGGGCCCTTGCCGGGGCTTCCATCGAACTCAATGGCAACGGAACGGGGGCGGGCGCAACTGTCAGCCTGCTCTATACACCACTGAGAAACGGAGATGGCAAGCCGCTCGCCTCCATTGGGCTGGTCTATCGAACTCAGGCTGTGGTGCCGTTAAGTGGATCGCTGTTGATCAACGGATCGAAGGTTGCCGATGCGTCTGCTAACTTGGTGCTTCCGCAGATCTATACAGGGGGCATCGCAATCTGGCCGGTCCGTACGAGTGAGCGGGAATGGAAGCTGGAACTCGATGTGGAATATGTCGGGTGGACGTCGATGCGTGACATCGATGTTCATCTGTCCTCCGGTGAGGTCATCCCGAAACCACAACAATGGAAGACGGTGCCGGTCGTGGCAATCGGCACAGAACACAAATGGCTCAACCCGGAGTGGTTGCCTCATTGGGATGTGGCAGT
This sequence comes from Nitrospira sp., assembly GCA_037142015.1. Classification (GTDB taxonomy): domain Bacteria; phylum Nitrospirota; class Nitrospiria; order Nitrospirales; family Nitrospiraceae; genus Palsa-1315. Next base: position 79,033 of record JBAXBK010000003.1, on the reverse strand, counting down.
CCGATCGGGATACACGCGGACCGAAAATCCCGTTCCTGATCTGACGTTCGACCCGGGGATCATTTCTTTAGCTTCCAACACACTGTCTATTGGTGCAGGATTTTTATGTACGGGCCAGGGCCGGTTGCTAGGAGTGGTGCCTTGCGGAGGAGCATCCGCGCTCTGGACGAAAGCGATTGGAATGGATGTGGCCTATCAGGAATGGTTCTATGAGTCTCGGACGGTTACCGGCAATCTCATCCCCACCGTCAATGGGACGTACCATGCCTTTGTCCATTTGGGGACGATTAGCTTGAAGTTCTTGTTTTAGCTGCAGGATGCTGAAATAGGCCGCCTGTCTTTCTGGTTCATCTGGTTTGTCTTGTTTATTTGGCTGAACAAAACTAATCAGATGAACTAAATCAACCAGATAAACCAAATAGACCAAATGAACAAGAGAGACCTCGCAGATGACCGCGTTCAACTGCGGGGCGGAGTATTGCTTGCGAGAGTTTTTCGCATTTCCGCAACAGTCTTGGCCGCGAGGCCGGATGCCATCAATTCATTGTCCGTGGCGGCGGCAATACTTTCCAGGCTGCCATACTGTTTGAGTAGGCGGGTTCTCGTGATCTCGCCGATACCGCTTATTCGATCGAGCGGAGAATCCATCAGCGCCTTGCTGCGCAGCTTGCGATGGAAGGTGATGGCAAACCGATGGGCCTCGTCCCGAATGCGCTGCACCAGATGAGTAGCCGGAGAGTTCGCGCGAAGTACAATGGGATTTTTCCGGCCAGGCAGGAAAATCCGTTCGTCCTTTTCGCCGCGTGCTTTGGCTAATCCAATAATGGCCAAATTCTGATGGCCGACCTGTTTCAACCCTTCCATAGCCGCGGCGAGCTGGCCCAATCCTCCATCGATGAGGATGAGATCCGGCCGTGCGAGATTCTCGCTGTCTCCATAGCGGCGCGTGACCACCTCCTGCATACTCGCGAAATCGTTGGCGCCAGTCACAGTTTGGATTTTGAAGCGCCGGTAGTCGGCTCTCTTCATCTGGCCATCTTCCCAGACGACCATGGAGGCGACGGACTGGTTGCCCATGGTATTCGAGATGTCGAATCCCTCAATGCGCCGAGGCGCGATGTTCAGTCGTACGAGCCGCTTGAGTTCTTCAACCGCCTGCCGCCCGACTTCTTCATCTCGAAGATGATTGGCGACAGCCGCGCCGGCATTCTCTTCCGCCAGAAGAAGTAATTGATGTTTGACGCCTCGTTCTGGCGCCACAACCCGGACGGCGTTTCCACGCTTGCCCGAAAGCCACTCTTCGATCACTGTGGCGTCGTCGAGGTCGGTGGGGATGAGCAGCTCTTTGGGTGGCTGACCGTCTTTGTTGTAGAACTGCTCAATGGCGGATCGAACGAGTTCCTCGTCGCCGGCGTCGGCTGAATGGGGCCAGAAAAAGTCTTTGCGTCCGATCAAGAGGCCGCCACGCACGAAGAGGATCTGGAGATCGACTGCCGAGCCTTGCCGTGCCAAGCCGATCACGTCTTGATCGGTCGTCGTCGTTTGAGTGATACGCTGTTTTTCGAGCGTGCGTTCGATGTTGAAGAGCCGATCGCGCAAGCGCGCCGCCTCCTCGAATTCCTCACGCTCCGCTGCCTTTTCCATCTGATCCCGCAAGTCGTCCAGCAATTCATGGTCACGCCCTTCGAGAAACTGGCGCACCTGCGCGACGATATGCTGGTAGTCCTCTTTTGATTGATTGCCAGTGCAGGGCGCCATGCAGCGTTTGATTTCGAATTCGATGCAAGCCCGTTCAGCCTTGCCGTCGATCTCGATCGTGCAGGTGGCCAGAGGGAAGGCTTTCTTGATGACTTTCAGCGTCTCCCGCAGGGCGCCCGCCGGTGTGTAGGGGCCATAGTAGAGCGCGCCATCCTGTAGCACACGTCGAACGATGGAGAGACGAGGAAAGTCCTCTTTGATCGGCAGCCTGAGATAGGGGTACTGCTTGTCATCCCGCAGGACGACATTGAACCGGGGCCGATGCTGCTTGATCAGATTGCTTTCAAGGATGAGCGCTTCGAGTTCTGAGCGGGTGATGATCGTTTCAAGGTCTGCAATGTGGCCGACCAGGACAGTAGTTTTCGGAGAGTGGTCAGCCCCCTTCTGAAAGTAGGACCGGACCCGGCTGGATAGCACTGCGGCCTTCCCGACATAGAGCAGTTCGCCATGCTCGTCCCTAAACAGATAGGCGCCGGGCTGATCTGGGAGGTGGTCAAGTTTAGATTGGAAGGCGTTGGTCATTGGTCACAAACTGAGGTCAATGGTCAAGGGTCAAGGGAAGGACGATCATCGCTATCATATCTTGACTTGCCGATGCTGCGAATATATCCATTGAGGAGACGCACAAATGTCAGCAGTTCACGGTCCAGGGCTTCAACTTCATCCTTCACTAGATAACGTTCATCCTGGCATGTGATCAGATGATCGATCAACTCGTAAGCCGAGCCTCTGGCGATACGACAATACTGAATATTCTCCTTGAAGTGGAACCGCCCGTATCCCTCTGCAATATTCGCAGTCAACGAAACAGCCGCCCTTCTGATCTGAGCCGAAAGATTATATCTCTCGCTGTCAGGAAGTCGGGTTGCGGCGATATACAGCCGCACGCGAACATCTCTACCGACTTGCCATACCTCCAAGTCTTGAAATGTCCTGACGATACCCGCTCTGCTTCTGCCTCCTGCCATTGACCTATGACCAGTGTCGTTTATTCACCATTGACTATTGACCTATGACCAATGACTGCTCAGCGCAAGCTGCGCACAAACGACGGGCTGAGGCTTCCGCGAGCCACTTCTGCGACCGGCCCTTTCATGGTGAGGCTGAAATCTGAGGCCACCTTGATGTTGAGACTGCCTCCCGGCATCTTCACCGTGACAGGACTCTTCACCAGCCCAAGTCGGACTGCCGCACTCGCGGCAGCGCAGGAGGAGGATCCGGAGGCCTGGGTTTCGCCGGCCCCGCGTTCCCAGATCAGGATGAAGAGCTCCTTCGGGCCGGTTGGCACAACAAGTTGCACGTTCGTTCGCTTCGGGAAGAGGGGATGGTTCTCCAATGCCGGTCCCAATTTCAAGAGATCTTCGCGCGACCAGGACAGTCCGGCCTGCTTGAAGACAACGCAGTGGGGATTGCCGACGCTGACCCCGGTGAAGGTGAGGGATTGGCCTGCGGCAGCAATAGGCTGTTCGATCAGTTCATTGGTCATGAGAGTACAGGGGAGTGCAGCCGGCTGGAACGTGGCCTTGCCCATTTCGACTGTGACCGCACTCGCATCCCCATGCCGGTCCACATGCAGATCAATCGTCACCAGCCCACCTTTCGTCTCGACAGTGAAATGTTTCTTTTTCGTCTTGCCAGTGGAGTGGAGATAGCGGGCAAAGATGCGCAGACCGTTGCCGGATTTTTCTGCCTCGCTGCCGTCAGGATTGAAAATCCTCAGGCCAAAGTCGGCTTTCTTTGAGGGAACCAGCGCAAGGATCCCGTCGCTGCCGAGGCCCCAGTTACGATCGCAGATGGCTTTGATCCTTGACGGAGTGAGGGGGAACGACAGTTCTTTGGGATCCATCACCACATAGTCATTGCCCAGCCCATGTCCTCGGAAAAATCCGTTCTTCATCCTTGCAGCCTCCAGGATTCGTCAATGGTCACTGGTCAATTGTCAATGGTCACTGGTCAGTAGTCAAGAGTCGTTCGCGCAGCCAAGATGTCTTGGCCGCTATCCTGCCAATGACTGTTGACCTTCTTTACCACTGACTATTGACCACTGACTAATGACCCTCTTCCTGCCATGAGGGCACACAGAAGGGAAAGGGGATATGGTGGGTAGGAGGGCCAGCTACACAATCGCAGTCCCCGGCGGACGTTCGATGAGTTCGATTTCGTACCCATCCGGGGCATCGATGAAAATGAAGCGGCTGCCGGAGGAGGATTGTGTGGGTCCGTCTGTGATCTTGACTCCCTGCGCGTTGAGCGAGGCGATGGTGTCGTCGAGATTGTCTACTTGAAAGGCAAGGTGGACGAGGTCTTCCTGCACTTTCACTGGTCCGCTTGGGGGGAAACTGGTCAGCTCAATCAGCTCCTCGCTGTTGGGAACTTTCAAAAAAGCCAGATGTGAGCCTCGCGGCGACGTCTTCCGTTCCAGGACTTCAAGCCCCAGCACCTCCGTATAGAACCGGATCGTCTGCTCCATGTCGCTAACGCGCATGCGGGTGTGGAGGAGCTTTTGAACCTTCATGGTGTGGCTCACGGTCAATGGTGAAGAAGGTCAAAGGTCAACAGTCACTGGGAGGACTCAATTTGAAGGAAGACCACCTACCGCCTCAGTCTCTTTACCAGTGACCGTTGACCAATGACCGGATCGCTGAGGCCAATGACTATTGACCCTTCTCCCTCGCTGGGCCGCCCGTCTTGCGCAGCAGAATTTCGGCGCTGCCCGGGATCAGGAAATTCGGCATGGGGCCGATCTCCTGGTAGCCCTGCTTCTTGTAAAAAATCCTGGCTTGATCGTTGAAGTCCGATACGCAGGCGAACAGGTTCTTCGCTCTCGCAAAGACCGCTGCTTCAATGTGGGCGAGCAGCCGCTTCCCCAGCCCCATGCCTTTTGCCCAGTCCGCCACGCCAAGCAGCTCTAAATAGTCGCCGAGCAGAAACTTCTGACGAACGATCGCGATACCGGCCACTCTGCCGTTCTGATCCACGACGTAGCTGTCACGTCCCTGGGGAAGCGGTGTGAAATATTTGTCCCAATCTTTGGCTTGGTAACCCAGCCGTTTCCAGGGGTCGGAGGCTGCGAGCAGCTCAATGACTGCTGCCCGATCTTTCTCCGTCATAGGGCGCACGATCGGATCGGTCATGGGGCTGCCTGGCTACAGTGCAAGAGATCACTCACCGTCATGGGAATGAGGTGTCGCTCCGGCAAAAGATGTGTCTGGAGGTCTTGTACTGCTTCGTGCGTATGTTTCCCCTTTCCGTTTGCATGCATCACAATGACACTGCCCTTCCGGACATACCGCTTCAGTCTGCCCTCGATTTGGTTCGCCGTAAGCGTGGGGTCCGGATCGCCGGACACGACATCCCAGAGAATAAACTGCAGGCCGAGGGATCTGGTCACGTTGACGGTGTCGTCGTTGAACTCCCCGTAGGGAGGACGGAACAGGGTCGCGTCATGATGGTATTTGGCTTTGAGCAGACGAACCGGTCCGAGGATTTCTTGTTTCTGCTCCTCCGCCGAATGGAGCGGCATATGCGCATGGACTTCCCCATGGGTGCCGACTTCAAAGAATGGAACCTGAAGGAGGGCCTTCACTTGCCGATCATGTTTCGTGATCCATTTTCCTGACATGAAGAAGGTGGCGGGGATCTTCTGCTCAATCAAATAATCGATCAGCGCTTGATCGTAGCCCATTCCGTTACGCACCGGACAGAGGTCGAACGTCAATGCCACTCCGGGACAGGAAGAAGGGCCGGACTTAATCACCTGGGCCTGCGTAAAGGAAGGCGCCGCCAGAACAAGCAGCATCGTGATGGCCAGACACAGTTTCCCTGAAGCGTAACGAGGTTGCATGGTCACTAGTATACCGGAAGAGACATCAAGGAGGCTGCGGAAAAACTATTGTGTGCGCAGGAACTTCAAATCTCCCACTGCAGCTCCCGTCCATCTCACTCGTCCCGCTCGCCGCGCTTTTCTGCGAGTCTCGCCCCGCAGGTTGACGCTTGAATTCATGCACTGTTACGGTAAACGCATGTCGCTACCCAATTGGAGAATCGCCTATGTGTTCGGCATCCCGATTCATGTGCATGCCTCCTGGTTTGTGGTGTTCTTCTTTCTAACCTGGTCATTGGCAACTGGTTTTTTGCCGGAGACATTGCCAGGCCTGTCGGCTCCACGCTATTGGGGAATGGGTGCTGTTGCAGCCCTGTTGTTGTTCCTCTCCGTTCTGCTCCATGAATTGGGACATTCCTATGTGGCGTTGCGCTACCAGATCCCTATCAAGCAGATTACCCTGTTCCTCTTCGGGGGAGTGGCGCACATGGGAAAGGAACCGCCCAGTCCGCGAGCCGAGTTTTTGATCGCGATCGCAGGGCCGCTCGTGAGTTTGGTTCTGGGGGCCGCTTGTTACGGCGGAGCTATGGCCGTGGAGTCGTTGTCCGCACAGCCAGGACTACGAGGACTCATCGTCCTTAGTATTTTCCTCAGCACGGTGAATGTACAGCTCGGACTATTTAATCTGATTCCTGGGTTCCCATTAGACGGCGGACGAGTCTTACGGGCGGGGCTGTGGGCCCGGAACAAGGACTTCAATCGAGCGACTAGCCAGGCTGCGCTCGCAGGAATAGGATTCGGCGGTACTCTTGGATTGATCGGCGCGGGCTTGTTGGCGGGAGCCTGGTCCGGAGTTTTGGATCGTTCGATCGCGACGAATGGGGGCTGGCTCATCTTTATCGGCGCATTCCTGTTATCGGCTGCCTTGGCAAGCAGGCGACAGATAGCCCCAAAGATTTCCGTAACAACGGTAACGGTACGCCAAATCATGACCAGCCACGTCGTGACCCTGCTGCCGGATATGAACGTGCAGGACGCGGTCGATCAATATTTTGTCGCGCAGGGGTCCGGTGGGTTCCCGGTCTGCGAGGAGGGGCAGATTCTCGGAGTGGTCACTGTGCGAGATGTGCATGCGATTCCCTCAGCGCTCTGGCCCTGGCGCCGCGTTCACGAGATCATGCTCCCAGCGTCGCCGGCCTTCTGTATCCCTCCGGACTGGTCTGTCATGCAGGCCCTGGACCATATGGCCCAGGGCGGGTTGGATTTTCTCGTGGTGATGGAAAACGAACAGATCGTGGGGCTCATCACCCGATCGGCCATCGCGCATTTTCTGGAGCTGCGTGGTTCACTCAGCCGCTAAACCATATTTGTCGTCAAGCATCATTCGTCAACTGTATAAAGATAGTCATTGGTCAATAGTCATTGGACAGGGGAAATGACTAAAAGCCATTTACTGGCTCACCATTTAACCAATGACCGTTGACCATTGGCGAATGACGTTTTTAGTTATCGGTGCGGGAGATGGAAATGTTCTGTGCGATGGAAATACGCACGAGGTGGACTACCAGCAGGAATCCGTATACGACGCAGAAGAACTTGAAGGTCGCGCGGTAAAAGTCCGTCAAGAGGATCGGGAGACAGAGCGCGAAGAGCAGGCTGGCGATCAGCGTCACGAAGGTCAACCGTTTACAGAATTCATGGGATGCTTCTTTCCCGATTAGTTTCAGCGCACGGGCATAGCGATCGGCTCGTTGCAATCTGGCTGCCTTCACAGCTTCCTCGCTTATGCCCCAATAACGGAGATAGCAATACCCGCCCAGAATGAACAGCCACGGCGATGCCCACAAAGGCCAGTAGGCCGGACCTCCGTAGATGTCACCGCTGATCAAGGCGGCGCAGACGGGAGCGTAGAGCAACCCTAACACCAGCGGCAAAATACGCTCATCCTTCGGACGCTCTCCCTCCGGTCCGCCATGAATCAGTTCACGCTCAAAAAGCGGGTAGCCGTATTTGAGGACCACGAGCGCGATGGCCGCGCTCATGGTTTTGTCCGGAACATAGCGAATCCAGTTCTGGAACCAATTCACAATCCACCAACTCAGACTGTCCCCCCAAGTAATTCCGAATAAGGATTCGAGGTAAAGATGCGCCATCTGCTCCCACTTGAGCACGCGCTGGCTCACCGATTCTGCCACATCGGGGTTCAAGGCAAAGGTCATTTGCTCATGCAGCGCCGATTGAATGAAGATACCAGGCAGGCTCATGACGATGGCGCCGCCGACGCCAAAGATATACAGGAACCAGCCATGCGAAAGAGCGGAATTGCGACCGGTGCGGAGATATTTCTGAAAGCCTATTTGCCTGGCCATCCAACCCCAATACAACGCGCCGGCAATGTTGACCAGTGACCAGGGGAAAATTACCACTTCTCCGCCGTTTTCCGGAAACAACAGCCAGTTCACGATGGAACTGGATATAAGGGCCACGATAGCTCCCCACCAAGGACCCAAGAGGAACGCAACCAGCGCCGTTCCTGTCATGTCGAGATAAAGGATGCTCTCCAGATGGCGGCTCAGCGTCAGCCCAACGTAGTTGAGAAGCAGCCCAGCTGCGACAATGACACTCGTTTCATACAAGAGGAGATAGGAGGCCCCACGGAATGGTTTTGACGAATAAAAGCTGGAATCGGAAGACGAGTCAGAGACTGGACGCTCGGTTGGCACGGGCGATTTACGCCCCTTCTTCGATGTCATTCGATTCTTGATGTCCAGCAGCTTTTCCATAATGCTCAACATAGCTGCGACAAAGCCTGCCACAGTGCCGCCGAGCATAAGTAAGTCTTTGCCGAAGTCTTCAAGCATGAAGGAGCTTTCCTATTGTAACGATATAGTACCGATAGCCATTCTAGCCACGAAGGGATATCCCCGCCAGCAAAAGTCCAGAAGCCGACAATCCGGTCTAGTCCATCTAGTTCATCTGGTCTATCTGGTTAGTCTGGTTCAACCAAATAGACGAGACAGACGAGATGGACCAGACAGACCAGTCTTCTTATACTGGTGGACCGTTTTGAATAGCTTGGTCCGATTGAGTGGCTTTCGTGGTTACTTCTGACCACACCTGTGCCCGTTGTTGCAGGTGGTGGGAAACCTCGGCGCCGATCAGCAAGAGGGCCGCGGAGTAGTAGACCCATAAGAGCAGCAGAATGACTTCCAAAAGAGATCCATAGAGTTGGGCATACACCGTCGCATAGGTGATATAGGTCACGAACAAGAGTTTGGTCGCGATCCAGAGGAGGCTGAACGTCAGCGCCCCAATCATCGCCTCACGCCATTGCGGACGCCGCCGTGGAACCAGCCGATAGAGCCCCGTGACCGCAAGAAAGGCCAGCGTGAAGGGAAGCGTATAGGTAAGAAACAGATCGTGGGCTGCGAGGGCCAGGAGATCGAGTCCCCAGAGTCTTGGCACATACCCGGTTAAGAAGTTGACGATTTGGGTCGCACCGTAGGAGAGCAGCAACACGAATTCAGTCGCAGCAAGGGACGCGATGGCAATACCGGTTGAGATGAGAGGATGGCGGCGCCAGGTGCTTTCGAAGACGACGTTCAGCGCATAGTCGAGTTCGTAGAACACCAGAGCCCCGAACCAGACGAACGTCAAAAACACAGCCCACCTGACGGTTTCCAGGGCGCTCACTCGATGCAATTCCTTTGCGATATGTTCGCCTAGCGAAGGGAGGAAGCCTTTAAGAAAACTGAGGAGGACCTGTTCTCCAATCACCTCCTGATTCACCACAAAACTCAGCCCGTAGAGTAACAAAAAGACGAGCGGGAAAAGAGAGAGCAAGGAGAAAAATGCAAGAGAGGCCGCCAAACTGGCGCACCCATGGCGCAGAAACGATTTTGCGAGATCCCGGAGAAAACGAAATGGCTGCATAAGGCACGACGGGTAATAGGCCTGTCACAACGTAGCACGAGTCGCCCTCTCGTGCACCTGTTGAGCCCGCATCATTCAAGAAAGCTTCTATTGCAATGGCCAATGTTCGGGCGAAGGACTTGGGGCCAGCAGGATGCTCAAAAAGGCTGTCCAGCAAGGCCGTAGCGAGTGAAGACCGGAGGCGTCGCTCTTCTCACCCGCCCGCCCCAAGCTGCCAAGACAGCTTGTTTTCCACGTGGGGTACGTTGAGGATCTGAACGATGCGAGAACGACGCATGGGGAAAGACGCGTCTCGGCGCGCCTGGGTTGGGCGGGTGAGAAGAGCGGCTTTTTCAGCATCCTGCCGGGTAATTACTTGAAAGTCAGGACCGATTGGAGGGCGAAGCTGACGAGAGGGTTGGGATAGAAGCCGAATAAAATCACGCCTGCGACGGCACAGGCCAATACAAAGGAGAGGGCCGGCGAGGCCACGAGGCGTGGCTGTTCGGCGGAAGAGGGATTCGGATCGCGCATATACATCACCATCACCACCCGCATGTAGTAATAGGCCGATACGGCGGCAAAGATCAGGGCGATGGCGGCGAGCCAGGCCAGCCCTGCTTCGACTGCCGCCATGAAGACATAGAATTTTCCAATGAAGCCCGCGGTCGGCGGAATGCCGGCAAGCGAGGCCATAAACAGCAGCATGAGAAAAGCCGCAAGCGGCTGGCGCTTTGCAAGCCCTGTGAAATCTTCAATTTCTTGTCCCTCGACCCCACCTTTCCTCAGCATGCCGATGACAGCGAAGGCGCCGAGCGTCATGAATGAATAGAGGGTCAGGTAAATCATGATGCTCGCGAGACCAGGCGTTCCTCCGGATGCGCCGACCCCACGGCCGGCCGCCACAAAGCCGATCAGCGCGTAGCCGGCGTGGGCGATGCTGGAGTAGGCGAGCATCCGTTTGATGTTGGTCTGTACGATAGCGACAACATTGCCAAGCACCAGGGTGACAACGGCAATGAACAGAAACAGGACCGACCAATCTGCCTTAAGTCCGCCGAGCCCTTCGACGAAGACGCGCATGAATGCGGCAAAGCTGGCAGCCTTTGAGGCCACCGCCATGAAGGCCGTGACGGACGTCGGGGCGCCCTGATAGACGTCGGGCGTCCACATATGGAACGGCACCGCGGCGAGCTTAAAGCTAAAACCGACTGCGATCAGAATCGTGGCGATCAGCACAAGGGGATCATCCGCCCCGCGAGTTCCGATGGCGCCCGCAATCGATACCAGCTTGGTGCTGCCGGCTATGCCGTAGAGCAACGAAATACCGTACAACAGAATCCCCGAGGAGAAGGCGCCCAGAACGAAGTATTTGGCGGCGGCCTCCAGCGAGCGAGGCTTAGCCCGGTTGAGCCCGGTCATAATATAGAGCGAGAGGGACATAAGCTCGGTGCCGAGATAAATCGTGAGCAAGTCGGCGCCGGAGACCATGACCATCATGCCGGAGAGGGCGAGGAGGATAAATCCATAGTATTCGCCAAGGTGTATTCGCTCCGCTTTCAGATAGGGCAGCGACATGATGATGGTCAGACCGGTCACCCCATAGAGGAGGATTTTCCAGAATCTCGCATAGGCATCGACCACCACCAGGTCGCTAAACGCAGAGACCCTGACATTCAGTTCATTGATCTGCCATCCGGTGAGTCCAAGACAAAGGGCGAGGGCGCCGACACTGAGCCAGGCCAGGAGATCTCGTCGCGAGGCTGGAGTGATGGGGTCCAACACGATGACGAGACAAGCCGCGAGGACGACAATGAGTTCGGGAAGCAGGGCCAAGAGGTCAGCGCCGTACAGACTCATCGCAATGCGCCTTGGATCTTCGGCTGCTCTCCACTGACAACCAGCAGTGACCCTGTCATTTCGGCTGAGGGGGGAGCGGTCGGCGCAACCTTTGCGCGGGACATGGAGGCAATCGTGTTGGTCACGCTCTGGTGCATCCGGCTCACAAGGGGATTCGGAAAGAGCCCGATCAAAAATACCAACAGGGCCAGTGGCACCAACGTGGCCAGCTCCCGCGGGTTGAGATCCCTGAGCTTCGGGAGATGATGCGGGGAGGGAACCCCGAAGACCACTCGCTGGATCATCCAGAGAAGGTAGGTGGCGGCGAGAATGATACCCAACGATGCCAGGGCCGTCGCAACCTTGCTCCAGAGGAACGTACCGACGAGCACGAGAAATTCTCCGACAAAACTATTGGTGCCGGGAAGACCGAGCGAGGACAGGGCAAAAATTACCAACAGGACGGCATACTGCGGCATCGGCGAGGCCAATCCCACATTATCGGCGATCAACCGGCTATGGGTGCGCTCATAGATAATCCCGACACAGAGGAATAGCCCGCCGGTCGTAATCCCATGGTTGACCATTTGGAGGACGGCGCCTTCGATGCCCTGTTGATTCATGACAAACAGGCCAAGGGTGACGAACCCCATGTGGCTCACGCTCGAATAGGCGATTAGTTTCTTGAGATCGACTTGGGCCAGTGCCATATAGGCGCCATAAATGATCGCAATGATGGAGAGGACGACCATCATCGGCGTAAAGATGCGGCTGGCGTCCGGCAACATCGGTAAACTGAATCGCAAGAATCCATAGGTGCCCATTTTCAAGAGGATGCTGGCGAGAATGACGCTGCCGGCAGTTGGAGCCTCGACGTGGGCGTCCGGGAGCCAGGTGTGAAACGGAAACATGGGAACCTTGACGGCAAAAGCCGCGAAAAACGCCAGGAAGAGCCACATTTGCAGCGAAGCAGGATAAGTCCCCTGGCTTAACGCAAGGATATCGAACGTGTGTCCCCCATAAAAGTACAGGACGAAGATGGCAACCAATAAGAGTAAGCTTCCTACGAGGGTATAGAGAAAGAACTTGATGGCCGCATAAAGCCGGTTGGCCCCTCCCCAGACACCGATGAGGAGGTACATCGGAATCAACATGGCCTCCCAAAACACATAGAACAGCACGAAGTCCAACGCAACGAATACCCCCACCATGGCCGTTTCCATGACCAACAACATGGCCATGAAACCTCGAACCCTCGTGGTGATCGCATTCCAGGATGCCAAGACACAGAGAGGCATGATCCCGGCAGTCATCAAGACCAGCGGCAAACTGATCCCGTCGAGACCCAGGCTGTAGTAAATTGGAGGAACCGTGATCCAGGCGACATGCTCGGTGAACTGCATCTGATTGGCCTGCGGATCGAAGAGCCACCAGAGCGGAAGGGCAACGAACAAATCGGCCAAGGTCGCGGCGAGCGCAATCCATCGGGCGGTCGATTCCGTCGCGAAATACATTGCGATGGCTCCCGCAAGGGGAAGTACAAGGAGCAACGAGAGCCAGGGAAAGGAACTGGTCATTGCCATTCCTTAAAAGAAAAAGAACATCGTGAAAAGAGCCACTACCCCGAGCGCCATGCCGAGCGCATAATGTTGCGTCTGTCCGCTCTGCAGGAGCCTCAACATCCATCCGCCCCAGGCGATCGCGCGGGCCACGCCGTTCACCGCTCCATCGACCATGTTCACATCCACACGCTTCCACAGTTCGGTTGCGGCAAAAAATGTGGGACGGACGATGGTTCGATCGTAGGCCTCGTCGACATACCATTTATTCAGTGAGGCTCGATACAACGACTGCCACCGTTGCGCGAATCGATCCGGCAGCGACGGATTGAGCACATAGACATAATAGGCGCCGGCGATTCCCAGTAATCCCATGCACGTGGCCACCACCATAATGCCGACGGCGGCTCCTCCCCCGTGAGCCGCCCCGCCTGCCTCTCTCTCGAACATCGGTCCAAGAAACTCCGGAATACCCAGGTAGCCTGTGACGATGCTGAGCAGTGCCAAGATGATCAGCGGGATGGTCATGGTATTCGACGGTTCGTGTACGTGGTCTACATGATGAGGATCGACATGCGAAGGGCCCCAGAACGTGACGAAGACCAGCCGAAAGCTGTAGAACGCCGTCATCAATGCCGTCACCAAGCCGAGCACGGTCAGGAACTGGCCGAGGGGGCCGGACGACCAAGCCGAGATCAGCAGATCGTCCTTGCTGAAAAATCCCGATGTCAGAGGAAACCCTGCGAGCGCGAGCGAGCCCACGACGAACGTCCAATAGGTGACCGGCAATTTATCTTTCAACCCGCCCATGCGCCGCATATCCTGCTCGTGATGCAGGGCGATGATGACGGACCCGCAACCGAGAAACAGGAGCGCTTTGAATGCTCCGTGGGTCAATAAATGATACATGCCGGAGGCGTAGGCCCCGAGTCCGCAGGCCATGACCATGTAGCCCAACTGACTGACTGTTGAGTAGGCCACGACACGCTTGATGTCGGTCTGGGTTAAGGCAATGGTCGCCCCTACGACCATCGTCACTCCACCGGTGATCGCCACGACGGTCATGGCGGTAGGAGAGAGGTTATAGAGCGGAGCCAATCGCGCGACCATGAACACGCCCGCCGTGACCATCGTCGCAGCATGAATGAGCGCCGAGATGGGGGTGGGGCCTTCCATCGCATCCGGGAGCCAGACGTGGAGCGGCACTTGGGCCGACTTACCAACTGCGCCGGTGAACAATAAGATACAGATAAGCGTGAGCACCGAGACGTCCCAGGTTCCCCCGAACGGCCCGAGGAGATTGATCACATCGCCCGCAGACTCGTGCGCGCGGATAAACATTTCCTGATAATCGAGCGACCCGAAGCTATACCAGACCAACAGAAGTCCGAGCATGAAGCCGAAGTCGCCGACGCGGTTAACGATGAAGGCCTTCGTGGCCGCGGCGCAGGCAGCCGGCCGGTCGTACCAGTGACCTATGAGCAAATAGGAGCAGAGGCCGACGGCTTCCCAGAAGATGAAGAGTTGCAGCAGGTTGTCCGCCATCACTAACATCAGCATCGAGAAGGTAAAGAGGGCGATGTAGCTGAAGAATCTGGCATAGCCAGGATCTCCGCGCATGTACCCGATGGTATAGATGTGGACGAGCGAACTCACGGTCGTAACAAGAAGCAGCATGACGGCAGTGAGCCGGTCGATGGAGAAGCCGATGTGAATATCGAGCGTGCCCGAGGTCAGCCAGGTATAGAGGGGGAAGCTCGTCTGATGGCCGTTTGCCACGTCGAAGAAAACCAAGAGCGAGAATATCCACGACACGACGACAGCCGGAACTGCGACGAGATGGGCGTTGTCCTTGATCCAATGGCCGAAGAGCCCGAGGATCAGGAACGAAGCCAGCGGAAGGAACGGAATGAATTCGTAAGTCATGGGCTGTCGATGGTCAATGGTCAATGGTCAATGGGTCATAGAGAAAAAGCTGGCTGGCGCCATATTCCTTCACCAATGACTGTTGACCGGTGACCTTTGGCATCCTCTCCCCTACCATTTCAACAACTGAAGTTCGTCGATGTTGATCGTGGACTTGGCTCGATATAAAGCGATGATGATAGCCAACCCGACCGCAACCTCCGCCGCAGCGACCGTGAGGGCAAAGAAGACAAAGACTTGTCCTGCGATATCGTGGAAGTACTGCGAAAACGCGACGAAGTTGATATTCGTCGCGTTCAACATCAGTTCGATCGACAGCAAGATGATGATGATATTCCGGCGAAGCAACACGCCGACGACTCCGGTCAGGAATACGATGCCGCTCAGCACGAGATAGTAGGACAACGGGACCGTCATAAAGCCCTCGCGATGCGCGTCTCGTGAAACGTGAAACGTGAAACGTGAAACGTCGAAAGAAGGTAACGCTCCGAGGCCTGTAACGAATAGCGATTCACGCTTCACGCTCTCCAACGTCTTTTTTGGCCAGGATGATTGCGCCGATCATCGCCACGAGCAGGATCAAGGACGCCACCTCGAAGGGAAACAAATAGGTGGAGTACAGTACGTCGCCGATGGCTTCGGCATTGCCGGCTCCCCCGACGGTGGTTTCTGTGCCGGCTGCCACGACAGGGGACGTCCAGCCTTTCAGCGCCGTGAGCACGATGGCCTCGAGGATCAGCGTCACCCCCACCGCAGCAGCCATGGGCCACTGCCGATGGTACCGGTCGTCATGTCGCAAGTTCAGCAACATCACGACGAAGAGATAGAGAACCAGGATAGCGCCGGCGTAGACGATGATTTGAACGGCTGCGAGGAACTCCGCATGAAGCGTGACGTAGAGCCCCGCCACGTGAAAAAACATGATCAGCAGCGCCAGCGCACTGTAGACGGGATTGCGCACCGCGACGACGAGCACCGCTGCAACGGCAATCACGAGCGCAAAATAGAAAAAGAACGCTAGTTCCATCACGCCTCTTCCACTGTGCCGCAAAGTCTACCGGCCCCACAAACCATCGCACGTGAAGCGCGAGTCCGGCTGGTCTCCCTTGTTTATTTGGCCTGTTTGGTTTATTTGGTTGAGCTAGACCAACCAGATGAACAAAACAAACCAGATAGACCAGATTAACCCGTCCCGCCTATCTCGCGTTTCTCGCTATTCCCGCCCGTCCCGCCGGCGTCGTGCGGCCATTCAGCCGGGTTTTTGCGGCAGGTGCTTGAATGCGACGTTGAAGAACGCCACATTCGGATGTTGGAGCTCCAACTGCTTCTCTCGAACCGGGAACGACCGGTCGCCGATGGCGAGCAATTGTTCCTTGTTGAGGTGCAGTTGCCGCTTATCGTACACAGACCACTCGAATTCTCGCGTCATGCCGAGGGCATCTACCGGACAGGCATCGACGCACAGCCCGCAAAATAGGCAGCGGGTCATGTCCATGTAATATTCTTTCGAGTAACGCTTCGTCGGCTCGCCGGGCACCTCCGCACTGACCACCCGAATGACCCGCGAGGGGCAGGCTGCTTCGCACAGATCGCAGCCGACACACTTTTCCGTCCCGTCCTCGTACCGCAACAAGGCCAGCATCCCACGATAGTTGTCCGGCAGCGTCCGCTTTTCATGTGGGTACTGCATGGTAATCGGCTTGTAGTGCAACATATGCGACATCGTCATTTTCATTCCGACGAGAAGGTCGTACAAGGTAATCGTTTTGATCCAAGCCTTAAAAGTCATGTCTGGTCTGTCTTGTTTATTTGGTTTCTTTGGTTTGTTTAGTTGGTCTGGTTGGCCTAATTGGTTTCGATACCTGTGCCTTCTGACAAAAGAAACGAAATAAACCAAACCAACCAAATAAACCGTTTCATCACCGTGGAAAGAAATACAGGGTGAGCGCCGTAATGACGATGTTCGCCAACGCGATCGGCAACATCACCTTCCAACCAAACCGCATCAATTGATCGTAGCGCAACCGGGGCAGCGTGGCGCGTAACCAGATGAACAGAAAGAGGAAGAAATAGACTTTCCCGGTAAACCAGACGATGTGCTCTATCCAGGACAGCTGCTCGAGCCCGATATACTCGAAGATCGTGCCGGGATAGGGAGCGTTCCAGCCTCCCAAGAACAGCGAGGCGGCAACGCAAGACACCAGAAGCATGTTGGCATACTCCGCAGTGACGTAGAAGGCGAACCGCATGCCGCTATATTCCGTAAAGAATCCGGCCACGAGTTCGCTTTCCGCCTCCGGCAGATCGAATGGGATACGATTGGTCTCGGCCACGGCAGAAATCACGAAGACGACAAAGGCAAAGATTTGGGTATGGATAGGGAAAAATCCGTCGGGCCGTCCGCCCCAGATAAACCAATGCCAGAAGCCGCCTGCCTGGGCCTCTGTGATCTTCACAAGACTCAAGGTTCCCGCCAGCAACAGCACCCCGACAATGGCCAGCCCGACGTTCAACTCATAACTGATAACCTGGGCTGCGGAGCGCAAGCCTCCCAGTAGCGAGTACTTGCTGTTGGATGCCCAACCTCCCAAGATAATGCCGTAGGCGCCAATCGAGGCGATCGCCAGGATATACAACACCCCGATGTTGATGTCGGCGACGACGAAGGGTTTGATCGTCATCCCGAAAATGTCCATGGTCACGTCCGGGCCGAAGGGGATGACGGCAAATCCGATCATGGCAATGACCATGGTCAGTACCGGCGCAAGTTTAAACATGGCCCTGTTTGCGCCGGACGGGATGATATCTTCCTTGAAGAACAATTTGATCCCATCAGCGATCGGTTGGAGAAGTCCGTAGGGGCCGACTTCCATCGGACCCATACGATCCTGCATCCAGCCGAGTATCTTCCGCTCGAAATAGGTCATGGTCGCGACCGTGACCATCACGATGCCCATCTCCGCTAGGATCTGGGCAAATGAAACCGCAAGTCGCAGGCTTAGTTCAGTCACAACAGCACTCCGGGATAAGTAAGTGGCAAGATCATATGGTTGTCGTCATCTCACGTCGTTTTCATCACTGACACGGACACCGTCCGACAGTACGGTACTTTCGTGTCCGGATCGACGATACAGTCAAAGAGTCGCAAGGCGGCCTGCGCAAAATGATCGGGGAGCCAGGCCAACCCCTCGGGCACGCGATCGAAAATTTTCGCCGTGGTCGTGAATTCGCCCCTGCCGTTCGAAAGGCGAACTCGGTCCCCCGTATCGAGACCGAACCGGGCGGCATCCACGGGGTTCATTTGCAAAAACCCGCTCGGTTCGATCTGCAGCAATCCCTTCGAACGGGTCGATAGCTTGCCTGAATGGAACAGACTCTGGACCAGCCCGAGCTGGACCGTTCCTTCCGGACGCATCGCTCGTGTGGGCAGAGTATACCGAGTCGCTAGGTTCTGGCGATATCCCTCTTTCACGTATTGATCGATGGCGATTCGATCCACTGCCGGAGGGATCGGTGATGGACCCAGCGATCCGTACCCGGGAATCACGGCCCGGATCTCTTTGAGAATCTCCTTGGCCTCGCTGTATTCCAGTGGCGCACCCATGAAGACCGAAATGGCCGACAGGATTTCCCAGTCAGGCCGGCTGTCCCCCACCGGATCGATCGCGGGCCGAACGGCCTGGACATGACCCTCGGTATTGGTGAAGGTCCCGGCTTTCTCCATGGCGGAGGCGGCCGGGAGCACCACATGGGCGAGCGCCGCCGTTTCCGTAAGAAACAGTTCCTGGCACACAAGGAGGTCGAGCTTGCCCAGCGCCTCTTTGGCTCCGATCTGAGGCGGAAGGCTCCCGACAGGATTCTCTCCGATAATGAAGAGACCCTTGATGATCCCGGCTTGAGCACGGTCGATCATCTCGATCAGTGTGGCTCCTGCCGCCAAAGGAAGATCCTCTTTCCAGGCACGAGTGATCTGGGCTCGCGCATCCTGATCGGTAAGGTCGAGCGCGCCCGGCAGCAGTGACGCAACCGCGCCCATTTCAACCGCCCCTTGATCGTTATTTTCTTCCGCCAAGGGAGCAAAGCCGCAGCCCTGTGAGGTCAACTTCCCGGTCAAGAGAAGCAGATCGAGGAGATTGAGACAGATACCGTAGCTGCCTTGGCTACGCAGCAGAGTCTGGCCGGCAAGCACGACAACACGGCGTCCTCCTGTCAGGGAGGCGGCCATCCGAGCAAACGATTCGCGCGAGATCCCCGTGTTCAGGGCGAGATCGTTCCACGTCAGTTGCTGCACCGCTTGAGAAACAGCCAAGACGTAGTCCGATGCCCGTCGGCTGATTGCACTATCGACATGGTTGCCCTCGACCACCGCCTTCAGCAGGCCCAAAACGGCTGCGCCAAACTGGGACGGCACCACACAGACATGTTGCTCCGACAGGTTGGAAATATTGCTGATCGTGCCGACCGCAGGCTGGATCGCTTCAATCGTCAACAATGTCGCTCCATGTTTCTTGACGGCTTCCTTTACTTTAAGTCCGGTAATCGGATTGGCTTCGGTGATATTGGTGCCGACGAGGAACAGCACATCTGCTTGCACGATATCCTCAAAGGTCACGGTCCAGCGATGCGTACCTTGCACCCGTCGCATCGCCTGCACTCCGTTGATATGGCCATACCGCGCGCTGCTATCGAGATTATTGGTCCCGATCGTGAGGCGCATGAACTTCTGGAACAGATAGAGCTCTTCGTTCGTACAGCGGCCGGTAATCAGTCCGCCAAAGGCATGAGGGCCATGAGCTAACTTGAGCCGGTTGGTCTGTTCGGCCACAAACTCCAGCGCCTCTTCCCATGTAGCTTCCACCAGTGCGCCATTCCGCCTGATCAGCGGATGGGTCACTCGGCTGGGATGGCTGGCCGCATGAAATCCAAAAAACCCGCGCGCGCACAGATCCCCGCTGTTCCGTCCGGCGCCTTGGGCGCTGTTCACCTCGATCAACTCCTGATCCTTGGTTTGAACCGTAATCTGGCAGCCATCGCCGCAAAAGGTGCAGACCGTATCGGCTCGTTTGAGCATCCAGGGGCGGTATTCGTACATCGAGAGCCGGCTGGTGATGGCGCCGACCGGGCAAATCTGCACGCAGCCGCCGCAGAACTCACAGTCCAGGGGATGGGCGCCGAAAGACTTGATTTCGGTCATCGTGCCTCGTCCGATCGGAGCGAGGGCTTTGACGTCCATGACCTCGTCGCAGTAACGGACACAGCGCAAACATTGCACGCAACGGTTCATCTGCGTTTCGATCAGGGGACTGAAATATTCCTTTTGGAAAATGCGCTTCGTCTCGATAAACCTGGAGGTCGCGGTGTATTCATGGGAAAAATCCTGGAGGTCGCACTTCCCTCCCTGATCACAGACCGGGCAATCCAGGGGATGATTGGCCAGGATAAATTCGAGCACCGACTTGTGGGCATCGTGAACAACCGTCGTGGCGGTCCGAACGGCCATGCCTTCGGTCGCCAGCGTGCTGCAAGAGGTCTGGAGCTTCGGCATCTTTTCGACTTCGACCAGGCACATGCGGCAGTTCGCGTCGGGCTTGAGCTTCGGATGGTAGCAGAAGTGCGGCACCATCACGCCGACCCGGCGAGCGGCTTCGATCACCAGGGTGCCCTTCGGCACCGAGATGGGAATGCCGTCGATGGTCAGTCGGACGGTCTCTGTGGTGGCATTAGCCATATTCGTCGTTATTCGTTAAACGTTAACTGTTAAACGATGTGGCCAGAATCCATCCTGTGCGATTAACGAAGAACGATTTACGTTTAACGTATTCAATGTCTCACCACTGCCGGCTCCAGCTTGATCAGATTCGCTGCTTCCGCTGCTTGTATCAGCGCAACATATTCAGGCCGCCAATGTTTAAGCGTGCTCATGATCGGCGCCACTTCCGCATCACCGAACGCGCAGACCGTTCGGCCTTCAATGTTCTTGCATAGATGGACCAAGGTTTCAAGATCCTCCATCTGCCCCCGCTTCGCAACAATTCGGCGCATGGTTTGTACCAGCCAAGAGCTTCCCTCTCGGCAGGGGCTGCACTTGCCGCAAGACTCATGATAAAAAAACTCCATGAGGCGGAGCGCGGCCCATACCATGTCCGTCCCCTCTTCCATCACCGTCACCCCACCGGAGCCGAGCATGGAGCCGGCGGCGGCAACCGATTCAAAATCGAGTTTGACATCGAGGTGGGTCGGCGTGAGGAACGGCGCTGACGCCCCCCCGGGGATGAAAGCCTTAAGAGGTTTGTCGGAACGCATGCCTCCGGCTTGTTCATAGATCAATTCGCGGAAGGTGACCCCCATCGGCACTTCGTAATTCCCCGGCCGTTTCACATGGCCGCTGACGCAGAAGACTCTGGTACCGGTGCTCTTCGGTGGGGAACCGATCGACGCAAACCATTCGGGACCCCGGCCGATGATGTGAGGAAGGTTGGCCAGAGTCTCGATGTTATTCACCACTGTCGGTTTGTTATAGAGACCGTGGGTCGCCGGAAAGGGGGGCTTGATGCGCGGCAGGCCGCGCTTGCCTTCGAGTGACTCCAGCAATGCCGTTTCTTCTCCGCAGATATAGGCGCCGGCGCCTCGGTGTACCCACACATTGGCGGTGATTTCGGTGCCCAGGATATGCGTGCCGATATATCCGGCAGTTCGGGCTTCGGCGATCGCCTGCTCCAAGATCCTGGCCCCAAGGACGAATTCGCCCCGTATATAAATGTAGGCAGTTTCCGCTCCGATCGCATAACAAGCGAGCACGATGCCTTCCAATATCTGATGGGGATCCCGTTCGATGAGCTGGCGGTCCTTGAACGTGCCCGGTTCGCTCTCATCCGCGTTGCAGCAGAGATAACGTGGGCCTTGGTAACCCTTGGGCAGAAATCCCCATTTCACACCGGTCGGAAAACCTGCGCCGCCACGACCTCGAAGCCCCGATTTCATCACCATGGCGGTCACTTCGGCCGGCGGTACCTTCCCCATGACTTTACGGAGCGCCTGATAACCGCCTGCGCGCTCGTAATCTTGGAGCGAGCCGGTATAGCCTGGCTGCATCATATTCTTGAGCAATATCAGTTCGTGCTTGGGCATGGTCTGTAAAATGTCATTGGTCAACGGTCATCGGAAAGATCAAATTATTTTTACCAGTGACTATTGACGTTTTTCTCCCACCGGTTCCGGCCACATAAAGGGGCCGGTTTTGAGCTGACAAATCCCGTCCCTTTTGAGATCGGCCAGGATTCGGTCGAATCTTTCCTCTGTGAGCCGTTCGTAATAGTCTTCGTTGACCTGCATCATCGGCGAGGTGCCACAGGCGGCGAGGCATTCGACCACGCTAAGAGTAAAAAGTCGGTCGGTCGTCGTCTCACCTGGCCCGATTCCCAGTTTCGTCTTCACCCACCCGACCACTGTATCCGACCCGGCCAGCGCGCACATTAGAGACTTACAGACTTGAAGATGAAATTTCCCCACAGGCTTGAGATTGAGCATCGTATAAAATGTCGCCGTCTCATAGACTTGCGGAGGAGTCAGACGCAAAAGCCCCGCGATCTCCTTCATCGCCGCCTCAGACACAAAGCCCTCATCCCGTTGCGCCAGATACAGCAAAGGAATCAGCGCCGAGCGCTTCACCGGATAGCGACCCAAGATATCGGCTATCTCGTCTCTATATTTTTCGGCCAGTTTCATACCAGTTGTTATTTTTCGGTCATCCGTCATTGGTCATTTGTCAATGATGAAGGTGCAAGAGTCATCCTTAACTCATTTCGAAAGACTAATGACCTTTGACCGATGACATTCTTGCTCACCTGTCACACTCCCCCATCACGACATCGTAGGTTCCAAAGATCGTGATGATGTCGGAAATCAGGTAGCCGCGTGCCATGTGGTCGAAGGCTCCCATATGCACGAATGACGGCGCGCGAATCTTCATTCGGTAGGGACGGGGACTGCCGTCGCTGACGATGAAAAATCCCAATTCGCCCTTCGGAGCCTCGGTCGCGCAATAGGTCTCGGCCTTCGGCGGCTTGATGCCCTGGGTGTAGATGATGAAATGGTGAATCAAGCTTTCCATGTCCCGCATGACCAATTCCTTTGGCGGCGGGATATATTGCGGCGCCTCGGCCATGATCGGCCCTGCGGGCAGCTGATCGAGACATTGGGCGATGATCCTGGCGCTCTGCCGCATTTCTTCCATGCGGATCCAGTACCGATCATACGTGTCGCCGTTCTTGCCGATCGGCACTTCCCAATCGACTTTGTCATACACGCCGTAGGGTTCGGCCTTGCGGACATCGTAGGCGACGCCCGACCCGCGTAAGACCGGCCCGGTACAGCCGAAACTGATCGCGTCTTCGGCTGAGAGCACCGCCACGTTCTTCGTGCGACCGATCCAGATGCGGTTCGCCGCGATGAGCGAATCGTACTCCTTGACCTTCTCGGGAAAGATATCGAGGAACGCCTTCATCCGCTGAACCAGCTCGGGGGTGAAATCGCTGTCGACCCCCCCGATGCGATAGTAGTTCAGAGTCAGACGGGCTCCGCAGAGTTTCTCAAACATATCCAGCAAAACTTCGCGTTCCCGGAAGGTCCAGAAAAACACAGTCATTGCGCCGACATCGAGAGCCTGCGTGCCGAGCCAAAAGAGGTGGCCGATGATACGCTGCATCTCGGCCACGATGGTCCGGATGTACTCGGCGCGGATCGGCACCGTGATTTCGAGAAGTTTTTCCACGGTACGGACATACGAGTAATTGTTGGACATGGCGCAGACATAGTCGAGCCGATCCGTGTGCGGAATGATCTGCATGTAGGTCAGGCCCTCGGATAATTTCTCGACGCCTCGATGCAGGTAACCGAGGTCCGGTGTGGCTTTCACAATCCGTTCACCATCCAGTAGGAGCACGACACGCAACACGCCGTGGGTGCTCGGATGCTGCGGCCCCATGTTCAGCAGCAATTCCTCTTGCCGCTGGGAACTGGGAAGCTCGGGCTCGGCACGAAAGAAATGCTTCTGCTCCTCGGAGACTTCGCTCTCGACAACATCGACCGGGGTCTCGTCGAATTTCGGAATGAATTCGAACCGGCTGCGCCAGCCGCGCCCTTCGGTCGGAAAGTCCTTTCTCAACGGATATCCCTCGTCATAATCTTCCGGCATCAGAATGCGCCGGAGATCGGGATGACCGGAAAAACGAATACCCATCATGTCGTACACTTCCCGCTCCAGAAACTCGGCGCCCTTCCAAATTCCGGTGACCGACGCAATCGTCGGATCATCCTCCGTGATGCGCGCCTTGAGACGTAGACGCTGCCGAAGCGGAAGCGAGTGCAAGTGGTAAACGACTTCGAACCGCAGCTGATCTTCGGGATAATCGACCGAGCAGATATCCGTGAGATGATCGAAGGCCGCCTCCGGCGCATCATGCAAATAGCGCATAATTTCCAGGAGGCGCCCAGCGGCCACGGAGACGGAGGTCTCGGCACGTGCGGCATCCACCCGGGTCGCGAGAATCGCCTCTGGGAATTTATTTCGTAAGGTTTCAATCAGTGCCTGCATGGCATTCATGTGTCAGTGGTCAAAGGTCATTGGTCAATAGTGGGGAGGTTCGGGATTGTGCCTATCCACCCATTGACGATTGACCTGTGACAAATGACCTCCTCATCGCACAAATACTTTCTCCCGCTGAATCTTTTCCTGCAGCTTCAGTAATCCATCGAGCAACGCTTCCGGACGAGGCGGGCAGCCCGGCACATAGACATCGACCGGGATAATCTGGTCAACGCCCTGAACCACCGCATAACTGTTGTAATGATTGCCCGAGGTGGCGCAGGAGCCCATGGAAATGACATAGCGCGGCTCCGGCATCTGGTCGTAGATACGGCGGATCACCGGCGCCATCTTGCGCGTCACGGTGCCGGCGATGATCATGAGATCGGCCTGCCGCGGCGAGGCCCGAAAAACCCCGGCGCCGAATCGATCCAGATCGTACCGCGACGACACCGTCGCAATCATTTCGATAGCGCAGCAGGCCAGGCCGAACGTCATCGGCCACAACGCCGACTTTCGAGACCAATTCACGACCGCGTCCAGATTGGTCGTCAGAATATTCGCCTCGAATTGTCTCTCCAAAAAGCTCATGTCGCTTCGCTCCAGTTCTGAGTGCTGAGTTCTAAGTTCTGAGTTTCCAAACGCAACTCATAACTCACAACTCAGAACTCATAACTGCTCGTCTTCCGCGAGCTAGTCCCATTCGAGCGCCCCCTTCTTCCAGGCATACCAGAATCCGGCCAGCAGGATACCGATAAACACGAGCATCTCGATGAGGCCCAGCAGGCCGAGGGACTGAAACCGGACAGCCCAGGGGACCATAAAAATGATCTCGATATCAAAAATGACGAACAGCATCGCGATGACGTAATAGCGCATCGGAAACTG
The DNA here is from genome assembly GCA_037142015.1 of Nitrospira sp. Classification (GTDB taxonomy): domain Bacteria; phylum Nitrospirota; class Nitrospiria; order Nitrospirales; family Nitrospiraceae; genus Palsa-1315. Next base: position 53,745 of record JBAXBK010000003.1, on the reverse strand, counting down.
GATGCGCGCGTCGGAAAACAGCGGGCTTCCGCTCTCATAGGGTGTCAGCTTGGCTCGATAGGGGCGACTCGGCCGAATAAGCGAGCCGCCGAGCAGAGCAATGGCGCCGAAGATAAGACCAACGACGATAAATAAGAGAATCGGTATGTAATTCTCTGGAACGCCTAGGCTATCCATGCGGGCCCCATAAAACGTGAAACGTATAAACGTCAATGGTCATTGGAGAAAACTGATGCCTCCCGATTGACGAATGACTGTTGACCATTGACCCTGTTTCCTGCCAGCGCCGAGCCGAAGAAGGGTTTGAATTTCAACCCGTCCAGCTCCGGACGACCGACTCCCTTGTGTTGAACGAGCACCTTGAATGTGCTGCCCATGCCGTCCGGCTTCAGGAGATGAATCGCAGCAAAAAACGCCGGACTTTCCGGCTCCAAGCTCCCGATCATCTCTTCAATTCCAAGCCCCATGAGAAAACTCATTTGGTTTGTGAACCCCGTCACATGGAGTCCCTGCATTTCACCGACGGTAGCCAGGCCAGAAAAGTCCACATGAGCGGTCATGTCCTGTTCCCCGACGCGAATGAATGGATCCTCGTTCGTCTGTTGCTGGAAGTAGCAGAGGAACGTCCCCTCCTTCCGCTCAGCTCCGTAGAGATCCTGCGCCGTATGACCGTAATCGATCGTGACGACAAATCCGCGATCCATCCGCTGAGCGACCTGTTCCATCCAGCTCAGCGCGTGGAGATTCACCTCGGTTCGGTAACCTTCAGGCCACGTCGTGTTCAATTGCAGGAGGTATTGGGCGAGAGTGGCTGTCGACAGGGGCTTGAGGCAGCTCACAAAGCTTCCGTCCTGATAGTCTACGCAGACCTCTTCGGTCTGTCCGGTTTTGACTTGAATCCGGTGTACAGGAAAGGCATCCACCAATTCGTTGCTGAAGAATAGACCGGTCACACTCTGCGGAGCCAGCCCATCGAGGCCTTCTACCCAGGTGACAAGACCGGGCCTGCTCAGCCAGGGAGCCAGGTTCTGGCGCTGGAGTTCCCGCATCACAGGGCTACGTTCGATCAGCACGTAGCGAACACGCGACGCAAAGTCATTCTGCTCTTCCTGGATCGTCGCCAGACAATCTCTGGCAAACAGTCCTTTGCCCGCGCCCATTTCAACGATCGTGAAGGGAGTGGGGCCGCCCAAGAGTTCGTCCATTTGCTTGGCCTGGGCAGCCAGTGCGCGGCCGAGGACCGGACACACATCGGAGCTGGTGTAAAAATCGCCGGACCAGCCAATTCGTTCATGGTCCGTACCCACCGAGTCACACATGTAGTAGCCGAATTGAGGATGGTAGAGAGCCAGCTCCATGAAACGGACAAAGGGGATTGGCCCGTTTCTGGCGATCTCGGACGAAATGGCAGTGATAAGTTCGGGATGCCCGCTTGTCACAAGCAACTCCTCTTCATTCTCCTTCGCCGAATACCCCGTAGCGTCTACGGGAAACTCCATCCCATCGACAACACAAGAAAAGTGACACCACTAGCCGAGGATACACCCCACCCCTCCCTCTTGAAGGGTCAATAGAGGGCCGAAAGTCGCGTAGATTAGCCTTGAATTTACTCCTAAGTCAAGGTGAACTCAGGGAGAAATTGCGTTTGAGCAGAGAGGGTTAGGAGGAAAGTCGAGGGCAAGCTTTATTGTTCAAGCGACCTGGCTGCTTTGTTTGTTCGATGGTCCGAGAAGCTGCCTGATGGCTTGATTGAGTTCGGCGATGCCGAAGGGTTTTTGGAGAAAAGTGAGTTGGTCCTTGTGGAACGACTGAGAGGCTGTTTCGGCTTCAGGACTGCCGGACATCAACACCACTTTGAGACCGGGGCGCTGGATAAGAAGGTCGGAGACCAGTTGATCGCCCATCATGTCCGGCATTTTCCAATCCGTGACCAATGCGTCAATGGTGGAATGGAATTCCGCTGCAACCCGCTTTGCCTGTTGGGCATTACTGGCAGTCAGTACACAATAGCCGATGCGGGCCAGCTCCATCTCGAATATGATCGTAATAGCCGATTCGTCGTCGACAAGCAAAATCGTGTCTTTGCGTGCACTATTGATGTCAGCGACAACCCCCATGAAATCCATGCCTCCGTTTCGGATTCGCGACCGAGCCAAGTCGAATGCCATGCTACCGCAGAGGCTCCAACTGACAAAGCAATAATTGTAATTCCTCCGTCAATTCCTTTCACGGCGCTGAGGCTTCTCGCGAACCTTGCCGGAGAAGCGGGGACCCACCGAGACTCTTCTGGGAAGGAAAGCTGGAATTGACCGAGGCACTGCGACACTAGTCGCAGCCGAGAGAGAGAGAGAGATGGGGGCACAAAGCCCTGGCGCTCGCTTACCGAACAGCTGCTCCCCCTCTCGCTTTTCCTTTTCTCTCTCCGGCTCGGTTGGAAGGGATGTGGACTGAGGCGTTCGACATGGCGTCTGCATTATCGCAATAGGCATTGAGGCCACGCACGACGACATTACGACGCATCGGCACAGTTTTAGAGGCGTGCGTGCTGAGGCTCATCTCTCCATCCTCTCCTACCCACAAACAGGCTTGCTGCGCCTCCTTAACGACCTGCGCGGCAATTCGGGCACCGTTCTGTCGAACCACTGCGGCTCGCTGAAAGCGAGTAGTGTCGATGTCCGACGTTCCGTTCATGCGGAGCATGGGACGGAACGAGTTTCGACGCTAAGCAGTGGTGAGATGTAGAACGGTCGAATTGCCGCGCGGGAGAGTGGGAGGCGTAGCGAGCCTTTCTACACTCCGTGGCACTTCTTGTATTTTTTCCCGCTGCCGCAGGGGCAGGGGTCGTTGCGGCCGACTTTGTCGTCGCTGTGCTGAACCGTCTGAGGTGCGACTGGTTCTTCTCCGCGATTGAGGATGAGCGTTGGTTGAGGACGTGAAATCATTGGTGGAGGAGGTGGTGGTGCGGCAGCAGTGGTGTCGGGGTGCTCTTCGTGCCGGACTGCCTGCACATGAAAGAGCCGATCAAGCGTGTCGGATTTGATCCGTTCCATCAGGCCTGAAAAAAGATCGTAACCTTCCCGCTTATACTCAATAAGTGGATCTTTCTGCCCGTAACCGCGCAATCCGATTCCGTCGCGCAGGTGGTCCATCCCGAGCAGGTGGTCTTTCCAGTGGTGGTCGATGACCTGGAGCATGAAGGTCTTCTCCAGGAACCGCATCAATTCTGGCGTCAAATCCTGCTCTCTCCGATCGTAGGCGTCGCGCACCTGTGCGCGGAGATCTTCCACCAATGCGTTGCGCCCTATGGAACGGAGCGCCTCGCCTCCATCGCCCTTACCCTGGGCGATGTCGAAGCCGAACTGGCCATGCATGAGTTCAGCGAGCCCTTTCATATCCCACTCTTCGGGATATTGTTCCGCCGGGCAATAGATGTTCAGCGCGGACTCCACCAGACCGTCGATCATGTTTCGAAGATCGTCTTTCAGATTCGTCCCGCCCAGGACGGCGCGCCGGTGTTGGTATATCACCTCGCGCTGCTTGTTCATGACGTCGTCGTACTCCAACAGCTGTTTCCGGATATCGAAGTGATGGCCCTCGACCTTCTTCTGGGCATTGGCGATAGCCCTGGTAACCATGCCATGTTCGATCGGGACACCTTCTTCCATGCCTAGCTTGAGCATCAGCTGGGAAACCCGCTCGGAGGCGAAGATACGCATCAGATCATCTTCCAACGACAAATAGAATCGTGACGAACCAGGATCACCCTGGCGGCCGGCACGGCCTCGGAGCTGGTTGTCGATCCGGCGGCTTTCGTGGCGTTCGGTCCCGAGAATGTGGAGTCCGCCTGCCGCAATAACTTCTTGCTTGTCCTTCTCGCAATCGGCCCGAATCTGTTCGAAGATCTTCAACTTGTCCGCTTCTGTCAGGTTTTCTTCCCGGTACAGGATCTGCTTGAACATGAAGTCAGGATTGCCGCCCAGGAGAATGTCGGTACCGCGACCCGCCATGTTCGTCGCGATGGTGACAGCACCCTTGCGGCCGGCCTGGGCGATGATCTCAGCTTCCCGCTCGTGCTGCTTGGCATTGAGGACGTTGTACTTCACACCGGTCCGGCTCAAGTAGCCGGCGAGCCGCTCCGATTTTTCAATGGAAATCGTGCCGACCAGGACTGGCTGACCGCGCTCGTGGCATTCCTTAATGTCTTCGACGATTGCGGAAAATTTTTCTTTCTCGGTCCGGTAGACGACATCCGCGTAATCCAGCCGGATCATGTTGCGATTGGTCGGAACCACGTTGACGTCGAGATTGTAGATCTTGGCAAACTCCGCCGCTTCGGTATCCGCCGTGCCGGTCATACCGCTGAGCTTCTTGTACATCCGGAAATAGTTCTGGAAGGTGACCGAGGCCAACGTTTGATTCTCATTGGCGATCTTCACGCCTTCTTTGGCTTCGACGGCCTGGTGTAGGCCGTCGCTCCAACGGCGTCCCGGCATGAGCCGCCCGGTGAATTCGTCCACGATGATGACTTCGCCCTCTTTCACGACATAATCCACGTCCCGCTTGTAGAGGCTATAGGCCTGGAGCCCCTTGACGACGTGATGGACGAGATCCATATGGTTGGGATCGTAGAGATTGTCCACGCCGAGCAATTTCTCGACCCGGACGTTGCCCTCCTCGGTCAACGACGCGGTCTTCGTCTTTTCCTCGACCGTGTAGTCCTGCTCCGGTTTCAGCTGCGGGATAATCGCGTTGATACGGTAATAGAGATCGGTCGTTTCGTCCGTCGGACCGGAGATAATCAACGGCGTGCGGGCTTCGTCGATGAGGATACTGTCAACTTCATCCACGATGGCGAAGTTCAACTCGCGTTGCACGCACTGGGCCAAATCGGTGACGACCAGGTTGTCGCGGAGATAATCGAACCCGTACTCATTGTTGGTGCCGTAGGTGATGTCGGCGCGATAGGCTTCGGGCCTCGTGCAGGGGCGGAGAGACTGGAGCCGTTTGTCGGAGGCCTCGTAGGTCGGATCGAAGAAAAAGGAGGCATCGTGTTGAATGATGCCGACCGAAAGTCCCAGCGCATTGTAGAGCACCCCCATCCACTGCGCATCGCGCTTGGCGAGGTAGTCGTTCACCGTGATGAGGTGCACGCCCTTCCCTTCAAGCGCATTCAGGTAGATCGGCAACGTGGCCATCAGGGTTTTCCCTTCGCCGGTTTTCATTTCAGCGATGCGGCCTCGATGGAGAACCATGCCGCCGATCAACTGCACATCGAAATGGCGCATGTTCAGCTTGCGGCGGGACATTTCTCGGCAGGCCGCGAAGGCCTCAGGCAGGATATCGTCCAGGGTCTCCCCGGCCCCAAGGCGCTTCTTGAACTCCTGGGTCTTGTCCACGAGGGCTTGATCAGGGAGCGGTGTCAGGCCGGATTCAAGGCTATTAATCCGCTCCACAATCGGGCGGATTGCCTTGATTTCACGATCGTTTTTGCTGCCGAAGATTTGATTGAGTAGTGACGTGACCATGGTACTGTCGCTCGGAACAAACGCCGAAACCCCTAAAAGTAATTTTCGCAGTATACAACATCCTTTCTGTGAATCCTATAACAAGCAGCAAGCTTGGCAGAATGCTGAAAAAGACCGCCAGATAACGGAAGGCTTAGGCTCAGGTCAAGGTTGAAAAAGAACAGAGTCTGAGTCTTGCTCTCAACCTTAACCTCAGCCTTCATCTTATTTTCTACCTCAAGCCGCCGTCTTGACAGGCCTGGCAGGCCTCCGGTATCATTCGGCCAAGGTATAATGGGTTGTTTTTCAATGAAACACCGCACCCGTAAATTCCTCTCGATCCTCTTGGTGCTCTGCCTCCTCTCCGTAGGCGGTTTGGCGCAGGCGCAGTCGGTCGAACATGCAGGGCACCATGCCCAGCATCAAGCTGCCACCCATGGCACCCTGCTCTGCTCCTGGATGTGTGCCGCCGGGACGGTTCTCGACACGGCGGCAGTTACATTCAAAGCAGAGCTCAGTCCTATTGCACTCATCACGCTCCCCCATTTTACGCAGCCTCTGATCGAGGCCTGCCAGACTTCTCCCAGCCGCGCCCCTCCATCTTTCTCTCTATAATTTTCGTTGCTCATCGGCTCCAAGCAAGGCCGTATCTGTCTATCACGCGATCCATTAATGGGTTGTGGGGTAGCGGTTTAAAACGATTCTTCTAGAGAGAAAGGACCAGCGTTATCATGGTAGCGAAACGATTCATCCTTGGATTCATGCTCAGCCTTGCAGTCGTCGTATTCTCCTGGCCCTTCGTCCAAAAGGCACAAGCCTCCTGCGGCGCCGTGACTTGTTTCGTCGTCATCGGGTCTCAGCAGCAAGTTCCACAAGAGGGTCTTCTCACAGTCAATGCGATTTACAATTACACGCCAATGCGATTGCTGGATGGAACCAATGGGGTCATCCCGGCGGTGGATCAGGCGGAACGGCAGATGATTTTGGATCATCATCAGGAGACTCGAACCATTACGCAGCAGGCAACGCTCGACCTGAATTATGGTCTCACCGAACGGTTCGGACTCCAACTCACGCTCCCCTATATGTGGCGCACGCACAAACATATCGATGGCCTGGGCGAGGATGGAACGGATGGATCAGGCGCGCCGACGAATTTCTCCGCCGATGGGATTGGGGACCTGCGTGTGGGTCTCAAGTACAATGTGTTGCCCACCCTGCGAAGTATGGTGGTGCTGGGATTTGGTGTCTATCTCCCGACCGGCAATACCCACGCGCATGACAGTGCTAATCTTGTGATGGAGTCGCCCACACAACTTGGCCGGGGGCAAGTCGGGGTGAATCCGACAATTTATCAGACCTATGAATTGATCCCGCACCGGCTCAATCAATTTGCGTCAGCCAGTTACCGCCACACCTTCCGAAACAACGATGGCTATCAATTTGGCGACGAATACATGCTCAATGCCGGGTTGAATCTCGTGACGACGCCGTGGCTGGTTCTCACCGGCCAGCTGAACTACCGCTATCTCGTACACGACAATTTCAGCTCGTCGCTGCTGCAATCGGCTCCGGTTGGTACGCCTGGCGGTGCGGAGCCGACCGTGATCGATCCTCTGATCCAGAACCGAGCAGTACCAACAACCGGATCGACCTATTACGCCTTTACGCCAGGCTTCCAAGTCGGCCTGGGGCAGCTCATCGAATCAAATTTGACAAACATGACGTCGCTCTACTTTTTCGCGCAGATCCCGTTTGAGCGGGATTCCAACAACAGTCTGGCGCAGGGAACCAGTTATATCTTTGGGCTGACACGTTCATTCCAAATGACGAACCCATCGTAAGCGAAACGTTTGAAGCTGAGGAGGCTGATATGAAACCAAGAAGAATCACCGCAATGCTAATGGGGGGAGTGCTGCTCGTTGCTTTGTCGGCACTGTCGGCCTTCGACAGCTGGAGTATGGGCTCTCGAGTCCCGGCAGTCGGCATGCAGGCCGAGGATTTTCGCCTGACCGATCTGACAGGCAAGGAACAGAGCCTCAGCCAGTATCGAGGCAAGGTCGTGCTCCTGAACTTCTGGGCCACCTGGTGCAAGCCCTGCACGACCGAAATGCCGGCGATGCAAACAGCCTATGACAAGCTGCGTGAGAAAGGCTTCGTGGTCCTCGCCGTCAACGAATTGGAAGACGACGCCAAAGTTCGCGAGCACATCAAACAGTACGGCCACACATTCCCGGTCCTGATGGATCGCGACAACAAGGTGGCGAATCAATTCGGGGTATTCGGATTGCCTGTGACCGTCTTTATCGACCAAGAGGGGCGCGTGCAGGAATACATCAAGGGTGGGCTGCTCACCGAAGACAAGATTTATCAGACGGTCCAGCGCATTCAAGAAAATAAGCCGATGCAGGCGGCATCGGCCCGGTAGGATAGCGTGATTCGATTCAATCGACAGATCTTCATTCTGCCTCTGGTGGCTTGCCTGCTGCTGGTGCCTGCGCTCGCTTCACCGGCGATGGTGGCCCATGAGGGACAGCATGCCCACCACAAGGCGGCGACCCACTCCTCCGCACTCTGCTCCTGGCTCTGCGGGGTAGGACAGGGGTTCGATCTTACGGACTCCGTCCTCGTTCCAACTATTGTCTTTCTTGAAATCCTCGACATCAAATCTGCCAACCAGATTGACGACGCCGACTCTCTTCTCTCCTTCTCCCGCGGTCCACCCGCATCTTCTCTCTCCTATTGAGTAGGTAGCTCAGCGTGTGTGCGTAGTGCGCGCAACCTCCTTATGGGGTGCGCCTCGACGCCTTCACGGCTCGCGTCTACCCAAAGAATTCACCACATCTGCTGATACCTCGTTCGACCTGGACATCCCTGTCTGGTGATGATCGAAGGCCAACGGCTCAGGCAGATGTTTTCAACTTGTTAATGTCAAGCGGCACTCGGACGAGTGCGGGGAGATACATCATGGACGTGACTCTCACATTACAGCAAAAGCAGCTTCTTCGTGTCGATGAAGCAGCCAGAATTTTGAACGTCAGCCGCTGGACCGTCTACCGGTGGGTAGAAGGCGGCAGGCTCGGCGGGACTCGGCTCGGCGTGGGCAGTCTCCGGATCTTCAGCAATACGGTGGCCGCCTTGATCGATCACCACTGCGTCGGGGTGCCGGTCGTGACGGTAGTGCCTCAAGGGAACCAAGCCCTCAAGAAAACGCCCGTACAGCTCGGGCGTCAAGATTCCAGCCATGGCGGAGTCCGGCCCAAACAGCAGGCTGCACTGTGACCCTGACGGGGGTTCGACGGGCGCTTCTGCTGCTCTGCCCCTTCCTTCTGGCGCCGAGCATGGGGGGATGGGCCCCTCTTGCGGAGGCGTCCTGTGGGTCAGCGAGCTGTTTTGTCGTCATTGGATCGCAGCAGCAGGTGTCGCCGGCAGGGGTCTTCACCATCAACCTGCTCTACACGAACACACCGAACGGGATTCCTCCAGATGGAGCGAATACCATCCCGTTTGCCAACCAGCAGACGAAACAGCTGATCCTGGCGAATAACAAGGTCAGTCAACTCAAGACTCTGGTTCAGACCGCCACGCTGGACATTAACTATGGACTGACAGAGCGGCTAGGGCTCGAACTCATGGTGCCTTACAGGATCGTCTCGTCGATTGGACAAATCGGCGCTGGCGCCCTTACGAACTTCGACAATCAAGGGGTCGGCGATGTGATGGGGAAGTTGAAGTACAACCTGCTCCCGACGCTTCGGAGTATGGTCGTACTGGAAATGGGGGTCTATTTCCCGACGGGAGACTATCAGGCCCAGGCGGCCCCCGGTCAGCTCGCAGAATCCACACTCCAAATCGGACGCGGCGCCTTCGGTTTCCAGCCCGGGTTCTATCAAACCTATGAGGTCCTGCCCCATCGGCTGAATCAGTTTCTGAACGGATCGTGGCGCTACTCACTCCGCAACTCCGATGGTTATCAGTTCGGGCAAGAATACTCGTTGAACGCGGGTGTGAATCTGGTCACCGTGCCATGGCTCGTCTTAACCGAGCAGATTAATTTTCGGTACAAGACCCAGGACAATATCCAAGCGGCGCTGTACCAATTCGAATCTGCTCCGATAAACCGTGCGGTCCTTATTGATGGGAACATTCTCGATCGCCCGGTCCCCACGACGAACAGCACCTACGTGGCCTTTTCAACAGGCGCCATGTTCAATCTGTGGGATTTTGCGCAAGCCTACTTCATCACACAGATTCCAATCTATCGCGACTTCAACGGCAATCTACAGCAAGAAATCAGCTACGTGGCCGGGATGTCAAAATCCTTCGCGACGCCGCCGCTGTTTTGAGTAGAGGCAGAACAATGTGCCAGACGGAGGTTCCAATGAGCATCACAACCTGCCCCGCCATCTCGGCCAATAAGCTACTCAGGCGCTCGCGCTCGATCTGTCGCTATGCGCTGGGCTCGGCGATGCTCCTGCTGGCAGCCTGCAGCGGCAGCGGAGACAGCGGACCACCCCCCAATACACCCACTACAACCCCTATGGCCTTAGTCACCAACCAGGACGACACAACCTTGACCACAGTCAGGCTCGACGGAAAGAGTTCGCCTGTGATCAATACACTGTCGCTCGGCCCGGTGCAGGCCGATGCGATCGGCGGCATAGCCTTCTCCTTGGGCGAATGGATCTTCGTGACAAACACCGAATCTAATAAGGTGGCAGCCATCGATCCGATCGGGGGCCTGGCGCCGATTCTGGAGACTTTTTTGGACGTGAACGGGCCAGTCAGGCTCGGCCAGCGTCCGATGCGCATCTATCGGCATCCGAGCGACAAGGAAGTGCTCTTGACGATGAACGAAGGAGACCCGGTCACCGGTCACGATACCGTCAGGGGCTGTGCCATAGGGGGGTCCGTCACGGTCCTTCACAATTCGCATTTGAGTGCCGGGGGAACGAAACCCCATATTACGACCACCGTCTGTCTCTCCGGGACAGGGGAGCATTTGGCCGCCTTCTCACTCCCGACGCCAGCGAATCCGAACCGGCAAGAGCTCGCCTTCGTGTCAAGCAAGACCACGGGGCTCATCGACCTGCTGCTCGCCGATCCCAGCTCCGGCGCGGTCCGATGGAGCCCGGTCACGCTGCCCGGGCTCGTACCCATCGACCTCTGCGATAGCGCCGAGGAGCTATCGCTGGGGTACCCGGTGTGTGATACCGGTCTTACTGCCTACCAAACTCCGAACCATGCCGCCCCGGCCGGGCTGTTCTGGTCGCAGGTGACGGGAAAGATCTACAGCTATCTGTCCGGCTACGGCAGCGTGGTGGAAATCGACCCCGCTACCTTGAGCATTGCCAGAAAAGTGGATATCACGCCGCCCCTGCCGAGTCAAACCGTCTTTCATTCAGTCGGTATCACGCCGAACGGGCAAACTCTGTTCTTGGTCGGTGAGGACAGGTCCGATCCAGACCACGTCTTCGGAACGTTCGGGTCCATTGATCTGACCGTCGCATTTCCGGCGCCGCTCTCCGCCACAGAACTCTTATTCCCTCGACTGAGCGACATCAGGCCGGCGCGCTTCCAGTTCACGCCGGATGGGGTGCGGATCTATATGACGCAATCGAACGATGTCAGCGGTTTAAACCCGACGCAAACCACGAACCTGAGGAAGGACTTGCTGTTCATCTTCGACCCGTCGTCGTTCTTTTCTCTTGTTTCCGAACTGGCCTTGCCGCCGGCGGAGATGCACGCCATGGATCTCTGGATCACCGGCCCGCAGGGGGCGGGGTCGGCCAAGGGAGCGGTGATCACGAACGCCTCGCCAGGCGTCAATGGCACGGTCTCGCTGATCGATGGGGCAACCAATGCAATTACCGCAACCATTCCCGTTGGAAAGAACCCGAAACAGGTGACCGTCTATTACTACGGGCTTGCCGCCAGCGACAATCAGGCGACGCCGAATTGGTAGAACAGAGGGAATGTCTGACGTCATCTCGGCTGGTTCATGCGATGACGGTGTTTAGCGCAGCAACAGTTCAAAAGCGACGTGTTTGAGAAAATGTTTCCGGTAGGTTTCAGACTTGCGGACTTGACGGCTCTCCATCGGGTTGTAGTCGTCGGTGATGATGAAGCCTTCACTGCTGTTCATCATGTGCTCATGATCGAGCAGCCAGCGAATGCGCCGGTCCTCGCCGGCAGGATTCAAGTCGATCGGCGCTTCCGACGCCAGAAATATAAAGTCGGTGAACTCTTCTTTCTCCGTAATGAAGACGCGCACGTGGGGGAACAGACTCTTGAGTGTCTGGTGAACTGCGGCGACCGCCTCCGACCCTTCACCGCTTGTAAAGCCCACATAGTTGAGCGCAAGGATGCCACGATCATCCAATAGCGCGCGCAGTTCGCTCAGCATTTCCCGGCTGAGTAGATGCGTGGGCTCGGAGCCGCCGGTGAAGCAGTCGTGAATGATGAAATCGTAGCGGTCCGGCAGACGTCCGATTTCGTATCTCGCATCGCCGACGAGGAATTGCCCGGTCGGTTCAAAATGAAAAAACCGTTGGGCTGCATCGGCGACCGCCGGATCGATTTCGATGGTGTCGGTCGTAAGGCCCTTCGATTTCAAGTCGCGGGCGACGTGGCCTCCGCCCAAGCCGATGAGCAGGGCTTGTGACGCCTCAGGGCGAATCAACGGCAGCAGCCCCAATATTTGCTGGTACCCCAGCACGCTCCTGTCCTGTTTCAGATCCACTGCGCTGATGACGGAGGCATCGGAGAGCATGAGGCGATATCCGCGCTGCGCATCGTCCACGACACGTACCCACCCATACAGGCTTTCCGCTTCGGAGAGAACGGTGAAGCCTTTTGCTGTCTCGCGGGAAACGGTAAGGCCGAATGACGCAACGATGCCGGCTGCCATGCAGAGGATCACGATAGGCGGAACGGAGCGAGTGCGCGAGGCGCTTCCGGTTTCATGCCAGGCGACCAGGATGGCCAGGAGACCGAGCAGAAGGCTGAGTGAAAAAATGATCGCCCTGGTTCCAAACATCGGCAGGAGGAAAAACCCTAGCAACAGAGTTCCCGCCACACTCCCGACCGTGCTGATCGCATAGACAGACCCCGCGACCGTGCCCACGCCACTCAAATCGCGCGTGGCGCGCTTGATGACGTAGGGCCCTACCATCGCCAGCGCCGTCAACGGCAGCGTGAAGAGCAAGAGCGCGCTGGTAAAGGCCCCGGCGCGAAGGCCGAATGAGTCAGTCGCGCGGAGAATCGGTCCAGCCAGAAAGGGGATTGTGACGGTCGTGACGGCAGAAGACAGAATGATGTGAGCCAGACGGACTGCGGGAAATCGATCGGCAATCAATCCCCCAAGAAAGTAGCCCAGGGCCAACGCGATCAAGGTGACGGCGATCAGCGACGACCAGACGTACAGGCTGACCCCATAAAACGGGCCGATGATCCGCGTGCCGAGTAATTCGAGAATCATGACGGCGGCGCCGGTGATTGTGACGGTCCCGTACAGGACCAGATGCCCTCGATCCGGAGAGGACGATGGACTGTTCGGAACGGTCTTGCTCATGGCCCATTCTTTCACAACGGTCGATAATAGAAGAGGGGAGCTGACGGGATCGAACCCGCAGCTCCCCCTTCTATGGATGAGACAATGCTTAGCGTACCGTTAGGCCATCCTTCGTCGCAGCCAGGCGATCCCGCTCAGCCCTGACACAAACAAGATTGCCGCAGCCGGCAACGGCACAGCCGCCACTTGAGCGGTGCCTCGCAGTGAAAATGCTCCACTGGTCAGGAACGGCACACCCGTGAACGGTTGGGTCCATGAAATATTAAAGGCATTCGTCCCGGTATTGAATGTCCCGGTGGCAGGCTCGCCGATGTTCACTGTCGAATTCATGAACGGTCCCGCCACCCCGGCAAAGAGCGACCGGAGATCGACGGTCATCGTCGATCCACTGGTCGAACCGCTGGGCGCCGGCGCTCCGACCGGATTTCCTGGAAAGACCTGATTGCTGGTGAAAATCGAAAACCTATGGCCGGCGACGGTGACCGGCGGAAAGATATTGGGCAACGGCTGGTACTGTCCCATGACCAGCTGTCCGTTCTGCGTAAAGTTCCCAGTGACCGATCCCAGCAGACCAAAGTTCAGGCTGATCGACCCGCCGGTGATATCGAGCTGCGTGACGGTCGCGGCCTGTGACTGTCCGGTCCCGAACAGACCGGCCCCCAGCAGGAGGGCACAGACCGACAACATGGGTACAACCATTTTCTTCATGTGACATCCCTCACGTTGGTTCGACCGTCCACCGTCGCGTCTGAGCGACGGTGGACAAGAGAACACTCGAACTTAGACGCCCCTTGCTTCAGAGTCCATGATCCTGCCTTGGCCAGCCATGCGGCGGCGCGCGAAGGCGATGACCCCAACCAGACCACTGCCGAACAGGTAGACGGCTGCGGGAATCGGCACGGCGGAGAATTGAAGATTGAACGTACGGGCGAGCCGGTCGGCGGTGTATGCCGTGAGGGCAGCCGACGCAGTTGTGTAATTACCGTTCGTGGCGATGGCATCGGCCAGATAGGTTCCAAGATCGAACGGATTCGCTCCCCCGACGACCAGGCTATAGAGCCCTGGCCCCAGCGTGTAGTGACCGGTCACACTGGCGCCAGAGGCATTGGATCCTGAAAATCCGGTGAAGGTCATCGTGCTCACCGTTCCAGGAATACTTGCTGCAACGTTGCCATCAGTCGACATGGTGACATTCCCATTGGAGCGATATTGCCCCCAATGGGCTGTCGTGAGGCCTGCCGCCCCATTATTGGCATCGATCTCGTCATTCGTTGCCGCGAAGGGGGACCAGGTGGCAAAGCCGGTCTGCGCGCCGACGTAGGAGAGGGGGACCATAGCGCCGGCCGGAAGGTCCCCCGCGCCGTCATGGGAGCCGCCCGGTACGGTTCCTGCGAAGATGGAATAGCCGGGATTCAGGATGCCGTTTGTGTTGGTGTTCGTGCCCGTGATAGTGAAATCGATCGTCATGGTGTCAGTCAGGTTGAAGGAGAAGAATCTGTTGTCGTGACTGTTCGCCCAGGTGGTCGCGTCTTGACCGGCTATCCACCCGGCGTTGCTGGACGCGGTGTTGTTGACTGAGGATACAACACCGTTCGTAGTGTCGAGCGTAGTGTAGCCCACATGGGCAAGAACTGGCCCGGCTGTACTGATCAACAGAGCCAGTCCCAACGACGCGGTAAGCACACCAACCGACCGACGACTCTTCAAGTGTTTCATAGAAACCTCCATAAATGAGTTGATGAGTGAATGAGGCGGTTCTTCACGGTCCCCACCTCCTAGTTACTACATACGCGCCCTTTATGAACCGACCGACATGGGACTGCTACCGACCACTGACTACACTTGCTACGGATGCACATGAATTTCGATTACATAGGTAAATACATAGGTGGATAGGCTGAAGGCCTGTCTCGTCTGTCTGGTCTATTCGGTCGGTCTCGTGTGTTTGGTCGAATAAAACCAACCTGATAGACCCGATCAGCCTTCAGCCTGAACCCCTTCAGCCTAAACGCCTGAGTCCTTCCGGTATTTTATATGGTGGGCGCTGCCGGCGGTCTACAGACGGATTCACCGGATGCAACAGATGCAACAACTTTTTCCGTCACTGCTCAGGTAGATAGGCTGTGAGCCCAGGGGACTGGCTCCGCCGTCTGCGGCGGTGCCTGTCCCGCTGCTCCTCAGACGGGGACAGCCGCCAGGAAGAAGGGCGACAGTCCCCTGCAGTCGTCCTGCGATTCACGCTTCACGAATGACGTTTCACACGCAAGCGCCGCGTATCAGCGCTTGCGGCAGCCAAGAAGAATGTTCGAGGTAAAACCGGCAGATGAAATTCGACGTGGGGGAAGTTAGAAGAGGAGGATTCTTGGAACGCTAAGAGGCTATTGATTGGCTCAGCGCCCTTACACCCCGATCACCTGGAGGCCATTTGCCTTGGCGGCCGTTGCGAGAGCCTCGTCATGCGTCGCCATCACAAGATCGGCGGCGTTCTGTTCTCGCCACAACAGCGCAGTGGCAAGATGCAGCGCGTCCAACGTGCCGAGCGCGGTTGGGAGCGGCTGGGACGCGCGAGACAACACCGGTCCCGTAAGCTCGACGATCTCCATCGCTTCGATCAGCCGATAGACGGCTTCACGCCGAACGGCCACATCGGCGTCATCGAACCCTTCAGCCAACCTCACACGGTCCAGCGTGCGCAGGCATTCCACTTCGACCAGCGCGGAGACCACGCCCCGTTCGATGGATGGCCATTCCTTCAGCGCATTGCGCTGGCCGAGAATCACGCGAAGCAGGACCGACGAATCGAGGTAGGCGATCACCGTTTGTCCTGTCGTTCTTCGTTCAGGAACGCGAGGATATCCTTGCGAAGGCGAAGCGGCGGAGGCAACGGCACGCGCCGGAGCTTCGGGGCGGAAGCGAGGGGAAGCCGAACGGTTAAGGACGCCCCCGTCTTTTCAATCGGCACGAGACGCGCGATGGGGTGGTCGCGATCCAAGATCGTGATGGATCGCCCCGCGCGCACCTTGCGGAGATGCTCGCTCAACCGGCTTTTGAGATCGGCAATCTTGACTGTATTCATAGTCACATACTAGTCATGTCAGGTCATGAAAGCAAGCGCCTTCCCGGACTTACTCCTCAGCGCCACACGGCGCGCAACAGGCGGGAGGTTCGAAATGCGAAGTTGTTGGAACTTCGAACCCAGAACATCGAACCCCGCACCGCGCGTCGCGCCCTTCCAGCCCGTCCCGCGTTTCTCGCCAATTTCGCGCCTCCGCATGAATTTTCCGTCACATTTGTAGCAACTGGTGCATGCGCTGGTAGCGGGTCTGGAGGCACCCTGATAAAACCCATCTCCATAGTAGAGGTGCAATCGATCGAAATCAGATGAGGCTGATGAAGCGACAGCAATTATTCCAATGCAGATATTTCTTTATGAGGGGAGAAAAGGAGGTGCCCGGTCAATGCACCGACAGAAGACGCAGCAAGCGACCAGGGACTTCGTGCAAGCGGATTCAACCAGGGTCGTGCAAGGCTAGTCCATCATCAATCATCATAACCAATAGTGAGGAACTCACCATGAACAGGAACATGAAGTTCAAAAGAATCATAGCCGGCTTGGCCTGCGTTGGCGCCCTCGCCCTGAGCGCCAACGCGCAAGCCCTCACCTTCGTCCCGGGCGCCGGTGACGCGGCGAACCCGATCATCATCAACGCGAATGTCCCCGGGTCGTCGGGGGTCTTTCTCGACACGATCAATTTCGATCTGGGGAGCTTCACCCATTTCAATCTGACCTCCACAGCCACTAGTGGCATCCTTGGATTCGGCGCCGCCATTTTTGAAAACGTCGGTGACTCACAGGTCGTGTTCCCGACTGCTGCCACATATCTTAATGTGCCCCTTCCCAATCTTGGATTGCCTGACGACTATCACCTGCATCCGAGCGGCTTCTTAACCGCTGGGGGCCAATCCTACCAGCTCACGATGTGGGGATCGACGCCGGCGGCTGTGCCGGTTCCTGCCGCCATCTATCTGTTCGGGAGTGGCTTGATCGGATTGGTTGGATTGGCCCGTCGCAAGATGAAGGCCATGGCCTAACGATATCGGAGTACCATCCCGGAAGAACGGATATCCGTTCTTCCGGGAACTCTGAAGAGTACCAGCGTACCGGTACGGTTCAGGAACTAGAGGAGAATTCACACGATGAAGACCGAACCTTGCAGAACAATCAAGGGAGGCGTGATGGTGTTCCTGGCGGCGGCGCTCTGGTGTATGCCGGTGCCGAGCCAGGCTGCTATCGTGACACAGTTGAATATCGCCGGTGGGTCGATCGGTCTGAATTTTGGAGGGCTGGGGTCGGTTAACGGCAATTTTACGCAGAACGGGCAATTGGTGATGGGACAGTACCAGCCGACGCCGAATCTGTTCGAGCCGATTACGATTTCCCACCTGACCTTTTCGATTTTTACCGGCAGCGGAGGGACGCTCAATCTTTCCGCCCCGACCGCGCAGACTTCGGGGTCCGCCTTGACGTCGGACCTCCGATCGCTCTTTGCCGGCGTGACCAGCGCCGGCTGGGCTGGCTTGCTGACGAGTCCCTCAACTCCGCTGGCAACATCCTTGAATATCGGCGGGGTCGCTACCGGATCGTTCAATGAGATCACGAACGCTTTCGATATTTCCTGGACGCATCAGTTCACAGGAGTGCCGTCTCTCACGTCCGGAACGTTCTCACTTCACGGCACCGCCCAATTTGGAACTGCCCAACCGGTGCCGGCGCCCGCCGCCTTGATTCTCTTCGGATCAGGACTGTGCGGCATCTTCGGAGTCGTCATTCGACGGGCCACCAGCCTCACGGGGCAAGGAGTCAAGGCCTGCCCGGCCCCCATTCTACTCCTGTCGCCTGACGCGATATTCGCCAAAGAAATCGAAACGCAACTTGCTCGGTCCGGATACCGCCTGCACATCGTTGCTTCTGTCAGCGACGCGTTTCCGTTCGCCCTGCAGGAAATGCCGGCGTTGACCCTGGTGGATCAGCGTCTGTCCGACTGGGACCAGATTCGTACGGACAAGCATCTTCACCATGTGCCCATGATAATTGTGGTACCAACCGGTACCGGCTACAGCGAGGATGATGGCATCTTCGACTTGGAACGGGGTGCGGACGGTACCCATCTCTGCGGAGAAGGCTACCGGCTTCTTCTTGCAAAAATAGGAACCTACCTGAGGCGAGCCGGATCTGTCGATTCCAAGCGGGGCCTCTATCGGATCGGCGCTGTCGAATTGGACTCCGATCTCCAACAAGTGAAGATCGGAGCCAACCTCATTCCTCTTTCCGCAAAACCCTTCGCCATTCTCGAGGCCCTTATAAAGGCTCCCTCAAAGGTGTTTAGTCGTGGCCACTTGATCAATCTCGTGTGGGGGCCTGATTTCGCAATCGGAGATCACGTCTTGGACGTACATGTCCATGCACTTCGGCGATCGCTCCAACAGGATCACGACCCTCTCTGCCGGCTCGTGACGATTAAGAGTGTCGGTTTCAAGTTGACGTCACTCTCCCCGGCGATGCCTGCCTCTGCTGCGCCGGACACATTATCAATGGCGGACAGCTCTCTCCCGCTTCTCCGTCCGATCTCAGTTCAGAACTCGACTCCTCACCGAACAATCGCTCCGCCTCAATCCCCAAGCCGACGAACCTGGCGCGAACAGGTCTCCCGGCAACGCCGGACTCGACTACTCCAAAGAAAACGGCCGTTTCGCCATCACGGCAGCGCCATGTCGATCGGGCAGACCGGCATCGAACCTTCGCACAGTTCTGTTGCAACGAGTAGCATCCATCGGTAGACGGGCTTCACGAAACGAAGTAATCTTTGCGTATGAGGAAGAACATCACGATCAAGTGGGGCATCGGGCTGTGGGGTAAGCGTTCTGCTGTGGCCCTGGCTGTAGCAGGGATGTATCTCGCCCTCTCCCTCGCGGCCTCCTCCTGTCTCTTGCTCCATAACACGACGCATCATTCTGACAGTCATCATTCTGACTCCGATACGCAATCCTCCCTCTGTGCCTGGGCTTGCCAGGTTACTTCGGAGGGTGGGCTGGCGGCATCGGTTCCTGCAGAGCTCCCCGGTCTTGTCTCTATCGCATCAGTGGTTCCGCTCATCGATTCTCTTTCAGCTTCTCCTTCCCCTTCATTACAGTCCCGCGCTCCTCCGATGTTCACGCTCGGATAGTTCAGGCGGGCCGCGTTCTTCAATGTTCAGCTTTATCGCCATGCGGCGATTAGTCCACTGATCACCGGCCGGTCTTTCCCGTCTCGAACGCATTCCGCCTGAACCATCAGGATAAGCTAGGCGTATCAAGACTATACGTTGAGATCCGGGTTTGGTGGCCTCCTTTCTCGGACTGATCCGGGGCGCGGGCTCTTTTAGTGAGCCCCCGCTCCGGCCTCCTACGCAGAGCAGGCGACGGTTGTTGATCTATCGATGTCCGGGTCTGGTGGCCTCCTCACTCGGACTGATCCGGGGCTCAGGCGCTTCCTCCTCAGCGCCTCCGCCCCGGTTATTTATCGCAAGGTGCTTCCATGATGATCGTACGGTTCACGGCGTGCATGCTGGTCCTGTTCGTTTCACTCCTCGGCGCTCGCGCGCACGAAGGCCACACTCATGTGATGGGCACAGTCACGGAGGTAAGCGACAGCCAGTTGGTCGTGAGCAATACAAGTGGACAGACCGTCGCAATTCATCTGGACCACGACACGCGGTATCGCACCACCGGCATGGCAACCAGCAGCGCGACGGTCCGAGTCGGTGATCGCGTCGTGGTGGAAGTGATGGAGCAGGCAAACGGCCTTCGGGCCGCCGAAGTGCGGTACGCGACTGTCGCGCCGAGGATGCCATGAACGGATCCATCTAGGCGATCCATGTCTCTGACTCTCGATATCACAAAACAGGCGTTCCTGAAGGCCATGCAGACTGGCGATACACTTGAACAGACGTTGCACATCGTCGTAGTACGGCTGTTGGCCATCGCGCTCAAGCTGAGGGATTGCGGGCAGCCGCAGGATCAGTCTCTCAAGTGGCCGTTGCCGGAGCGTTATCACAACTGGCCCATGGTGGAATCCGAGATGGAGACGCCCTGTCGCCGCCGACAGCTCCGGTTCTACGTCTCTCCCAAGGCCGCGACGCTCTCGGTCGATGAACCCTTTCCGGTCTCCACGGTCTTTGTCGTGGAGACCTCGTCTATCGAGCCGCTGGATGAGCCGCTCGTTTCGCGCTTTGTCATGGGGAAATATGCCGATGTCACAACCGGCGAGAGGAATTCTGTGCAACAGGGGGCCTGGGCCTCAGCGACCTACGGGCTGGCTGGTGACATGCTGCCCGATGCTGTGCGCATCACAACAGGAAAGGAAGATGCATGAGCAAATACTGGGTTCCAGGAGGAGGATGGTGGGGCATGATCCTCCTCGCGGCGGTTCTATTCACCGTCTTGTCCTCGCCTCTGGCCAGGGCAGACTCGCCCGGCGCATGGCAGGCCCTCACCGAGGCGGGAACCCTGGCACGATCACAAACCCGTTATGACGATACGGAGCGGCTGTTTCTGCTGGCAGGCCATGAGGCGGAGCAATTCGGGCCGGGCGACGTGCGGGTGGCGGCTACGCTGAATAACTTGGGCCTGGTCTATCATGCGCAAGGGCAGTACGCGCGAGCGAAGCCCTACTATGAACAGGCATTGGCCCGGTGGGAACAGGCGCTTGGCCCCGATCATGAGGATGTGGGCTCTGCGTTGAATAATCTGGCGGGAATCTATCAGGAGGAAGGGGCCTTCGAGCAAGCCGAAATCTCCTATCTCCGCTCCCTCGCGATCGGCGAACGGGTTTTAGGTCGCGGCCATCCGGAGTTGGCGGTCGGGTTCAACAATCTCGCAGGTCTCTACCGGAAGCAGGGACGCCTCGTGCAGGCAGAAGCGCAGTTTCGTTTGGCACTGGCCCTTCTGTCCGACACCGACGGAGCGACGTCGATTGATCCTTCGCTGGTCCTGAACAATTTGGCGACTCTCTATAAGGAGAAAGGGCTCTATGTCTTTGCTGAACCCCTGTATCGGCAAGCTCTGTCCCTCCGACTCGAACGTTTTGGCCAACATCATCCGTCGATCGCAATCTGTTTGAATAATCTAGGCAACATGTACCACGCCCAAGGGCTATCCGAGCTGGCGAATCAATACTATCGTGATGCGCTGGCGGTCAGCGAGTCGGCAGCAGGACCAGAGACTGCGCTCACCGGCATGATTCTTGTCAATTGGGCCTGGCTTTCACACGACAGGGGGCTGGTGGATGAGGCGAAGTTTCGATACCAACGGGGGCTGGTCATCCAGCAGCAGACGCTGGGTCGAGATCATCCGATGGTCGCCGTGACGGTTGAACGGTATGCGGGCCTTCTGTCTGACCTCGGGCAATCGGTGGAGGCAAACCTATTCGTTGCAAGAGCGGCAGCGATTCGAGAGCAGAAGATCCACTTGTCTCCCGCGCCTGCGCAGAGCCGACAGAGTCGGTCGAGTCAGGAGACGCAGAATGGAGTGAAACGATGAGCGGGAAGGTACTCAAGTAGTTCGTAGGGGTCCATTCACAATCAAGGAGGGACGTGCAATGAAACACACATGGAAGATGGTCATGGCAGTGGCGGTACTTGGCGTGGGACTGAGCCTGCAGCCGGCTCTCTCGTTGGCGGAGAAAGGAGAAGATCATAACCAAGAAGTGATCAAACATGCCAAGGAAGGGGTTGCGCATACGAAGGAAGCGATCAAGCACATCGAAGAGTCCGTCAAGGGAACCGGCGATGCGCATGCCAAAGAAGCGCTGCAACATGCGAATGAAGCGATTGCTCATGCAGATCAATCGATCGCCCATGCCGAGATGGCGGCGAAGAAACCAGCATGCTGTCAAGAAGGGAAGAAGGAGAGCAAGTAAGGCAGAGAGATTGAGTCTCGTGCTGCCGGTATCTTTCACCACCGGCAGCACGATGCAGGATCTTGAAAAAATCTGTCAGCCTGTCTTGTTCATGTGGTTTGTCTGGTTTTTTGATTGAACGAAACTAACCAGATGAACCAAATCAACCAGATAAGCAAAAAACCAGATCAGCATTATCCTGCTGGTTAATATCACGGTAGTGGCACCTTAATCTGTTCAAATCTAATTCGATGATATATTTCGATGCCGTCACTTTCTTCACTGAGGGAGTGTGTGATGTTCAACCTTGCTATAAGGTTCGGGAAAGAAATCAGGCTTGCCCAATGCACAGGAATATCTATAACGGGACTGCTCGTGCTGATGTGGGTGGTCGGGTGTGGCGGGGTGTTTACCGGAATACCGGACCTGGACAGTCCCGATGGGCGAGTGTTCGCGCAACGTTGTGGAGCCTGCCACGGCAAGCCATTTGGAGACCATGGGATAACCCATGGGGTGCCGGATCCGCGGTTCCGGACGCTGGCGGAATGGCAGCAGGAACTGACCAAAATGGACCGTCTTATGCGCGAGAAAGGGCTCCCACCTCTGACAGCCCCGGATCGTGAGGCTATCATCCGCTATCTGAGCCGCCACGCGAAATCGTAGCAGGCCTCCCGTGAGGGAACATCCTTGTCGAGCGCCCTCAATTCGCTGTGGTCTTCGAGATCGTGCGCCCGGTCAGGTAAAAGACATAGGCCGGCACCAGGGGCAGGACGCAGGGCGAAAGGAGCGAGAGCAGCCCGGCCAGGATAGCGATGAAAAGGGTGGGCGTAGTCCCGCCCAGGGAACCAGCCTCCAGATAGAGATTATTCTCCTGCGCCCATTGAGCGATGACTGCCAATTGTTTCGACAAGAGGGCGAGACCGATGAGCATGAGCAACGCGCCGTTGATCAACTGAATCGTCCGTATATGGCGCTTGAGCGAGCGTAACAGGCCGCTGGCGCGATCCAGCGCCAGCGCAAAGAGCAGGAAGGGAATCCCCAAGCCCAGCGAATAACCCGATAGCAGCAATGCGCCCTGGCCGATGGTCGTACTACTATAGCCCAGTGCCAGAATCGCACCCAGCGTCGGGCCGATGCAGGGCGTCCAACCAGCCGAGAAGAACATGCCCATGAGGAGGGAAGGCATATAGCCGCTGCCGCTGCGCTTGCCCCAATCAACGCGGGTGTCGGCGTAGAAATATCGAAGAAAGAAGTCAATCCCGCCTTTCATCCAGCCGACCGGCAGCAGCCACCAGTGCCCGCCCTCTCCAGCGGAGGAATCTTCCAAACGGCCCAACCGCCCCGATAGAGCGCCGAACAGGCCCATCGTCGCCAGGGCGAATAGAATGACGATGATACCCCCGATTCTGGCTAGCGGCTCCCGGAGGTCAAATACCAGTTGGCCGACGCCGCTCATCACCACGCCCAGGGCGACGAAGATAACCGAAAAGCCGAAGACGAAAAGGAGCGCGTGGATCACCGGCCTGGGTCTGGCCGCTTGTCCCTCTTGTGCCGGTGCCGCCGCCGTGGCTGCGCCCTGAGTGATGGTCTCTCTCATCCCCTTGTCCTCCGTCGCCGTATTATACCCGATCTCGCGATGATTGGCGGAAACCTCCCACCGCCTTTTCCTCCTGCCCCTACTCAATGAATGTCTACAAATCCCTTCTTCTCGAAACTGAGCCAACCTGTAATAACCATCCCCACGGAAAAGTGAAAGTTTGGGTGGAAGCTGCATCCTCGTTTCACAAGAAACCCAGCCCCTAAAAGCCTTCAGCCTATCGACCTGCTATCTGAGTAGTTACGAAATCTGTAGCAACCGTTAGCAGCCATCAGTAGACAGATGCTCAGTTGACGCGTATAGGTAGTGCCAGTGTGGAGAAGAAGTTGATGATGCGTTCCGGTATATCACGCAGTACTGTTCTTGTCGCCGGGTTCGTGGCCCTGGTCTACGCGGGGCTTGCGGTGATGGCAGCGAACTGCGCGTTGAGTCACGTCGATCCCTCCAACAGCCTTACACACCATGGTTCAGACCAGGCGGCTCCGCATAATGCGCTCTGCGCCTGGGCCTGTCAGGCTACGACCGATGCCGGGCTGATGACGGCCTCGCCGACGTTATCAACGGGTCCGGCCGTCCGGCTAGTAGTCTTATCCCCCTATCAGAAAACCCCGCCGATCTCTTCTTTTCTCCTCCGCTCCCGTGCGCCTCCGTCGGTGCCCTTCGCCCTCATCGGATAAGGGATCCCGAGCGGACGTTTCGTGCTGCTTCCTCTCGCGCTCCTTTATTCGATCTCAGTCTCGCGCCACATAACTTACGGTATTGATCTATCGATGTCCGAGTCGGGTTGCCCTCCTTTCTCGGACTGATCCGGGGCGCGGGTGCTTCCTCCTCAGTGCCTCCGCTCCGGTTATTTTGCTTGAGTTGGTTGTCACACCGTAGGGGTTCGGGCTGAAGGCTGATTTGGTCTGTCTGGTCTATTCGGACTGTCTCGTGTGTTTGGTCGAACGAAATCAACCAGACAGACCATCCTTCGGCCTGAACACCTTCAGTCTATCTACCTGGGTCGTGACGATTGGTACGGGCTCAACCCGGCAGCCAGACGCCAAAACAGTTTGCCGACGCGGTACATCGCGCGCTTGCGGCAGGATGGAATTGCTCGGCACGGGTGGATCGTGGTGAAGGAAAACTCGTGACGAATCAACAGGAGGGATGATCATGAATACAATCATCAAGATCGGGTGTCTGATCGGATTCGCTTGTGCCATGACGACGCCGGTTTTTGCCGGCGAACAAAAGATCATATTGATGCTCGGCGGAAAATTTTGTGAGGCCTATCTTGGCGATGTGGAAGCAGCGTTGGCGAAGGTCTCAGGTGTAAAGGCTGTAGATGTCAAGAGTATGAAGGGCCATGCCGTGGTGACGATGGACGGAGAGAAGGTCAAAGCGGGTCAACTGGCCGCGGCAGTGAATGGGGTCAAGGGTAACGGCTGGCATTGTACCGGACAGGCGATGAAGTAGACGTTCCGCAAAGAGGATCCACCCAAAAGACGGCCGCGATGAACAGATAGATCACGATGCCCCTGTTCCAAGAGGGAGGATGCTGGCTTTATCGTTTCCCAGCCTTACGATGGCAGGAAGGGTGAATTGTGGAACCGATGTTACTTCGCATCCAAGAAACGGCCAAGTTGTTGAAGGTCAGTAAGTGGACGATCTACCGATGGATCGAGGAAGGCCGTTTGGGCGCCACCAAGATTGGCCAGGGCAGTTTGCGGGTGTTTCGGACATCGGTGAACAGGCTCATTGAAGAGACTCGGATCGATCACGGGAATACTCGGAATGATTTGCCGAAGAAAGCGGCTCCGGTGCGGGCCAAAGGCGAAAAAAAGAACACAGTAAGAAAGAGCAGGAAACGGGTCTGGTAGCTGCCCCCCCCCTCTGCCAGACCTGCCCGGGAACTCGGAGTTGGCCTCCTCCCTCCGAGTCCCCGGCCCTTCGGGGTGAAGAATTGAGAGACGTCATAAGAAATATGGGTTTAAAATGTTTGCCGTTGATGTATGATCTTGTTTCATTAACGTGTCCACCATCACAAAGGAGAAATTATGAGCCGAATGAAAGCCGTCGTTATGGCAGTCGCAGTCTGCGGTCTTATCGCAGGAGGCGTGACGAGTCCCGTGTTCGCGGGAGAAAACGCGCATGTCAACGAAACGATCAAGCATGCCAAAGAAGGCATCGCGCACGAGAAAGAAGCCATCACGCACCTGGAAGAAGCCATAAAGGGAAGCACCGACGCCCACGCGAAGGAAGCGCTCGAGCATGCCAAGGAATCCCTGAAGCATGCGGAGGAATCGCTGGCCCATGCCGAGCAAGCCGCGCAGAAGTCGAAGGGCAAGAAAAAGTAGCGCGACACGAAGTTCGAAGTTCTGGGTTCGACGTTCCGAAAATCTCGAACGTCGGACCCCGAACCGTCGTCCGTCTCCCCCGTCCCGCTTTTCTCGCAAGTCTCGCTCGCTTCACGAAGAAGGCGGGCTGAATCACCCTCGCCGTTTTCTATCCAACAGCGACTCAAGCGTTGGGAAGATCCTCTCGACGATGATGCGATAGCCTTCTCCGGTCGGATGAATGCCGTCTGCCTGGTTGAGGGAGGACGAGCCTGCCACCCCATCGAGGAAAAATGGAATCAGCGTCAAGCGATACTGTTTCGCTAAAGCCTGGTAGAGCAATTCAAACCCGTCGGTATAGTCCTTTCCATAATTCGGGGGGAGCTTCATCCCCGCCAATACGACAGTGACAGAGGCCTGTTGGAGTTGCTGAATAATCCGTTCGAGGTTGGCTTTCGTTTCCTGCAGACTGAGGCCGCGAAGCCCATCGTTGCCGCCAAGCTCCAGAATGACGATTGCCGGCTTGCTCTTCAGAACCCAGGAAACTCTCCTGGCTCCGCCGGCTGTCGTCTCACCGCTGACTCCCGCGTTCACGACTCGATAGGCATAGCCTGCTGCGTCCAGCGTCCGTTGCAGGCGCGCGGGATAGGATTGATCCGGTGACACACCCAACCCGGCGGTCAGGCTATCGCCGAAGGCGACGATACAGGGGCGTTCGGCCGAGATGGGCCTTGGTCCCACAGCCTCGCGCGGAGGGCTCGACGACGGGAGTTGAGAGGCGGTTACATTGCTACGGTCGTACCCGCAGAGGAGGATCAAGAAGAGGCAGCAAAATAGTTTTGTGAGAATCCATGAGCGGCGCATCATCATCCAGTATAATATACTCTGCACCTCAACAATATTGCGGGAGCGTGACCGACAACATGATTTCCCTCTCTCATCTGACAATGCGTTTGGCCGGCGGCGGCCATCAGATCACGATCCTCAACGATGTCACGCTTGAGATTCCCGATAAACAGCGGGTGGCCATCGTCGGCCCTTCCGGAAGCGGAAAGTCCACTTTGCTGGGCCTCATCGCGGGACTGGATCGCCCGACCTCCGGCGCTATCACATTGAACGGCGTAGAGATCTCAACGATGCGTGAAAGTGCGTTGGCGCGCTTTCGTCGCGACCACATCGGCTACATCTTTCAATCCTTCCATCTGATTCCCACCCTGACCGCCCTGGAAAACGTCCTGGTACCGCTGGAGTTGTCAGGGATGTCCACAGCGCAGGCTCGTGCGACGGAACTGTTGCAGACCGTCGGCCTGGGAGATCGACTGCATCATTATCCCGTCCAACTGTCGGGAGGCGAGCAGCAACGGGTGGCGGTGGCCAGAGCCTTCGCCTGCCACCCACCGATTCTGTTGGCCGACGAGCCGACAGGAAACCTGGATTCGACGACGGGCCAGCAAGTGATGCTGCTGCTCCACTCCCTCCATCGGGATTTCGGCACCACGCTAGTCCTCGTCACGCACGATCTCACTATGGCCTCCTCGATGGAGCGTGTGATTGCTTTGCGCGACGGCCGCATCGAATCCGATACCCTCACCGACCCGAACCATCGGGGCGCAGGGTCGTTCCGGTGATTCGCTTCATCCTGAAAATGGCCTGGCGTGAAACCAGGGGAGCCTGGCGGCACTTCCTCTATTTCTTCGCCTGTATCGCGATCGGTGTCGGGGCCTTGGTCGGGGTGTCCCTCTTTGGCGCGAATATGGAACAGGCCGTCACGAGAGAAGCGCGGGGCCTGTTAGGCGGCGATCTCGAAATTCGTCTGACTCGCCCCCCGAGCATCCCAGGACAGGCAGTGCTGAACTCGCTGAGTGAACGGGATATGGTCTTGACCCATGTGAGCGAGCTTGTCGCCATGGCTGCGCGCACGACTTTTGTGCCAACTGCAACCCAAACGACCCAGATCATTGAACTCAAGGCGGTTGAGCCGGCCTATCCTCTCTACGGGTCGATCAGACTCGACCCAGCGCAACCGCTCGATGTCCTGCTCCACCCGGATAAAAATCGCTGCGGCGGGTACTCCTGTTTTGGCGCAGTGGTGCAGGAGTCACTACTGATTCGGATGGGCCTCTCGGTCGGGGATCGATTGAAGATCGGTCAAGCCATGTTCCTAATCACTGGCCTCGTGCGGACCGAGCCGGATCGAATGGCCAATGCCTTCACCTTGGGTCCACGGGTGATGATTGCGCAGGAGGGATTACGGGCAGCGGATCTGATTAAACCCGGAAGCCGGGTGCGGGAGCGGTATCTGGTAAAGATCGCTGCCGATGTGCCGCTGGAACCGTTGCGCACCGAGCTGCGAGGTCGGCTGGAGTCAGATTCGGCGCGCGTATCCAGCTATCGCACATCCCAGTCACAGTTGAGACAATTCCTCGAACAACTCTCCCGTTATCTCGGGCTGATCGGCCTCACCGCACTGTTCATCGGTGGACTGGGGGTTGGAACCTCGATTCATGCGTTCTTGCGGGACAAATTACGGACCATCGCCATTTTGAAAGCGGTCGGCGCCGATTCGGCCACGGTCGTCTCGACCTACGTGGTGCAAGCGATCTTCCTGGGATGTATCGGAAGCTTCGCCGGCATCTTGTTGGGAATTGGGCTTCAACGAGGGCTGCCCCCCCTCGCGGCTGCTCTTTTTGCGTCAGACATTCTCGATCAGTTAGGCGTTTCATCGGAATTGTCGTGGTACTCGGTCTGGCCCTTGCTGAAAGGGGCCGCGCTGGGACTGTTATCGACGCTGCTGTTTACTCTCTGGCCCCTGTTGAAGATTCGAGAGGTTCACCCGGGCGCGATCTTTCGGCGCGATGCCGAACAGGCGACGGTCGAGCAGGGGACGCCTCGGCCACGATGGTGGGTGAAATGGGGACTGACCGATCCCTGGAATGTCGGCACGGCAGGAGGGATCATCCTCGGGCTCTGCGCTCTCTCGGTCTGGCAAGCAGGCTCCTGGTCGATTGGCCTTCTGTTTATCGGGGCGATGTCCCTCGCCATCACGGTCCTCTTTGTCTGTGCGCGGGTGTTTGTGCAAGGGCTGGCCTGGGCCCCGAGGCCTCGCATCCTGAGCCTTCGCTATGCTCTGGGTAATGTCGTACGACCCGGGAGCCAGGCGACGGGGATCATGGTCGCCATCGGTATCGGCGTCATGGCGATTGTCACTGTGTCACTGGTGGAACAGGCGTTGCTCCAACAGATACAGGAGAATCGGCCTGCGGATGCCCCGACGTTTTTCTTTATCGACATCCAGCCGGATCAAGCGAAGAAATTCGTCTCGTTGGTCGAGCAACAGACCGGCCAAACGCGTCCGGAGCTCATGCCACTGGTACGTTCCCGGCTCCATTCGATTAACGGACAGGTCATCACAGCAGAAGAAGGAGCGGAAAAGAGCGACAAGCGCGCGGAAGGGAAGGAGGCTCGGGGGAAACAGTGGTATTTCACCCGTGAATATGTCCTGACCTTTCTCGACAAGCTGCCGAAAGACAATACGTTGGTCAAGGGGGAATGGTGGAAACCCGGGCAGGTCTTCTCGACCCCTCAGGTGTCTGTGGAAGAAGATGCTGCCACGCATTTAGGCCTCTCGGTCGGCTCGACCGTGGAGTTCGATGTTCAGGGGGCCACGGTGTCGGCAGAGGTGAGCAGTATCCGCAAAGTCGAATGGGGAAACTTCTCGACCAATTTCTATATGATCTTGTCTCCGGGCTCGATGGAAGGGGCGCCCTTCACCTATGTAGCCACGGTGCGGGTCGCGCCACAGGAAGAGGTGCCGTTGCAGCAGGCGGTCGTTGCCTCATTTCCAAACATCAGCGCCATTCATATCGGCGATGTGCTCGATGGTTTTGCGCGGGTGCTCGATCGTCTCTCTTTGGCGATCAGGGCGGTGGCGCTCTTTTGCGTTGTGGCCGGCGGGTTAGTCATGGCGGCGGCGCTCGCAGCAACGCGCTACCGGCGCCTCTACGAATCGGTCATTCTGAAAGCGCTCGGCGCGACTCGCAGCCTGATTGCATGCGCCTTTGCCATGGAGTATGTTCTGCTGGGCGCCGTCGCCGGGCTGATTGGACTGACCCTCGGAACCGTCTTGTCATGGGCCCTGGTGCGGTATGTATTCGAGCTGTCTTGGAGCATACACCCACAGGTGCTCGGCATCGGCCTCCTCCTCACGATGTTGCTGACATTGATCGTGGGGTTTGCCAGCACGTACCGGATTCTCGGCCAACGGCCCCTGGCCGTGCTCCGACACGAGTAGGAGCGGGCAACTAGCCCGCTGTCTCAGCAACAACCTATCTGTAGCGATCCAGGTACCTGCGCAAGGCGGGGCTGTCTCGTTCCCGAACCGTCACGGCGATCCGTAACTGTTCAAGATATTGATCGAGCGTTTTCCCGCCGAGGTCGATCTTGCGTGTTGCGAAGAAGTCCCGCACATCTCGTTCGAGTTCAGGTGTGGCGAGGCTGCCGATCCCGCCGCACATACGGCGCATCCCTTGCTTGGGAAACATCTGGTCCATCTTTTCCCAGTTCGTTTTGACAAACGCCCAGGCCGATTCTCTTCCATAGACACTACCCAGGATGGAACTGACGAGAAACGGCGCGTCTTGTGTGCGTATTTCTCCGCTGATGGTGCGGGCGAGGGTACGTTCGAGTAATGATTTGGGTTGGAATGACGCAAGCGAAAAGAGATAGCGCCGTTCTTCTTGCGGTGTGGTGGCGGTGCGGAACCGTTCGTCAAATTCTTCGTACCTGGTTGTGTCGCCCGTATGAGCGAGGATCGCGACCAGTGAGGGCACGACATTGGGGTCAACGGCTATCGCGTCGCTGCGATAAGCCCGGTACAGCTCAGCTGCTCGTTGTTGGATAGCCGGATCATTGCCGAGTTTACCCTGTGCGCCAATCAGTTCACCCCGCAGCTGTTTCGTCAGCTCGCTCTCTCCGCTTCGAGGCGCCCAACCCAAGTCTGAAACGGCCGGACCGATCCGGCCTCGCACGAACGCCTCAAGCGCCGATCGATCCTCTACTGTGATGATCCGATTCAAGAAGGAGAAGGAGTCGAGTAGCACAGCCCAGACGTTCTTGTCCCGCTCTGTCGTAAAGCGGGCTGTCAGTTCAAGATAGTCCGTGAGGGGCATATGACCTGCGATGGTGGTGGCCCAGGCGTCGTT
The DNA here is from genome assembly GCA_037142015.1 of Nitrospira sp. GTDB lineage: Bacteria > Nitrospirota > Nitrospiria > Nitrospirales > Nitrospiraceae > Palsa-1315. The sequence continues at coordinate 22,617 of JBAXBK010000003.1, read as the reverse complement.
GATGAGGTTAAATCGCTCGGTGACGGCGAGTCGATCGATGCCGCGGTTCAAGAGACGATCGAGCAGGTCTGGCGCATAGCGCACCCGGTAGAAACCGTGGCCGCCCTCGTTAATCAGTACTGACTCCCAATCGTGAGGGAGCGGGGCTGTCATACTCTTCTCCATCAGCAACATACGCGAGGTGTCGGTCTTGCCTCCGGCGGTCACTCGCATCTGGAGCGGGATCTGCCAGGTAGCTGGTGAGGAGTGAGGGGTAAGGGGTGAGGGGTGAGGAAGGTAATTGAAGCGCTGCTGGGACAGGACGAGCCGGCCCGACTGATCGATCTCAGCCGTAATGAGGGGATACCCTGGCTGGAAGATCCAGCCGTCCATAAGTTGAGGCACCGGCTGTTTGGAGATGTTGCCCAGCGAATCCCAGAGATCCTTCGTGTCTGCGTTCCCGTACGCATGCTTGCGCAAGTAGTCGCGGACGCCGTCGCGAAAAACCGTCGGCCCGATGTGCTGCTCTAACATCCGGAGCACCGACGCGCCTTTTTCATATGTCAACACGTCGAACATCGCCTCCGCGTCCTTGGGAGCTTGCACCGGATATTCGATCGGTCTAGTACTGTGCAGTCCGTCCACAGCAAAGGCTGCGGCACGTGAGACCCCGAAACTGTCCCATCGTTTCCATTCCGGTTTCCAGGCATCGACTGCCAGCATCTCCATGAAGGTAGCGAAGGCTTCGTTCAGCCAGAGGCCGTTCCACCAGGACATGGTCACTAAATCGCCGAACCACATGTGCGCGTTTTCATGCGCAACCACATCGGCCACGCGCTCCAGTTCGCCATGTGTGGCGCTGTTCCGATCGACCAGTAAGGCCGTTTCGCGATAGGTGATGGCGCCCAAGTTCTCCATGGCCCCTGAGGCAAAATCAGGAATGGCGAGCAGGTCCAGCTTGTCGCCGGGGTAGGGAATCCCGTAGTAGCTTTCAAAAAACGAGAGTGACGCTGCCGCAATGTCCTGGCCGAATGTGGTCAGATGTTTTTTCCCAGGGACGACCCACAGGCGAAGTTGGGTCTGCCCGATCATCACCGGATCGGTTGGCTCGATCCGGCCGACGATGAACGCGACCAGGTAGGTGGACATCCTCATCGTATCGGCGAAACGAACGACCTTCTTCCCCCCAACAAGCGCTTCGGATGCGATCATGCTGTTGGAGACTGCGGTGACAGTCGGGTCGATGACCAATGTCGTGGCAAAAACGGCCTTGAAGTCCGGCTCATCCCAGCAGGGGAAAGCCCTGCGGGCATCGGTGGCTTCGAACTGTGTGGCGGCCATGTTATGAGTCGCGCCATGTTCGTCTTTATAAGTACTGCGATAGAACCCACGGAGCTTGTCGTTGAGCGTCCCGCGGAAGGTCATCGTCAGCTTCCAAGCGCCTGGCATAAGAGGCGTGGCGAATGTCAGACGGCAGCGTTCGAGCGCTGTATCCAACGTAATCGTGGCCTGTCTCGTCGTGCCTGAATCTCCCTCAATCTGTGCCGAGGCGATGTCGAGTTCAATGGCGTTGAAGACGATGTCAGAGGTTGCCTGATGAACCGTGAGAGTGATGGTTTCCTGTCCCGCAAAGCTTGAGGTAGGTAGATCCGGCTCCAATCGCAGTTCGTAGCGAGTCGGGACCACATGCCTTGGAAGCCGGTATGGATCGACGGTGCCTGAAGAAGAGGCCTGGTTCATGTTCTTACCTTTCGATCGTTTGGTAGATGCTTGCACGAAAGAACTGTTGAGGCACGGGCTGATAAACGCTGTCAGTGGAAAGACGAGGAGGAATCGGGCATGCGTGAAAAGAGCCTGCAGGGCCTGTCGTCTGCTGATCGGGCTAGTCATGCCCTCGTCGCCTGGTACGACTCGACCCCGTTGGCTGTGCCCACGATGAGCAGGTCTGTTCGTCCGACAAAAAGGCCGGTCTCGACTACTCCGGGAATTTGGTTCAAAGCGATCTCGAGTTCTCGCGGATTGTCGATCCGTGGCAGATGGACATCCAGAATCATATGGCCTGCTTCTGTCTTGAAGGGCAACCCATCCCGTTCTCTAAGCACCACAGGACTCTTCGTGAGGGCCTTGATTTCTCTGGCCGTACTTCCCCAGCCAAAGGGGACTACCTCGATGGGGAGAGGGAACGATCCCCCTAGCACTGGGACTCGCTTGGTATGGTCGACCAACACGATGAACTGCTTGGCCGAAGCCGCGACAATCTTTTCCTTCAGGAGTGCGCCGCCTCCGCCCTTGATGAGATTGAAGCCAGGATCGACCTGATCTGCCCCGTCGATCGCGACATCGATCACCCAGGCATTGTCGGCATCGATGAGGATGATTCCTTGTTGCATCGCAAACGCAGCCGTTTCCTTCGACGTGGGCACTCCGCGAAGCCTCATACCTGAACGGACCTTTTCTCCCAACGCCATGACCATATGCTTGGCCGTCGAGCCGGTCCCAAGGCCGACGACCATTCCATCGCGAACAAATTCGACGGCTGCTAACGCCGCGGCTTTCTTCAGGCTATCGAGATCCTGATTGCTCATCATGATGCGGGGGTATGGGAGAGAGCGGCGGCGACGGATGCGGCGCCAAGTAAGGGGGTCTTCTGATTCATGACCACTTTGACCGGAATCGAACTCATCAGGCGCGCATAGCGGCCTTTGTTGGTGAAGGCCTTCATGAATGTTCCGTCTTTCAGTTTGGCCAGCAACTTCGGCGCGATGCCGCCTCCCAGATACACGCCGTTCAAGGTCATTGCTTTCAAGGCCAGATTGCCGGCTTCAGCTCCGTAGATGGAGGCGAACAGATCGAGCGCCTGCTTGGCGATGTCTGCCTGACCCTTGAGCCCCGCTTCAGCAATCACCGCCGCCGGATCGCCGGCTTTGATTTGTTCTGAGAGCCACGTCGGCTCATTTTTCTTGCTGTCGCGGACATAGTCATAGATGGCGTGCAGGCCGGGACCGGACAGCACCCGTTCATAACTCACGTGCAGATAGTGACCGCGCAGATGGCGCAGCAGTTCAATTTCGTTATCATTATTCGGTGCGAAGTCCGCATGCCCCCCTTCGGATGGCATCGGCTGATAGCGCGAGCCGTTCCAGAAGAGGATGGATTCGCCCAGTCCGGTCCCTGCTGCGATCAGGGCGAGTGCTTGCTTGTGGGGTGGTGGATTCCCGGCATTGAGGGTTTCCACTTCGTCCGGTCTGAGCAAAAGGATTCCATGCGCCATGGCTTCGAGATCGTTGAGCAGCTTCACTCTCGGTATGACGAACTGTTTCGCCAGGGTTGCGCCATCGACCACCCACGGGAGGTTGGTCGTCTGGCAACGGTTCTGAATGACGGGGCCGGCAATACCGAAACAGGCCGCGTCGATTTTCTGCGGTTTTTCCACTAAGCGCTCCGGTTCCGGCTCGGCATCGTCCATCTTCTCGGTCGCGAATTCATCGATAGACGTTGAGGGCTTCGGTGGGACGAGAAATTCCGTAAGCATGTCCTCGAGCGAGGTGTAATCGGCGCTATGGAATGACTCCAGCCGGACGGGATCGACGCGGTCTGACGTCCAATCGAATAGAGCCAAGTGAGTTTTCGTTCCCCCGATATCTCCGGCAACGATCATCTCGCCCTCATGTGCTCGCCCACTGTTACTGAATCGGAAGCTCGGCTGCTGCAGCTCGATCGAGGAACCAGATGAGGCGGCCTTCCTCTGGCTCGACCAACGATGCCGGAAGCTGTCGTTCCGCCTCGGTCTTCGAATCGAGGATGGCCCTCACGACTCCTGCTTTGCCGGCTCCCGCGACGAGAAACAGTATCACACTCGCTCTGTTGATCGCAGCAAAAGTCATGGTCAATCGGTTGGGAGGATCTTTCGGAGATTGAGTTGCCGCAATCAGACGTTGATGGTCCCGCAGAGCTGGCGCCCCAGGAAACAGAGAAGCCGTATGCCCATCTTCGCCCAGCCCTAAGAGGATGAGGTCAAGGGAGGGCTGGACCGATAGCGGGGTCTTCGTCGCAAGATGCAACTGCTGTTCATACTCATGAGCCGCCGCCTGTGGGTCACGGGACTCCCCTGCCATACGACAGACCTGCGAAGGCGTAATTTTCAGAGGGGTGAACAGAGCCTTGCTGGCCAGGGCATAGTTACTTCGAGGGTCATTCGGGGGGACGCAACGTTCATCGCTGAAAAAAAATGTGGTTCTAGACCAATCGAAGCGGTCGGCGAAGGCAGGAGCGGTTAGGGCTCGGTAGAGTGTTTCCGGTGTCGCACCGCCGGAGAGGGCAATAGAGAATCGACCTTTTGTGCGAATGGCCTCTTGCCCCACTTCCAGTACGAATGCTGCTGCTGCTTCAGCCGCGGCTTGGCTGTCGCTATGGATGCGGATGTCGGGGACAGCGGGCATCCTACTTCTTGCGGGCACGCCCGCTCTTCGCGCGCCGCATCGTGGGGCGCCGAACTGCGGTGCGAGGAGCGAGAAACTTTGTCAACGTCTGAATCGTCGCGATCGGATTCTTACCCAAAGGTAAGACGATCCCCTGTTGATCGTGAGCTTTGAGCGCCTGTATGTCGCCGGCTGCTTGGGCCTGCGCGAGTGTGCGAAAGGTAAATGGTTTTCCCGGAATGCAGAGATCGGGAATCATTCGATCGACGAGCTGTAAAAACAACCCGCTTTTCGGACCCCCTTTATGGAGTTGGCCGGTTGAATGGAGATAGCGCGGACCATAGCCGGCTGTCGTCGTCACATGGTGATGGGAGACGAGCGCTCTTCGCAGAGAGCGGATGGCCTGCTCCATTCTGAAGGAAGGTGTCGTATAGGCCAAGATGGCGACGTAGGCGCCGGGGCGACATTGTTGCTTGAGCTGCGCCGCGGCTTGTGCCGCAGTCGCGGTTGTTTGTTTCGGCAACCGGCCGGTGGCCTGGATGGTGTCCAGTACGCGGGCAGTGTTGTCTTTACTTTCTTGAACGTTCGGTTGATCGAACGGATGAATCCCCAGAAGATGGCCCGCCACGGCCGTGGCGATTTCCCACCTGAAAAATTCCCCTGCGAGATCATAACGGTCTTGAAGTGTGAGAGTCAGGATCGGGTGTCCATGTCGCGCGAGCCCGGCAATCTGCCGGTCAAGCTGTCTATTTTGATCTCCCTTTAACCGCAGATAGACAAAGAGCCGGTCCGTGCCATAGGCGGTCGGAGAGACAATCGGTTCGTTTGCTACAGGGATGAGGCCGGTTCCCTCCTTCCCTGTGCTTTCCGCGAGGAGCTGTTCCGCCCACAGACCAAATGCGGTGATCTGCGGTGATGAGATCAGGGTGATCTTGTTGCGCCCTGCCTGCGCCAGCGAGGCCATCGTTGCGCCAAGGTCGGCCCCGGGATTCCGTTCAAGAGGGGATTGGGTGCGGCAGGCCTGGGCCATGGTTATGGCGCGGGTAAGCAATCGTACGACATCAATCCCCATCAAGGCCGCAGGGACTAGCCCAAAATAGGAGAGGACCGAGTACCGTCCACCGATGTCGGGTGGGTTAGTAAAGATGCGCCAGAACCCATGCTCTGCTGCGAGTTTCTCTAACCCGGTGCCGGGATCCGTAACGGCGATGAATTGTTCGCCGCCTTGGTGGCCGGGAGTCTTATGGACTAGTTCCCAAAAGTGGGCAAAGAGGGACATGACTTCGATGGTTCCGCCTGATTTGCTGGCGAGGATGAATAGGCTTCGAGCCGGGTCGATCGCCTGCGTGACCTGTTGAATCCAGCCTGGAACGGTCGAGTCGAGAACCCACAGACGTGGGAACCCATTGGATGATCCAAACGTTGCGCGAAGGACTTCTGGCCCCAAGCTGCTACCACCCATCCCGAGCAGGACCACGTCGCGGATGCCGCGCTTTTTTGCCGAAGCGGCAAAGGTCAGCAAATCCTCGGCCCTATCTTTCATGTACTCGACGATGGTCAGCCAGCCGAGGCGGTTGGCGATGTCGGTGGGATCTTGTTTCCAAAGCCGATGGTCGCAGGCCCACATTCTCTCAATCGCACGGGATTCGGTGAGCCGTGCCTGTGCCGCAACGACCAGGGATTGAAGCTCCGGGGGAAATGATCGATCAGTTTCGAGTTTCATGGCAAGCCGTCCTCCTATTCTAGATATCGGAGGAGAGAAACACAAACATGAGATCTCACCTAACCTGGTCTATTTGGTTGATTTGGTTTGTCTGATTGGTTTGGTTCATCTGGCTAGTTTCGTTCAACCAAAAAACCAAACAAACGTGACAAACCAAACAAACCTCGTTTGACAGGGCGCTGGCCCCATCCCTATAATGGCCCTTGTCATCCTGAGTCGTCTTAGGTAAGGAGTGATCGTATGTCTTTTACATCTCAGCAGCCATCAAATCTCAAGAAAAAACGCGAGCATGGATTTCGTAAGCGGATGAGCACGAAGAATGGCCGGAAGGTGTTGGCTCGCCGTCGCGCGAAGGGACGGGCTCGCTTAACCGTATAGGTCGAGCGACGCTGACTAGGGCTGCACGAAGGAATCTTTACCCTCCGTTATGTGCCCCGGACAAGGTAGCTCCCAACACAGGATGACAGTATGTGCTCATAACCGAGTCCAGATCGCTGGCCTCGAAGGGGAAGTCCTGTGCACACTAGCCCTTTTCTATGGTGATGGCAATGTCACATGGTGGGGGCGACAAACGACTGTTCTTGAAACGCAGCCGCGACATTGAGTATGCCAAGGAGCACGGAAGCCGTATCTCGACCGCCCTGTTTAATATGATAGTTTGCCGGACTGACGGGATTGGCAGCCGGGTCGGTATTGTGGTGGGGAAACGGTTCGGTATAGCCGTTAGCCGGAATAGAGTAAAGCGCCTGTTTCGGGAGCTCACACGGCAACTGCGCGGTCAATTGCTCCCTGGACTGGACCTTGTGGTTTTCCCCAAGCGGGATTCAATTGTGCAGCCCTTTGCCGTCTTGAAAGGGATTTGGTTGTCGGCGCTTGAGCGCCAACGGCTGCTTCGTATCCACGAGGACTAGCGTTCGCCGGTGGAGCTTGACTCTACTTGCCGGTTATCGCTATTGGGTCTCGGCTTTTCTTTGTCAGCCTGCCATTCTGAGCCAACCTGCTCTGAATATGCGAGGGCCGCGATCAGCCGGTATAGGTGCTTCGTGAACGCACGTTTCTGATCCACCGTTCGATGAAATATTGAATGTTTCATCGTGAGATTTGGAACCTCTGAAGTACTAGGATCCCAATTGGTCATATCGAGGTAGCGGGTTATTATGGACAAACGCGTCGTCGTCTTTCTCGTTCTGTCATTAGCGATCATCCTGGGATTCGATCTGTTTATCAGACAGATGGGATGGGCTCCTGACCAGAATCATCCTCAGCCTCCCGCTGAGGATGCCTCTGGTCCGAGCTCCTCCGCGGAACGAGAGCAGGCTCCCGCCCCGGGAGCAGACAAGGACAGCAGTTCGACCGGTTCGAGCGTCCCATCCAAATCCGTTCAAAAATCCGGCGCTCCCTCGTCGGATACTTCACCGACAATACTGGAACAGACTGTAACGATTGAAACCGACCTCGTTCGGGTCGGACTGTCGAATCGTGGCGGGGTGATTCGAACATGGGAGCTGAAGCGATACCATACCTCGACCCCGGAAAAGATGCCGGTGCAGCTTGTTTATCACGGAGGGAAGTTCAAGGGCCCACTCTCCATTACAGTCGCGAATGCCGACATCGACAAGACGGTTCGTGAAGGCCTTTATAATATCGAAAAAGATTTCACCAGCCTCGATGCCACGCATCCTGTCGGGCATGTCACGATGCAGTTCCACGATCCAATCACCCATATCGGTGTGGAGAAAAAACTGACCTTTCATCACGATAGTTATGTCGTAGATGTATCGGTTGCCCTGGAGGGGATCACCGAGCCCTACGATATCGTACTGGGAACTAACTTCGGAATCGTGGAATGGGGTAGCGGGTTCATCGGTGTGATCGGGTCTGCCTCACAGGTTGACGACAAAGTAGACAACGAGACGCCGGAAAAGGAACTTGAGCGGAAAGGGGCGGTTAAGTGGGTCGCCTTACACGATAAGTACTTTATATCGGTGTTAATGCCGAAACAGGGCACGTCCTCGCTTGCCAAGACCGAAGGCGAGCAGATTGTGTCGACCGGGGTGCGGATGGCCGCGTCAGGAGGCGCGTCCTCGGCTGCGCTTCAGCTCTATGCCGGCCCAAAGGAGTACGACACGCTCAAAGCCCTGAACGTGGGCCTGGAAGATATGATCGATTTTGGATTCTTCATCTTCGGCAGTTGGTCTTTTGTGAAAGCGGTCGCGAAGCCAATCTTTTATATACTGCGGTTTATCCATGACTATATCCCCAACTATGGGATCACCATCATCCTGCTGACGATGGCGATCAAGGTCATATTTGTGCCGCTGCAATATAAGAGCTATAAGTCGATGAAAATGATGCGGCTGATTCAACCGAAGATCAAAGAAGTCCAGGAGAAATACAAGGGTGATCGCGACCGTTTGAACAAGGAATTGATGAAACTTTATCGGGAACAGAAAGTGAACCCGTTGGGTGGCTTTCTCCCGATGTTCTTGCAGATGCCGGTCTTCGTGGCCCTGTTCAATGTCCTCTATACGACGATCGACTTGCGCCAAGCCCCTTTCATGCTCTGGGTTAAAGATTTATCGGTGCAGGATCCCTTCTATGTGTTGCCGATCCTCATGGGGGCGACGATGTTTATTCAGCAGAAAATCACGCCCACCACGATGGATCCGACACAGGCGAAAATCATGTTGGTGCTCCCGATCGGCATGACATTCCTGTTCGTTAACTTTCCTGCTGGTCTTGTATTGTATTGGGTAACCAATAATATCCTGACCATCTCCCAGCAATTGATCACGGATCGTTTTCTGTTGACCGACAAGGCGCTGGCCTCGGCAGGGGCTGAGCAAAGCAGCAGCCCGAACGCATAAGCGTCTCCCGACTGGTCTATCTAGTTGATCTGGTCTGTATCGTTTGTTTGATTGAACCGGACAGACCGAATAGACCAGATCAACCAAATGAATAAGACAGGCTGGCGGACTTTTTCAGCATCCTGCCAGTGAATGAGGCGTCATGCATGGAGGACTCGGAGACACGATTTGTGCCATCGCCACCCCCGCAGGCGAGGGCGGTATTGGAATCGTTCGTTTGAGTGGTCCTCATGCGCTTGCTGTTGCCTCCCAAGTTGTTCGGCTTCGGTCTGGTGATCCGCTCTCATCGGTTCCCTCTCATACACTGCATCTTGCCGATCTGGTAATTCCTGCATCAGACAATCGGAAAGGGACGAGAATCCTTCACAAGCGCCTACCCGTATCGGGCCTACTCGATGAGGCGCTCGTGGTCTTTATGAAAGGGCCTCGATCGTATACGGCAGAGGACGTGGTGGAGATTCAGTCTCATGGCGGGGCACTCGTGCTTGGGATGGTTTGCACGGTATGCATTGAGTCCGGCGCACGGATTGCGGAGCCGGGAGAGTTTACGAAGCGAGCCTTTCTCAACGGGCGCTTAGATCTCTCCCAGGCGGAAGCGGTACTCGATACAATCAGGGCCACATCATCTGCCGGATTGAATATCGCTCAACGCCAGCTACGGGGTGATCTCGCTCGTGAGGTGGAACAGGCGCGGACCTCTCTTTTGACGGTATTGGCCCATGTGGAAGCCGGGATTGATTTTGTGGGCGAAGATATTTCCTTTCTTCAGCGCGATGAACTGGTGCGCATCGTGGGCGAGGCCTGTGCAGTGGTTCAGAGGCTGGAAACCACGGCGCAGGAGGGTCGGATCTTGCGGGAAGGCGCGCGAGTCGTCATCCTTGGCCGACCGAATGTCGGCAAATCCAGCCTGTTAAACCGTCTGCTGAGGGAAGAACGGGCGATTGTGACGGCCATTCCCGGAACGACGAGGGATGCGATTGAGGAATCTATCGATCTTGACGGGGTGATGATTCGTCTGGTTGATACGGCAGGAGTGCGGGAAACGGACGATATTGTCGAGCAGGAAGGGATTAAACGGACGCGTGCGGCGCAGAATGAGGCGGACCTCCTGTTAGTGGTCGTAGATGGCAGCACGCTTCTCACGAGCGATGATCAGGCGCTCTTGAGCGCAGCCAGGGATCGCAAGCATGTAGTGATCCTGAACAAGGCGGATCTTGCCGTGACAGCGGAAACTGATGCCGCGCTTGAGGGCCACCCGGTATTTTTTGTTTCGGCTAAAACAGGGTTGGGGATTGAGACGGTGAAGTCGGCTCTTCGCGCTCAGCTTGTGTCCGAGGGCTTTGAGGCAGCGGAGAGCGTCACGGTGACGAACGTACGGCATCGTAACGCGTTACGCCGGGCCGGTGAATCCCTGGGCCAGGCTCTCGAGTCCGTGCGGTGCGGGATGGCCGGAGAGTTTGTCTCGATCGATGTGCGCGCCGCAGCCGACGCGCTCGGAGAAATTACGGGCGCCATTACGACAGACGAGATTCTTGGCCGAATCTTTTCAGAATTCTGTATCGGCAAATAGGAAAAGGTCGAACATGGGGCAGTCAGTGGACGTCATTGTGGTTGGCGGAGGTCATGCCGGCTGCGAAGCCGCCTTGGCGGCGGCGCGCATGGGTGCGCAAACCTTGCTGCTCACGATGGATCGTGACCGAATCGCACAGATGTCGTGCAACCCGGCGATCGGGGGAATCGCCAAAGGACATTTGGTAAAGGAAATCGATGCGATGGGCGGGGAAATGGCGCGGAACACCGATCAAGCCGGCATCCAGTTCCGCTTCATCAACACGAGTAAAGGCCCGGCGGTGCGGGCCCTCCGCGTCCAATGCGATAAGAAGCTGTACCGAGACGCCATGCAACGAACGTTGGGCCTGCAAGCAGGGCTGACGATCGGTGAAGGGACGGTCGATCGCTTACTGACGCACGCCGGCGCGATTACCGGTGTGGTAACGAACCATGGCGATCACATACACGCGAAGGCTGTTATTCTGACATCGGGAACATTTCTTAAGGGACTTATCCATGTCGGCTTGAATCATTTTCCTGCGGGACGAGCCGGAGAGGCGTCCGCCGAACATCTGTCCGATTGTATGCGCGACCTGGGGTTCGAAGTAGGCCGGCTCAAAACCGGCACGCCTCCTCGCTTGGACGGAGCCACTATCGATTTTTCCGTGATGACGCCTCAGCCGGGAGATGATCCGCCGATGCCGTTTTCCTATCGGACTGACCGGATTCATAACCCTCAGCTCCTCTGTCATTTGACCCATACCAATCGTGCAACGCACGAACTGATCCAGCGCAACCTTGACCGGTCACCGCTCTACAGCGGCATTATTGAGTCGGTAGGACCTCGGTATTGCCCATCGATTGAAGACAAAGTCGTGCGTTTTGCCGACAAAGAACGCCACCAGGTCTTTATTGAGCCTGAAGGGTTGGATAGCCGTGAATTTTATCCCAATGGAATTTCCACTAGCCTGCCGGTTGATGTCCAGGCCGGGATTCTGAAAACCATTCCTGGGTTAGAGCAAGCCACTATGCTCAAGCCTGGCTATGCGGTCGAATACGACTACTTTCCACCACGGCAACTGCACCAGACCCTAGAGACTAAGCTTTTAAATGGTCTCTACCATGCAGGGCAAATCAATGGGACTTCCGGCTATGAGGAAGCAGCGGCGCAGGGCCTCATGGCTGGGATTAATGCAGTCCTTAAACTTCGAGCCGAACCTTCATTAGTGCTCGACCGGTCGCAGGCCTATATTGGTGTTCTCATTGACGATCTCATTACAAAAGACGCACGTGAGCCCTATCGCATGTTTACTTCGCGAGCAGAATACCGCCTACTATTGCGCCATGGAAATGCTGACCTTCGATTAACTGATACTGGACGTCATGTCGGGTTGATTTGCGACGAAGTCTATGAAAAATTTAAGATAAAACAAAATGCAATAGAATCTGAGCTTTTACGCCTCGAAGAGTTTCGACCAAAACTCACGGAAGCTGTCCGTACACGTCTAGCCAATATTCAGATTCAGGATATCTCTGGGCCCTGTACAGCAGCTCAACTTTTACGGCGCCAGGAGGCCCATTATAAGCCTCTGTTAGAGGCGCTTGAGGTGAGTGCGGTAGAAGACGTTGAAACTGCTTATGAAATAGAGCTACAGGTCAAGTATTCAGGTTATATAAAGCGCCAGCTTCAACAGATAAACAGATTCAAAGGTTTAGAAACAAAGGCTATTCCTGTAGCCTTCAATTACGATGGAACTCCTGGTTTTTCACAGGAAGTCAGAGAAAAGCTAAAAAAGGTTCGTCCAGCCTCTATTGGCCAGGCATCGAGAATTGCAGGAGTCACACCAGCAGCAATTTCTCTTCTCCTCGTCGCACTCGAAAAATACAAGGGTGGATCAACTAGAGATAGCCTTCAGTTAGTCTAACCCAAGACAAGCGAATGTCGATATTTCTATTGTCCACTCCAGAATGTCTTGACCTCATCTGCTGATTCACGTAATTGTTCCACGTGGAACATGAACAAGAATTGCGGGATCTCACGGTTAGCGCTGCAAGGGAGTTTGGGCTAACAATCGAGGAAATCCATGCAGAGCAGTTCATGCGCTACCTCGCTCACCTCATTGAGTGGAATAAGACGATCAATCTCACGACGATCACCAACCCCAAGGAAATCATCATCAAACATTTCGTCGACTCGCTCGGTGCGCTTATCGCGACAAGCTTTCCACGAAATGGCGTGGTGCTCGATATAGGATCTGGGGGAGGGTTTCCTGGTATTCCTCTTAAAATTGTGAGACCTGATATTCGGCTAATCCTAGTAGAACCAGTTCGAAAAAAATGCTCTTTCCTCAATTCAGTGATCGGTCTATTAAAACTGCATGATGTGGCTGCATTTGATGGCACTATTGAACAGTACGCCAAACAACCGCTCCGACATACCATTGATACGATTGTGCTAAGGGCCTTGAAGTATGAAGAAGTAAGGGAACATATTCCTGAAATACTAACTACAAAAGGGAAAGTCGTTTTGTATCGAACAGAGGTTATTATGGAACAAGAAATCGGAAAAGAATTTCATCTTGTAACCGAAACAGCGCTTATTCTTCCTGAGGCGTCTGGCAAGAGAGTTATTTCAGTGCTTGAGAAAAATAGTTCATAGTATAGTCGGTCGATATGTGAATGTTCCACGTGGAACATTATTGATGGACATGTGTAGGAGTGAATGGTTCAGCCTTCAATATGGCAAAGATTATAGCGATCGCAAATCAAAAAGGTGGCGTAGGAAAGACGACGACAGCTGTGAATCTTGCTGCTGGAGTTGCTCTCCTTGGTAGTCGTGTCTTGCTTGTGGATATGGACCCGCAAGGAAACGCCACGAGCGGATTAGGGGTTGACCCCCGTTCTCTACAGACTACTGTATATAACTGCTTGATTAATTATGTAAAATTTCACGATGCCGTACAAGTCACCGAAGTGAACGGTTTATCACTTTTACCGGCAAATGCTGACTTGTCAGGGGCAGAAATAGAACTAGTGAATGTTGAAGAACGTGAAAAACTGCTTCGGCATTTCTTGCGAGATGTTGACAAGTTATTCGACGTTATTTTTCTTGATTGTCCTCCTACATTGGGAATTCTGACGGTGAACGCACTCGTTGCGGCTCATGGCGTCTTAGTCCCGGTTCAATGTGAATATTATGCCATGGAAGGGTTAAGCCGCTTGGTTGGGAATATCGATCGAGTTCGTCAGTCGTTTAATCCGGAACTCCAATTAGAAGGGATCGTCTTGACAATGTTCGATGCGCGGAATACGTTGGCGCGTCAGGTCTCTGAGCAAGTTCGTGGATATTTTAAAGATGTCGTCTACAACACGGTGATCCCTCGCAATGTAACACTGGCGGAGGCTCCAAGTTACGGACGCCCAGCCATGCTATATAACGTTGCATCGGCAGGATCACAAGCCTATCTGTCCTTAGCCAAGGAGTTTGTGAGTCATGGAGAAAAAAGCGCTCGGTAGAGGACTCGACGCATTGCTGCCAGCAATTAAGCCCGTCGCGATGACGGAATTGCCTGAGGTCCAACATCTGCGGATTGATGCGATCGTACCGAACCGGTATCAGCCGAGACAAACATTTTCCTCTAAGGAGCTCGCAGAACTCACAGCCTCATTGAAGCAAAATGGATTGCTGCAACCGATATTAGTTCGCCGCAAGGGTGACGGAATCTACGAGCTCATTTCCGGTGAACGGCGTTGGCGAGCGGCGAAAGAAGCCGGACTGGAAACCATTCAAGCCGTCATTCGCAATTGCGGAGATGAAGAATCTGTTGTCCTGGCACTGATAGAAAATATTCAACGCGCAGATCTCAATCCCATGGAAATGGCAAAGACTTACCATCGGATGATGAACGAATTTGGACTAACCCAGGACACAATTGCGCAACGAGTCGATTGTGAGCGATCGTCTGTTGCCAATATCGTACGTCTTATCAATCTCCCTTTGGAGATCCAGCAACTGATTGAAACAAATCAAATGTCCATGGGACACGCCAAAGTCATTCTCGGTCTTCATGAACAGAGTGAGCAGCTTAGAGTTGCCAAGTTGGTCGTTTCAAAAGCTTTATCTGTGAGAGAAACAGAGAAACTCATAGAGTCCGCATCAGTTGCAAGGAAGCGCGGGACAAAAGAATTGCAGCGAACGCCTTGGTCTGACGTGGAAGAGCGATTGCAGAAACGATTAGGCACTAAAGTCGTAATCCAGAAAGGAAAACGAGGCGGTAAAATCGTCATTCACTATTTTTCCCCCCCTGAACTCGATGGAATTATCGAGACACTTCTGAACTAGTCCACGCCACATTCTGGCTCAAAGAGGCCTGGTTAAGTAGAGGCATACTTGTTGCTTATACGTATGCGCGTCCATGTGCATTCTTATCAACTATTTCTCATGACCGCATCACAGCTGTGCTGGAATAGTGGAGGCATCAACTCGAGGAGGCGCGTTCATGTGGGGACAGGAAAGAAGAGAAGAGACAAGCTCTAACGAGCAGGAAGGCAAAGAGGTTACCATGGTTGTTGCCAACTCAACAATTGCCGATGGGGCGGGAGACATTAGTGCCTTTGTGGGGAAGGGAGTCGAATTCAAGGGTACCATCTCTTATAGCGGCACGGTGAGAATCGATGGACACCTTGAAGGAGAAATTCATACTGACGGCGTGCTACTGATTGGTGAAGAAGCCATCATCCAGGCAAAAATTACCGCTGGAACCATTGTATGTAAGGGAAAGATCACCGGGGATGTCGTTGCGAAAGACAGCATCAAGCTCCGTGCTCCGGCCATCATGAATGGAAGCGTCAAGACGCCGGTCCTTTCAATAGAAGACGGCGTGTTGTTCAACGGCGCACTCGAAATGGCTCATGGCGTTCGCGATGTCTCTCGGGATGCCGCGCTGCTGCCCATCGGAGTGATCACGCCCCCTCATATTAAGCGCGTCAATGGCTAAAAAGCATATTACTATCTAGGTATTTTGCCTGTATATTTTGCGTGGTGACGAGCCATGCATGTGCGGGAAGAGCCTTAGGAGGCGATCATGTGGGCAATGAAAGAGCGCTCCCAGCAAGTTGAGTCAGACAGCGAGAGTTTTACGCTTTTAGGAAAAGGCGCGGATTTCAAGGGTGTCATGAGCTTTGATGGCACCGTTCGAATTGATGGGCGCGTCGAAGGCGAGATATATATAACCGGAACTTTGATTGTCGGAGAGCATGCCATAATCGAAGGCGTCGTATCAGTTGGAGTGCTCATGAATAGCGGCAAGATCAATGGCACCGTCACTGCCCTTGAAAAGATTCATATCCTTAAGCCCGGTGAACTTGTTGGTGATATCCGAACCCCGGTCATTGCGATCGAAGAAGGTTCTCATTTCCATGGGATGTGCGACATGGGAGATCATCATTGGAGCGGCGAGCGTAACCCGCCGGTCGACGTGTCTCCCAACCTTGCTGTATCCGCCCGCTAACTGCAGGAAATAGCCCCTAGCCCTTTTCCTCGCTCCTCAGTACAATGGCGCCCCTATGGCTTGCCCTACGGTTCTCCTTGGCATGAGCGGTGGAGTGGACAGCTCTGTCGCCGCAGCCCTTCTGGTACGCCAGGGCTACGACGTTCGTGGTGTCACGCTTCAGGTCTGGGAGCACGAAGACGAAACGGTCGCAGCCTCTAAGCGCTGGGAAGAACGTGGCTGCTGCAAGGTCGGGATTGCCCGATATGTCGCACAGACATTGAAGATTCCGCATGAAGTGGTCGACACCAGAGAAACCTTTCGTGCCGGCGTGATCGACGACTTTGTAGCCGGCTATCTCGAAGGTACAACACCCAATCCCTGTGTCCGGTGCAACGAGCGCGTCAAACTGCGGAGTCTCATTGAGCTTGCGGACGCGCGCGGGATCAATTTTGTGGCCACCGGTCACTATGTTCGCATTGGGGAATCCGGGGGGTTGTCGACGCTTCAACGAGCAGCCGATCCTAGGAAAGATCAAAGCTATTTTCTCTACCGTCTCAGGCAGTCATGGCTCGCGCGGCTGCTCTTTCCTGTGGGAAGCATGCAGAAGATTGACGTGTGGAAGGAGGCGGAGGCGTTGGGACTTCCCGCAGATGAATTGAAGGAAAGTCAGGAAATTTGCTTCGTGAGCCATGGCGATTATCGAACCTTCATCGAGAAAGAAGCACCAGTCGCCAAGAAGCCAGGGTCCTTTGTAGACAATGAAGGCCGATACTTAGGCGACCACGAAGGAATCGCCTTTTATACGCCAGGCCAACGCCGAGGTCTCGGCATTGCCACCGGCCGCAGGCTCTATGTACAGCAAGTACAGCCTGCTACCAATACGGTTGTCCTTGGAGGAGAAGAGTCATTGCGTCGCAGTCAGTGTGACGTCGCAGATCTGAACCTCTTCGACTCCTCACTGCTTAGCGGATCAACAGAAGTCGAGGTCAAAGTCCGGTATGCCACGCCTGCTATGCCAGCAACCATCCAGTCTCACTCAGACGGCACCCTTCGTATTACCTTCCATGAGCCACAACGCGCATTGAGCCCAGGGCAATCAGCGGTATTCTATCGAAACAACCATGTGCTGGGCGGCGGCATCATCCAAACCTTCTAGCGTTCTCACGATCCGCACCATCATATTGTTGACAGCCCTCATCTGCCAATGCTAACTTGGCGCGCCGCTTTTCGTGCAAGCCACGAAGGCTTCTTCTTTTGTCAAAAAGAAAAGAGCGAACGGACCCATATAGTGATTAAGACAGCAGTAGCGCGACGTTATGCACAGGCGCTTTTTGAGTTACTCGACGTATCCATGATCGAACAAACCCGCGTGGCTTTAACAGGGCTGGGCCAAGCGATCAAGGATTCGGTCGCATTACGCCATGTCGTGGCCTCGCCGGTGTTTGGCGCTGAAGACAAAATTGCCGTCCTAGTAGAACTCGGTTCACGCTTGGGGTGTCCTCCCGTCGGAAAAACCTTTCTCGAACAGTTGGTCAAGAAAAATCGCGTCGGCTTTCTTCCTGAGATAGCCGAGGCCTTCGGGAAACTTGCCGACGCGTCTAAAGGCACCCAGCAAGTCACCGTGTTCTCCGCAACAGCCCTACCCCAGGGCGAACAAGATCAAATCAGCAATAGCTTGCGCACAATGCTCAAGCGCCAAGTGGAAGTCACCTTTCATACGGATGCCCGCTATCTCGCCGGCGTACAGATCCGTCTCGGCAGCACGGTGGTCGATAGTACCGTGCTGGGGCGGTTACAAGCGATGCAGAGTTTGTTGATTAAGGAGTAGCCATGCAGATTAAGGCAGAAGAAATCAGTTCGATTATCAAAGAAAAGATCAAAGGCTTCGACAAACAAGTCGACGTCAAGGAAACCGGCTCAGTCATTCAAGTCGGAGACGGGATTGCCAAGGTCTATGGCCTTGACGGAGCCATGGCCGGTGAAATGCTTGAGTTCCCCGGCGGCCTCTATGGAATCGCGCTGAACCTTGAAGAGGATAATGTCGGCGCTGTGCTCATGGGTGATGACGTTGGGGTAAAGGAAGGCGATCCGGTCAAGCGCACGGGGCGTATTGCAGAGATTCCGGTCGGCGAAGCTTTAATCGGTCGTGTGGTAAATGCGATCGGGCAGCCTATCGACGGCAAAGGGCCGATCAAGTCGACGCTTTCGTCTCGCATCGAGGTTGTCGCGCCCGGGGTGAATACACGGCAGTCAGTGCGCGAGCCCTTGCAAACCGGCATCAAGGCCATCGACGCTATGATCCCCATCGGCCGAGGACAGCGTGAGTTGATCATCGGCGACCGGCAGACCGGCAAGACCGCCATTGCCGTCGATACGATCATCAACCAAAAGGGCCTCAACGTCTTTTGCATCTATGTCGCCATCGGCCAGAAACGTTCTACTGTGGCCCGCGTCGTCAAGACACTCGAAGAGAACCACGCGATGGAATACAGTATCGTGGTGGCAGCCACCGCGAGCGATGCAGCACCCATGCAATACCTGGCGCCATTTTCCGGCGCCGCCATCGGCGAGTACTTCCGGGATAACGGCAAACATGCGTTGATCGTCTACGACGATCTTTCCAAACATGCCGTAGCCTATCGCCAGTTGTCTCTGTTGCTCCGCCGTCCACCGGGCCGCGAAGCCTATCCAGGCGACGTGTTCTATCTGCACTCCCGTTTGTTAGAGCGTGCAGCCAAACTCAGCGACAAGCTCGGGGGAGGAAGCCTGACCGCGCTGCCGATCATTGAAACACAAGCCGGTGACGTGTCCGCTTACATTCCGACCAACGTCATTTCGATCACCGACGGACAGATCTATCTCGGCAGTGATCTGTTCTACTCCGGTATTCGTCCCGCGATTAACGTGGGTCTGTCCGTCTCGCGCGTCGGTGGTTCGGCCCAGATCAAGACCATGAAGCAGGTGGCCGGCACCCTTCGACTCGACCTCGCGCAGTATCGAGAAATGGCTGCGTTTTCGCAGTTCGGCAGCGAGCTGGACAAAGCGACGCAGATGCAGCTTGCGCGCGGTGTTCGGATGGTGGAGCTGCTCAAGCAGGGACAATACAGACCGATGCCGGTTGCCGATCAAGTGTTATCGATTTATTCCGGCGTCAACGGATACCTGGACGATGTCCCGGTCGATAAAGTGCAACAGTTTGAAGCCGACCTGCTGCACTACGTGCAACAGCACCATCCCGAGCTGAAGAAAGAAATCGCGAGCATCGGGAAAATCGATGACAAGGTTGCCGGCAGACTGAAAGAAATTATCACGGCCTTTAAACAAACGATGGGGTACGGCGCAAAATCATAGTTCAAAATTTTCAATTCTGAATTTTCAATTGGGGCGCTGAGGCCCCTGATGCCATGCCTAGCTTACAGAGTCTACGCCGTAAAATTGCGGCGTTTAAGAATACACAGAAGATCACCAAGGCCATGAAGATGGTGGCTGCGGCGAAGCTGAAACGGGCGCAAGACCGTATTCTGGCAGCGCGCCCCTACGCCCTCAAGATGCGGGGTGTCCTCAGCAACCTGAGCCAGCGTGTGAATCGATCTTCTCATCCCCTGTTGCAGAAGCGCGAGGGGAAAAAGGTTGAAGTGCTCGTCGTCACGAGCGATCGCGGGCTATGCGGCGGGTTCAACGGCAATATCGTGCGGAAGAGTTCAGAGTTTGTGCGGCAATGCGAAGCCCAAGGCTCACAAGTCAATTTGAGCATCGTGGGACGTAAAGGCCGCGACTATTTTCGTCGCCGTACCTGGCCAATCAGGCAGGAATGGACCGGCATCTTCGACAAGCTCACGTTCGAACATGCCATCGATATCGGTGGCGACCTGACGGACCACTTCGTCAAGGGGACATTCGACGAACTCCACATCGTCTATAACGAGTTCAAGTCGGCTATTCAGCAGCGTGTGATCGTGGAGAAACTGTTTCCAATCGATGCCGCAGCCGAGTTCGGGACGGCGCAAACGGAAGGCACGACCGGCGGCAGCTACTTCTACGAGCCGGACGAAGCAGAACTCTTAAACGTATTCGTTCCGAAACATTTCCAGACACAAACGTTCCGTATATTGCTGGAATCAGCCGCAGCGGAACATGGCGCCCGCATGGCGGCGATGGATGGCGCGACCAGGAACGCAGGACAACTCATCAAGAAAGTGACCTTGCATTACAACAAGACCCGCCAGACTGCCATTACTAAAGAATTGATGGACATCGTCGGCGGCGCAGAGGCGCTAAAATAACAATGTTGAATGGTGAATTTTCAATGTTCAATACGGAAGGGACAATTGTTAGACGTCGTCCATTCACAATTCATCATTTAACATTCAACATTTTCAGTGAAGGTGAACGATGAGCATAGGAAAAGTGATTCAAGTTATCGGACCGGTGGTGGACGCGGAGTTCCCTCCCGGACAACTGCCCAATATATACAACGCGCTCAAAGTGATTCAGGAAGAGAATAAGGCCGCCGGCACGCCGGCCGTCAGGATCACCCTTGAAGTCGCGCTGCATCTCGGTGAAAACCGCGTCCGCGGCATCGCCATGTCCACGACCGATGGTCTGACGCGCGGGATGGATGTGCATGATACAGGGGCACCGATTTCCGTGCCGGTCGGCCGCGAGACATTGGGGCGACTGATCAACGTGTTGGGCGAACCAGTCGACGAGATGGGCCCCATCAGCACGACAAAGACCTATCCCATTCACCGGCCCGCACCCAAGCTCGAAGATCAGGACACCAAGACCGAAGTACTCGAAACCGGGATTAAAGTCGTCGATCTTCTCGAGCCGTACAGCAAGGGCGGCAAGGTCGGCCTCTTCGGCGGCGCCGGAGTCGGCAAGACCGTCATTATCATGGAGCTGATCAACAACATTGCCTTACACCACGGTGGTTTTTCGGTATTCGCAGGCGTCGGTGAACGGACTCGTGAGGGCAACGACCTCTGGCACGAAATGCAGGAGTCTAAGGTCATCGATCCCAAGGACTTCACCAAGTCGAAAGTTGCGCTGGTCTATGGCCAGATGAACGAGCCGCCGGGAGCCCGTCTGCGCGTTGCGTTGACCGGACTGGCCGTCGCTGAATATTTCCGCGATGAAGAGAACCAGGACGTGCTGCTCTTCGTGGACAATATATTCCGGTTTACCCAGGCCGGCTCAGAAGTGTCAGCCTTGCTCGGCCGTATGCCATCAGCCGTCGGCTATCAGCCCACCCTCTCGACCGAGATGGGGCAACTACAAGAGCGCATCACCTCCACCAAGCGAGGATCAATTACGTCGGTGCAAGCCATCTACGTACCTGCGGACGACCTGACCGACCCGGCGCCGGCCACGGCCTTCGCCCACTTGGATGCAACCACCGTGTTATCACGTCAACTGGCCGAGCTGGGTATCTACCCAGCCGTTGACCCGCTCGACTCCACCTCACGTATTCTCGACCCGCAAGTCATCGGCGAAGATCACTATAAGGTGGCGCGGGGGGTACAATCAGTTTTGCAACGGTACAAAGACCTCCAAGACATTATTGCCATTCTCGGTATGGACGAATTATCGGAAGATGACAAGATGGCCGTGGCCCGTGCGCGGAAGATTCAGCGCTTCCTATCTCAGCCGTTCCACGTCGCCGAAGCCTTCACCGGATCACCAGGAAAATACGTGAAGCTCAAAGACACGGTACGAAGCTTCAAGGAGATTCTCGCCGGCAAATACGACCACCTCCCGGAACAAGCCTTCTACATGGTCGGTCCGATCGAGGAAGTGATCGCGAAGGCAGAGAAAATGGGTGTGAAGGTCTAGTGCGTGAGAAGTAACACGTGAAAGGTAAAACGAGAAGAACACTCTTCATCAGTTTCACCTTTTACCTCTAACTTTTTACGTTTCACGAGGAAAGAATGGCAGGAAAGTTATTGTTAGAAGTGGTGACGCCAGAGAAGTTACTCTTGAGCCAGCAGGTGGATGAGGTCATTGCCCCTGGCTCAGAGGGTGAGTTCGGTGTGTTGCCTGGACACTGTCATTTCCTTTCTACGTTACGCATCGGTGAGCTGCGCTATCGCGTTGGGGATCTGACCAGCCACATGGCGATTCTCTGGGGATACGCAGAGGTCACGCCGACAAAGGTCACGGTCATGGCCGAGATCGCCGAGAAAGCCGAAGACATCGACGTGGGCCGCGCCCAAGCTACCGTCGAGAAGGCCGAGCAGCGACTCAAAGCCGGCGGCCTGCCGTCCGAGGTCAAAGAAGCAGAAATCAGTCTGGAAAAAGCCCGCCTCCGCAAGAAGATCGCCGACCGCGCCCGTAAGACCGGCCACGCCTAATTCTCGTATCGCCCATACGCGACCAATATTTCAAACGACACCTGCGCTGATTGGGTGCTTCCAGCGGAGCATACCTGACGTTTCACTCTCCCTGCCTATCTTGCGCGTCTCGCATCAAGGTCCCTGGCCGTTCACGTACAAATGTGAGAGATGCGGGTTATGCAATGACCTCGGGGCTTCTCTCAGACCGCTCAACTTGACAGACCGACTGGTTTTAAGGATAACAGGCTACAT
>JBAXBK010000002.1:0-160375 GCA_037142015.1 Nitrospira sp. | reverse complement strand
CAGGCTAGACAAAGAGCGGGTACTATACTAATATCGCGAGCCATTCTGTTAGGTTACCGCCAACCGAACATTGAGGAGCCAATGAGAAAAAACTATCTGTTCACATCTGAGTCTGTCACGGAAGGACATCCGGATAAGATCGCCGACCAGATCTCCGACGGAATCCTTGATGCGATCATTGCCAAAGACAAATATGCCCGGGTGGCCTGTGAGACGATTCTGACTACCGGAATCGCCTTCGTGGCAGGAGAAATCTCCACCAAGGCCTATGTCGAGATTCCCGACATCATCCGCGAGGTCATCAAGGATGTCGGCTATTGCGACGCCGCGTGGGGGTTCGACTACCACACCTGTTCCGTCCTCACCGCCATTCACCAGCAATCCGGCGATATCTCCATGGGTGTGGATTCCGGCGGCGCCGGCGACCAGGGACTCATGTTCGGCTATGCGACCAACGAGACGACTGAACTCATGCCGATGCCGATCGTCCTCGCCCATCGGCTCACCAAGCGGCTGGCTGAAGTCCGGAAAAAGAACATCCTGCCCTGGGTCCGTCCCGATGGAAAATCTCAAGTGACCGTGGAGTACCGGAACGGCAAGCCGGTGCGGATCGACACCATCGTCGTTTCAACCCAACATAGCCCCGACGTGACGAACAAGCAGATCGAGCGCGACATCATGGAAAAAGTCATCAGGCCCATGATGCCGAAAGGGCTCTACGACCCAACGAGCGTGAAACACCACATCAATCCCACCGGCCGCTTCGTGGTCGGCGGTCCGATGGGCGATACCGGACTCACGGGCCGCAAGATCATCGTCGATACCTATGGCGGCCACGGCAGCCATGGAGGCGGCGCCTTCTCCGGAAAGGATCCCACGAAGGTGGACCGATCGGCCTCCTACATGGCCCGCTACATCGCGAAGAACATCGTCGCAGCCGGACTGGCTCAGAAGTGCGAAGTCCAGCTCGCCTATGCAATCGGCGTGGCCGATCCCGTTTCAGTGCTGGTCGACACGAAGGACACGGAAAAAGTGGCGGTCGAGAATCTGGACAAGCTCGTGCGGGCACACTTCCCCTTGACCCCTCGCGGCATCATCGATTATCTCAAGCTCCGCCGTCCGATCTTCAGAAAGACCGCATCATACGGACACTTCGGTCGGAGTGAGCCTGAGTTCACTTGGGAAAAGACCGACAAGGCCAAAATCTTGCGCAGAGACGCAGGACTGTAACAGAAGGCTGAGGCCAAGGTTAAGGATAAGCAAACTAAGGCTCAGGTTTAGGGACGAGGTTGGGTTCTTCACTCAGCCTCTGCCTTAGCCTGAGCCTTCTTTTCGACAAGGAGGTTTCTGTGGAATACGATGTGAAGGATATGAAGTTAGCAGACCAGGGCAAACTCAAGATCGAATGGGCCGAAGCCACCATGCCGGTGCTGCGCCTGATCAAGAAGCGGTTTCTGCGCGAGAAGCCCTTCGCAGGGCTCCGCGTCACCGCCTGTCTCCATGTGACGACCGAGACTGCGAATCTGATGAAAACACTCCAGGCCGGCGGAGCCGATGTCCGGCTCTGCGCTTCAAATCCACTCAGCACACAGGATGAAGTCGCAGCGGCGCTCGTTAAGCATGACGGTATTCCGACCTTCGCCATTAAGGGCGAAGACAACAAGACCTACTATCAGCATATCCAATCGGCCATCGCCCACAAGCCACAGATCACGATGGACGACGGGGCCGATGTTGTCTCGCTGATCCATTCCAAGCGGAAAGACTTGCTCAAGCATGTCATCGGCGGCACGGAAGAAACCACCACCGGCGTCATCCGGCTCCGCAGCATGGCCGAGAAGAAAGTGCTGAAGTTCCCGGTGATCTCCGTCAACGACGCCGACACCAAGCACCTGTTCGACAACCGCTACGGGACCGGCCAGAGCACGATCGACGGCATCATCCGTGCGACGAACCGATTGATCTGCGGCACCACCTTCGTGGTCGCCGGCTATGGCTGGTGCGGGCGCGGCATTGCGATGCGCGCCAAGGGCATGGGTGCCGATGTCGTCGTCACCGAAATCGATCCGGTCAAGGCCATTGAAGCGGTGATGGACGGGTTCCGCGTCATGCCGATGGAACAGGCCGCGCCGGTGGGAGATTTCTTCGTCACGGTCACCGGCAACCTCAAGGTCATCCGCAGTGAGCACTTCGCCGTGATGAAGGAAGGGGCCATCGTCTGCAACTCCGGCCACTTCAACGTCGAGTTGGACATTCCTGCCTTGGAGAAGTTAAGCCGCAAGAAGCTGCTCATCAGACCTGGCGTCGAGCAATTCACGCTGAAGACCGGCCATCGGGTCAGCCTGCTCGGCGAAGGCCGGTTGGTTAATCTCGCTACCGCGGAAGGCCACCCCTCCAGCGTCATGGACATGAGCTTCGCGAACCAGGCGCTCGGCGCCGAATACTTGGTAAAAAACTACAAGAATCTGGAGAAGAAGGTCTATCCGGTCCCGCCAGTGATCGACAAGGAAATCGCCAGGCTCAAACTCGCAGGGATGGGGATGAAGATCGATACGCTGACGAAGGAGCAAAAGAAATATCTGGCAAGTTGGGAGATGGGGACGTAAGGAACGGAGCAGCGCGGGGTGGTCCCTGTGCTCGCAGAACGCGCACAAAAAACAGTGCTCGTCCCATGCGCGCAAGTGGACCACCCCGCACCACTCCTGCCAGCAATGGAGGGGAAGTAATAGAAAGGCTACTGGAAACGGTGGCCTTTTTGTTTGTGGTCAAGGCAACGATATCGATGCCTCATACACACAATCCCGCGGGGCCTGTCGCTGACCAGCCCGTCCGTCCTCGCGCCCCGTCCGGTGTAAGAGGGGAACGGGTAGCCCGTTAGTCTCCTTTGCTCGCGCAACGCGCGGCCTCCGAAGGCCCTCGTTGGACGCGCGCAGTTAGAGACCATCGGGCTACCCTTCAACAGAAGATGAAGGCAAAGACGGACTGGTGCACAGATCAGCGCCATCCGCGATTAGAACCCATTACCCAGTCTGCTCGTAGGGAGTAAAGAAAAAGGCCGCCGCGGCCACATTGGTGCCGTTGTGGTGGTTGAGCGCGCATAGCCATCGCCCCTGTGTATCAGTCCGACGCTTGGCTCGCTGCACAACGGCGCGCGCCCCATGAATCAGCAGCGTCCGCACATACCGACTGCCGCGTTTCGAAATCCCGCCTAACCGCTCCTTGCCCCCACTGAAATATTGCCGAGGCACCAGCCCCAACCAGGCCGCCAGATGTCGACCGTTGTGAAACGCCTGGGGCCGACCGACGGTCGCCACCAGTGCGGTGGCCGTCAACGGACCAATCCCCGGCACTGCCGCCAGTTTCTGGCAGACCGGATGCGCCCGGTACACGCGTTCCACCCGCTGCGTCACCCGCTCGATGCGCGCGTCGAGCTCCGTCAGTTGCGCGTACAACTCGGAGAAGGTGTCGCGGGCAAAGACGGTCAATCCTGACGCCGTGTCATCCAGAAACCGGACGAGGGCGGGCCGGACCTTCCCCGGGGATGGCGCAATTACCAACCCATACTCGGCCAACAAGCCCCGGATCTGATTGATGACGGCGGTCCGATGTTTCACGAAGAGCAATCGCGTCCGGTGCACGGCCTGCAGGTCGGCTTGCTCCACTGTCTTGATCGAGACACAGCGCCTGGTGGGCCGAGTCACCGCTTCGCAGATCGCTTCCGCGTCTCGCCCATCATTCTTGTTGGTCTTGACGTAGGGCTTGACATACTTCGGGTGCATCAGCTTGACGGTATGCCCAAGCGGTTCAAAAGCCCGTCCCCAGTGCTGCGCACTCCCGCACGCCTCCATCCCGATCACACAGGGCGGCAGACTCGCCACTGTGTGTACCAACTGATCGCGCTTGACGCGTCGGCTGAGCACCGCGCGCCCTCGCGCATCCACCCCGTGCAACTGAAACACAGACTTCGCCAAATCGATTCCCAACGTCGTGATGTGCATGAGAGCCCCTCCCTTCGTTCTGACAATGAGCGTGCGTTGCGCGCGCAACACCACCCATTGTGCCTCGTGTGAGGCTGGTATGGGAAGAAGGCTGGGTCCATTTCATTAGCACAGGCTCAGCAGGTTACGTCCTACCTGCGTTGTCGAGCTCTTGGCCGCAGCTAATAGAATCGCCGAAACACCAACATACAGGCTTCTGGTTTGCAACTCCGTGATCAGTCGCTTTCGGCATCGCAGGGATGGCACGCTGCCCATGAGGCACGGTGCTGTAGCGTGCGCGATGGCGATTCACCGAACAATGCCTTGTAGTCCGCTGCGAAGCGACCAAGCTCCCAGAAACCGCAATCTAACGCCACGCGGGTTACGCGGGTCTGCTCGGGTGTTCCGTCGCGCAAGCGCTGCCGCGCGAGATTCAAGCGCCGCAACTTCAAGTATTGCAACGGGCTGACGCCATAGAATTCGAGAAATACCAGTTGCAGTGTCCGCTCACTCGCACCGGTTGCGGCACAAAGATCAGCCAGATACACCGGTTCCGACAAATGCGCTTCAAGGTAGGCCTCAACCAGGCGAAGCACCAAGCTATGGGAGAGTTTTGTCCGGCCATAGCGCCGGGAGAAAGCTGGATGATCTTGCACCAATGCCATCGCGATCACCGTCTGAAGCGAATGTTCCAAGGAGCGCAGAGCACTGTGAGAGGTCAAAACGCCGGGATTGTGCTGGGCGGTTGCCACGGCATCAACGAGCAAGCGTTGCACGGCTGTCATGACTGATGCAGGCGGCCGGATTGAGAGGCAGTTTTCTCTGAACTCGGGAGGCTCCTGCTGAGTCAGCGATGCGATGGTGTGAAGAATGGCATCGGTCTTAAAGGGGAGCAGCACCCATTCGAACCCTGTCGGTGTCTTGGAGTAATAGTCGGCCCGGTTCCCATGTACCAAGAAGGATTCGTGACTCATGGAATAGCCGTTGCACCGCGCAAGGCCGTCGATCTTTAGAGGAATCATCAGGGACAGGGGATTTGTATGGAGGCTGGCGCGCGCCAGGGTTCCGAATGCGATGCGGCAATACTGAAGGACGACCGAACTGAAATGGATCTCGGTCACACGCCCACCCGTGAGATTTGCACTGGTCTGGATCAGTTCGACATCCGCGCCTTGAATGGCGGGAGCAAATTCGTCCGCATCCTGGAATTCAAATAGTGGGACGACAGGCGAAGGAGAGAGCACGGGAGATTGAGCGATGGTGATTTGGTGCGATGGAGCCATAATGGTGGTGATTTTGCGGAATCTGCATAGCGAAGTCCAGATGAAATAGGTATGTATTTACATTGTAAATAAAAAGGCGATTCAGGTATCCTGCCGCAGTTTTCTATCAAGCGGGTTGTTGACAAACTACTTGAGCACATCGAAACCATGAGCACAGGGATGTCCACGGACTCTTTCAGAGTTCCTCTCAGGCTGTTCAGAAAGGCCGTCCAGCAAGGCCGCAGCGAGTGAAGACCGGAGGCGTACCCTCTGGGGTACGTTGAGGATCTGAGCGATGCGAGAACGCCGCTGGCGGACTTTGTCAACAGCCTGCTAGCAGCCTGAGTTGGTATCCGGGTAAGTGAGCGCGGCACTCTGAGCGCGTTTTTGCAATCTGAAAGAAACACATCAGAGGAGGGCAACCGATGAGAGGTCGAGTGGCAATTCGCGTTATCACGCTGGCAGCGGCACATCTGGCCATGCTGGTGTTAGCCGGCCAGGTGTGGGCTGCTGATCCGCCAAAGCGTCCGAACATCGTCGTGATCGTCGCCGACGACATGGGGTTTTCTGACATGGGCATGTTCGGAGGCGAGATCCATACGCCGAATTTGGATGCGCTGGCGAAGCGCGGCGTGAGGTACACCGATTTTCATACCAGCCCCCTCTGCTCGCCTACTCGTGCGATGTTCTTCTCCGGAACCGACAACCACATCGCCGGACTTGGAAATATGGATGAGCTGGTCGCACCGAACCAGAAAGGCGTGCCAGGCTACGAAGGTGACATGAATCACAACGTCGTCAGTTTCGCGAGCCTCTTGCGGGATGGCGGCTATCACACCTACATGGCAGGCAAATGGCACCTCGGCCACGAGCCGAATTTACTTCCCCATGCGCGCGGGTTCGAGCGGGATTTTTCGATGTTGGAAGGGGAAGCGAGCTACTTCGCCGACATGATCGGGGTGAATTCCGCTCAGCCGGTGGCGACTTATACCGAGGACGGCAAGTATGTGACCGAGCTCCCCAAAGACTTCTATGCCACCGAGGCCTACGTGGACAAGATGATGGGGTACATCGAGTCGAACCGCAAGGACGGGAAACCGTTCTTCGCCTACCTGGCTCATGTGGCGCCCCACGCGCCCTATCACCTGCCCGACGACTGGCTGAGGAAGTACGAACGGCAATACGACATGGGGTGGGACGAATTGCGAAAGCAGCGGCTGGCGCACATGAAAGACATGGGCATTATGCCGAAGCATGCGGAGCTGGCCGAACGTCTGTGGTATGTGCCGCCGTTCGAGGTGCTCGCGCCGTTCGTGCGAGTCCTCGCCGCACGGAAGATGGAGATCTACGCCGCGTTGACTGAGAACATGGACTACCACACAGGCCGGTTGATCGAGTACCTCAAGAAGACCGGCGAGTACGACAACACGTTGTTCGTCTTTTTTGCAGACAACGGGGCTGAGGGCAATGCCATCGCGCGTCTCGTCGCAGGAAAACCCGGCACCAAAGACTTTTTGATGTATTCCAGACAGTACAACCAAACGCATCCGAATGCGTGGGGTCGCCCGGGAACCAGCACGACCTATGGACCGAGTTGGGCACAGGTTTCGACTGTGCCGTTCCGTGAACACAAGGGGTACCTCGCCGAAGGTGGCATCCGGACGCCGCTGGTCATCGCCGGAGCCGGTGTTCAGCAGAAAGCCGGGACCATCAATCATAGTCTGCTGCATGTGATGGACCTTGCGCCGACGATTCTCGAACTGGCGGGCCTCAGCCACCCGGCAACCTATGATGGTCATCCGGTGGCGCCGATGCAAGGCAAGTCTTGGACACCGTTGTTGGCAGGCAAGACCGATGCGGTGCGTGGGCCGAACGATTGGCTTGGATGGGAACTGTTGGGCTTCCGGGCCATCCGTCAAGGCGACTGGAAACTGCTGTGGGAGTGGAAACCCTGGGGCCAGGGTGAGTGGGAGCTGTTCAACGTGGCCCAGGATCCTGCGGAGCAATACGATTTGTCCTCTTCGCGTCAGGACAAGGTCAAACAACTCCTGGCCTTGTGGGACGAATATGTCAAGACGAACAACGTGATTCTTCCGAACCGCTTTATCTATGAGACGGCGGAGAAAGATTTGCCCAAGCGAACGCGGGTGGACGAGGGATGGCCTCCGCTTGTCTTCAAGCCGCCGTTTGTGCCGCCGCAAGAACTGGTGAAAGGCAAGGAGGGGGAAAGTAAATCAAATCAACCCGCGTTCATGCACGATGGATCCTGAGCGTCCTTGTGCTCTTCCTTGCGCTGCCAACGGGAGCCTTCGGCCAGGGCGACGGCCCGCGGATCTATTGGCACGGGCTGGCTGGCACGAATGTAGTAAATTTCTGGTACGCGAACATGTCCGGGAATGCCAACCCGCTCGATCCAACCCATGTGATACGGCCCAACGCCTCATTCGATGCGAATGTCGCGATTGCAGGCTATTCCAAGATGTTGCCGCTCTTTGGCCGATCAGCCACTGCGTCCATTTTCCTGCCGGTCGGGAACTTGGATATCAGCATCGCTGGGGGTCAGACATCTCAACAAACCGGATCGAGGGGATTTGGCAATCCGATCTTGCAGCTCAACACCAATCTTATCGGGGCCCCCGCCATTATGAGCCTGGCCGACATGGCCCGGTATGAGCCGACGTTCACGATGGATCTCTTGACTACCCTGGCTATCCCGATCGGCACCTATGACAGCAGCCAGATCGTCAATATGAGCCAGAATCGCTGGTATGGCCGGGTCGGCCTGCCCATGGTGCAAACGTTTGGCCCCTGGGTGCCAGGTCAGCGAACGACGTTGGAAGTTCTTCCGGCCGGCTGGTTTTTCGGCAACAATACTGAATACGCCGGCCAGACACTCAAGAGCGATCCGATGCTGCAGCTCGAAGCTCATGCGACGCGGGACCTCACGGAAACACTGTGGGCTTCAGCCGATGTGGCCTGGCTCTACGGCGGCAAGCCCACCATTGAAGGACCAGCGCCGGCAAGCCTCACCGGCTTCCCGAGCGTCGACGGCAAGAAACTTCAGAACGTGAGTGCCGGGTTTACAGTCGGTTTCCAGGCGACCGACAACCTCATGATCAGTACCAGTTACTCTGCGACGGTCAACGGCGGATCCCAAGACTTGAAAATTGATCAGTTCCGTCTGATGTTGACCTATGGCTGGCATCCGCTTATCGAAGGGATGAAGCGACTGACGAAAGACCACTAGGCCGACGGTGGAATACCCGTTTTCACAATGCCAGGTCATTACAAAAGGAGAAGTTTATGAAGCTCTTGCGCTCATTGTTGATCCTATTGTTCGTGGTAAGCCTTGCGGCCTGTGCACATAGCCAGCAGGCTGGAGGCTGGGGAAAAGCAGAGCCGTCCGGTTTCTTGGGTGATTACTCCAAACTGCGCCCGGCAAAAGGTGAGGAGGAGGCAACGCTGGTGTACTGGAGCGAGGATAAAGCGAAGTTTCGCACATATAAGAAGGTCATGCTCGAACCAGTGCAGGTTTGGCGTGCGGAAAAATCAGATGCCAAGGATCTGGACAAGGAGGATGCCGAATACCTCTCCCAATATCTGTGGTCGCATCTCGATGAAGAACTGCGCAAGGACTACAGCATGACTGGCCAGGCAGGGCCCGGCGTCATCCGCCTGCAGGTAGCGCTGACAGAAGCCGGCAAGGGTGTTCCTGTTCTGGATAATGTAACCGCCTTGCATCCGGGATCCAGATTAGCCTCGAAAGTGAAAGAGATGGCCTTCGGGACGGAGTCCTTTGTGGGCAAGGCCACTGTAGAGGTGAAGGCGACGGATTCTCAGACTGGGGAATTACTGGGAGCGATGATCGACCGGCGGGGCGGCGGGAAGTACTTCTGGAAATCATTCCATCGATGGACCGATGTCGAAGAGGCCTATAGCTATTGGGCGAAGAAAACCAGATGGCGGGCTTGCACGATGCGAGGAGATGCTAACTGCGAACTGCCGAAAGAGTAACGTCCCCTTATCTTGGGAGGCCCCTGGCTGCAGAGTGAGGGGCCTCCCATTGCATACCCCGCCTACCACATATTGCAAAGCTTCACGATTCCTGGGCTACAACATCCTCGACCGAGAGCACCACAATTTGTCCATAAGCGCAGACCCGGCAGCCGTGTATCAGGATTTCTCGACGAACCCGTCGACCGTCACACCCTCCTCCATGTGGCTTTGGCGATACGAATTCATGTCCGGGGTGATGACGTGATCTTCTTTCATAAACTGCAAGGTTTCAAGGGCCTGGGACACGGTCGGCGACCCGCGTGAATGCCGACCAGGGGCGCCAGGTGAAGATTTACAATAACTGGCTGGTGAACTTTGAGTACGATCCCCGTTACAACTCGTTACCAGTCGAAGGCCGCAAGACGGTCGACACCAATATTATCTTTGGATTCAGCTACGACTTTAAACCCTAGGTACAGGGAGTCTGCCCGCAAGACGCTCGCCCAACTAGCACTATGCACCTCCTGTGTACTTCCGTATGTGCCTCGCTCAAGGAGATGGTGTCTTACACCTTCCTCCCCCTCGTGGGAGCGGGCGATCTCAGAGTCATTCGGATGCAGAGCCAAGACCCAAGGACTACGGAGTTTTCGCGCATCGAAACCCGTTGTTGTGGCTCGGGTGGTGCTCCGGTGAGGTGTAGTTTCGATTCGCGGAATGGAGGGACTCCGGTTTGCTGTGCCACGATCCGCCCTTCAACACTTTGTAGTCACCGTGTTCCGGTCCCGTCGGGTTCTGCAACGGACTCTTCTTGTAATAGCCCCTGTCATACCAGTCGCTGACCCATTCCCAGGCATTCCCGGCCATATCATAGATGCCGTAGGGACTCTTGCCATCTTCCAATGTCCCCACCGGCACCAATGTCGCATCCTTGTCCCACTTCTTTTTCCCATAGTTTGCCCGTTGCGGTGTGGGCATATCATCACCCCACGGAAACTTCCGCCCATCCGTCCCCCTCGCCGCTTTCTCCCATTCCGCTTCGGTTGGCAGCCTCTTCTCCGCCCAGGTGCAATACCTGTTCGCATCGGACCAATCCATCATCACGACCGGATGCTTCAGATGGGTCGGCTGATTTAAGATCTTCCATTCTGGCGGCGCTTTCCGCTTCGTCGCTTCCAGGAACTGCGCGTACTGCTCCACGGTCACTTCGTGCTTGTCCATGTAATAGGCATCAAGGGAGACCTGATGCACGGGCTTTTCCGACACCGCCTCGTTGCCCCCCATCGTAAATTCTCCCGCCGGCACCAGCACCATTGGCGCCCCGTCTTTGCCCGTGATCTCCTGTTGTTGCGCCTGCCCGCTACCCGGCAACGCCAGCGCCACGAGACCGACTAATACAATGACAATCGCCCCATACTGCTTCCCCTGCCTTGTCATGATGCCCCCCTCCTCCTTATACGACCGTGCCAACCCGGGTGACTATATCATTGTCTGCATATCTCGCGGCCAAGTTTTATACAGAGGTGATCTTGCGGCGGAACTCGGGGATGATGTCATAGAGGTCTTGCTTCGTGCAGAGACCCTTCCGTTCGAGCAACTCCACAATGGCGAAAATCTCCCACATATTGGGACAAGAAAACAGGGGCATTCAGAATTTCCTGCTGTCGCAAGTGGGGGGGCTGCGGGAGTGGAGGTCACCGGAGGCGCGGGGAGCAGACGAGATTCGTCCGGGCCCGTGAGGGTCGCGGCGGAAGGTGCCGGAACACCTGCCAGGCCCCACCACCTCAGCATGTCACTGCCTCGTCCCATCTGTCTCGACGATCCTTGCCGAGACGGCGGGCAAATTTGTCTCAGCACTGAATCGTTTCGTTCCACCTGAACCACGTTCCGTCCTCCTATAGGAGCTTGTGCGGGGGTGCAACCCTAGGAAATACTTCAGACTGCGACAGAAAGCATGCGCTCTTCAGATGGGGCACATGGCTTGCGTGATATTCATTTAGCCGGAATTATTCATGACTCCGTGGTGAATTTGCTTCGAAGCCTGGCAAGAAGGAAACATTGTTCAAGATGGGATACCGCGTTAGGCAACCGTTCCCGTTTCCCTTAATCCGAGCGAACCGAGGAGGAACCATGGCATCCACAAT
Source organism: Nitrospira sp. (assembly GCA_037142015.1). Lineage (GTDB taxonomy): Bacteria > Nitrospirota > Nitrospiria > Nitrospirales > Nitrospiraceae > Palsa-1315. Next base: position 148,999 of record JBAXBK010000002.1, on the reverse strand, counting down.
AATGGAACTCCGCAAGCACCAACGTTATCCTGTCCGTTTCAAAAGTATCTTCTCGATTGACGGTATGCATATCGAGGACGGTGTTGTAACCGACTTATCCCTTGAAGGCTGTCGGTTGACAAGCGCCATTCATATTCCTTCCAATATCCCCATAGAAATTCATATTCGGCCCGATCAACATGCCCCCGTGTATATCTCCGGCGCAGTGGTCTGTTGGGAAAGGGATTCCGTTTTCGGTCTCGCGTTCAAAGAGTTGCCGGAACTCGAATCGGCAACGCTGACTCGCCTGCTGTGGTTGTTGCCCTCGTGGACGGAGGAATAGGGACATTCTGAATTTTGGATGTCTCTGATGGGATCTGACGCTGTTTCCCACCGAATACATTTTTGAAGGAATAGAATTTCCATGTTTTGTCCTCTTTCAGGCCCTGCTTGAGAGATTTGACCGCCTTCGGGTTCGACAGCAATTCCAATGTCTCCACCAAACTTCCAACTCATCGGCGACTTTGTCTGACTTGCCACCCCAATAGAAACCGCCTACTCTTGAAACAATCTAACCCGCATTATTCATGAAGCTTCTGCTGCAAGCGCGGATACGCGGCTACGACGGGCAGTCTCGCCGTTCAGCCCTTCGACATACTGCACGAGTATGCCTCAGGGTTTCACGGCTCCGGGTGCCCGTCTCGCTTCGCGTCTGCACGCTTTCGCGACGAACCTTCATGAATAGTGCAGGCTAAGGAGTGCGGAATGAGCCTGTATTGGAAATGGGTCCTTAAATCAGTCCCCTGCTTGGGACTTGGGTTGCTCATGTTACTTTCGACGGTCACCCCTCGGCAAGCCAGATCGAATGTGGAGGCCTGGTTCCTATATTTCGGCATCGAGAATATCCCACCATGGCTCGCCGACAAATACACAGATACGTGGGTATTTTGGATCGGGTTTGTGGGCTTCTGTATATGGGCGACTCACTTATACTTTGGACAAAATTTAAGGAACGGCAAATTGTCTGTGCTAATTCGTGACGAAGAACCCTGGGTGCAGGTAGATTCATACATCGATCGGTCACAGGAAACACCCATCAGCGGAAGGCTGTATACCTACCGTATCGCATTGATCAACAGTGCTGATGTTACCTTTAGGAATGTAGAAGTGAAGCTGACGTCTTTGGAGAAAAAGCCGCAGAATTTCCCTGCCATCGGCAGTCATCTTAAACTGAGGCATGACCAGGTGGGATCAACAAACTTTAATGTTCATCCCTCGAAAGATCCACAGTTCCTGGATGCCATGTTTGTCGATGTATTCAGCTTATTTTTAAGTCCGGAAGGATCTTCGTTACTTCGCGTCACGTCGCTGCCGGAGGATATGAATCGCCCAATTCCTCTTGATAGATATGAAGTGAAAATCATGGCAACCAGCGAGCGCGGCGAAATGACCATCGCGGAACTGGCATTCATTCCGCGTCCTGATCAAATCCCGGAGCTCCGATTACTCACCGTGCAATCATTTCCTGGCACGACAGGCGCTTCGAGCTAAACCGGGTGCCGGATGCACTACCGTTTTGTTCGCGCCTGCTTTACAAGGGCCTTGAGGCCAGGCAGTTCTAACGCACCTGGATACACTTCGCTGCCGACGACAAACCCCGGCGTTCCGGAGATACCAAGAAGTTTGGCCAATGCATAATTACGATCAATCGCGGCTTGCCACTCCGGCGCCTGCAGGTCCGACTCGAGTTTCTTGACATCCAACCCAACTCGTTGAGCGATGGCGAGAACTTCTTCCTGGGTCAGTTCATTTTCTGATGCCAACATTGCCTCGTGAAACACGAGGTGTTTGCCTTGTTCCCGAGCAGCTAATGCGGCGCGGGCCCCAAAGACCGATACCTCCCCCAAAATTGGAAAATCTTTATACACCACCCGTACCCCCGGTTCGTCCTTTTGTAATTGCGTGACGGCAGTCGCAACCCGTTTGCAATATCCACAGCGATAGTCGAAAAACTCGATGACGGTCACATCTCCGTTCACATTGCCGCTGACGGGAGAAGCAGGGTCTCGCAGCAACTCCTCCTGGTGTGTCGCAATGGCCTGCCTGATCCGTAATTTTTCACCTCTCTGACGCTTACTCTCTAGGGACTGCATGGCTTGCTCAATGACCTCAGGGTGCGACCGGATATACTGCTCAATGGCCTGGTCCAATGCAGGCTGTGCGGGAACCGATGGAGACTCAGCCCACGCCGGCAGAGTCTGACCAACAGCAAAGACGGTCACCGTGAAGAGGAGGGCAGCACGAAGTCTCATGGGTCTCTTCCTTTATAGTCGCGTTCAAGCGCCGCGAGACTATCCCAATCGATTTGGCGCCAGTATAACGCAAGATTTCATCTGACAGACTGCGAGGCCTCACCGGGCTTACGCCGCTACGTATCCTCTATCAAACAATCATAATTTTCCAGAAAATATCGTCCCAGTGTGGAGAGAGAACTGGCCATAGGCTATTCACCATGGGTTCTCTATCGAACCGCTCTGCGCTCGGGAGGCCTATTATGCCGATTGCCAGGCAAAGAATGCCTGGCAACTGGGGATCAGGCTCCAAGAAAATTACAGATCATGGGATTTCTGTGAGCTTTTGTCTCTGTTGTGCAAGGCACGGAAATTGAGAAGGCTTTCCCTGGCGTTGGAGTATCACGCAGTCTGCCGTGCATGAACGGTAACTACTCAGGTGTTTAGGCTGAAGGCTGAAGTTTGTATCTTCGATCATAGGTTCAAGCAAAGATGAATCCTCGTTGTGCAAGAAGCCTAACCCCTAAAAACCTTCAGCCTATCTACCTGTGTAGTTGCCATACACTGAGGATACGATGACCGGCATATCTAGCCTGTGGGAATTTTTGAGTCGTGATGCAGCCTTTTTCGGAGGGCCAGACAGCCCGATGTTGAGCTGGATCGGATCTTTCGGAATCGTGCTCTTTTTTCTCTGGCACGTCATACGGTTGAGGATAGATGTATCCGGTGCGCAACGGCCTTTCAATCGCGTACGCCAGAAGCTGATCGCCCTCGCGGAAGAGCGCGGCGACGTCGATCGTGAACGATTCACGAATCATGCGCTGGTGGGCTTCGCGCCTCCGGCTGGTCAGGCCGCATCCTCTCCCACACGTATCGACTGTGATGACCTACAGGCCATCGAAACGGCCATGCAGAAGGAACCCATATTTCGGCAGCCCTGGGCGCAATTCCGCAGAACTCTGGTCCTGGAACATGTCCCATGGTTCGTAGAACCGCGTATTTTCAGTACGCGGCGCGCGGAGGAAATCTTTACGCAGGATACGCTCCTGAGCCATCGCGTGAACCTGGCCTTCTACAACCAACTGCCTTCCCTGGTGACCGGCATCGGGTTGCTGCTGACCTTCCTGGCCTTATTTATTGGCCTCAGCAAACTCCACGCAGACGGACATGACATTGTCGGGATTCAAGGGCTCATCAACGGGCTTGCTGGAAAATTTCTGACGTCCATCGTCGGACTGATTGCCGCCAACCTGTTCACGCTTATCGAAAAACCGATGGTCTTTCGGCTCATGAACGAGCACCATTCGTTCCTCAGCCTCATCGACAAACTCTTTCCCCGCAAAACCATGGAACAGATGCTGGAGCAACTCACACCGATGCACCGCGTGCACAACGGAGCCAGACAGACTTCCGGCGGAGGACTGATGGAACGGATCGGAGGACTGGAGACAGATAGCCTGGCGGCGCCCATGGCCGAGCTGACCGAAGTGGTTCGATCCTTAACGAAATTGAAACAAGGCGAGCAGGCAACGGTACAACGTACGGCGGCTGAACTGCCACGAGTCATCCGTGAAGAATTCACAGTTCCGATGAGAGCGCTGAATGACTCGATTCATGAACTTACCGCGTCGCTCAAAGATATGCACAGAGATCGGGCGCAGACGACAGCGACGCTTGAGGACCTCATAGACCGCCTGACGGACAGGCTCGCTGAGCAGCGGACATCGCCAGGCCTCTCTCGCACAGAGGGGCGCCGTTTTTGGCCAAAACGGTCGCTGGTGTCCTCGCAACGGCCTTCCGTATGAACTACGTCACAGCACAAGGCGCAGGCGCCTCCCACACGACAATCGGTATCACCGACCTCATGACATCGCTCGCCATCGTGTTCATCTTGCTCTTCGTGGCGCAGCTCACCAACACCTCCTCCGCGGCACAGTCTGAACTGCAAGAAAACAAAGAGGACGTGCAGGCAGCGTTGCGTGACCACATTCAACGCCTGGGCCTCTCCCTTGATGCCGATCCTCGCGACCCGCTCGCGCTCATGATCGTGGTCCCGGAAAACCTTCTCACATTCGAGTTGGGGAAAAGCACGCTATCGCCTACTGCGGATCAATTTCTTGTAGAAGCGTTGCCCTTCTATGTGGGGGCATTGTGCGGGCCGCTGCGCGACAAAATCGACTCCCTTGCCATCGAAGGACACACCGACGATCACGGCAGCGATGCGTTTAATTTAAAGTTGAGTCAGGAACGGTCGCTGGCGGTGATGGTGAAGGGACTGGAGGTCATTCAAGCCATAGAACCGGCTTCGTACCAATGTTTTCAAGAAATCACGTCAGCGTCCGGCCGCGGCAGACAAGACTTGATCTATGACTCACTTGCCGTGGTAAACCGAGAAAAAAGCCGCCGGGTTATCTTCAAAATCCGCCTTCGCTCTGCCGAGCAACGGCAGTTGCTAGAACAATCAGCCAAAACTCTTTAACTCCAGCAACGCCAACAGCCCAATCATAATTCCTCCTATTCAGCCATAGACTGGCCGGCATGTTCATCCCGCCGACACAGTCATGGGCGGCATGTGCCGGAAGGGAGAAAATCACCAAAAGAAGGGTTAGCCACCTAGACTCCGCTGAAGCCTGACAACCTGCCGATGATTTGGAGAGCACAAACTGACTGAGGCTGCGAAAGAATCTCCGCAGGTGTTCCGTCTGGCCAAGCCCGTGAGGGCCGTGCCAGGAGGTGCAGAAGCGACGGCTGACCTGCGTTGATGTCTTTGCAAAACACGTCGTTTATCTTTCTAGATGGTAAACCCCATGCTAAGGTGGTGCTATCGTTCCGAATAATGGAGGACTCCCATGCTGGAAGCTATCGTCATTGCTGCTGCCTTGTATGTGTGCCCGGGCGACGTCTATACCGACACACCTCGCACCGGCTGTCACCCTCTTCAGGACTCCAACAAAGAAGGTTTCAGCACGATACCGGAGGCGCCGGAATTCAATTCGAAAATGCCAAAGATTGAATCGGGCGATACCGAAAGAGCATCGAGGGACTCCCAAACCCGTCTTCCAGCGGCGTCAGAGCAGGAGTGCGCGATGTACCAGGAGTGGGTCAAGTTGTCCACCAAGTCGAGCAGCATCGGAGCCCGTGATCTCTCGGTGGGAGAATTCGAACGGTGGACAAACCTCAAGCAGGTCTTTGGGAACAGTCCGCCTCCCAACTGCCGGTAATCATCCTCTGTCCTCCCAGTGGGCTCGGTCATTTCTCGGTCACATCCGGCTGAGCCCCTCTTCATTCGTCTCCCTCGCAAGAACATTTCCAACTCAGTTCCGTTCGACCCAGGACCCCGCTCTTCCAGGCAGAGCTCTTTACTCAAGTTGTGGTAAAGTGAGGGCGGGCGATGAGATCGCACAGATCCGAGGCTCTTATGAGATCAACGAACTTCGCTCCTCTCGACCTCTCCGATTACGAGATCTCGCTTGAACAGGGTTTTCTCCCGGAGGACCCACTTGAAAACCTTCCGGACTTGGCAACTCTCACCCGTCTTGGGCATGAGTTGCCGAAATTGCTAAGCGCTCGGACGGTCCGGCGGTTCATCGACGAGCAACGCCAGCTGCTCCCTTCCATCCCTCCCACATGGCGCATGGAGGAATATCGGGCTGCGATGCGGACTCTTTCGTTCGCCGGTCACGCCTACATATGGGAAGTGCCGGACCAGCCAGCTGCTAAACTGCCGCCTCAACTTGCACAACCCTGGTGCGAAATCGCCCAGCGCCTTGGCCGACCGCCAGTTCTCTCCTATGCCTCCTACGCGCTCGACAACTGGCGGCGACTCGACAAGACAAAGCCGGTTCAGCTCGACAACATTGTGCTGCTCCAAAATTTTCTCGGCGGGTTGGATGAAGAATGGTTTGTCGTGGTCCACATCCAGATCGAGCGGGAAGCGGGACCAGGGCTGGCCGGACTCCTGCGAGCCATGAAAGGAGCAGCTGAGGACAAGGCCGGCGAGGTCTTGCTAGGGCTCACAGCCTTAGCATTGGCCCAAACGGCGATGTGCGCCACGTTACTCAGGATGAAGGAACGCTGCGACCCCTATGTCTACTACAATCGCGTACGGCCCTACATCCACGGCTGGAAGAACAGCCCTAGCTTGCCGAATGGGCTCGACTACGAGGGCGTCGAAGCCTATGCCGGACAACTGCAACAGTTCCGAGGCGAAACCGGCGCACAAAGCACGATTGTGCCTTGCCTTGACGCCGGGCTCGGAATCGCCCATGCCCCCGATCCCTTGACCCTCTATTTACAAGAAATGCGCGACTACATGCCCCCACGTCACCGCGCGTTTCTAGAGGCCCTGGAGAAAGCCACGGACGATCATGGCCGTCCGTTGCTCGCCGGCTACGTGCGCGACCGAAAAATTCACACTCCCGATCTCTGGACTGCTTATTGCACCTGCATCGATCTCCTCGCACAGTTTCGCGAAATCCACATCGGCTACGCCGACAGTTATATCCACCGCCAGCACCAGACCCGTGAGAGCAACCCCACGGCCGTGGGAACGGGCGGTACACCCTTCATGACCTATCTCCAGAAACATCTGGACGAAACGAAACAGGCAACCGCGGCCTAAAGCCCCTCCGTACCACGGAAGAGAGGCAGGGCCTGATACAGGGGACCGTACGACTCGCGATCGACAGTCATAGCAATGGGTCGAGTGAGACAGACCAGCAGGTGGGCAGATCGAAGGTTCTATGGAGTGCTATCGGGCATCATCGATCCGCCATAACGCGAGGGAGGCTTCTCTGGAAGAGGGTGCAGCTAATGAGATCTCCTTGACATCTTTGTCTCCGCAATACGTTCCCGTATTTCCTGCTCCCACCTTGTGAGAATTATCACCATCAACAACAATTATCAGTTCGGTGAGTCCCTGGTTTTGAATAGTGATACAGAGCGGTATGTCCGTCACTTTTCGCTTGAAGATGACAACGGTTGAGCCAGCGCTGACCTTTACAGTTCCCGGGCCAGCGATGGTCTTTTCTCCAATGGCAAGGCCGATTTGAGCAAGCGCCATGCTCTGAAAGGCCATGATAGAAAGCATGCCGACAAAGGTCCCTGCGAATCGCAAATGAGATAAGGAGAAACGCAGCAGCTTGTCCATGATTGTCTCCAGGGTAATCGATGGCGTACCAGCGAGGCGAAGTCTAGGCTGGTGCTTACATCCTGTCAATCGGGATTCAAGAGAAGGAGGCGACTTCATCGCATGGTTCGACGCTGCGGAGAAGTGACATTCTCGTTTCTGATCAGAGGGTGTCAAGTTAGCGTGGCTGGGAAGGATCAGAATAACGGAGGTTGATGATGCTACTCGAAGCAATCCTAGTCGCCGCCGCCGCATTGTATGTCTGCCCGGGAGACGTCTATACCGACCAGCCCCGTGAGGGCTGTCAACCCATGCAGAGTTCTAGTAACGAAGGGTTTAGCAGGGTTCCTGAAGCCCCTAAATTCAATTCAAAGTTCCCGGCGCCAGCAGCGCCCGACGCTGGAGGAAGGGCAGGTGCCACGCTACAGCGTCTTCCTGCTGCATCAGCTCAGGAATGTGAGATGTACCAAGAATGGATCAGGTTGTCCACCAAGTCGGGCAGCATTGGAGCTCGCTCTCTCTCAACGGGAGAGTTCCAACGGTGGACGAATTTGAAACTGGTCTTCGGGAACAGCCCGCCTCCTAACTGCCGGTAATACCCTCTGTCTGGCAGGAGTCCGGCCATCGCTCCGTACATCTGCTCAAGCCTCTCACTCTACCGCTCCTTTGGGCGAATCTTTCCTGCCCACCATTGATCGGAGATAGTTTCGAGCGGGCAACTTCCGCTCGTTGACTCACCCTGACGGAAGGCGTATCGTTTCCTTCTCTTTCCACGAGAGGAGGGCAAGAGATGTCGGTCATGTGTTCCCTGGCGGTTTGCAAGGCGCAGGCGGGAATGTGCGGGCATGAGAAGGCGATGCTGAGTGTTGCCGCGCTCGCGGCTATTGGCCTTGGGGCCTACTTCCTGATCAGCTGAGCGGGGGATTTCGGGTTAAGAGGGAAGCTGCCTCGTACGATAGTCGAGCGAGACGTGGTGGAAATCCGATTGAACTATGTCGCGCTTTTCCCGCACGTCTCGCCTGTCACGCGCCACAGTCTGTGGCGCTAGCGGCTGTGGACCATCGGCAATTCGCGCGATCCTTCTGCCTCGTGCTGAATGCGTAACCGTTCCAACCGCGACTCTTCCATCACGCTCTGGAGCATGTCGTCCGTCATCTGGGTCAGCTCTGCCGCAGCATCTTTTATATTCGCATGTTCGACGGCGCGGGACAGCACTTCAGCCTTCGTGGCGCCTTTCTTCTGGCCCAAGAACGGCTTGATGATGAGGTAGGCCACATCCCGCGCCGGCATAAAGCGGAGAAACCGCCGAATCAACCGGAAGGTCTGGAGGGGATAGTGCAGGATCTTGTACACAAACAGACGCTTGAGCCCTTGACGGCGGACCTCATTGATCACTTCTCCCGGCAAGCAGGTCGGATCGATCGTGGAACATTTGAAATACTTGTACCAATCGGCAGTTTCGCTGACTAACCCGCGCTTCACATATTCTTGCCAGAGCGGAGTTCCCCGATAGACACAGAGTCGATTGAAGCCGAACGTGTCGAGCGGGAGCTTGGAAGCCAGGTCGAACGTCGCGTTCATATCTTCGACCGTTTCATCGGGGTTGCCCACGGTAAAGAAACCGTGCACGATCTCGATACCGGCCTGCTTGGCGTTCTTGACGGCGGTGGCCACTTCTTCCAACGTCTGTTCTTTCTTGAGGCGGTCCAGAATCTTCTGACTCCCGCTTTCAATCCCGAACATGACCGTCCGGCAGTGCGCCTTGGCCATGGCAGGAAACAAGTGCTGGGCGACCGAGTCCACACGCCCTTCGATGCCCCATTGAATCGAAAGCTTCTCGTCCATGACGCCTTGGCAGATCGCCTCGATCCGCTTGGGTTGCAGCAGGAAATGATCGTCCACAAAATAGACGGACCCGTAGCCGCATTCTTCGAGGTACTTGAGTTCCTTCACTACATGCTGAGCGCTCCGCGCGCGCCACTTACCTTCGTTGAAGATCGGAATATCGCAGAACACACAGGGCCAGGGGCAACCACGTGAGGTTTGCATTGTCGTGAACCGCTCCATCGAAAGCACCGCCGGCACGTCGAGCGGCATGGATTCTATAAAGTCGAGCGGCAGACCTTCACGATCCGGGAAGGGCCACTGATCGAGATGACGCTCCATCGGCCGACCGGAGTTCTGTACGACCCGACCGTCCTTGGCCCAGGTCAGCCCAGCGACATCGGCCGGGTCATCGATCCGTTCGAGCAGGTCGAGGAGTAACTGTTCGCCATCTCCCTTGCAGATGAAATCCACTTCAGGACACTGCAGTTTAACCAATGCGGCGTTCAAACTTGCAAACACACCTCCAAAGGCCAATTTGACCTTCGAGTTGGCAGCACGAATCTGACGGGCCAGGATCTTCGCGTAGGGATAGCTGGTGGTACTGAGAAAGCTGAGGCCGATCAAGGCCGGCTGCTGGCGATTGATTTCTTCGAGGATGACCTCGTTCGGCGTGTCGGGGTTCGCCTGATCGAACATCACACATTCGTGGCCGGCCTGTTTGAGCACCGACGAGAGGGACATGATGCCGATGGGAGGGAAGCCCATGACCCGGATACGACCATTTTTCGCGCGCGTTTTCGCCGGAAGGGCGTAGAACTGTGGGTCACGAACATGAATGAGAAATACCCTCATGAAATCACCCTAACACGAATAACTTCTCAGAAGAAGGGAAATAACTTGGCTCACCGGGAGAGAAGACCAAACAGGTGTGAGGCTAACAAGATGCGGAGAAGCTATTTTTGCACGCAAGAGTTTCGGTGGTTCGACTGTCTGAGTTAAGCCTGGCCTGTCTGGGTATCTAGTCTGTCTGGCCTATTCGGTCTGTCTCGTCTGTTTGGTTGAGCGATACTAACCAGATAAACCAGACAGACCAGATAGACCAAATGAACAAGACCAGGAGGCGAGATTCTTACTTACCTCCCGAGCGCAACCTTCACCGCATTGCCGATCTCAGCCGGGTTCTTCACCACTCGGACACCCGCTGCCTCCAAGCTCTTCATCTTCTCAGCTGCCGTGCCCTTCCCGCCGGAAATGATGGCGCCGGCATGGCCCATACGCCGTCCAGGCGGCGCCGTGATTCCGGCGATGAAGCTGACGACAGGCTTCTTGACGTTTTGCTTGATGAACTCAGCAGCTTTCTCTTCCGCATCGCCGCCGATCTCGCCGATCATCACGATCGCCTGAGTCTCAGGGTCTTTCTCGAACAGTGCCAGCACATCCACGAAACCTGTGCCATTGACCGGATCTCCGCCGATCCCGACACAAGTCGTTTCACCCAATCCCATTGTCGTAAGCTGATGCACTGCTTCGTAGGTAAGGGTCCCGCTGCGTGACACAACGCCTACAATCCCCTTCTTATGGATAAAGCCAGGCATGATACCGATCTTGGCTTCATCAACCGTGATGACACCAGGGCAGTTGGGTCCGATCAAACGAACATCACGGCCATAGAGCGCACGCTTGACCTTGACCATGTCGTTCACCGGAATGCCTTCGGTAATGCATATAATCAGCTTCACACCGGCATCGGCGGCTTCTAGGATCGCATCGGCGCAAAACGGCGGGGGCACAAAGATCAGCGAGGTGTCGCACTGGGATTTCTTCACGGCATCACGCACCGTATTGAACACCGGAATGCCCTCGACCTCTTGCCCTGCCTTGCCCGGCGTCACACCAGCCACGACCTGAGTCCCATAGGCCTTGCACTGCGTCGCATGGAACGAGCCCTCTTTACCCGTAATCCCCTGCACCACCACCCGCGTATTCTTATTAACGAGAATGCTCACAATTCCCTCTTCTTTCTTTCACTCACTCCCTCATGGCTGGAAAAGTTCCCCAGGGGAGCGACAGGGTTGAGGCCCTGACTGCGGCCGTTGAGCGAGCACACTCTGATCGTGCGCGCTCCGGGAGCAAAAGGGACTTAACCCTGTCGTTCCCCACTTATCACGCCGCTTTTCCAGTCAACTTCACAATTTTTTGCGCCGCTTCCCACAAATCATTTGCCACTTCCAACTTCAGGCCTGACTCCGCCAGGAGCTTGCGGCCTTCGTCTGCATTCGTCCCCTGCAATCTAACGACTAGCGGCACGTTGATCTTCACTTCTTTGGCCGCGTCGATGACACCCTGGGCAATCCGTTCGCAACGGACAATTCCGCCAAAGATGTTGATGAAGATGCCTCTGACGTTCGGGTCCTTGAGGAGGATCCGAAATCCCGCAGCCACAGTCTCCTTGGTGGCGCCGCCGCCGACATCCAGGAAGTTCGCCGGCTCGCTGCCCGCCAGCTTGATGACGTCCATCGTCGCCATGGCAAGGCCCGCGCCATTCACCATGCAGCCGATGTTCCCGTCGAGCTTAATGTAGTTCAGATTATTTTCTCCCGCTTCGATCTCGAGCGGGTCTTCTTCATGGAGGTCACGCATCTGCTGTACATCCACATGCCTGAACAGCGCGCTATCGTCAAACGAGACCTTACCGTCCAATGCGATGAGTTTCTTGTCGCCGGTGATGACCAACGGATTGATCTCCACCATCGCTGCATTCTTTTCCATAAACAGGCGATAGAGATTTCCGAGCATCTGGATGAAGGGAGTCACGACCGCCGGCTCCATGGCAGGAAGTCCAAGCGCGAAGGCGACGTTTCGACCGTTATACGATTGAAATCCGACAGCCGGGTCGATGGCCTCCCGGATGATCTTCTCCGGCCTATGGGCGGCGACTTCTTCGATCTCCATCCCGCCTTCGGTGCTCGCGATAAACACGGGCCAGCCGGTATCCCGATCGACGAGGAGGCTCACATACAATTCCTTGGCAATCGCGGCCCCTTCCTCAATCAGCAACCGCCGCACCTCCCGCCCCTTTGGGCCGGTCTGGTGGGTGACAAGGGTCTTGCCGATCAGTTCCTTCACCAGACCGGGAACAGCCGCCTTGTCCTTTGTAATCTTGACACCACCGGCCTTGCCCCGGCCTCCTGCATGAATCTGCGCCTTGACGACAAACACAGGGGTATTCAGCTCTGCGGCCCATGCCGCTCCCGCCTCTGGCGAGGCGATCTCTCTCCCGCGCGGAACCGGAACTCCAAATTGCCCGAACAACTGCTTCGCCTGAAACTCATGAACGTTCATGTCTTCTTTCCGCGGGGCGAGCGAGACTCGCGCAAAAGGCGGGACGGGTGACACTTCTGCCACGTCTCGCTTTTCTCGCGCTTCGCGCCTGTCTCGCTACTCCTTTCTTGTATACGCCGGCAGGATCATCGGTGACACGATCCCGTTCGAACTGCCGTGTTTCTTGGCCTCGGCACGGAATCCCTTCAGATGCCCGACCGTCAACTTCCCTTGCGGTATGGCGGCGGCGCGAGCCGCAGCTGTCAGCCCGGATCGCTTTCCAAAGACCATCAAGTCGAGAAGGGAATTCCCCATTAATCGGTTTCGTCCGTGTAATCCGCCGGACGCTTCGCCCGCGACGAAGAGATTGTGCACATTGGTTTCTGAGTTGGTATCGATCTTCACGCCGCCGTTCTGATAGTGCAGCGTCGGATAGATCAACACCGGGTCTTTGCTGATATCGATACCGAACCGGTCGAACTGCAACATCATCGCGGGGAAATGCTTCTCCAGGGTGCCGGGACCATGTTCGGCATCGAGCAGCGGGGTATCGAGCCAGACGCCGACGCGCCCGGACATCGTGCGGATACCGCGCCCCTCTTCACATTCCCTGATAATCGAAGAGGACACGACATCACGGGTGTCCAGTTCGTTGACGAACCGCTCTCCCTTCGCATTGACCAGATGTCCGCCTTCGGATCTGATACCCTCCGTCACCAGCGCCCCGATGAGCTGCTCCGGATAGACCGCGCCGGAAGGGTGATACTGGAACGTGTCGATCTGCGTAAGCTTGGCGCCCAGTCGATAGGCCAGGCAGAGCCCATCGCCGGTCGCACCATAGTGATTGCTGGTCGGGAATCCCTGAATGTGGAGCCGTCCGATCCCGCCGGTCGCCAGGATGACGGACTTGGCTGCGACAACGACGTTGCGATGGTTGTCGAGATCTTTGAAGATGGCGCCGGTGCAGTTTCCCTTCTCATCACTCGTCAGCTCGACCGCAGCGCAGAACTCGAGTAACTGAATGTTCTGATTCAATACCTCGTCCTTGAGCACACGCATGATTTCAAGGCCTGTATAGTCTGAACAGGTCAGGAGGCGAGGTTTCGAACTGCCGCCGCCTTTCTTCACATGGAGGTTGCCGTCCCCATCACGATCGAACAGGACTCCCAGGCTCAACAGCCACTTTGCAATCGAGGGGCCTTCTTCGACCATCACCTTGAGCAGTTGATGGTCGTTCTGCATGTGGCCGCCCTTCAGCGTATCCACAAAATGCGTAACAGGCGAGTCCCCCGGCGCAACCGAAATCTGCATGCCCCCTTGAGCCATCACGCTGTTGGAGTCGCCGAGACGGAGCTTCGTCGCCAGAATAACCTTGGCACCGGACGTATGGGCATGGAGCGCCGCAGCACAACCGGCCCCTCCACCACCCACCACCAGAACATCGGTCGTGTAATCAGCCGTCAGATCGAACTCATCTGCAATGGAACTGTCGCCCTCCAGTAGTGATGCCAGTTCAACGACCGTCTTATCCCCACCGTTGGGGCCGAAACGGATCGGCCGATAGGCCCGCTCACGATAATCCGGATGATATTTGTGGATTAGTTGGTCGCGATCAGCCGGAGAGAACTTGGGAAGGATCTGCCTACGCCGAGCATCTCGCGTTCCGTGAACAATCTGTTGTAGAGCGTGGATGTCCATGTTTCTTTCGTCATAAGTTGAAAGTCAGAAAGTCGTCAAGTCGCTCTGCTCACCACAGACTTTACGACCTGAAGACCTTGAGACTTTCTGACTATTTCACTTCACCGTTGCGCAGTGATCTGCCAGTTCTTTGTCTGTCATCTTCAGGATCGTGGCCCACTCGTCGTCGAAACGGCCATCTTGGATTTCTTTGATACGCACGTCCAAGCCCAAAGGCTTTTCGGTGAAATGAGCCCCCTGCGCCCGGCTCACATAGAGGGCCACGAGATTGGGAGCGATGTCCGCAATGCAGACCGGTGTGCACATCCCGCACATGACGCAATCCATGAACATCTCGGACACACTCTTGAAATCTCCGAAGACGGCCTTCCAGACTCCCTCACGCACATCGATCTTCTGGGGGCAGGCTTCGGTGCAAGCGTTGCAGTTTCGGCAAAGCGGGGCTTCGGGATAGAGATTGAAGAGGTCCTGCTTCGGATCTTTGAGCGTCTGAATATCATAGGTGGCCTTCCGGGCCGGAAACGGCGGCATCATCGTGATTGACATGCCGTCTTGCACCGCCATTTGGCAGGCCAGGCAGGTCCTCACTTTCGGATCATCCTTGGTCCGATAGTAGGCTGCGCAGGCGCCGCAAAACCCGCCAAGACAGCCGGCCCCACGGACGACTTCCTGGCCCGAGTACCACAGAGCCTTAATGATCGTGATCCCCTCCGGCACTTCATATTTCTTGCCGGCGAGCTCGACAGTGACCATCTTGTGCCGGATAACTTCCGGCTGATCGATGACGTTGTTATCTTCTTGTGCCATTGTCCCTCGAACCGGTGAGGAGTGAAGGGTAAAGGGTAGGTGAGAACTCACCCCTCACTGTTCACCCCTTACCCCTAACGGTCTCTAAGCAATCGCGTCGACGATCGCATTTAATGTCGCGCTGGGACGCATCGCTTTTGATGCCTTGGCATCATCAGGATGATAGTACCCGCCGACATCGACCGGCTTGCCCTGGGCAGCGAGTAATTCGCCCGAGATCTTGGCTTCATTATCCGCCAGATCCTTGGCAATCTTGACAAATCGTGCCGCCAGGCCCTTGTCCTGCGTCTGCTGGGCCAAGGCCTGTGCCCAGTACAGGGCCAAATAGAAATGGCTCCCGCGATTATCGATCTCGCCGACCTTACGGGCCGGCGACTTATTGCTTTCCAGGAACTTCGCATTGGCCTGATCGAGCGCGTCGGCCAAATTTTTTGCTGCTTGATTATTCGCCACCTTGGCAAGATGTTCCAATGAGGCGGCGAGGGCCAGAAACTCGCCCAGCGAATCCCACCGTAAATATCCTTCCTCCTGGAACTGCTGCACGTGCTTGGGCGCCGAACCGCCTGCGCCCGTCTCGAAAAGCCCGCCGCCGTTCAGCAACGGAACGATCGAAAGCATCTTGGCGCTGGTCCCGATTTCGAGAATTGGGAACAGGTCTGTAAGGTAGTCGCGCAACACGTTCCCCGTCACAGAGATCGTGTCCTTCCCTTCCTTGATCCGCTCCAATGAAAGACGCGTCGCATCGGCCGGCGTCATAATCCGGATATCGAGGCCCTTGGTATCGTGATCTTTCAAGTAGCGTTCGACCTTCGCGAGCAATTGGGCATCGTGCGCTCTGGTCTTGTCCAACCAGAAAACTGCCGGGGCGCCTGTGGCCTTAGCGCGATTCACCGCCAGTTTGACCCAGTCCTTGATCGGCGCATCCTTCACTTGGCACATGCGCCAGATATCGCCTTCTTCAACCTGATGTTCCAGCAGCGTCTTTCCTGAGACATCTACTACGCGAATCGTGCCGTTGCCGGGCGCCTTGAAGGTCTTGTCGTGCGAGCCGTATTCTTCTGCCGCCTGCGCCATGAGACCAACGTTGGGTACGCTGCCCATCGTCTTCGGGTCGAGCGCGCCGTGCTTCTTACAAAAGTCGATCACTTCTCGGTAGACCGGCGCATAGCTGGCATCCGGAATCACACATTTGGCGTCAGCCGCCTTGCCGTCCGGCCCCCACATCTTGCCGCTGTCGCGAATGACCGGCGGCATGGAAGCATCGATAATGATGTCGCTGGGCACGTGCAGGTTGGTGATCCCCTTGTCGGAATTCACCATCGCCATCGGAGGCCGCTTCTGGTAGACCTCTTGAATATCGGCTTCGATGGCTTTGCGCTGATCCTCTGGCAAAGCTTTGAGCTTGGCATACAAATCACCGATGCCGTTGTCAGGATCCACACCCAGCTTCTTGAGCGTCTCGCCATGCTTCTCAAACACGTCCTTGTAATAGACCGTCACGGCATGACCGAAGATCTTGGGATCCGAGATCTTCATCATGGTGGCCTTCAGGTGGATTGAGAACAAGACCCCCTGCTTCTTGGCATCTTCGATCTGCTCCTCGATGAACTGGCGTAAGGCCCGCTTGCTCATGAACGTCGCATCGATGACTTCCCCGGCCTGCAGCGCCACTTTCGGCTTGAGCAGGGTCGTCTTGCCGTCCTGGCCGACGAACTCGATCCGCGCGTCGGTCGCCGCAGTCGTCGTCATAGACTTTTCGTTGGAAAAGAAATCTCCGCCCTTCATATGACTGACATGCGTCTTAGAGTCCGGACTCCAGGCTCCCATCTTATGGGGATGCTTTCTGGTATGGGCCTTTACAGAGAGCGGCGCACGGCGATCGGAGTTGCCTTCGCGCAGCACCGGGTTGACGGCACTCCCTTTGACTTTGTCGTAGCGGGCCTTGATGTCCTTCTCTTTATCGTCTTTCGGATTTTCCGGATACTCCGGAAGCTTATAGCCCTGGCTCTGCAACTCTTTGATGGCCCCTTGGATCTGAGGAAGCGAGGCACTGATGTTTGGAAGCTTGATGATATTGGCTTCTGGCGTCTTAGCCAGTTCACCCAATTCAGACAAGGCGTCCGCCTGCTTCTGCTCGGGCGTCAGGTAATCGGGGAACATGGCGAGCATGCGCCCGGCCAGTGAAATATCACGCAATTCCACCGATACACCGGCTGCCTTACTGAAGGCATTGATGATCGGCAGAAAGGAATAGGTCGCCAACATGGGAGCTTCATCGGTTTTCGTATAAATAATTTTCGATGCTGTGGTGGTCATAGTTTTCCCTCTTTCAGTCTCGTGTTAGTTCAGCGCATTCAACGCTGAACCGGCCTTGAACCACGCAATCTGTTGTTCGGTGATGCTGTGGTTCGCCTGAATGGTGAGTGACGTACCATCCGGCTTATGGATGGTCACTTGCACCGGTTTGCCAGGAGCCAGACTGCTGAGCCCTGTCACGCTGATGCGATCCTGTTGCTCGATCTTCTCATAATCCTTCGGGTCAGCGAAGGTCAACGCCAAGATCCCCTGCTTCTTCAAATTGGTCTCGTGAATACGGGCAAAACTCTTCGTAATCACGACGAGGACGTTGAGGAACCGCGGCGACATGGCCGCATGCTCGCGACTGCTGCCTTCTCCGTAATTCTCGTCGCCGACCACGATCGAACCGATGCCCTTGGCCTTGTACCGGCGGGCAATCTGAGCCATCGTCAGACCTGATTCCCCGGTTAACACATCCGTACCCTTCCCGGGCTCGCCAAAAAACGCATTGTTTGCACCAAGAAACATATTGTCGCTGATTCTGTCCAGATGGCCACGGAACTTGAGCCAGGGGCCGGCGGGTGAAATGTGATCGGTGGTCGTCTTGCCCTTGGTCTTGATCAAGAGCGGAAGCTTTTCAAAATCCTTGCCGTCCCAACGAGGAAAGGGCTGCAGCAGCTGCAACCGCTCACTGGTCGGAGGGACTTCGACGGTCAAGCCCTCGCCACTAGCAGCCGGCGCAACGAATCCCTCTTCGCCCTTCGCAAACCCTTTGGCCGGAAGCTCTTCACCCACCGGCGGCAGAAACTTGAACTCCTTGCCATCCGCCCCCTTGAGCGTCTGATTCACAGGATCGAAGGCGAGATCGCCTGTGATGGCGTAGGCCGTCACGACTTCCGGACTCGCGAGGAATGACAATGTTTCATTGATGCCGTCGTTGCGGCCAGGAAAATTGCGATTAAAGGAACTGACGATCGAATCCGCTTTTCCCTTCACGCCATCGGCCCGCTTCCACTGTCCGATGCAGGGACCGCAGGAATTCGACAACACCGTGCCGCCCAACTGTTCAAATGTCTCCAGGAACCCGTCGCGCTTCATCGTATGATAAATGCGCTCGGAGCCGGGCGACACGAGGAACGAGGCTTTTGCTTTGAGCCCGGCCTTCAACCCTTGCCGAGCGATATGGGCCGAACGGCTAATGTCTTCATAGGATGAATTGGTACAGCTGCCGATGAGCGCCGCCTTGAGCTGGACTGGATAACCCTTCTCCTTGGCTTCCGCCGCCATCTTGGAAATGGGTCGAGCGAGATCCGGCGTATGGGGCCCGACGACGTGAGGCTCAAGCGTCGACAAATTCACTTCGACGATCTGGTCATAGTACTTCTCCGGCGACTGAGCGACTTCAGGATCGGCTACCAGCAACGCTTTATTGGCAATCGCCAAGTTGGCCAAATCGGCCCGATCCGTGATGTTCAGATAGGCAACCATCTTCTGGTCGAAGGGGAACACCGACGTCGTGGCGCCCAGTTCCGCGCCCATGTTGCAAATCGTCCCCTTTCCGGTCGCGCTAATGGTTTCGGCGCCAGGGCCAAAGTATTCAACGATCTTGTTCGTCCCGCCCTTCACCGTGAGCAAACCGCAGAGGTACAGAATCACATCCTTCGGCGAGGCCCAGCCGCTCAACTTTCCAGTCAGGCGGATACCGATCAGTTTCGGATGGAGGACTTCCCATGGCAGGCCCGCCATCACTTCGCCTGCATCTGCGCCACCGACGCCGATGGCCAATCCGCCAAGCCCACCACCGTTCGGCGTGTGCGAGTCGGTACCGATAATCAAACTACCGGGAAACGCATAGTTCTCCAGCACGACTTGGTGAATGATCCCGGCGCCGGGCTTCCAGAAACCAATGCCGTACTTCTTCGCCGCCGAGGCGAGAAAATTATAGACTTCCGCATTCTCATCCACCGCACGGAGCAAATCCTTCTCGGAACCCATCTCGGCGCGAATCAAGTGGTCACAATGAATGGTGCTCGGCACGGCCGCTTGCTTCTTGTTGGCCTGCATGAACTGTAAAATGGCCATCTGGGCCGTCGCATCCTGCATGGCTACGCGATCAGGCCGCAGGGCCAGCATCGCCTTGCCGCGCTCCCACGTCTGGCTGTCAAAATTGTCCGCGTGTGAAACCAGCACCTTCTCCGACAGGGTCAGACCTCGGCCGAACTTCTTCCTGGCCTTGGCAAACACATCCGGCATCTTCGCATAGAGATTTCTCGCAAGATCTATCGACATGGTGACCTCAATTCAAAATTAACAATTCTAAATTAAAAATTGTCGTTACTTCAGTGGCGGCACTTCGCGCGACTATTTTAGAGGCGGGACCTCCCGCACTTATTTCAGCGGCGGCACTTCGCGCCGCTTGGGCGCCGCATAATTCACCAGATAATCGAACAGCCGGATCAAGCGGCTATCCTGCCGTTTCTGATCCACCCAATGCCCGATCAACCCGATTGTACGTGAGAGGATAAAGAAACCGTTTAAACTATCCACCGGGAATCCGATGTCGACGAGCACCGCCGCCATCGTGCCATCCACGTTCAGAATCAGGTTGTCCTTCTTCACCGACGTGACTTTTTCCACTTCGAGTGCAAAGTCAAGACAGGGAGTCTTGATGTTCAAACTCTTGACGTACCCGACCAACTCCTTGACTCGCTTGTCCGGATTACGCAGGCTCTTGACACGGTGGCCAATCCCAGGCACCGGCCCGTGGTTCTTCTTCATGTAGGCCAAGAAATCGTCGACAGTCATTTTATTATCGACGGCATACTTGAAAAACCGTCCGGCATCGGTCACGGCGCCGCCAAAGCGAGGGCCGATCATGATCAACCCTGCTGCAACCGACTGGGACATGCCGATCCCGGCACAAGCCGCGACGATCGTCCCCAGGGCTCCGCTGACGCAGGGGCCATGGTCGGCTGAGAGCATCATGATGCGCTTGATGATTTCAGCTTCTTGTTGGGAGATCAGGCGCTTGTCCCATAACAGCCCTACAACATGGGGGATCTCATAGCCTTTGTTGATGAGTTCGGAGGCCGGGTATCCATCGTAACAGGGTTCATCGCCACGGTCATCGCTGATCGTGGTGCGAATCAGAGGGGCGACCATGACTTCATCGGCCTTCATCGCCTCTTCGATCGTCTTCGGCAGCTTCGGCAGTACGAGCGGCTCAACCGGCTCCTTCACCTGGCCGGACTTCAGCATCTCTTGATAGGCTTCTTTAATGGCAGGCCCCAAAGCACCGAACGTCGCCGGTACGATGGCGCCGGACTTCTTGAGGGCATCGGACTTGGCACGGGCCGACCCTTCGCCCTTCAAACCTTCCTTCGCGCCCGCATGCCCGAACTTCATACCCTTCGGCAAACTTTCCTGGCAGAAGCCGGAAACAACGGCCATCAACTTCACACGGCGCTTCTTCGCTCCATACCACTCAGCTGCCCGTTCTTCGAGATCGCCGCCCATCTCGCCGACGATGACGACCGCCTTGGTTTGCGGATCGTTTTCGAACATTTCGAGATAGCTGACGTAGTCGGTGCCCGGATAGGCATCGCCACCGATCCCGATGGCCGTGGTGATACCGTCGGCAAACTGCGAACAGATCCAGATAATTTCGTTGGAGAGGCCACCCGACTTGGTGATGACCCCGAATGAGCCTTCGCGGTAGAGCTTCGACAGCACCAAGTTGTCGAATGCTCCGCCGATGACACCCAAGCGGCAGGAGCCGGCTGAAACGATCCCGATCGACGAGGGGCCGTTGAAGACCTTCCTGAGCTTGGTCGCATGATGGCCCAGGACCTTGGCATCCTTTTCCGGCACACCCTCGGTGATCATGGAGACCACCTTGATGTGCGAGTCGTCCAAGGCTTCCATCCCGCCCTTCAGGGCCCGATCCGCACCGATGTAGACAAGACTGGTGTTGATCTGGGGGTGATTCTTGGTCGCTTCTCCAACGGTCTTATAGATGGGAACGGCTACGAGGCCACTGCCATAGGGAATTTCGTGCGTCTTGCCTGCGTCAGGAGGATAGACAAAGGCTAAGACATTCAACGAGCGCTTGATCAGGTAGCAGAACTCGGCCATCCGGCGCGCGGCGTTCACACCTGCGACGCCTCCCTGAATGACCACATAGGTATCTTTGTTTGCCAGGATACTCATCGGGATCTCCCTCTTTCCTCAGTGCTGAGTGCGTAAGTGATGCGTGCTGAGTTGAAAAGCAGTTCTGCTACTCGGCACTCAGGTCTCAGCACTCGTTTCTATTTCAGAAGCGCCTTGTCGACGATATCGGTCAGCGGCGTGTTGCGGTCGAAGACGTTGATGTCAAACCCTTCGTCCTTGAGCGCGCGCATCGCATCGAGCCCTTCCTTCTCACGCGGGCCACCGCGGCGCACCCAAATTTTCACGTTCTTGAGCTTGCCCTCGGACTTCGCCTTGCGAAATCCATTGATGATGCCGCCGAATGTCTTCTTCACGTCGGTGAAATTGGCAATCGCCCCGCCGACGATGATGTTCTTGATCCCGGGCAACGAACAGACCTTATCGGTCAGGACTTCAACTGCCCAGTCGGGCGGATCGCCGGAGTATTCGGCATAATTGGCCAACTTGCCGCCGCGCGCGACGACCGCATCGGAATAATAGACACTGGCCCCGCCGCCCGCCGGAAGCATAGCCGTATCCCCGCCTGGGATCTCGATAAATTTGACCGAGCCTTTGATCTTTGAATCGACTGCCATCACTTCCATTTCGTGCTTGGAATAGGCCCGGCCGAACTCTGCGGCAAAGGCAAAGTTCCAATCGGGATGCCTGAACTTGGCGTCGCCATCGAGCAGCGTCACCGCATCCAGCGCGATCAGTTCACTATCCTGTTCGCGCAGAACCACGGGGTTCACTTCCAAATACTGCGCATCTTCGTTGTCGAAACAGGTGAACATCTTCCCCGCGAAATCGGCCATCTTCTTCAGGGTCGAACCGGTAAAGCCCGCATCCTTAGCCAACTTCTCGATCGCATCCCCCGAGGGCTGCTGCCCGACTTCCACCGCCAAGCGCTTCACGCGATCCCAATTCGATTCGACTTCAATGCCACCGCAATTGGCGACCAGAATGTCCGTCCCTTCCCGGGTGGATTTCACTGCACAGTAATATTCCTCCTTGTGCGGAATCATTTCGGACACGATCACTTGCGTGACAGTGATACTGCCCACTTGGCGGCCGATCATCTCCTTAGCCGCCGCTTCTGCTCCTTTGAGGTCCAGATCGACCTTGACCAAGCCGAGCTTGAATCGCGAGCCGAGCGCTTCATGGGCCTTGACCACCAATTTGGATTTCTTGAGCCATTCATTGGCTTGGCCGAGCTTCGCCAATTCGTCGACCGAGGTGACGACGACATAGTGGGGAACCGTGATGCCCCATTTCTTCATCAATCCCATCCCGGGACCTTCGAGCACCTTCGCCATAGCGCGACTCCTTAGAATGGTGAGAAACAATTGTAAAGGAGGAGGATTCTAACGAAATCGGCTGGGGGACTCAATATGTCAGATGAACTAAACCGGGAAGGCTCAAAAGACCTAGCGGGAGTGTCGAACGAGTGATGCGATTCTAACTACATGAAACATAAGAAGAAATATTGGAACGTGCCGGCGTATTGGATGACAGGGTGCGATTAGTCTCTTCGATGAAGCCGTAAATTATAGGACAGGCCATGTTGAGAATATCAGCGTCAGACTTTTTCAAGAACTGGTTGCGTACCCATCCTTCAATATCTCCATGCTTCATCAATTCCACCCTGCTCCACCGATCGCGCTGTTCCAGAAGCAGTACCGCGACCCCTCTCTTAAGCGGTTCAGTAACAGATGGAAATTCTACGCCTGGCCAGGATCCCTCTTCCGATCGGGGGCGATATCTTCATGAGACCCACCAAGACCGTCCACTGCGCGCGCCCATTGGCAGGCCAAGGCTTAGGTCGAGGTTGAGAGGGAAAAAGACACCGAGGCATGATTGGTCACTGCTCAACCTAAGCCTCAACCTTAACCTGTGGAACGGCCGCGCGTTGCCCGAGCACAGAAAGATCATCAGGGCTCTATCCTCTCCTCTGTTCCGGGAGCACAGGACCAACATGGGTGCACTTCCCATCGCTTCATCGTGCGCGTTCTGCGAGCAAGTAGGGCACCGGGCCGTGCCCTCCCCTGCTGCAGGCGTTTTCAGCATCCTGCGTCAACCACGTTTCTTGGACAACTGCTCCGCATACCGTTTATACCTGATTCCACGCCGAGCCCCTTTGACCTGAGACTTAAGTTTCAACCGCCGCTCTGCCACCCCATCGCCCTTCAGCGAAAAGGTTTCATGGTCTCCTGTTTCAGGGTCGAAGTACCCGATGTATCCCCCAGGGTTCACACCAAAGGAACGCAAGGTTTTACCCTTATAGGCACGCCCAAGAAAGTCGTTTCGACCGCCCTTTTCCTCTCCACCAGTGAAGTACAGCGGGAGCACAAAATTTGAGACGCCGACTCCGTCGATATTGTAGGTTTCCGCTTGCACCGCATCACACATTTCATACCAATGAAACACCACCCGCGTTGAATCTACCGGGTGTGGCCCCTGCACCAGCAGATTGACTTCAGGATCACCGACCAGCTCCAGCGCTTCATGCGACAGAGTAACCGTCCAGTCCTCTTTCAACTGCTTCGCCAGCTCAGTAAAGACAAAACCATAGGGCACTCCCGCATTGTTGGCGTCGTGATAGCCAAGCGCGTCCTCGACGTCCACTGTGTCCCAGAGGTACAACACCGCATCGCCTCGCATGTCGGCAAGGCTTTGCTTCGATGGCTTCGCCCCGCTCTTCCCCTCCAGCCGGAGTTCCCCTCCGATATGCCAATAGGGCTCATAGTCTTCACGTATCTGCCGGTTAATCGCGCGCACCGCAACTTGCACAGCTTCATCCAAAATCTTCCCGTTCGTGTGATTAATGACTGAAATGATCATGGACCCTCCGTTTTCCCTTTGTCCCACTCACTACTCCACAGGTCTCCGTCCTACCGCATTACTCATGACGGTTCGTGGCGGAGTACTACACGCCGGTCACCATTTGCAGGATGCTCAAAAAGGCCATTCAGCAAGGCCGCAGCGAGCTTAGAGGCGAGGCGTACGCTTCGGTACGTTGAGCATCTGAGCGATGCGAGAACGCCGCTGGCGGGCTTTTTCAGCATCCTGCTACAGTTTCCTCACCTTGATCGAATACTTCCCTATGCCACTCTGACGACTATAGTGACGGACCTGTACAAAATACTCGCCGGCGATCAAGTCTCCAGCGATCCTGGCGTTGGTATCGAGTCCGGAATCGTCATCTTCCGCAATCAATGATGTCTCGCTGTTCGGCCCGAAGAGCTTCATCACCACGTCCGTCTGGCCCAAGGTATCGATGACATAGCGTCCGTCAACGGACGCCCTAAACCGATACAAATCTTCTTCGCCGACCTTCCCGATCGACGCCTGCCTACGGCGCGTGGCATTTACCAGTAGCTCGACGGCGTTAGCTGTCGTGCCGCCCGCCTTCGGATACATTTTGGCTCCTGCGACGAAGGCCTTATCCATCGCTGAAAGAACCTCATTCGCTTTTGTGCCGATACCGTTGAGGGTCCAGGAGGCAGGAAAGAAATACAGCATGATAGAGTCTGGGTCGAACGATGTCCCATTGATCTGAGCGGCGGTATATTTTCGAAGAATGTTGTGGCGTGTCGTTGCCTCATCCCAAAAGTTCGGCGATTTGGCTGCTTCGCGAATCACCACTGCTTCGTTCCATTGGATTCCACCTGCAGGGTTTTGATGTTCATGGGCCAATCCAATGGCGTGGCCAAACTCATGGCCCGCAGTCCCTCCATCGAGAAACCCTAGGTTCATGGTCGGTTCGTCCAACGGGATGCTGCGGCCATCGGTGCCGACGTAGGACCAAGCCCCGTCGTTGTGATCGAACGCAATGCGAATCTCGGCATTCAACGCGTTGTTGAAATCGAACTTGAGATTTGCCACCTGGGCCCACCATCCAGCCTGTTGCTTGGCGACGGCTTGTTCGGTTGGTGTGCCTCCCATAAATCGCACTCTGAGTGTCGAGCCATTCATCCAGGTCTTCCCGATGGGAGCGATCGCACGCCTCCCGCCGTCTCGCATCGGTTTGGTAAGCTGAAGCCGCATAAGATCCCGAGGCAAGATCCGGTCGATACAAAGTTTGGGTCGGTTCTCCATGTCTCATCCTCCTTCGCTATAAACATACTCACCCTTCCCCTATACTCTCGGCCCCGCGATCAAGCCGGATAGGCCCTCACCAAGATCTTGTCGTGGCCCTCTGTCAGCCTATCCGTGACAAAAGACATCGCATATCGGTGGAGAGTGCAGCTCTCGTACCAAGAGCTACTGTACTACTGCCAATACCTTACTCGCACAAAATATGGATTTTCAGTTGTTCCTTCTCAAGGTGTATTTGCTGTCTCGTCGAGTGCGGTACGTCACGCGACAGGCTACTGTATGCAATTTCATCCGCATTCGGATGCTTGGCACTCGGTTCTCGAGAGACCGAACTGCGTGGTAATCCTCAATGGGCTGAGGCAGGATATCGACGTGGCGTTTTGCTCACCTGGCAAGCAGGACAATAAAACGAACTGCGTTCGCTTTGGAGACGGCGAATGAGCCGCCCGCAACGGTTAGGGCAGGGTTGACCTTCTTTGCCGTAGACAAGATGGTGTTGCTTATACCGGCCTTCGGTGCCGTCCGGCGCAAAGAAATCCTTGACGCTCGATCCGCCGCAGGAAATCGCCTCGCGCAACACTGTTTGCATAGTGTCATAGAGTTTAATAATCGTCGCTCCTCGTAGCCGACTGACCTCACGGTTCGGATGGAGTCTGGCTCGAAAAAGAATTTCGTTCGCGTAAATATTCCCAATCCCCGCAATGACTTGCTGATGCATCAACAGCGGCTTCAATCGTCCACGCCTGGCTTGCATGAGATGGACGAACTCATCACGTGGCACCGTGAGGGGGTCGATCCCGAAGCGGCGAGTACGATAGCGGTCGAGGCCTGCCCGATCGAGCAAGGAAAGCCGCCCGAACCGTCGAGGATTCCAATAGCGCAGTTCTGATTCATGCCCTCCAGTGAATGACATACGGACATGCACATGCTGCGGATATTTCGTCTGCGTTGCGCGAAAGAGAAGGAGGCCGGTCATGCCAAGTTCCGCAACGACATATCTATCTTCGCCTTCTTTTTGAAACTCCAGCGCGACGCTCTTGCCGTATCGCTCCACCCCTTCCAGCCGTGCACCGCTGTACCACGAGAGTGTGGGCAACCCTTCCCGGACAATATCCGCCCGTCCAACCCAACAGTTGTTGAGCTGAGCACCGAGGAGATGAGTCCGTAACTGCCGAGCAACGACTTCGGCTTCCGGCAATTCCGGCATGGAGAAAGATCCTCAGTAAAGTGGTTGTATCTGTGCCTTACGATTTCAGATTAGGCCACGGGCGGCACAAGAAAGGCAATGTGTGAAGAGCAGCTGCGAGGAAAAGCACTTCGATACTGTGGTTAGGTGCCGGAAACTGGGCGTGACGCGCGCTTCTTCTTATCCTTCGCGCGTGCCTCACGCAGAAGACGAACCTGTCTGATGGCTTCTTCAAGATGTGGAAGGGGAATGGCACCGGGCCGGCGCCTCATGACCAACTTCAGAACCTCAGCATACTCCATCCCTTGAACACAACAGAGGTAGGCCATCACTACCGACACCGATCGGCCCATGCCGGCGCGGCAACAGACCATAACCCGATTGCCAGGCTGGTGCTGTTCAACCCAGCTCACGGCTTGATCCAGCAAGAGCGGTTCGGCTTCGGCATACTCCGAAAATGGAATCCTGCCGGAGACCAGCCAATCAGGGGACTCTACCGTATACTCAGCAGCGACGAGGAGCAGCGCGCCGATCTTGACCGGCAGTTCTCTCGCATCGTTGATATTCCCGACCAACAGATTCTCAGTGATCAGGTGCATAATGGGCCTAGTATATGCGGCACTCTCGCCAGGTCAAGGAGAAATCATGATCCAGTCCCGTTGCAGTCGTTTCCATGTGAAGGCTATACTGGCGATACGATACCGCCGATCGCTGCACAAGGAGCCTACCAGATGCCAAACCCGACCATGAAAGAAGTGGAAACCAGGCTTGGAACTGTCCAGTGCGCCATTTGCAAGGAGTCAAGCTTCGGGATCGATGAACGCTCTATGCAGGCGGACGGTGAATGGCGAGGCATCTGTAGAAAATGCTACTACACCTTCCCCATCTACACAGATATGGAATTCTACCAGCGCACACAGCCCGATATTCCCTACCGACTTAAAGAAATGTCCTGTCCGACTTGTAATCACAAAGGGGTGAGCCTTAATTTTCGCATCACTATGTCCGTCCGAGAATCGATCTATTTCCTGACCTGCACTTCGTGCCAGAAAACATACCCAGAGCGCTCCTCCCTGGAAGCGTTTGAATAGCTCCCCTTTTCACCCCCTACCTGGTGTATACTACTCCAGATGAGTGAGACCCCAAAAACTCCAGCTACAGCCCCCGAAGCTCCCACTCCAGAGCCCGTGGCCAAGGTGAGAAAAGAAATCCCGCTCATTGCCATTCAAGACGATGGTGACATGATCGCCGAGGAAATGGCGGAGATGTTCGACGAAGATCGGGTGAGTCACCAGCACGGGAGTGCTGAACCGGAAGCGGATTAGTCCTCGCCTCCTCTAACCATCCTCAGCCATAAGCCTTTCTAGCCTCACGCAGGTGACCACTTCTGCCCTGCTCAAACGCTTCGGCTCGACCGCACTAAGCCTCTCATCTGCTCGGCTGTGGAACTCGTTCCTCTCCAAGCTTCGCTTGAAAGGAACTTTGAACAGTCCTCGCCGTCCGCCTTCGGCGGACCGCATCTGTCCGGCAAGTGCGGTACCCTCACCTCCACAATTCGCGATGCAGAACCGGTCAGCCTGATGACGCGCCTGTCCTCTAAAAGAAAACGAGAAGGCGACGAGTCGCACTCAGACCCGTCGCCTTAATGAAGGATGTGACCTTGCCGGAAGATCTTTTTGAACAGCCTGGAGAGTTACAGCTCAATTATCACCATGGAAAATCCGATGGAAGACTCTCGACCACTCTTTATCTCACGTTCGAACTAGCTACGGATGGGGCATAAGCGCGAAGAACGCCTCAGCGCGATCTATGAATCCTTGGATATCGCCGTCAAATACTTCCGACCTCTCTCCACCAAAGCGCCGGCAACCTTGTCTCGTTATGCTTGCCTTAGCCGCTTCTTCCCATGTTCGTTTATATGGCCAGGACTTCAGGAGTTTCAGTGTCGGGGCGTTTGTTCGATGGTCTGATTACCGCACATCGAGGTTGTCTGTGTAGCCAATCTTAAGGCGGGTCGGGAGGTCTTCCGGGTGCAGCTGAATGATGTAGAAATACCCAAAGCCAGTGAATCTCCCTGCATCATTGGTAGCCGCGGTAGCCGAGACACGAGGTCGGTAATTGTTTATCAGGCGATCAACATCCTCTCTCGACAGAGACAAAGCATTGCGTTTTCCGTAGTGAAGATTGAGATTGAGTTCTGTGGCACATTTCTTTGCTAGCCGCAAAGCGTAGTCTTTGTTGACTCCAAGCTTGCTGGCAACCTCTTTGATCGAAACCATTCCCATTAACGTTGACTCCAAGAGCTCAAGCTCCAGACTGGCGACGTTCAGATCGGCACTGAACTATTGAGTATATTAACTGGCATAGTATGCCAACACAGACAGTAAACTGGGAGATGATTCTTAAGGCGGTTCAGCCACTTGTCGACGCTCTCCAGTAGCAAAAACGTTTTCTGCTTTCCATTCCTGACGGGGATAGGCCCATCAGCCGCTGTCCCCA
Organism: Nitrospira sp.; assembly: GCA_037142015.1. Lineage (GTDB taxonomy): Bacteria > Nitrospirota > Nitrospiria > Nitrospirales > Nitrospiraceae > Palsa-1315. The sequence goes on along the minus strand of JBAXBK010000002.1, from coordinate 119,679 downwards.
CCTGCACCATTTAACTAGGGACGGCGGGGCTGATCCCTTACGTGCGCGCGTCCAACGAGGGTCTTCCGAGACCGCGCGTTGCGCGAGCACGAGGGATTGGCCCTGCCGCCCCGTCCTTCCGCTTCAGAGTACCGAGGGAGCGAGAGGACGCACGCCTCCTCTTTCCTGATTGGGGAGATTCAGACGGAACGGACGATCTGCACCACGACATCACTCTCAATTCTTCCAACCGGCGAGACCTTCCCTTCTTTCTCCTTGCGTACAATCTGCTCGATCTGCACGATCGCGCCGCGATGCCAGCTATCGACAGCTGCATTGTGAGGAGAGGCCTTTCTATCCAGTCGGCCGACTTCAGGCCGTCCCGTTTCGTTGCACAACCAGGCTCGCTTCTCCCCCTTCAATTCCCGTAGTTCGCTCACGACCCGGAAGGTTTGTGGGCTTCGTGTCACAATGGTTCTTCCATCTGTCCGCAACAACAGATAGGAAAACTTCAACGCGTCTTTAATGAACCCCACATCTCTATCAAGTGCAGCGATCGCAGGAGGCGTCTGCCATGGCCGCTCCTCATGACACCAATCATCCGGATGGTCTAGGGCCGGACAGGCCCCCTCGTGCAGGCAGGGGCTATAGACCGTACATAGGCCCTGTTTGAGCAGATGATTACGCATCTGATGCAGCTCCCTGGCCGTCTGCCGCAAGGCCGGCTCGACGATCATGATGGTGCCGTGCGATGCGAGAAATGGCAGGATCTGTGCGACAACCGCAGCCCGCTCTACTGGAGGATCGCCCGCTGTCGGAAACAATTCATTGAGGCAGTTCGCAATAATAATGAGGTCGTATGGCCCGCCTCGTACAATCTGCTTACCAAGATCACCTTTGAGCGGGTGTTCCAGATTCCCCTCGACACAGCGGAGACCTGCGTTGGGTATACCAACCTCGTTGCAGTAGGCCTCCCACAACCTCTTCGCATCCTGCAAAGATTCGTGGGATGCATCAGTAGCCAGGACTGACAGAGATTTCGCCCGATCCTGGCTGCGATGCCATAGCCAATCCAGCAGGGCTAAGGATCCAGTCCCTTGGCCACAACCGAGATCGAGCACCGCCATCGGTCGGTCTGGTATTTCAGTGTTGTTGTCTGGCAACTCATCCAGCAGGACTTGGATTTTCGAGAGGTTCACAGGGAGAAAATACGAGAGATAGGCGGCAGCATGTGCCGAATCATCCAGGTAACGAGGCGGCAATGATGGGCGTGCTGTTGTGAATAATCGTGATAGGTTCACGACCGCTTGCGCCAGCGTGTGACCACGAACGTCTCTTTCTGGCGATACCTTTGCCAGAACCTTGAGAATTTCCGATGACAGGCCAGCCGGTTTCTTCTCGTTGAAGGGTTGCATGGGCATAGTGTAAGCTGATGGCGATTAGGAGGACAACCATGACAGACGAAATTTTATTGGCCTACAAAGACGTGGAACGCTCGATGGAACGATTCACCCTGCTCCTACAAGGCCACGTGGACACAATGGGTGCCGACCCATCCCACAACACCGATCAAGTTTTCCGTTTGTCCCAAGGCACCAAGGCGATGAGGGATAGCGCGATGATCTATCTCTCTTATGCCAAGTACGTCTCCTATGGCATGCCGGAGAGTGAAGACATGGTGCAAGACGAACTGCAAGGCTAGAAAAATGTCTGTCTGGTTCATCTGGTCTATTTAGTTTGTTTTGTTCAACCAAATAGACCAAACAAACGAAATAAACCAAAAAACAAAGAGCCCGATCCCTCATGGGATCGGGCTCTTGTTTTTCATCAAACCTGCCGTTCTAGATGCTGCGCATGAAATGCGCGACATCATCCTGATTGACGGCACCACCCATAATCGAAGACTGGGCCACATTACTCGACTTCTTACCGGTCAGACCGGACTCAACTTCGTCCACAATCAACTCCACCGGCATCGATTGACCACCGTACACCCGTGGCCCACCGATGATCTTGGCTTTGGAGTACCCGTAAATGGCGGTAGCCACCTCTTTCGCCAGCCATCCAACATAGTTGAACTCGGGCACCACAATGAGCTTCGCCTTGCCACAGAGTTGCCGTAATTCCTTCGTCGGAAACGGACGGAGCGACCGGACCTTGATCAAGCCAATCTTAATACCCTTTTCCGCGCAAATACGAACAGCCTCCCTCGACTGGGCTGCGGCACTGCCTGAGGCAATAATCACCGCCTCGGCATCATCCACATTCTCAGCCGTGAGCAATCCGCCCATATACTGATTGATGTACTTGCGTGACCGTTCGACCGCCGCCCACACTTCCTGTTGCCAGACTGCATGGATGTTGTAGGCCATGAAGTTCGACTTCTGAACCGGAGCGTCACGTGATAAACGAGCGGGAGGATTCTCCGCATCGAGTACCGGCACCGCGCCGCGCCAGGCGTCACGAGGAGGAAGCTTCATGCTGCGGTCCTGCATCCTGACGTACCCCCGGGCATGGGTCACAAAAAACCCGTCGCAGCAGACACCGACTGGGAGTGTCACATCGTTCTTCTCGCTGATCGTAAACCCCGCCATGATGAAGTCGTACATGTCCTGCTGATTCTCGGCATGGAAGACGATCATGCCGGAATTCAATAGATAGGCCACTTCGATGTTGTCCGGTTGAATGGCCAAGGGAGCATTCACGACGCGGCAGGTGAACATGGCGACAATGGGCAGCCGATGCCCAGGCCAAGACGCGATGCCTTCAAGACCTCTGAGCGTACCGGGGCCTGCGGTCGCCGTAAAGCAGCGGACACCGGCACGAGATCCGCCCGCCATCGCCGCCATGACGCCGACTTCTTCTTCGCCACGATAATACTCTTTCACGTACCCTTCGCCGTAGAGCACGCCGATGAGCTGCATCGTTTCGCTCTGCGGGGTAATGGGATAGGCAATGGCCAGGTCCACATTGGAGCGCCGAACGGCCTCTTTCGCCGCTTCGCTGCCCGTGATGAATTCTTTCGTTCGCGGGGCTTCGAGGAACAAGTATTCCGGCGTGACCACCTTCTGCCGTTTCGCTTCGGCATGGGGGTCTTTCCTTGCGCCCGCCGTCTCGGCCGGTTTAGGGGCCGCGACACTCGTGATGGGATCGCCCTGGGGGTTTGTCTTCTGTTCTGCTTCGAGTGCTTCGCTCATAGTGACACCTCTTCGCTATATCGCCCGTGCAGTTCGACCCTACTCAGCCTTCACGCTTCATCTGCTCAGCCGAATGGCCAAAAGCTGCTGCGCCGGCCACACCAGCCACAGGCGCAAAGGTGAGGGGATTGGTGTGAGTTTTCCCGCCGTGAACTCTCGTTTGCGTGCCAGTAAATCTCACGTTTTCGCCGTTCTCCGGCAACTTAATGCCCATTTCTTCACGCACCCGCTTGAAGACCTGCGCGGTCTTTCTCAGCTTGATCGTGTCCGAATCCCGGATCGTCAGCATCGCATCTTCATGCCCCTGCTCCGCACAGATTGCCATGGTGAGACAGTTCGTCCCGGCACGAATCATTTTCAAGGTCAAGTTGGCATAATGGCAATGCACGCCGATGAAGATACAGGCCTCGATCTTGTTGCCCCAAATCGTCAGGTTCGGATGGTTCGGATTGATGACCTCTTCCGGATCGATCTTCGGATACTTCGGGCGATAGTCCGGCATGGGGATGATCATCACGTCAGGGATCTGCGCGGCGATTTCCAGCACGGCCTTGGCCTTTTCAACTGCATGCTCGTTCCAGGCCCAGAGCACCAACGGTCCTGGGAAGATCGTGGCGTTGGGGCTGGTCAACATTTTACGGGCCATCTCTTCGATGACCTTGTCCTCATTCTCCTCCAGTAATCCATAGTACAGTCCTTGCCCTGGATCAGGCAGCGCGACCCCCAACTGAGCCGCGGACGGAGGATGGAACCCGGCGGGGCCAGGAACAATGATGCGTTCTCTTGTATCTGTCGTCGTTGCCACTCCCGTACCTCCCTAATTACCTATTACAATCATTGGATTAGACAGGACTGCAACGGTGGTTTTCTCTTCATACCGAATGTTATCGGTAACGGCAGCCAGCGGTAATTGATCGATCATAATCATCTTGATGGCATTATTTTTTGCCATCGTGTCGCACACCCACACACATAGCGCACAACCCTTACACCGATCCACGGCTATGTAGGCAGTGCCGTACTTGTAACCCTTATCCGTCCCCATGGTTTCGCTATACTGAATGGTATTCGCTTCAGGACAATATTGCGTACAGAGCTTACAGCTCTTCGAGGCACATATCTCGACATTGATGTTGGCTACCAGATACATGGTACTCCTTCGTGCTAAATCCTAGTTAGGCGCTAACGGTCGCACGGGCTTCCGACCGTTTGACCGATGTTGCAGCCCAACCGTGATCGACTGCGTAGTTCCAGCCGGCCTGAATCACCGCCACATTTTTATCGATCAGTTCCTGCTTCTTCTTGAATTTCCGCTCGACGACACTATCCAACGCCGCGGTTCCACCAGAGACGACAAATCCCTTGCCAAGGAACCGGTCCTTCACCGACTGCTCCAGCGCCTCAACCGAGGTCAGTCCCGTGATCGCTCCGATGCAACCCATCAAGGCCATGTTCGTCGCGAGATCCATCCCGGCAACCTCCAGAGACAGCTTGGTGGCGGGGAAATAGTAGAGCTTCGCACGGCGCTCATCCAACTCACGTTGCTGATCTCTATGAAGGCTCATGGGCCCATCATGGTTGATCAGCGCAATCCCGTCTTCCTTCAGACCGAAGTAGAACGGCATCGTGTAGGACTTGCCGTGGGTAATCACTTGTGGATGGAAAATAATAATGATATGCGGGAAGGTAATTTCCCCGATTTCATAGATCGGTTCATCCGACACACGGACGTAGCTCTCGACCGGCGCCATCCGTTTCTCCGACCCATAAAATGGGACAATCGTGCTTTCCCCGCCGGCATGGATCACTGCGGTGCTCAGAATGTGTGACCCTGTCACAACACCCTGACCGCCGACCCCTGCCATTCGTATATTAAAGCGCTTTGCCATATCCGAATCTCCCTCCGAATCGTTTACGCCTTGGTTGGAATTGCTGCGGCAGGAGCAGCCGCCTTCGGAAGATAGTCCTTATAGCCATACCGCTCAGTCAGATACTGCTTGGCTTCATCACTCACATATTCCGTGAATTGATACCGGTCATTCTCAACGGTCTTTGCGTCTTCCATCACCTTGTCGGTGGGAATCGCGTACTCGATGTTGCAGGAGGTATAGGCTTGAATGTAGGTCGAGCCCACTTCGCGGGCAATCAGCACAGCCTTCTTGATAACGCTCTCGACGCGGCGGGGATTGTTCGGAACCACCGTCGCCACATAGGCACACCCAGCGACTTTCGCCATTTGCAACATATCCATCTTCTCGAACTTCTTTCCCAACGGGGCCATCTTTAAGACGGCGCCACGGTTGGTCATGCCGCTCTCCTGCCCGCCGGTGTTGCCGTACACTTCATTGTCCAACATGATCGTCGTGAACCGTTCCTTTCGGAACCAGGAGTGGAGCACTTGTTGGAATCCGATATCCGCCGTTCCGCCATCCCCCGCCATGACGACCACATCTTTCGGCTTGTCGCCGAACCGCAGCCGCAGCCCACGGGACAGTCCGCTCGCAACACCGTTCTGATCGCCATAGTTGCCGTACACAAATGGAATCGCAGCCTGTGAAATCGCTAACCGTCCACAGCCTGCCGTGCCAACAGTGATCGTATCTTCCGGGTTAGGGAAGGCAATAATCGCCAAACGGATGAAAAGCGTCATCGCGCAGCCGGCGCACATGGGATGCTCTTCAAGAATTTCCTTGAAGCTTCCCATTTGAGAGACGGAAATTTTCTTTCCAAACGGGCCATGTTCAACCATGTCCCGATATTCTTTAGGCATGAACTTCTCAAATCCACCGGAAAATTTTACATAATCAAGACTCATCGGAACACCTCCCTCTATCGTGGCAACAACAAGCCATTGCCTATCGGAAAGATACAGCTATTTGCAACAGTGCAGGAATTCGAGACTGAACGAACCGGACTGAATATCCACTCAGGGAGGGGACATGGTAACAAAGCCTAAAAAAGACTGTCAATGAGAAACGTCTATACAATCCTCGAACACTACACGAACTCAATAATAATATAACTTCCTGATAATCAACGCAACTTTTCAGAAGGCCCACCATGCTAAAAAGAAGGCCTAGCCCAGTCCAGGCCTGTAGGCCATTCGCCCTAATCGCTTAGATTTCGCCCGATTTCCACACCAGGCGAAAAGGCGACTGATTTAGCAGAACTGGAAAGAGAGATTGCTGATTCCGTAAAACCTGTCTAGACTAGACTCCCATGTCAACACGCGTAATCATCCTTGGGGAAGACGAAGGCGCTCAGCACGCCGGTGGAGTCCATAAGCGCCCTCCGATTCCGGATAGTTCGCTCAAAGCCGAGTGCCCAAAATTCATGAGCCACGGCCCCTGCGGAGGCGTCCGAAAAGGGGGACTGTGTGAAGTGTACCCGGAAATGGCCTGTCCCTGGGTAACACTCTATATTCAGTTGGAAAAAATCGGCCAAGTCGAGTGGATGAAACAAGTCTAGGAAAACGTACGGGGTGAAACGTGAAACGTGAAACGCTGGGGAAGAAACCCAAGAATACCAAGCTCGGATATAACGAGCGGCATGCAAAGAGCGGGATTACCGCACCATTGCCGGATATCGAAACATTCCCGAACCAATACAAGGGCTACGAAATCACCATCGAGATCCCGGAATATACCGCGATCTGCCCGAAAACTGGCCTTCCGGACTTCGGCGTCATCACACTGCACTACATGCCGGACAAAGAATGCCTAGAACTGAAGTCGTTGAAGATGTATCTCCACGAATACAGAAATCTCGGCATCTTTTATGAGAACGCAGTCAACCGCATCCTGCACGACGTCATACAGGCCTGCCAGCCTGTATGGGCAAAAGTCACGGGCACCTTTGCCGCGAGAGGTGGACTCAGAAGCGTGATCGAAGCCCGTTTTCCCTAACCCATCACGACGCAGACAACTCGCCCCCCTATGTGCATGCACTGATGGCCACCTACGCAATCGGCGATATCCAAGGCTGCTTTGCTTCCTTCCGACAACTTCTGGACCGGATTGCTTTTACTCCCAGCTCCGACAGACTTTGGCTGGTTGGAGACCTTGTCAACCGAGGCCCCGACTCATTGGGTACTCTCCGGTTCATCAAGAATCTGGGCACATCCGTTCGTCTCGTCCTGGGAAACCATGATCTGTTTTTGCTAGCAACAGCTGAAGGCATCACGACGCTGCGGCCCAAAGATACGATCCAGGACATACTTTCCGCCTCCGATCACGCCGATCTCATCGATTGGCTGAGGCGCCAACCGCTTCATCATCGTGAAGGATCGTTTCTCATGGTCCATGCCGGCATCCTGCCACAATGGACCATTGAAGAGGCAACGGCTCTGGCGCATGAGGTGGAAACCGTACTGCGCGGACCAGAATATCGAACCTTTCTTCAAGCGCTCTTTCATAGACCAGCCTCACAATGGAATCCCTCACTCAAGGGACTCGAACGTCTGGTGAGCATCACCCGTGTGTTGACCAGACTCCGAACCTGTACGCCAACCGGTGAGCTGTCGAGCTTTTCAGGCGCTCCAGACGAAACTCCCATCGGCTTCACTCCCTGGTTTCGCATTCCCGATCGGCGCAATGCCAGCACGACAATCATCACAGGCCATTGGGCGGCACTGGGGCTACACCTGGAGCCCCATCTGCTTGCCATCGATAGCGGATGTGTATGGGGTAAAAAATTGACGGCTGTTCGGCTGGAAGACCGCTCCGTTTTTCAGGTCGATTGTGCGGATAAACTTCGCCGTGACTGAGCCTCGCCCGGCTGACCCAACCTGGCCTCGTTACGCTGTACGTCCCTTCCCCTCCTATCGTTTTGTGCCTGGTAAGAATCCGCACCCGCGCCATGATCCACATGGCCACTCCTACGGCAAGGCCGAGCCCACACCATCGGTGTTTCAGCCTGAGAAATGGCATCAGTCAGATGACTACCTGCACGGGATCGACCTCTACAATTTTGCCTACTGGTGGGAATGCCACGAAGTATTCGAAGGGCTTTGGCGTGCAGTTGGCCACGACACCGAACAAGGGAACTTCTTCCAAGCCCTCATCCAATTCGCCGCCGCCAATCTCAAGCAATTCCTCGGCAACCACCAGGCAGCAGAAAAACTACTGACCAGCGGCATGATTCGTTTGCAGAAAATACCCAGGTTCTATATGGGGATTAATGTGGCAGGCCTCAACGAAAATTTGCGGCGGAACGTGGCTGATTCGGACTTTCGCGCACCGCTCATTCACCTGCATGAGCAGGATCTCACGTAGAACTTCGGCTGCTAATGGTAGCTTTCTGAGTCCGACGGAAACTTGCCTTGCTCGACTTCTTCTTTGTAGCGGCTGAGGGCCTGGAGCGCATCGGCCTTGAGATGGGCGTAGGGCTTCACAAACTTCGGCACGAATTCATCGAAAAGCCCGAGGAGGTCGTAGAGCACAAGGACCTGGCCGTCGCAGTGGGGGCCTGCCCCGATTCCAATGGTCGGAATGGTCAATTGTTCCGTCACAGTCTTGGCCAACTCGGCAGGAATCGCTTCAAGTACAATGGCGAAGGCGCCAGCTGCTTCAAGGGCCTTGGCGTCATTCAGCAAACCCCGCGCATGATCTGATTCTTTCCCTTGCACTTTGTAGCCGCCATAGCGATGAACAGATTGGGGAGTCATACCAAGATGCCCCATCACCGGAATGCCGATACTGGTCATTGCAGCCACACGGTCGGCAACCACTGCGCCGCCTTCCAACTTTACAGCGGTAGCTCCGGCCTGCAGAAAGCGACCAGCGTTTCGGACCGCTTCCTCGCTGCTGGCCTGATAGGACATAAACGGCATATCGCCGATGACGAGCGCTCGTTGGGCAGCCCCCGCCACAAGCTTCGTATGGTAGAGCATGTCGTCCATCGTCACAGAGAGCGTATTGGCCTTCCCTTGTACGACCACACCAAGCGAATCGCCGACTAAGATGGTCTCGATGCCGGCCTGTTCGACTATGCGTGTAAACAGCGCATCGTAGGCCGTTACAACGATAAGCTTCTTCTTATCCTGTTTGTGCCGCTTAAACTCGGGGATCGTCATCAACCCACTTCCGATTTGGCGAGAATGTCCGCCAGCCGGTGCGTGGCTTTGATCGCCATAATATGGACTCCGTCGCAGTAGGGCCGTACTGCCTTGATTGTCCGCACCGCGATATCCACCCCGACATCCTCCGCTCGCTCGGGGCCTGCCGCTTTGAGTTCATCGATCATCTCCTGAGGAACCGACACGCCGGGAATGTTCGCGTTCATGAACTCCGCCATCTTGGCGTTCCGAAGAACGAGAATGCCCGCCAATACCTTGGACTTGAACGGTCGAACCGCCTCCATAAAGGACGCGAACTGCTCCGGATGATAGATCGCCTGTGTCTGGAAAAACTGGGCGCCCGCCTTCACCTTGACTTCAAACTTGGCGAGCATCGGCCCCAGCGGGTCAGCTTCAGGTGTCACAGCGGCGCCGATCGTAAAGGCAGTCGAGCCATCCAACTTGTTGCCGGCCATGTCCCGCCCATTGTTAAGTCCTTGCACCAACTGCATGACTTGGACGGAATCCAGATCATAGACCGGCTTCGCTTCTTTGTGGTCTCCGACAGTCGGATAGTCCCCGGTGAGGCACAGAATATTTTGGATGCCGAGCATGGAAGCGCCCATGAGGTCCGACTGCATCGCAATGCGATTCCGGTCACGACAGGTCATCTGCATGACCGGATCGTGGCCGAGTTCGTAGAGGAGGCGGCAGACGGATAGAGACCCGGCCCGCACCACGGCAGCCGTGTTGTCCGTCACGTTGACCCCATGCACGCGCCCCACCAACTGCTTGGCATTCTCTAGCACGCTGGATATGTTGGTACCCTTGGGAGGGTTGTACTCAATCGTGACAGCAAACTGTCCCTGATCGAGCACCTCTCGTAATCGCCTCGGCTCCCGACTCATGATTTCTATTTTACTCCTCCACCCCACTTACGGCTGTAGGGGAAATGCGAGCGCTTCCCCTGCACGCATCGGACGCCCCTCATCCTTCTACATGATCCTTCCGAGCTCGCTAGTTATCTCTCGGGGATGGGGGCCGATGATCTTCCACTGCGCGAGCACAGAAGATCATCAGCCTCCATCCCCTCCCCTTCTCTCCTACAGCATTCCCGCCCGTCGCTTCGCTGACTCCACCGTGTTGTCCAGCAACATCGCAATCGTCATCGGCCCAACACCACCAGGAACAGGACTGATCCAGCCGGCTTTCTGGCTGACCTGTTCAAAATCGACATCGCCGCACAATTTGCCCTCAGGAGTTTTGTTTGTCCCCACATCGATGACGACAGCCCCTTCTCTCACCATGTCGGCCGTGACAAACTTGGCTTTCCCGATCGCGACGAGCAGCAGCTCGGCTTCGCGACAGACCGCCGGCAAATCCTTCGTCTTGGAGTGGCAAATCGTCACCGTGGCATTGCGCTGGAGCAACATGAGCGCCAACGGCTTGCCGACGATGTTGCTCCGCCCCAGTACGACGGCGCGCTTCCCTTCGATGCTCACACCGGTAGACTCAATCATCTTGATGACGCCCTTCGGCGTACAGGCTTCAAACACCGGATGCCCTTCAACAAGCCGACCGAAATTGTATGGATGAAAACCGTCTGCATCCTTGTCGGGCGACACCGTTTCGAGCACGACTTTGCTATCGATATGCTTCGGGAGCGGCAACTGCACCAATATCCCGTGGATCTTGGGATCGGCGTTCGCCTTTTCGATCAAAGCCAACAACTCTGCTTGCGTCGTGCTTGCCGGCAATTTGTGGTCGTCGATATAGATGCCCGCCGCATCACAGGCTTTTTGCTTGCTCTTCACATAGAGATGCGAGGCGGGATCGTCGCCCACCAAAATCGTCGCCAGGCCCGGTTTCATCCCGGTCTTCGCCAAGACCGCCGCTGATTCGGTTGCTAGCCGCTCGCGTACTTGCAGTGCCAAAGCTTTGCCATCGATCAATCGTGCCGCCACAATTCCCTCCTCACGCGAAACTGTAGGTTCCTGATTCAAAAATCACGGCACCATAGCAGGGCATTTTTGAGCAAGTCAACGACCTCCCAGGCGTGAAACGTAAAACGCGAAAAGTGAGATGAGAGATGGGAACGTCATATGATCGACCGCTGTGATGACTCCCCCCATGTCTCACCTTTTACGTTTCACGTTTCACGTTTCACGCCCGTTTCTTGACAGTCTCTCAGCCTGACAGTTACGATGGCGGCATCAACCACCATCGACAGCCATCGATCTTGTGAGCAGAACCCCCTCCGTAATGCCCCTTCTAACACATGTCATGCGCCATCCGGCGGCCTGGCTTATATTGGCCATGTCCCTGGTGATCGTCAGCCCGCTCGACGCCCAGATCACCGTGACGGAACTGCAGTCTCCCTACAGCTTTGTGAACGATCCCATTGAGAAAAGCTATTTTATCTCAAGCGTGAACGGTGAGGCGGAAACCGCCGACAACAACGGATTTATCACTAAGCTCAATCAGAACGGCAAACTCCTCAATCTGAAGTTTATCCAAGGAGGGAAGGACGACGTTACCCTCCATGCCCCCAAAGGTATGGCCTTGGTGGAACACGTGCTCTACGTGGCCGATCTCGACACCCTGCGGGGCTTTGACACAACTACCGGCAAGCCAGTCCTGACCCTCACCATCCGGTCACCCGTGACCTCACATGCCTCCTTGACCGACGTAACCTTCGATGGCAAGGGGTATCTCTATTGCTCCGACCAAAAAGCGAACACGATCTACCGTATCGATCTGGCCACCCAGGCTATTTCCGTGCTGGTCACAGACCGCTCCCTCGCAGGCCCCTCTGGCCTTGCCATCCATCCTAAGTCAGGTCAGATCATCGCGGTTAGTTGGGAGAAGGGCAAAATTTCCGAAGTCTCTCCGGAAGGCGTGGTGACGGAGCTCTTCTCCAATGGATTCTTTTCCAACCGCTTTCAGAATCTCCGCGGAGTAGATTTCGACCGCTGGGGCAACATGTACGTGTCCGATTTCACAACCGGAAAAGTCTGGCGCATGAGCTGGGACAAACGATTTCAAGTCATCGCCGAATTCTTGCCCTCGCCGGGAGATCTCAGCATCGACCGTGCGAACAACCTCATCCTTGTGCCCTACGAATTGGCGCATGCGGCAGAGATGAATGGGCTCGAAACCCCCACTAGTGCAAAGTCAAAACAAGAAAAACGGACATTGGCAGACTATGGTTTCATCCCGCCTCCACCGAAACCGGCGCCAGAAGGGCCGGATAAAAAATGAGCCAATGCGCCTATTGCACACAACGGAAAGGCAAGCGGCCTTGCCCCGCCTTGGCAGGGCTGATCTGCAGTCAATGCTGCGGAGAGCACCGAATCGTGCGGGTTTCATGCCCGGCGGACTGCGTCTATCTCGAGTCCGGGAGCGATTATCAGCAGAAGCGGCTGGCGGTACAATTCATGCCGGTGCGCAGGGATTTCTACCGTGAACTGGACGAGCTGGGCGGCAAAAAAGCCGTGGCGCTCTTCAATCTCGTTGAAGTGGTGATCTTCGGTTACTTCCACAGCCGCCGCGACGGGCAAGATGCGGAGATCGTGGCGGCGCTGCAGGCCTTACGGCGAACGCTCAGTCCCCTGCATGTGCCTGCCGGCCCAATGCCGGTCTTTGCAGAACATTTGAAGAAGGAATACGACACGTTCAAAAAGCAGAATCCGGAAGAAATCGCCGATATGTCTTCCGCACCGGAAATACTGGACCGCGCGAACGCCTTCGTCTCACGCTTTTCCGGCACGGACTTTCAATCGCAACGATTTCTCGGTGGGCTCATCGGCTACGTGCGAGCTTACCACCCTGAGATTGCAGAACACCTGACCAAGCAACGTGAACCGGGACACATCATTTTGCCAGGGCAAGAATTCATGCCGCCCCCGGAGCCTGAGTCCCATACCCATGGGCCGGGCTGTCACCACCACTAATTACTGGCGACTTCCCAGGACGATAGAGCACACCCCATGAGCGCAGAGAAAGAACGAAAGATCAGAAAAACCCGCCGCGTGGAGTTGCGCTGCATCCTGAGGTTTTCTTCCGGTGAGATCGAAGGCGAGGGCACGATCACAAACATCTCGACGTCAGGCTGTCGAGCCGAATCCGACATCAATATGGCGGAGGGGCTCGACGTTCAGGTCATTATTCAACTTCCCAACCAATCCTCCCCAGTAAAAGTCGAACGAGCCGCAGTGCGCTGGGTCTCCGGTAACGCATTCGGCCTTAACTTCATCCTCTTTTTCCCGTCCGAACGATCCCGCCTCCACACATTCATCGAAAAATTGTAACTACTCAGGTAGATAGGCTGAAGGGGTTCAGGCTGAAGTGTTCGGAACTTCGGCCTTCGGCCTGAACACCTGAGTAGTTACGAAGCGCTCATGAATAATGCGGGCAAGAGTACGGGAATCGGTGAGACTGCGCTACTATTCAACAATCGTCACCGTCATCTCAATCCGGTCGTTCGGCAAGTCGCGATCGTTCTTTGGCAGGACCACAATCCTATCGGCGATGCCAAGGCCTTTGGTCACCTCGCCGAACGCCGTGTATTTTCCATCGAGGAAAGGGGACGGCTCGACCACGATGAAAAACTGCGACCCGGCTGTGTCAGGTTCATTCGCTCGCGCCATCGACACAATGCCGCGCTTATGTGGAATGTCGTTGAATTCCGCCTTGAGTAAGACAGGATTCCCCTTCTCATCCTTGGGCCCACCCTGCCCATACGTGTCCTTGCGTAGCGAGCTCTTGGTATTGGGATCGCCGCCCTGAATCATGAATCCTGGAATCACCCGATGGAAGATCGTCCCATCGTAAAAGCCTGACTTGGCCAACTTGATAAAGTTCGCAACATGATTCGGAGCGACATCCGGATAGAACTTGATATGGATGTCACCGAACTTCGTCTTGAGAATGGCTTTGGGGCCGAGGCTTGGCGGAGGCGTAACCGGTATCACGTCGGCCTTCCCTCCGCAACCGGTGAGGAGGCCGATCCCCAACAGCACTCCGCACAGCATGAAGTTTCTCATGACAGCCGAGTCACGCGTTATTGCCCACCAATCAAGCATCGTTTACTCCACCACCACGACCGTCATCTCCGCCCGTTCATTTGGAAGATCGCGGCTGTTTTTCGGAAGGTTGACAATCTTGTCTGCCACTTCCATCCCCTTCACCACCTCGCCAAAAACCGTATATTGCCCATCGAGAAAATTCGAATCCTTGACGACAATGAAGAACTGCGAGCCGGCACTATTGGGATCGTTCGTGCGTGCCATGGAAAGTATCCCTCGTCTGTGAGGAATATCGTTGAACTCCGCCTTGAGCTTCTGACTCGGCCCACCCTGGCCGTAGGTCTCAGGTTTATTCAAATCTTTGGTGTTGGGGTCGCCACCCTGAATCATGAATCCTGGAATCACCCGATGAAAGATCGTGCCGTTGTAGAAGCCTGACTTTGCCAACGCAATGAAGCTTTCAACATGCTTGGGAGCCTTTTCAGGAAAGAACACGACGTCCATATCGCCAAACTTCGTTTTGATCGTGGCCTTGGGGCCTTTCATCCCTTCCACTTTTCCCGTTGGGGCCTTATCAGCTGCAAAAAGGCCTCCCAGGCCCAGCAACTGGCTCCCACCAAGCATGAGCGTCACTGCCGCTATTTTCACTAGACTTCGTCTCTGCATCATCAGCCTCCCTGAAAAAATACCTGATCTGTTTAGAAGATCACACCCTACCATAACAACCTGCTTAGCTTCCTACCTGTCGAAGAGCCTGCTTCGCCGCCTGCTGTTCTGCTTCCTTTTTACTCCGCCCGGATCCCACGCCCACGACCTCGCCCTGAATAGACAGTTCCACCTCGAATAGCTTCTGGTGGTCTGGCCCTGTTTCTCGAACTGTCGCGTAGCGGGGCAATGTATCATGCCGCTTTTGGCACCACTCCTGAAGCTGGGTCTTGTAGTCGCCCGCCCCCGGCTGATCCTGCTGCGCGGCAATATGCGTGAGTTCCTCTGAGAAAATGTGCCGTGTCACCATGCGGCTCGCCTCGAACCCTCCGTCAAGATGAACCGCCGCAAGCACCGCCTCCAGCGCATCTGCTAGCAACGAATCTTTCTCACGCCCCTTCGAACGGTCCTCCCCACGCCCGAGCTTGAGATGCTCTCCCAGTCCAAGCCGGCGGGCTACCTGCGCCAACGATGCCTCACTCACCACCTGGGCTTTCAGCTTTGAGAGGGTTCCCTCTGAAGACTGCGGCAATGCCGAGGCCAGATACTCGCTCATCACCAGTGACAACACGGCATCCCCGAGAAATTCAAGCCGCTCGTTATGTTGAGGCAAGGCTGTTTTCTGTTCGTTGACGAGAGAGGAGTGAGTCAAGGCTTCATCGAGTAAAGCCAGCGCCTTAAATCGATAGCCCAACGAGGATTGGAGTGAGTCGGTGGAGGAAACCGAAGTCATAGTGGCGAGTATATCCCTCGCACAGTCTGTTAGGGCTCTGGCTTTTTGAAGAGCAGGCAGGCATTGACTCCGCCGAACCCGAAGGAATTCGACAGTGCGACCCTCACTGCGGCCGGTCTAGCCTTGTGCGGGATATAGTCCAGATCGCAGGCAGGATCCGGATGATCCAAGTTGATTGTCGGAGGAAGTATCCCATGGTGAAGAGCCAGGACCGTAAACACCGCTTCAATCCCACCGGCCGCCCCAAGTAAATGGCCGGTCATTGACTTGGTCGAACTCACCGGGATGCGGTAGGCCTGTTCAGCGAACACCTGCTTGATAGCCTTGGTCTCAATCGCATCCGCCATCGTCGACGTACCATGCGCGTTGATGTATCCGACCTGGTCCTTGCCGATGCCGGCATCCTTGAGCGCCAGCTCCATACAGCGCACCGCGCCTTCTCCCTCTTCGGACGGGGCGGTAATATGGTAGGCGTCGCTGTTCATGCCGTACCCGATGAGTTCGGCATAGATCCGGACCCCGCGCCGTCGCGCATGCTCCAGTTCCTCCAAAACGACAACTCCGGCGCCTTCACCAAGCACGAACCCATCCCGATCCTTGTCGAACGGCCGGCTCGCCTTTGTCGGATCAGCGTTGCGAAACGACAAGGCCTTCGACGCAGCAAATCCCGCAACCCCCAACGGGGTAATGGCAGCTTCCGCCCCGCCCGCAATCATGACATCGGCATCGCCCGCCTGAATCAATCGATAAGCGTCGCCGATACAGTGATTACCCGTTGCACAGGCCGTCACCGCACAGGAGTTCGGTCCCTTGGCACCCAATCGGATCGCCACCTGTCCGGACGCCAGGTTGATGATGGTCATGGGAATGAAAAACGGCGAGACGCGTCCGGGGCCTTTCTCCTGCAGAATCTTGTGATAGTACTCGATCGACCCAAGCCCCCCGATGCCCGATCCGATATACACACCGACTTTCGTGGCCTCTTCAGGCGCCACAGTAAATCCCGCATCTTCCACCGCCAGTTGGGCAGCGCCCACGGCATAGTGGATGAACGCATCCATTTTCTTGATTTCTTTTTTCTCGATGAACTTGGCTGGATCGAAGTCTTTCACTTCCCCGGCGATTTGAGCATCATACGCGGCAGGATCGAATTTCGTAATTCGACCGATGCCGGATTCACCGGCACAGATAGCCTTCCAGGTCTTTTCGACACCCGTTCCCAGAGGTGTGATCAGCCCCAGACCGGTCACCACAATTCGCCTGGTCGAACGAGGACTCATCACGTCCTGCAACCGCTAGGCCTTTTCCTTGATATAGTCCAACGCTTTCCCAACGGTCAGAATCTTCTCTGCATCTTCGTCGGGAATCTCGATACCGAACTCTTCTTCGAGGGCCATCACCAACTCAACCGTATCGAGCGAATCGGCGCCGAGATCTTCCACGAAGCTGGCTTCGGGCGTGACCTCATCCTCTTCGACTCCGAGCTGTTCACCGATAATTTTCTTTACCCGTTCATCCACAGTACCCATTGATTTTCCTGCCTCCTTCCCCATCCTAGACCCTCCTTATCGCTGCGAACCCCGCCGCAGCATCATAACAATATTCTGTTCACACAATCGTCACGGCATCAACATCCCGCCGTTCACGTGCAACACATGCCCGGTGATGTAAGCCGCCTCGTCCGACACAAGAAAACGCACTGCCGCCGCAACATCAGCCGCAGTACCCAAGCGTCCCAATGGGATCTGCTTCTGGAGCATGTCTTTCACCTCCGTCGACAATCCCTGCGTCATGGCGGTATCGATAAATCCCGGCGCGACCGCGTTCACTGTGACTGAGCGGCTCGCATATTCCCGTGCCACCGTCTTCGTTAACCCGATTACCGCCGCCTTCGATGCCGCGTAATTGGCTTGCCCCACATTACCCATCGCTCCGACGATCGATGCGATGTTGACGATACGACCATACCGCTGCTTGGTCATCGGGAGCAAGACCGCCTTTGTACAGTTGAACGTTCCGTTCAAATTGACTTGCAGCACGAGATTCCAATCCTCTTCTTTCATCCGCAACAGCAGCCCATCGCGCGTAATCCCGGCATTATTCACCAGAATATCGACTTTCCCCCATGCCTTGAGCACCTGATCGACCATCGCTTTGGTGTCGGCGGCATCGGCGACATTCACTTTGACGTTCAGCGCCTTGCGCCCCAACTGCTCCACCGCTGCAACCGCATCCTTCGACCGGACCGGGTCAAGATCGGCGACCACAATGTCGGCCCCGGCTTGCGCCAATGCCTCGGCAATGGCCCGGCCGATCCCTTGTGCCGCTCCCGTGACAATCGCAACCTTACCATGAAGTGACATCCGCTCGCTCCTCATATCCCTTCACGCGCTGAGCGCAGCGCGGGTCGCCTCGAGCGACTTAGGATCATTAACGTTCAGGGTCACCGCGTCCGGCAGAATCCGTTTGATCAAGCCGCTCAATACCGCTCCAGGCCCAACCTCGACAAACGTCGTCACACCCATCGCAGCCATGGCCTTCACCGAATCTTCCCAGAGCACCGACGAAGGAAGTTGTCGTACCAGCGATGCCTGGATGTCACCAGCCTTAGTAATTGCTCTGGCTTCTGCATTATTGATCAATGGCGTCTTGAGATCGGACCAGATGATCGCCGCCAAATCTCCGGCCAGTCGATCGGCGGCCTTCTGCATCAATGGGGTATGCACTGGCACGCTCACGGGAAGAGGGATTGCTTTCTTACACCCCTTGGCCTTCGCCAGTTCAATGGCCCGTTCCACGGCGGCCTTTTCCCCGGCAATGACAATCTGGCCTGGCGAATTGAAATTCGCTGCAGCCACAACTCCTACAGACGAGGCCTCTCGACATACCTCTTTCACCACGTCAACCGAGAGGCCAAGAAGCGCGGCGACAAGCCCAGTCCCAGGCGGCACGGCTTCAGCCATATACCGACCTCGCTTCTGTACAATCGCCACCGCCTCGCGATAGGTCATTCCACCAGCGGCGACAAGGGCCGAATATTCGCCCAGGCTATGACCCGCCACCGCAATCGGTGCGATGCCTAATGGCTTGAACGCCTGGAGTGCGGCAATGCTGCTCACCAGCAATGCAGGCTGAGTATATTCCGTGAGGTTCAATCGTTCCACTGGTCCCTCAAAACACAGTGCGCCAATGTCGTACCTCAGTATCGACGAGGCCTCCTCGTAAAGAATCCTGATGCTCGGGTCAGCCTCTACCAAGGCTCTTCCCATCCCGACTGACTGAGACCCCTGGCCTGGGAAGACCAACCCGATACTGGCTGCCCTTATTGATTGGAGAGTCGCCATACTACCGGAGTGATTGCACGAGGCTACCGTTTACTCTCATCATCGAATTACTCGAAGCGAGGGAAGGCGCACTGCACCATCCCCGTGAGGTTAGATATCGTCGAATTTCCTTGGAATGTCAACGGGAAAAGTTGTTTCGAAGCTGTCAGCCCTCAGCTATCAGCCAATACTTTACGCTGAATGCTGATCATTGCCCCTGCTACCACCTGATAAGCGCCGATGCCCACGTCAGTCCGGCACCGAAAGCCCCTAACATCACCAAACTCCCGTCTTTGATTCGCCCCTGCCGCACGGCTTCATCCAAGGCAATGGGAATTGAGGCTGCAGATGTATTCCCATATCGATCGAGGTTCAACATCACTTTCTCCGGAGGAAGTCCGAGGCGTTCGGCCACCGCTTTGAGAATACGCACATTCGCTTGGTGCGGCACGTAGAGGTCAAGATCTTCAACACGGAGATGATTCGCAGCCAAAGTCTCCCGAGCGACCTCTTCCAAGTTCCGAACGGCCACCTTGAAGGTCTCGTTCCCCTTCATCTTGATGTACTGCATCCGTTCCGCCACGACCTTCTCCGAAGGAGGTAAACGCGATCCTCCCCCCGGCACGGCAATCAAATCGCAGAGGGCGCCATCGGAACGAAGATGCGTCGATAGGATGCCCCGGTCGTTCTCGCTGGCGCTGATGACTGCCGCTCCAGCCCCATCGCCAAACAAAATACAGGTGTTGCGATCGGTCCAGTCGGTAATCGCCGACATCACTTCCGACCCGACGATTAACACATGGCGCATGCCGGTTCTGACATAGGCATCCGCCACCGATAACGCATAGACGAATCCGCAACAGGCGGCCGACAAATCGCACGCCGCCGCACGAGTCGCCCCCAGCTGATGCTGGATCAAACAGGCCGTGGCAGGAAGCGGATAATCGCCGGTACAGGTGGCCAGCAGAATCAGGTCAAGGTCAGCCGCACTCACTCCAGCGGCGATCAGAGCCCGTTCCGCCGCCTTCACAGCCAGATCGGAGCAGGCTTCACCGGGACCGGCCACATGCCGCTCTCGGATGCCGGTCCGTTCGACGATCCATTCGTCTGAGGTAGCCACCATCCGTTCGAGATCGGCATTGGTCAACACCTTGGTCGGCACATAGGATCCAGTCCCTGCAATGCGGGCCTTCATGCCGGCCTATCCTCGGTGGGCTTGGCTTGTGAGAAGCTTTCTTCTATATCGCGCTGTATCAGTTCATCGACACGGCTCTCTGCTAACCCCTTCGCCCGACGAATGGCATTCTTGATCGCCTTGGCAGACGAACGGCCATGGCAGATCATGGTAATACCGTTGACGCCCAGAAGCGGCGCTCCGCCGAATTCCGCATAATCAATTTTTTTCTTCAAGTTACGCAACGGCCCGGCAATGAATGGATAGGCCAAGCGGCCTAAGAATGACCCGGAGATTTCCTTGACTAACAACTTCTTGATCGTATCAGCCACTCCCTCGGAAATTTTTAGCGCAACATTCCCGATGAAGCCGTCGCACACCACCACATCGGCGCTCCCACTATACACATCGCGGCCCTCAATATTGCCGATGAAGTTGAGCTGACTGGCCTTGAGAAGTTTGAACGCTTCCTTGGTCACTTCATTTCCTTTGCCGTCTTCCTCCCCGATGCTCAACAGCCCGATACGTGGGTTGGGCTTTCCGAAAAGATGTTTGCCGTACTCATTCCCCATGATGGCAAATTGTGCCAGATGCTGAGCCGAACAGTCCACATTGGCTCCCACATCCAACATGATTGCCGTACCGGTCAGCGTGGGGAGGCTTGTCGCGATCGCCGGACGCTCGACACCCTTCGTCAGTCCGAGCACAAAGAACGACGCCACCATACTGGCGCCGGTGTTCCCGGGACTGACCACAGCGCTCGCCTCACCGCTCTTAACCAGCTCAGTGGCTATCCAGATGGAGGAATTCCGTTTCTTGCGGGCGACAGAAGCAGGCGACTCGTGCATCTCAACGACTTGGGAGGCATGCCGGATAGAGAGGCGGGGGTCAGTACAACCGAGACGGCGACATTCGGCGGTGATGATAGCCTCGTCACCGACCAACAGCACTTCGACATCGCATTCCTGGGCGGCCTGGAGAGCCCCCTCAATGGCCGGGGCCGGTCCATGGTCACCGCCCATGACATCAAGCGCGATCTTCATAGAGCTGAGTACTCATCGAAAGATGACGTATCGCGCGGTCGGGAAAGGAAATCGGTAATTATCCCGCGACATACGGGAGGAGTTTAGAGCAGTGGAACGATCGACGCAACAGGCAAACAGACATCATCCCGTCGTGATCCGTGGAACCACCAAGCGCAGCCGCTGACCCTGTCACGAACCTGATTAGGTTTCTTCGACCTGGATGACCGCCTTGCCCTTATACGTTCCGCAATTCAAGCAGGTGTAATGAGGCAGCTTGATCTCGTGGCACTGTGGACAGACGGACATGCCCGGCGGGGTAATGCGCAGCTTCTGGGTGCGCCGCTTGTCGCGGCGTTCCCGTGAATGTTTATGTTTCGGATTCGGCATGGCAACTCCTTCTCACTTTCGATAGCTGACGGTCTTGCTACGAATCTGACGATCCGCCGGTCTTACGTTTCATGCTCTGGACTACCCGAAATGCCGGGATTGGCGGTTCCACAGCACAGTGACAGGGCCCCTCATTTAAATTTTCCCCACATTGCGCACAGAGCCCCAAACAATCGTTATTGCAGAGCGGCTGCATCGGCGCCGACAGAATCACATGTTCACGCAACATGGAAGCCAGCTCCAGCTGATTGCCCTGGTATTGATACTGATCGTCCGACTCCTCTTCTGGCTCAGCCTCCACGACCTCCACGCGCGCCTTTCTGTGATCGACTCGCTTCGGATGACGAGGCGATGACTTGGGTTCCGGGACAAAGGCCGCCCGCACAGAAAAAGCCAGAGGATCTTCATATTCCTTCAAGCACCGCACACATCCGCGGAGGATCGTGCCTTCCAGCACACCAGTCACGGCAACCAACCCCTCGATGTTGGTCAGGTCCAGACTCACAGCCAGCGGTCCCTGGAGGACGACATCATCCTCGGTGAGACCGAGCTCATCAGCCGTGACCTCGCCGACCAGCGAGAGCCCATCGACAGTGATGTCAGCCAGCAGCGGCCTGAGCAGTTCCATCGTGGCGCCTACCTGCATTCCCATTCCCAACGTGAGGTTATCGCTCTTCCGCAAAACTGATGAGCGCAATGTGCCGAGCCCGTTTGACAGCGGCCGTCAATTCGCGCTGATGCCTCATGCAATTACCGGAGATGCGCCGAGGAACAATTCGACCCCGCTCAGTTAAGAAGTTTCTCAGCAGCCCGACATCTTTGAAATCGATCGACCCTTTGTCGATGCAAAATCGACAAGGCCGTCTGCGTTGGAAAAACCGCCCACCACCGCCGCCCTCTCGGTCTCCACCTTGTTGTTGTTCACGCTCCATAAAAACCGTCTCCCTCTCTATTTAGACATGCTCGTCGGATTCATACCCTGCATCATCGTGCACAGGCGCCTCAGCACCACCGCCGCCGCCGCCATCCTGGCGTTTCGGCATGAACGTCACCGTTTGGGCCACCACCTCGTGCTTGCTGCGCTTCTGGCCGTCTTCTGTTTCCCATCGGCGCTGCTGCAACCGCCCATCGACGATGATTCCGTTCCCTTTGCTGAGATACTGTCCGCAATGTTCCGCCTGCTTGCCGAAGACGACGATGTCGACAAAGCAGACTTCTTCTTTCAATTCATCGCCCTGCTTGTACCGCCGGCTGACTGCGAGGCCCAAACTGGCCACGGGCGTCCCATTCGGCGTGTATCGCAGCTCGGGATTCCGCGTAAGGTTCCCGAGGAGAATGACTTTGTTAAATCCGGCCACCGGCAAATTCCTCCGATGACGTCTCGAGTGGCCGTGGCGGCACCAGTTCTTTTTTGAGGTGGACCGTCAAAAACTTAATGATCGTGTCTTCCAGACGATAGGATCGCTCCAGTTCACCGACCGTGATGTTGGGTGCTCTGAAGTAGAAGTAGGCGTACGTGCCCTTGCGCTCCCGCTTCACCTCGTAGGCGAGTTTCTTCTTACCCCAGTTTTCAGATTTGATGAACTGCGCGCCGGTCTTCTCCGCCACGGCCTTCATCTTCTCGATCAAGGCCGTGGTCTCCTGGTCGGAGACGGACGCACGAATAATAAACAGAGACTCGTAGAGCTCCATGCAGCAATCCTCCTGGACAAAGGCCCCGAGACTAGCCCGGAGCAAGGTGTAGGCGCCTCTATATGAGGCTGAAAGAACGGTGGACGGTATCACAGCGAAACTCTGGCTGTCAACGAATCGGCGCGATAATCGCCGTCGGAGGATTCGTCTGGGCTTCGTCACCACCTCAACTCTCGGAGCGGGGCGCCGGCGGCCTGAGGCTCTTCTCTTCCTCACCTCCCGCGACACCCCATCCACGGCGGTCTGAACCGGAAGCCTTCCGGAATTCCCATCGCAGTGGTCTCACGACCACGGTGCGGTGGTCAGTTCCGGCTTTCCTTCTTCAGGCGCAGGGCGGGACCCCGTCGTTCCGGTGAGGCACGCTCACAGCCACAGGTCACCAGTTCAGAAGTGTGTGGACAGGGGCTGAGTCTGAGTACGGAGCCTGACACCATTCTCTTTCCCGAATGCAACGCTAAGCATAAACAATTATGCGCATATTTATACTAAGAAATGACTACTTTGACTTGATCAAAGGGAACGTCTACGATGAGCCTGAATCAGAGCTGTAGGGGGCAGGAACTTCTTGGGTAAATAGTTTATCTTCCTAGGAGGTGGAGGGTGCATGTGATTCCCATGTGGCTGCGCTCGACTTCCACAGTCTTTCGTGCGCTCCTTCTCGTCTGTGCCCTCCCCTTCCTTTCTGGCTGCCCCATTCGACTCATACTTTTCCCTATAGTGGACTTCAATGAGAACAATGTGGACTGTGAAGCGTTGCGTTCAGACCGCGAGCGCGGCGTAGTCTACGTACGACGAAATCAAAGCCAATGTGCCGCCTTGAACCAAAGCGGGCTGAGGATCCTCAGATGATTATTCAGGAGGCCGAGAAAAAGAAAGAGCGAGAAGAAGCCCTGAGGAGGTGGTGGCCACTAGACCAATGAAACCCGCCCCCGCAGCAAGCTGCGGGGAATCACAACAGACGAATGTATGACGAATAGCAACGGTATTCTCGCAGGCTGCTCAAAAAGGCCATCCAACGAGGCCGCAGGTGAGTTGAAACCGGAGGCGTACCCTCTGGGGTACGTTGAGGATTTCGACGAGCTGAGAACGAAGTTGGGAGGCTTTTTCAGCAGCCTGCTAGACGTTGAAGCGGAAGTAGACGATATCCGCTTCTTTGATGATGTAATCTTTGCCTTCGAGCCGAAACAATCCCTTCTCCTTCACCTTCGCCTCTGACCCGCAAGCCAGCAGATCATCGTAGTGATAGACCTCAGCACGGATGAAGCCTCGCTCCATGTCGGAGTGGATCTTGCCCGCCGCTTGCGGCGCCTTCATGTTCTTTGGAATAGGCCAGGCCCGAGATTCGATTTCTCCGGCAGTGAAGAAGGTCACGATGTTCAGCAACGTGTAGGCTTCACGGGTCAGCCGTACAAGGCCCGATTCCGTGAGGCCCATTTCTTTCAAGAAGTCGATTCGTTCTGATTCTGGCAGCGTGGAGAGTTCGGCTTCGAGCTGACCGCAGATTGTGACGACGCGCGCGCCACGTTTATCGGCGAACTCGCGAACCGCCTTCACCATCGCCTCATCGGAACTTGCCTGCTCGGACACGTTCGCCACGAAAAGCACCGGCTTTGCTGCCAGCAACTGACATTCATCGAGCACCAGTCGCTCTTCAGGGGTATAAGTCAGATTGCCCAGCCATTCTCCCTTGTCGAGCAGTCCGATCAGTTTGTCGATGAACGCCATCTCAAAGGCGGCCTTCTTATCCCCGGCTCGGACTTTCTTTTCCGTCTTCTGTTTCCGCCGGTCGAGCGTATCGAGATCGGCCAACAGCAACTCGGTTTCAATGATGCCGATGTCTCGAAGAGGATTCACCGCTCCGCTGACGTGGACGACATCTGTCCCCTGAAAACAACGGACGACATGGAGCAGTGCATCGACTTCGCGGATGTGCCCGAGGAACTGATTGCCGAGGCCTTCACCCTTACTGGCCCCTTCGACCAAACCCGCAATGTCGCGAACCTCCAGCGTACTGTAGGTCGTCTTCTTCGACTTAAAGAGGTCGGTCAGGACGATAAGGCGCGGATCCGGCACCAGGGCGATGCCGGTATTGGGATCGACGGTCGCGAAGGGATAGTTGGCTGCCAAGGCGCCGCTACCAGTGAGCGCGTTGAAGACAGTGGTCTTCCCCACGTTCGGGAGTCCGATCATGCCGCAACAGAGTCCCATAGCCTTAACTCAGTTCTGAGTTATAAGTGTTGAGTTCTGAGTTATTGTGTGCCGACTAAAAAAACTCAGAACTCTCAACTCAGAACTCACAACTCCTTGTCTTCCTCTCGTTCCCGCACATTAAACTCATTCATTGCCACCGCCACACCTCGATGAATCAAACATTCCAACGCATCGACAGCGCGATCGAGACAGGGAGTCAACACTTCAATCTCTGCTCTCGTAAACGCCTCCAGCACAAAGTCCGCTGAATCCTGGCGCGGGGCAGGCCGGCCGATCCCGATCTTGATCCGCACAAACTGTGGCGTCCCAATCGCGTCGATAACCGACTTAATTCCGTTATGTCCCCCATGCCCACCGGTTTGTTTGATCCGGAGACGCCCCAGATCGAGATCGAGATCGTCATGGACAAGAATCAGGTCGTCGGCAGTCAGCGAATACTCACGCAGGAGGCCTTTGAGTGGAGGACCGGTGATGTTCATCCAATCCAGGGTACCGGCGAGCTCGAGGAGTTCCGACCCAAGTCGTCCCGATCCACGATGGGCCATGCCGCGCTTGGCAAAACGGATTGACCATCGAGCGGCAGCCCGCTCGATGACCCACATGCCGGCGTTGTGGCGGGTTGGGGCATAGGCAGCGCCCGGGTTGCCCAGCCCAACGATGAGATGCACCGTTACTTCTTCTTTTCGGATTCTTTCTTCTCAGCCTTTGGCGCTGCAGCGCCCTTCTTGTCGCCACCTTTGGCATCAGGGGCGGCAGCCGCCGCACCAGCCTTCGCCGGTTCACCACCCTCAGCGCCTTCACCTGCCACTTTACCCTTCGCAACCACCTCAGGCTCTTTCCCAGCCTCCGGTGCGGCTGCGCCGCTCGCCAGGAGCGATTCAAGCTTGGCCTCCGTCATCGGCGCCGCCACACTCACGACCATCTGCTCAGGATCGTCGAGATAGCGGATCCCTTCACGCGCGGCCACGTCTTTCAGATGGAGACCTTGCGCAATGGCAAGCCCTGAGGCATCGACCTCGATGAAGTCCGGCAACGCAGCCGGCAGACACTCGATATGCAACTCACGCATATTATGATGAAGGATACCGCCTTCTTTGACGCCGGCCGGCACTCCCCCGGTCAAATGCAGAGGCACCTTCACTCGAATCGGCTTGTCCATTGAGATTTCAAACAGATCCGCATGCAGGATGTTTCCCTCGACCGGATCGACCTGGAAGTCGCGCAATAGTGCAGTGCGGTTCGGTTTAGACTTCGCGCCGGTGAGCGTAAGCGATACGAGCGCGGCCCCTCCCGCCTGTGCCTTCAAAATCTTGACCAGGCTATCGGGCTCAATCGTCAAGAGCAGGCATTCGCCCTGCCCATACAACACTCCGGGAACCTTGCCCTCCCGTCGAAGCTGGCGGGCTGCACCTTTTCCCGTTTTCTCTCTCACTGTGACTGCTAAATCAAACCTCATGATAGTCCTCCGTCTTCCTCTCGCCGATCTCTAGATATGTTCAATTTAGGCAAACAATGAACTCACTGACTCATCTTCATGAATTCGCCGAATCGCCTCGCCTAACAGGGGCGCGACCGACAATTGATGTAACTTCGGACAGCTCTGCTCTTTGCCCCGTAACGGAATCGTGTTGGTCACGATCACTTGCTTCAAGCAGGATTGCTGGATCTGGGTCAACGCCGGCCCAGTGAGTACTGCGTGGGTACAGGCGGTCCACACTTCCCGAGCTCCTCGATCCATACAGGCCTGAGCCCCCTTCACGATGGTGCCTGCCGTGTCAATCATATCGTCCAGCAAGAGCGCACTCTTGCCTGCGACGTCGCCGATGATGTTCATAATCGCCGTTTGATTCGGTCCTTCACGCCGTTTATCGATAATCGCCAAACTCGCACCGAGCCGCTTCGCAAAGGCGCGCGCCCGCTCGACTCCACCCGCATCTGGCGAGACGACCACCACGTCATTCACCTTCTGCTTCGTAATGTAATCCAAGAGTACAGGCAGCGCGTAGAGATGGTCCACCGGCACATTGAAGAACCCCTGGATCTGCCCCGCATGGAGGTCCATCGTCAGCACCCGATCGGTACCGGCGGTGCTGATGAGATCGGCCACGAGCTTGGCTGAAATCGGCACACGTGGCTGATCTTTGCGATCTTGGCGCGCATAGCCGAAATATGGGATGACCGCGGTGATACGATTCGCAGAGGATCGCTTGAGCGCATCAATAATAATAAGCAGCTCCATAAGGGAGTCATTGACGGGCTGGCAACTCGACTGCACGACAAATACATCACCGCCACGAACGTTCTCCTCAATCTTGACGCGAATTTCTCCGTCACTGAATGACGACACCGTGGCTGCACCGAGCTTTGTCCCAAGGTAGGAGCAAATCTCATGGGCAAGTGCCGGGTTCGAGTTGCCAGAGAATATCTTCAGCTCTCTGCTCATCGATTCCTCAGAGGGTTCGTATCTGCGACTGCATCACGGTCTGATTACGTATTATATGGTTCGTCTCGACGGCGGGCGTCGGTGGGCGTGATCAGCCCGCCTACTTCATTCGCTGCGCGCTGTTGAGGAAGCCAACTAAGGGGTTAGAATCTAGCGGAATGCACGGGGAGTTGTCAACCGATCCATGGAGGGGGCTTATCGGGAACGTTCATCTCGCCAGACAAGCGGGCCCGAGCAGGTGGAAACGACAAACACTTTCATCGAGTTCTCATTCGCGAACTGGGCCCGGGCCTGGCGCGCTCGCGCTTCGTTCGCGAAGACCCCAAATACAGTCGCCCCGCTTCCGGATAGCAGCGCGATCTCAGCCCCGTAATTCTGTAGACTCCGTTTAATTTCTCGAAGCTTCTCATGTGCGGCAAAGACCGGCGCCTCAAAATCATTCTCTGCTGCCACAATCAATTGGGCCCAGCTCACTTGCGATTGCCGGTCGAGGCTCTGCTGAACCGGCGATAGCGGCGTCACCGCAGGCCTAGTGGCAGCCAACTTTTGATACGCCCACTTGGTATTGACCCCAAACCCCGGGTTGACGAGCACGACCCAGCGCCCTCCTTCAACGACGACCGGACGAACTGTTTCTCCCCGACCCGCCACAAACGCTGATGGCGCAAAGAGAAAAAATGGCACGTCGCTGCCCAACGATTGTCCGGCATCAGCCATCTGCGTCGGAGACCACTCCAAGCACAATAAACGGTTCAACCCTATGATGGTGGCTGCAGCATCGCTACTCCCGCCACCAAGTCCGGCTCCCATCGGAATGCGCTTTCGCAACTCGATGTCGAGACCAATCGACTGCCGGGCTCGCGCCAACACTTCGGCGGCCGCGCGATAGACGAGGTTGCTCTGGTCTGCAGCCAGCTGTGCCGCATCACATCTCAGCTGTATATCCTGTCGGTCAGCACATATCTTGATGCACACCTCGTCTTCGAGGGCAACCGTCTGCATTATCGACCAGAGATTGTGGAACCCGTCGGGGCGACGGTCGAGGATACGCAGGACCACGTTGATTTTGGCAGGAGCGAAGACGGTGATCTCGGACGGGCTCGACTGGGGATTAATCACGGCCTCCCTTGATGGCATACTTCTCTAGTCGATAGCGAAAGGATCGTGTGTTGAGCTTGAGAAGCCGTGCAGCCTTTTTCTTTACCCACATGGCCCGTTCGAGCGCTTTCAAGAGCAGGTCTTTTTCAATGCCGTTGATCAGTCCTTCCAAGTCCAGCCCCTCTTCGGGCAAATCAGTGGGCACTCCCTGCTGCTGAGGAATCACAACTCGATGAAGCCAGCCACGAATATCCTTATCCGAAACAGACGCACCGGCGGAAAAGGTGACCACGCGCTCAATCAAGTTCTCAAGCTCGCGCACGTTGCCGCGCCATTCATGGCCCAGCAACACATGCATCGCCTCCGATGTCAGGACGGGAACCGGCTTGCCGCTTTCCTGTGAAAACTTATCGAGGAAATGTTTTACCAGAAGCGGAATGTCTCCCGTTCGAAGCCGCAACGGTGGAAGCCGAATCGGGATTACGTCTAAGCGGTAGTACAAATCTTCGCGAAATGAGCCGTCGGCCACAGCTTTCTCAAGATCCTTATTGGTTGCGGCCACGATGCGCACATCGACCTTGACATCCTGGTTGCCGCCCACACGCCGAAACTCCCGTTCTTGAATGACGCGTAACAGCTTGACTTGAATAGTCGGGGTTGTATCGCCGATTTCATCCAAGAAGATTGTCCCGCCATTGGCGACTTCGAACAACCCGGCTTTATTGGCCATCGCACCGGTAAAGGATCCCTTCATGTGCCCAAAAAGCTCGCTTTCGAGCAATGTCTCCGGCACGGCACTGCAATTCACCGCAACAAACGGCATTGGGCTTCGGGCACTATTATAGTGAATCGCGCGCGCCACCAGCTCTTTTCCCGTTCCGCTTTCTCCGCAAATCAGCACATTGCTCTTCGCGTCCGCAACCTTGCGCACCACGTCGAACACCTTCTGCATGCTTTCGCTCTGGCCGACGAGCTGCGCAAACGACGACTGGCTCGCCATTTCACGTTTTAATAGAATATTCTCCGTCGAAAGCCGCCGTTTCTCCAAGGCGTTGCGGATGATCAACTGCACTTCATCGACCTGGAACGGTTTGGTCAGGTAATCGTATGCGCCCTGCTTCATCGCATCGACCGCCGAATCCGCGGTCGCAAACGCCGTAATAACGAGGACCACGGTTTCAGGAGAAGAAGACTTCACCGCCTTCAGGACCGCCATGCCGTCGGCTTTTGGCATCCGGAGGTCCGTGATAACGAGATCAAAGATTTCCTTGCCTATGAGACCGATGGCCTCTTCACCGTCAGACGCTTCAGTTACAATATAGCCTGCACGCTTGAGCATGATGCTCAAGACTTCGCGCAACCCCCGCTCGTCATCGACAACTAGAATTTTTTCCACGGTGTCCGTCCCTCATGCCATAACCGCACCCCGGCATCCCCGGAACGCGGCATACATACCACAAAACGCGAGCCTTGACGCTCCTGACTTTCAACCTTGATCCACCCCCCGTGCAGATCAACGATGCGATGCACGGCTGCGAGGCCCAATCCTGACCCTTCTTTCTTCGTCGTGAAAAACGGAAGAAATATCTTGTCGAGGTTTTGTTTCGGAATCCCTGCCCCGGTGTCTTGAAACGCAATTTCGATGACGTCGCCCTTCCGACTGCCGGCATCGACATGGCGGCAGCTCGTCGAGATCGTCAACTGTCCTCCCTCCGGCATCGCTTCAAACGCATTCGTTGCCATATTCCAGAAGACTTGCCGCAGCTGATCTTGATCAACCAGGGCCGTGAGAGTCCCGGGTGCCAGGGATGTGACGATCTTGATCTTGGAACGTGTTCGCGCTTCATGTTGAACGAGATCAAGCGTCTCGGCAAGTACTTTGTTGAGATCATGCTCTGCGAGATTTAGCGCCGGCGGTCTGGCATACTGGAGAAACTCAGTAATGATGTTGTCGAGCCTGGTGGCCTCCCGAATCGCAATCTCCATCAACCGGCGATTCGTTTCATCCTCCATGGCATCTTTTCGAAGCATTTGCATCGCACCAGCTAACGCACCGAGCGGGTTGCGGATCTCATGGGCCATTCCGGCAGACATTTCACCCAAATTCGCCAGCCAATCCTTGCGCCGCATCTCCTCTTCTAGATCCCGAATCTGCGTGAGGTCCTTGAACACTCCAACCAAGCCTGTCTGCATCCCCTGTTCGTGCAATGGGGAAAGGGTCATACCGAGAATCAGGCGAGTACCGTCAGCACGTTTACATTCCACCTCGAATCGCTTCGTCGTTGACACGGCGCCACCGAGTGGCTCGTCTGATTCCTGGTTAGGGTGCCAGTTGAAGACTTCACGCCAGGGGCGCCCGGCCACATGATTGATCGCATAACCGGTCGCTTCCTGCGCCGCCGGGTTGAACGAAGTGATGCACCCCGAGGCATCTGCCGTAAACACACCGCTGCTGATGCTGTGAACGATATTCTCGTGAAAAACTCGAAGTCGAGTCAGTCCCTGCTCCTTCTCGCGCAACGATTGATCCGCCTGCTGAAGCTGTTCAGCTAAGGTCCCGCCCAATATCCCGACGACAAGAATGGCGAGAGCATAGACGCCAAACGATTGAAACGTTTCAGACACGGTCAACCGACTCGGCGGCATCCACCCCCACCCCTCCACAAGTCCATATAGTTGAATGTTCGTTATGAGCCCAAACAAGATAATGCAGAAACAGGAGGTAAGAAGCCCCACTCGCCGGCGAGGCACGAGACTGGCCACCGCCACTGTCATGATATACAGCACCGCAAAGGGACTCTCGATCCCCCCAGTCCGAATAACCAACACTGTCTCAAGGAGGAAGTCGATCCCTACTTGAGCCCCAAAAAGTATCGCGAGCGCTGCCTGAGAAGTAAGCCTACGAAGCAGAATGACGGAAGGAATCGTCAGGATATAGGTGACAATGATCAGGGTATAGAACGTCTCGACTCGCCCGACATTCCCGATTTGAAAAGCGAGCGACAGCCCCAACATCAGGGTCACGAAGGCCATCCGCAGCCCCATGATCCAATAGAGTCGTGTGCGCAAATTATTCATGAGTAGAAGACCACCGGGGCGAGAAGAAAGATCAGCGGGGCAGGGCGAGCGATGTGCCTCGTTCATTCTCCTCGGATTTGGTGCCAGAAACCGGGTCAGTACGCATACACATCTGATGGAATACCGAGTGATTTGGCCAGATAAAAAATGAGAGCCTTCACGGAGTTGGACACTAAACCCAACTCCGTGACCGGAAGGGACTGAACACCCTCTTAGCCTATTGCCTCCGACATTTTGAAGATCGGGAGATACATTGCAACCACAATAAACCCAATCACAATTCCCAGGAACACCATCATGATGGGTTCCAACAACGACGTGAGTGAGGCAACTGCCTGATCGACCTCGTCCTCATAAAAGTCTGCAATTTTCCCCAACATCGCGTCCAACGCTCCAGTTGACTCACCGACGGCGATCATATGCGTCACCATCTTGGGAAAGACCCCGCTTGCCGCCAAGGGGTCGGCAATGGTCTTCCCACCACTGATACTGATGCGAGCATTGATCAACGTCTCTTCAATCACCTTGTTGCCCGCGGTCTTTGCGCAGATGGTCATTCCGTCCAGAAGCGGCACTCCACTCGCGAGTAGGGTTCCAAGAGTACGCGTAAACTTCGCTACCGAAGCCTTCCTGACCAGGTCCCCAAACACCGGCGCCTTGAGCAGGAGCTTATCGATAGTCATTCGCCCCTGGGAAGTCGCATAGTACTTCTTGATACCGAAAACGAGCCCCACAATACCCCCCAACATCAAGTACCAATAGGACGTAAATATATTGCTGATATCAATGACAAGCTGCGTGGGACCTGGCAGCCCCATTTTTCCGCCAGACAATTCATTGAACATTTTCGCGAAGATCGGAATGACCCAAATCATTAAGACAGCGATAACAACCACCGCAACTCCCATGATCGCAGCTGGGTAAATCATGGCAGATTTGATCTGCCCTTTGAGTTTCATCGCTTTCTCGATGTACTTTGCGAGACGCGTCAAGATCGTATCGAGCAGGCCACCCACTTCACCCGCATGCACCAAATTGACGTAAAGATCGTCGAAGACTTTTGGATGGCGCCGCAAGGCATCCGAAAACGTCGAACCTGCCTCCACCTGAGTCTTCACCTCCCCGATGGCCTCCCGAAGCACTTTATTCTCGGACTGGGTCGAGAGAATTTCGAGACATTGCACCAATGGCAGACCCGCATTGATCATCGTGCCAAATTGTCGCGTAAATACAACCAGATCTTTATCAGTAAGACCGGACCCAAGGCTGATTTTACTGAGATCGAACCCCCCGCCGCTCTTTTCTGCGAGGCTCGTGACGACGACGCTTTGTTTGCGAAGCTGATCCACCGCCTCATCTCGGGTTTTCGCGCTTAGCTCGCCCTTCTTGACAGCGCCCGATCTGGTTCGTCCAACATACGCAAAGGTAGCCATAGACAACACTCACCCTTCAATGTGGCCATCGTCCTGGCCGGTTGTAGACATCATGAAATACCTACCAGGCGAGTCTACTGGCCACCCCAAAACCTGTCAAACAAATGCACAATCTCTGCGCAGGTGACGAGGCCAGCAGGCACAAGCAATACAGAGCCTTAGCTGCTGATCACGCTCGTGTGCCGAACACCCCGGTAGAGATAATGCAACCCGGACAATAGCGTGAAGGAGACCATGCCTAACAAGAGAGGCAGCATGACGGTGAGATCGATCTGGCGGGAACTCAGAAATATGACCATCACGATATAGAACAGCTGGAGAAACGTGGTGCCCTTGCCCAAGAAAGTCGGGGTAATGTCCACGCGAGAATCTGTGAAGTGCGCAACCGCCGTTCCCAACATCAGGATCAAGTCTCGGCTGACCACGAGGATAGTGACCCACAAGGGAATCACATGAATCATCGAAAGCGTGATGAATCCGGAGGTGAGAAGCAGCTTATCTGCCAAAGGGTCTAGCACGGCCCCGAGCCGGGTATGCTGATTCTTTATTCGGGCGATCGCCCCATCGAGCGCATCGGTGAGGCCCGCTAAGAGAAGCACGATGAGCGCTAGATTAAATCTGCCATAGACGAGTAACCCTATGTAGCAGGGAATCAGGAGAATACGGAGGATGGTCAAGCTGTTTGGGATATTCATATCGTTCGAAACACAGCGGCTTACCGCAGCGGGAGAAAATGATAGGAGGCTGCTGCACGGTTGTCAACGGCTTGCAGTCGGCATGGCGCCACCCTATAATCGAAGCCCTGGGCTATTCCGTTTGAGTGTCACGGAGGTTGCAATGAGTTCTCTTCCGTTGCTTTTCAAAAAAGAAGGACTGGTTGAAAAGCACCAGGTTGAAGGAGTAGACCCGAGCGATCGGTATTTCAATCGTACCGTCCTCATCAATCGAACCGCTTCAGGCTACGCTGCCAAGGTCATGTATGAAGCCCTGGTGGTAGAAGGGCACTCGCATCCGACTATAGCCGCTTCAGTACAAGAGCTCATCGCAGCGATGCAGGGATTCGGCTTCAGCAAAATGAGAACCCGCACCAATTTCAAAGGCACGAAGTATCTCGCTGAAAAAGAAACCTGGGTCGATTACCAGGATCCAGCGTAGTCCGGCTGTCAGGCAGACACAAACTCCCGGTACACCAGATCGTGAATATGGGGACGGAAGACCTTTATCTTCTCGTTCCTTCGGCTCGGATGAACCCGATTCGATAACAGCACCACCTCCAACTCACACAACGGATCAATCCACAGCGACGTCCCAGTGTAGCCTAGATGCCCGAATGACCGCTCGGAAAAACTGGATCCCGATGATGATGGCGCCGACGGAGTGTCCCATCCCAACGCCCAACTCGATCGAGCAGCAGATTCTTGGCGGGTCGTAAACTGCCTGACAAGTTCTCTCTCCAAAATCGACTCTCTTCCATAATAGCCGCGGAGCCAGGCCCCGGAGACAGCCAGTACCGATTCGGCAGTCCCAAATAACCCTGCATGGCCCGCGACACCACCCATCGCTGCGGCATTTTCGTCGTGCACTTCCCCACGTAAGAGTCGATTACGCCACTCATCCTGTTCGCTCGGGGCAATGCGCGATACATCGACAGTTGGACGTACAACGTCGGATAGCGCTCGCCCTGCCAAAGGGCAAAACATCATTGGATCGGCCTGTAGCGGTTGGACGATCGCCTCTTCGCACCAAAGATCCAACGCCATTCCACTGAGACGTTCAACCAGAAACCCCAGGAGCATGAATCCAAGGTCGCTGTAGACGCTTCGCTCTCCGCGCGCATAGATCAACGGCTCATCACGAATCATTTCCAATACATGTTGTTTGGCAGGCAGATCTCCGCCAGGGAGCCCGGAAACCATGTCCCT
This sequence comes from Nitrospira sp., assembly GCA_037142015.1. GTDB lineage: Bacteria > Nitrospirota > Nitrospiria > Nitrospirales > Nitrospiraceae > Palsa-1315. Next base: position 84,197 of record JBAXBK010000002.1, on the reverse strand, counting down.
TGCATCAAGCTGCTTGTAAAACGGTCGCCATCCTGGCAAGCCTGATCGATGGGTCAAGAGGTCTCGTACCGTTGCCAGACCGATCGGCGACCCTTGAAGTTCGACTAGTATCTCTTGTACGGAATCTCCAAGGGCAACCTTGGCGCGCTGAGTCAGAAGTAAAATTGATGTAACCGTCACCAACGGTTTGGTAAGAGATGCGAGGTCGTAAATGGTGGTGGCTTGCACCGGAAGGCCCGTGGGTTCTGACGACAATCGCCCTGCCGCAATCATACATAGCAGTTCACCACGGAGACGTACCGCCAACTGGGCGCCGGGGAAGACACCGTCGTCAACGGCTGATTGCAGTGCCGTCTGAATGACGTGATGGGTAGTCATGGACGAAGCATCTATGAGTGAGGGAATCTGCTGCTGGCAGGCGGCGCGAAGCAGACCAAGAACTGCATCAGTGAACAAGGATCGTTCGGGTCCAACAGGTCACAACGCCGGGCTCGACTCTCCCTCGAGCTTCTCCTCCGATGCGATCGCGGCGTCATGAAGCGCTTCCTGCTCTTCCACTTCCAGCATACGCTCAAACATCCGTAACGACGCACGCAATCGTTCGACCATGAGCAGTCGCTGCTTCTGAAGCGAAGAGAGGTCCCGCTGCGTATCGGTCAGCTCGATCCCGGCTTGACGGATCAACTCGCCGGCCTTCAGTTCAGCCTCCTTGATGACGAGATCCGCCTCCCGTTGTGCATTCCGTTTCACGTCCTCTGCCAGCGATTGCGCCGAGAGGAGGGTGCTCGACAACGTCGCTTCCGTTCGCTTCAGCTCGGCAAGCTGCTGCTCTAGGAATACGATCTTTTCTCGCTGAACCGCCTGGTCTCGATTCAGCGATTCAATCGTCTGTGCCAGTTCTTCGAGGAAGCGATTGACCTCTTCTTTGTCGTACCCGCGAAAGCTGGCCTTGAACACCATTTGTTGAATATCGAGCGGCGTAATTCTCATGGCACCTCCCCAATACTATGTCCGTCCATAGCCACTGCGATCTGTAGTAGCGAAGGTACGATGGCCCTCTGAAGAAATACCAGAATCAGTATGAGAACAAAAGTAGAGAGATCAAATCCTAAACGCGTACCGACTATTCGGCGAATTGGAGCCAATGCCGGCTCAGTAACCTTTACCAGAAACTGCACAATAGGATTCCATGGGTCAGGATTGACCCACGAGATGAGCGCGCGAGCAACGACAACATATATATAGATTTCTAAAACATAATGGATGACCGTTGCCAATGCGCTCAGGGCATTGCCTATGATAAACATCAGCGCCCCAACTCTTTCGATCGTGTGGTGGCCGCTTCGACCGCTGCCATCAGCGCAGCGCGAAATCCTCCCTGCTCGAGCTGATGAAGCCCGGCGATGGTCGTGCCTCCGGGAGACGCCACTCGATCTTTTAATTGAGCGGGATGCACCCCCGATTCCAGTACCAAACGAGCCGCACCGAGCACCGTCTGCGCAGCAAGGAGTTCGGCAGTCTGCCGCGGCAAGCCCATCATCACCCCTCCATCCGCTAACGCTTCAATAGCCTGAAATATATAGGCCGGCCCACTGCCGCTCAGTCCGGTCACTGCATCCATCAATCGTTCCTCAACCAGCACTACCCGACCGACTGATTCGAATACCGTTCGAGCCAGGCGACTGTCATCTTCAGACACTGCACTGCCCAAGGCCAGAGCGGTCATGCCCTCCCGAACCAATGCCGGAACATTCGGCATCGCACGAATCACCCGCATCGTCCCGGCAATCTGTTCCGCGATTGCTCGAATCGTTACCCCTGCAGCAATAGAAATCACCAGGGCATGGGCCAGGGTCGGGGTCGGGCCAAGCTCACTGAGTACAGCAGGAAGCGTCTGAGGTTTGACCGCCAAGACGACCACATCAGCCCAGGCAACCGCTTCACGGTTGGCAGAACCAACCAGAATGCCAAATTGACTTTTCAAGCGATCGCGTCGATCGGAAACGGGATCTGTTGCCCATATCGATGCAGCAGAGCACACCTGTCCCGAGAGGAGACCTCCGATCATGGCCTCAGCCATCTGGCCTCCTCCGATGAACGTAATCTTGCTCGTGATCGTTTGATTAGACACGCCGCGCTCCCTCACCGGATCTCCTCGAAAATGAGCCGAATCTTCTCTCCGATTGAACCACCAGTTGGTAGATCCATCTCATCTAATCAGCCACAGCTGAATCGCCGTCTCTCGGAAACTAGGAAGTATTGTACCCAAACCGACGGGCAAATGTCAGCGCACACACCTGAACTTAAAGGCTGCGGAGAAACTATTGTGGCACAGTGAAAACCTGGTTTGCGTTACTTATTATGGTTAATTTGGTTCATCTGGTTAGTTTCGTTCAACCAAACAAACAAGATAAACCAAATACCAGTCTTCTTTCTCTGACGTACTTTCCCAGCATCCTGCTAGTTTCTATCGGTGAGAGGTCAGCGTGATCCCGCTGACCATCGTCCCATTCACCCGGCCTTCCCTCCGATAGGAGTAAAAGAGCTGATCCTGGCAGATGGTACAGAGGTTCACCGATGAAACAGAGGGTGTGGAAACGCCCTCTCCTTCCACTTGCCGACGGATCAGAGCCTTGAGATCCAGCCGAGCCTTGTGCCCTTGATAGCCCCGCACTACCGACTTCCAATCTGGCAATCCCATTCGGAGCTGGTCGAGCACCGGATTATCTACTTCATAGCAACAGGGACCGGCTGAGGGTCCAATACTAACTCGCAGATCCGACTGCATTGACCCGAATCTGTCCGCCATCAGCCTGAAGGTTTTTGAAACAATCCCGGCGACAGCGCCACGCCAACCGGCATGAATCGCCGCCACGACATGCCGGCGTGGATCATGTACAAGCACGGGGACACAGTCTGCCGTACGCACCGCCACCGTTACGCCTGGCTGATCAGTCACCAGCGCGTCCCATCCGCCAGGGAACCGATCTACCTCGGTGAGTGGTCGATCCACCACCAAAGCATCAGTCCCGTGCACTTGCTTGACGGACAGCAGCCAGTCGCGCCCCTGCGCCCCCGACTGACGTGCCGGTACTCCTACATCGAGTGCCAGCGAACCTGCATGGCCGCGCGTACCGAAAAAATGCCGGATACCGTCGCGCGAAGACGCGAAGGCAGGAACCGTGATGATCGCTGCGCTCATAGCTATACTCCGCTGAGACTACTCACCCCTATAGACCCTATCGGCTCAGTCGGCCTGCTTGCGTAGGAACGTGGGCACATCCCATTCATCGTCGGTAACCGCCGCGGTTCGTTCCATCTGCTCTCTTCCATCTCCCATCCGCCGCAAGAAGGTCGGACGGTCGAGATCTTTGAAAGGCCGCTCCGCATACGATCGTTCCCCCATCGTCTGGCCGGCGCTGGCCATCGCCTGTTGCCCGGTGCGGGGAGCCCGAGCCGCTGCCACGGGAACCTGACCGGGCTGGCCCTCCCATTCAAACCCGGTGGCAATCACCGTCACGACCAAGTCGTCTCCCATATCGGGGTTGATCACCTGTCCGACAATGATATTGGCTTCAGGATCGGCCGTCTGTTGAACGATCGTAGCCGCTTCCTCGATCTCGTGCAGCGACATATTAGGCCCGCCGGTGATATTCAATAACACACCCCGCGCGCCCTCAACACTGCCTTCCTCCAACAACGGGCTGCAAATCGCCTTTTGCGCCGCTTCGATTGCCCGATTAGTCCCACGCGCCACGCCCATGCCCATCACGGCGCGACCCGTATGCGACATTACGGTCCGAACGTCGGCGAAATCCACATTGACATGACCGGTAGTCGTGATCACATCCGCGATCCCTTGAATGGCCTGCCGGAGGACATCATCGGCCACCTTGAAGGCTTCGAGCAGCGGCGTCGCTTTGTCGACAATACCAAGCAATCGCTGGTTCGGGATCACGAGCAGGGTATCCACATGGCGACGAAGGTCGCGAATCCCTTCATCCGCATGAACCATCCGGCGATGACCTTCGTAGGAAAAAGGCTTTGTCACAACCCCGACCGTCAAGATACCGAGTTCACGCGCAATGCTCGCCACGATCGGCGCGGCGCCCGTCCCGGTTCCGCCGCCCATCCCCGCAGTCACGAACACCATGTCGGCGCCCTCAAGACATTCCCGAATCTGATCTTTGCTTTCCAATGCCGAGTCTTTTCCGACTTCCGGCTTCGCCCCGGCGCCGAGTCCCCTCGTCCGCTCAGGGCCCAGTTGAACCTTATACGACGCCCGCGACCGATCCAACGCCTGCAGATCGGTATTTGCCGCGATAAAATCGACCCGCGCCAATCCGGACATGATCATGGTGTTCAGGGCGTTGCACCCGGCGCCACCGACACCGATCACTTTGATCCGAACGGGGGACACAACATCCTCTTCGAATGAAAACATCAGGACACCTCCCTTAATAGAATTCGCGTGGCGGCCATCCGCCCCGCGCAATGGTTAAAAAAACTCGAACATCCAGGACTTCATACGATCGAATGCCTTATGCAACGGACGTCCACTGCGCAGACCGGCCGTGGCCATCTCCTCAAGATGGTGCCGGGCATGGAGGAGCAAGCCGACACCCGTGGAATGCATGGGATTACTGACGATGTCGCGAAGCCCTCCGATCCCACTGGGCGCGCCGCGGCGAGCCGGAAGATTCAATATCTGCTCTGTCGCATCGGGCATCCCTTCCAACAACGACGTTCCGCCTGTAATCACCGCCCCTGCCCCCAGCACACCCTCGTAGCCTGCACGCGCGATCTCCCGGCGAACCAGCTCAAATATTTCCTCGACCCGCGGCTCAAGAATTTCGGCAATGTCACGGCGTGAAAACGTCCGTGCAGGGCGATCCCCAACCGACGGAACCCCTATGGTTTCATGACCATGCACCAATCCCGTTCGGGCAATCCCATGCTGCAGCTTGATCTTTTCGGCCTCGGTCTGAGAGGTCAGCAGCCCAATTGCGAGATCTTTCGTCAAATTCTGTCCGCCGATCGGCAAGACCGCAGAGTGCCGAATGCTCCCGTCAAAGAAAATTGCGAGATCGGTCGTTCCACCTCCGAGATCGATCATCACGACCCCCAGATCGCGCTCTTCCTGACTGAGGACCGCCTCACTGGAGGCCAAAGGCTGCAACACAATATCCACAACATCGAGCCCCGCGCGATTCACACATTTGATGATGTTCTGCGCTGAAGTCACCGCGCCGGTAATCACATGGACGTTGACTTCAAGACGGTTTCCGGACAGACCCAACGGCTCCCGCACCCCCTCTTGCCCATCCACCATGAACTCACGAGGCAGCACATGAAGAATCCGTCGTTCATGGGGAACGACTGCCAGGGTCCGCGCGCTTTCGATCGCACGCTGAATGTCTTCCCGCGACACCTCTGCCTTTTTGAGCGCCACAACCCCCTTGCAGTTCTCCGCAGAGATGTGGCTTCCGGCGATGCCGGTATAGACAGAATTGATCTGGACCGCCGCCATCAGCTCGGCTTCCTCCACCGCCTTCTTGATCGATTCCACAGTACTCTCGATATCGACCACGACGCCTTTGCGAAGCCCTCGCGATGGGCTGGATCCGACCCCGATGATGTTGAGCGCCCCCTCATCGGTAACTTCCGAAACTATGGCGCAGATCTTGGTAGTTCCAATATCCAACCCAACAAGAATTTGATCACGCTTTGGCACAGCCCTCACACCCTTTCCCGCACAATGACACGGTTGTCATAACGCAAATCGATCTCGGTCACCTCGCGCTTCCGACCTTCGGAGGAGGCAGTTTTAAAAGACGGTTTCACTTTCCGGAACCGCTCCCATTGATCAACCAGAGAATCGTCACCAAACTGAAATCGCACCCCATTGGCTGACGCCACTACATTCGCAGGATTCGCGAGATCCACTTCAATCCGTCCGTCGAGGGTACTGGCGATAAGCTTGGCCAACACGACCCCGGACTGAATCGCATTGCGAACACGGGCCTCGCCGCGCTGAATGGCCTGGAACTCAAGCCCGGTCAACAATGGCAGCGTTTCATCATCCTGCCGGCCTAACTTGGCTAGAAGATATCCGCTCTCATCGCTCAACCAATGGTCCGTGCCCATCCGAATAATGGCAGCCGGCGTACGCTCCAATACGGTGACATGCAGCAGATGCGGTGGCCTACGTTCGATCGTCGCCTCCTTAATCCAGGCATGCGCCTGCACTCGCTCGGCGAGAAATGCTGTGCTGACTTGATGGAGCCCCACGCCAGGCTTCAAGACGAGCCGTTCCAACACTTCCGGCCTCGTCACATGGTGAATACCCTCGACCTCTATCTCGCGAATCTCCAGCCAGTCCTGCAGAACTGGTCCCATCTCTTGCGTGGCCGCAGTCAGACCCCAAGCCAACACTGCAAGGCCGACGATCCATTGTCCTATGCGCAACGCACATCGCCCCCGCGAGACGAGCTTTCCCCGACGCGCCTGTTGCCGATGATCCGAAATCTGACTGGCACGCGCGCCCTTCCATTGGTTCATTCGAGGGCCGATTGCAGGAGCCGCTTTCTTCCGCAAAAACACCTTCACGGCGTCCTCCCTTCCTCTGACGGACGGTCACAGCGGGCTGCGCGAACAAGGGCCGACTCGAGAATCCGCTCGGTCAGCTCGTCATAATCGATCTCAACTTGCGCCGCGGCCATCGGCAATAAACTTGTTTCGGTCATGCCCGGCGCCGTATTAATCTCCAACACAACAGGACGGCCACGCGGGGTGATCCGGAAATCGACTCGGGCCGCACCTTCACAACCCAACACCTCATAGGTACGCAGCGCTAACATCCGAATCTGCCTGCTTACCGCCGCGCCCAAAGGCGCAGGGCAGAGGTACTGGGTTTTCCCCTTTTCATACTTCGCCGAAAAATCGTAAAAACCGCCTGGCGCAACAATTTCCACAGCAGGAAGTACCAGCGGGGATGCATGCTGCCGCCCAATGATCGACACCGTGACCTCATGCCCGGGAATGTAAGCCTCAACCATGGCATCCGCGTCATAGCGGTGAGCCAAGGCCAGGGCGTCACGCCATTGCGCCGGCTTCCGCACGATAGTGACACCGATCGTGGACCCTTGCGACGCAGGCTTCACCACGACGGGCCAGCGTAATTTCGCCGCCCGCATTGCAGTGGTGCGCGAAACTTCTTCTCCGCGCTTCACCACCGTGCCACCCGGCACGGGAATGTGCGCTGAGGCCAAGAGGGTTTTCGTCGTGACTTTATGCATGCCGATCGCACTGGCCTGGATACCGGATCCGGTGTAGGGAACTCCAAGGGTTTCCAGAAACCCTTGGATAGAACCATCTTCCCCGCCCGGTCCATGCAATGCGAGAAACACTAGCTCGATCTTCTGGTCGCGCAAATCCCGAACGAGCATCGGTCCTACATCAATGGTCACCGCGTTGTAGCCACGGCGGACCAGCGACCGATGCACGGCAGCGCCCGTCCGAAGCGACACGTCGCGCTCAGCCGATTGCCCTCCCATCAGCACCCCGATACGGGCGCGGGTCAGCAGGGGTCGTTCTGTCAGACGGGGCTCGCTCATACCGCTAGGCCTCTCCGACGATTTTGAGTTCAAGATCCAACCGCACGCCCGCCAGCCGGCGAATAGCGCTGCGGACCTTTCCGATCAGCGCCGTCACATCCGCCGCGCGCGCCTGCCCCCGATTCACCATGAAGTTGGCATGCTTCATCGAGACCTCTGCATCGCCGACGCGTGCCCCCTTGAGGCCAACCGCCTCAATCAGTCGGCCAGCGGAATCGTTCGGAGGGTTCTTGAACACACAACCGGCGCTCGGCATCGCGAGCGGCTGTGTGTCCCGCCGATAATGGAGGTAGTCCTTGACCACTCGCTCGATTTCAGTCCGAACCCCCTGCTTCAACTGAAGCCACACCCCGACGACGATGCCGCGCGGCAGCAAAGCCCGTCGATACTCGAACCTCACCTGGGCTGCTTCCACTTCTATGAGTTGGCCCTTCATGTTCACCATGCGAACAGCCTTGACCGAATCCTTCATTTCTCCGAGCTTCGTTCCGGCATTCATCACCACACAGCCGGCCACAGTCCCGGGAATTCCCGCTGCCCATTCCAATCCCGCGAGGGAATGGCGAATGGCGTATCCAATCAACGTCGGCATCCCTACTCCCCCATCGGCATAGAGCACGGACCCCGGTTCTTCCTTGATTCCCCGCAATCGCACCAGACTCATTACGATGCCGCGGATTCCCCCGTCCCGGACTAATAAATTTGTCCCACCCAGGACAAACAACGGGATCTTGCGCGCGCGCGCCTGCTGGACGACCAGACAGACATCTTCAATATCAGCCGGTTCAACCACGACATCCGCCGGCCCTCCGATCTTGAACGAGGTGTACTCACTCAACGGAGCCTGGAAGGATACGGATCCCCGGAAGCCCGCTACCGCAGCCCGGACATCTGCCTGCGTGAACTGCGCATGAGCTTTCGCAGCTGTCGTGACACGTCGGGCACCTCGCTTCATGGCATCATCCGACAGGGGTTAATCGGGCCAATAGCCCAAGCCCCGTTTTCCAAATATCCCCCGCCCCTAATGTAATGACGAGATCCCCCGATTTCAGATGGGGCAATACCTGATCCACCAACTGCTCTTTGTGTTCCACAAAGGTCACAGACGGATGGCCGGACGCACGAACAACCTCGGCCAACTTGGCTCCGGACACCCCAGGAATCGGCTGCTCCCCTGCCGCATAAATGTCAGCTAAGAACAATATGTCTGATTGGTCAAACGACTTCGCAAAATCCTCCAGCAAATCTCGCGTCCTGGTATAGCGATGCGGCTGAAAGATCACCACCAGCCGCCGGTCATTCCAGCCTTGCTTCGCTGCGGCGAGGGTGGCATTGATCTCGGTTGGATGATGCCCGTAATCGTCCACGACCATAATCCCACCGGCTTCCCCTCGCAGATGAAAGCGGCGCTCGACCCCGGCATAGGCCGCCAGCGCTTTTCTGATGAGATCCACCGGCACATCCAATTCGATGCCGATCGCAATCGCCACAAGCGCGTTGGAGACATTGTGCCGGCCTGGGACTGCCAGGCGGAATGGGCCCAAATTGCGCCCACGGAACTGCGCTCGAAACTCAGCGCCCCATTGATTCAAGCTGATTTCTGTCGCAAAGAAGTCAGGCGTGACACCTTCACGCTCACTGAGGCCATAGGTCTGATAACGTTTCACGATGTTCGGAAAGAGCGCCCTCAGCCGATCATCATCGGCACACAATACGGCCAAACCATAGAACGGCACCTTATTGATAAACTCGAGAAAGCACTCGTTGATGCGTTCCATGCTGCCATAGTGATCCAGATGTTCCCTGTCGAGATTCGTGACCGCGACAACGGTCGGAGACAGACGAAGAAACGACCCATCGCTCTCATCGGCTTCTGCCACGAGGAGATCGCCTCGGCCAAGGCGGGCATGACTCCCCAACGCATTCACTTTGCCACCGATCACCATCGTCGGATCCAACCCACCCTGAGCCAGTACATTAGCGACCATCGAGGTCGTCGTGGTTTTTCCATGAGCGCCGGCAATGGCAACCCCAAATTTCAGTCGCATCAGCTCCGCAAGCATCTCGGCCCGTGGAATCACGGGAATCTGCTTCGCCTTGGCGACCACGACCTCGGGATTCTGTGCCGACACGGCGGAGGAGATGACCACCACTTGGGCCTCCCCCACATTCGACTCCTGATGGCCAATAAAGATGCGCCCCCCGAGTTCTTCCAATCTCCGCGTCGTATCGGAAGCCTGCAAGTCCGAGCCCGTCACTTTATACCCCAACGTCAGCAGCACCTCGGCGATGCCGCTCATCCCCGATCCCCCGATTCCGACTAAGTGAATCTGTTGCGTCTTGCGAAACATCGGCGCGCGCCTTACTCCACCAACCGGTGAATACGACTGTGACTCCTGTCCACGTTGCCCAATGCCATTAGCCTCCTGCCGCTCCAACAGACCGGTGAGCATCATGATGTCCCCCCATAAGTGCGTAACACTCGCGGACGATGACCTCGGCCGCGTCGATTTTCCGCAGAGAAAGACTGGCTTCCCCCATCGCTCGCAATCGCTCAGGATCCCCGAGAATGCCCGCCACTGTGCTTACCAACAGGGGGCCGGTGAGCACAGATTGCGAAAGCAGCACGGCAGCCCCGGCTGCTTCCATCACCTTGGCATTCTTCGTCTGGTGGTCGTAGATGGCTGACGGCAGCGGAATGAGGATGGCCGGCTTTCCACAGGCCGTAAGTTCCGCTATCGTCATGGCTCCAGCTCTTGCCACCACGAGATCTGCCTGCCGTAATGCGGCAGGCATGTCATAGATAAACGGCACGACTTGCGGCTCGAATCCGGCGCGACGATAGGCCTCAGCCACCCGCGCATGGTCAGACTCGCCGGTCTGGTGGGTCACAGTGAGATGTGGTATCTGTGTCATCAGATCGGGCAATCCTTCCATCACCGCTGCATTCATCGCCTTCGCTCCCTGACTTCCCCCGAAAATCAGCAGATGCGGTGGTCCCAATTTCTCCCTGCTCTGTCGCATGCCGTCCAAAAACGCTTTGCGAATTGGAGTCCCCACCACACGCACCTTGGAACGATCGAACGAGTGAGCCGCCGACTCGAACGCGAGAAAGACGCGCTGAGCAAACGGTCCCACCGCTTTGTTGGCTGCTCCTGGATTTGCATTCGGCTCAAGAATCACACGCACCACTCCGGCCAATGCTGCAGCAAGCAACATCATCGGACTCGTATATCCGCCGACCCCGATCACCAAATCCGCCTGTCTGGCACGCAGGATTCTCAGGCACTGCCACAGACTGACCGGCGTGGCACACAACCCCGTCAGCGCCCCGAACAGACCCTTGCCCATCACTGGCTTGGCACTGATCAACGCCAGCTCGAATCCTTCATGGGCAAGCACCTTCAACTCGAGTCCACGCGCCGTCCCCACGAAGAGGATCTTGGCCTTTGGATCGTACCGGAGAAACTCTCGCGCCAACGCCACAGCCGGATAGAGATGGCCACCGGTTCCTCCTGCTGCTATGACGATCGTCATCCGTGATTCAATCCATCGCGCCCACTTCGAGACCCACCGGCATGCCGGTCGCGAGAAATACTGAGCAAAATGCCCACGCCGATTAGGCTGACCACCAACGACGAGCCTCCATAGCTCACGAACGGCAAGGTGAGCCCTTTCGTCGGCAATAGCCCAGTCACTACCGCGGCGTTCACTAACGCTTGACTGCCGATCAACAGGGTAATACCCATACCCAGATAGCGGCCGAACGGTACCCGCGCGCGCGCGGCGATCTGAAACCCGCGCCACACAAAAAATGCGAATAACAGGATGACCGTCGCGGTGCCGATGAGCCCCAGTTCTTCGCCGACCAGCGCCAAGACAAAGTCTGTATGCGCCTCCGGGAGGAAGTAGAGCTTCTGTTTGCCCTCGCCCAATCCCACCCCGAACGGACCTCCGCTGCCGAATGACAAGAAGGACTGCGTGATTTGGAATCCGGCGTCCGACGCATCCTTCCATGGAGCCAGAAAGGTCATAAGCCGTTGGCGTCGATAACTGGACCCAAGGACCAGCGCCAGCACGACTGGAATCGCACAAAGGCCTAAGGCCAAGAGATGGGAGAAGCGCGCCCCTGCGAGAAAACACATCCCGATCGTCACCAGGCCAAGCACTACGACCGTCCCAAGATCCGGCTCCAGCAGCACCAGTCCGCTCAGCAGTCCGATCACGATCAGGGCCGGCAGAAGTCCGTTGCGGAACAACGTGATCTTGTCCCCTTTTCTGGTCAGATACGCCGCCAGATAGATGACCGCCACGAGCTTGGCCATCTCCGCCGGCTGCACCGAGATGAATCCCAATCGCAACCATCGCCGCGCCCCCTTGGCCGCCACACCAAGCGACGGCACCAGTACCATGATGAGCAGCAGTACGATGCAGGCCAACATCGGGATGGAGAGCTTCTTCCAGAACGTGTAATCGATACGCGATGCGAGATGCATCAACAGTAAGCCGAACGCAAGCCAGGCGGTCTGCCGCTTCAGAAAAAATCCGGGATCCTGAAACCTGTTGCCCGCCACAATGGCGCTCGCGCTGAACACCATGACCAGTCCCACCAGCGCCAGGATCATGGTGACCGCTAGAAGCGTATGATCCGCCGCTACCCGTTGCTTGCCAGACCGTTGGCTGGTCTGGGACCATGGGAGCGCCAGAGTCCCCGCTGATCGATGCGCCATTGCTCAGAACCGCCCCTCCCTCGCTTTGCACGTCACGCCGGTAAGGCATGAACCAATGCCTTGAATTGACGGCCACGGTCTTGATAGTCAGCAAACATGTCGAAGCTGGCACAAGCCGGGGATAACAACACGACGTCATTAGGCGATGCCCCCTGCGCGGCACAATCCACTGCCTCCCGCAAGGTGGCTGCCTCAGTCAGCGTGGCGACACCTCCCCACGCCTGTCGCAACAGCGGCGCCGCTTCCCCTATCAGAATCACACGCGTAACCCGCCGGCTGACCGCCTGGGCGAGTCGTGAAAAGTCGCCACCCTTATCCCGCCCACCGGCAATGAGCCAAATCGGTTGATCGATACTTTCCAGCGCCTTGAGGGTGGCATCGACATTCGTCCCCTTCGAATCATTTACAAATCGGACCCCCCGACGCTCGCGAACAATTTCAAGAGCATGCTCGAGTCCGGGAAATGTCGCGAGGACACGCCGAATCACATCGAGAGGGCAACCGCACAGCAAACCATAGGTCGCCGCCGCCATGACGTTCTCCACGTTGTGGTTGCCGATGATGCGGATCTCACTTCGACGGCAGATCTCTTGCCGTACCCCGGTCACCGTCGTCACGATCCGGCCGTCTTCTAGATAGGTTCCTCCGAACAAATCACCCCCGAGCATCGACGTGGTCGTAAACCCCAGGCGTTTCCCCGTGACGCGATGTCGCAGCGCGGCCACACGGGCATCGTCAAGGTTGAACAGGGCAAAGTCCGACGCCGTTTGATTCTCGAAGATCCGCTGTTTAGCCGCGATGTATTCGTCCAGCGACTCATACCGGTCCTGGTGATCGACCGTCACGTTGAGCAGTGCAGCAATCCAGGGATGGAACCGATCAATTGTTTCCAGCTGAAAACTGGAGACTTCGACGACGAGATAGTCGAACGGACTCGGTTGCCCCGCCTGACCGGCGCGAAGGTCTTCCACCGCCGCCTCACTCAAAGCAGTGCCCAAGTTTCCTCCGACAAACGCCCGCTTCCCGCTCTCGACGAGAAACTTGCCAATCAAGGTCACAGTCGTGCTCTTGCCATTGGTGCCCGTGATTGCGAGGAGCGGACTTCTGAAAAACTGAGAGGCAAGCTCCAATTCGCTGATCACCTTCACACCGCGCCGACGCACTGCTTCGAGCGGGGCGAGTCGATAGGGCACTCCAGGGCTGATCACCACCAGGTCCGCCTCATCGAGCGACGACTCGTACCGCGCTCCGACTGTCACACCGACGTGATCTCGGTCGATGCCGCCGAGGACTGCCGCCAGCTCAGTCGATTCCTTCCGATCGGCCACCGTGACACGTGCCCCCGCCGCCTGGAGCAACCGGCAAGCCGCGACACCGCTTCTGGCAAGCCCCATGACCGTGACACGCGCTCCAGCCAATTCCACAGCCGTCTCTCCTGGCATGCCATCACCGCAGCTTTAAGGTACTCAGGCTCAGTAATGCCAATAAAATGGCAATGATCCACAAGCGCACCACAACCTTGGGCTCCTCCCACCCCTTCATCTCAAAGTGATGATGGATGGGCGCCATGAGAAAAATTCGCTTCCCTCGTGCCTTGAACGAGATCACCTGAAAAATGACCGAGACCGCTTCAATCACAAACACTCCGCCGACCATCAGAAGCAGCAGTTCGTGCTTGCTGATCACCGCAACCGTGCCCAGCGCCGCTCCCAGCGGAAGCGAGCCCACATCCCCCATAAATACGGAAGCCGGATAGGTATTGAACCACAGAAATCCCAGACTTGCCCCCAGGATGGAGGCGGTGAACACCGCAAGTTCACCCGCGCCTTCGATGTGCGGAATGAGCAGATAGTCCGACATGAGCCGATGGCCGGCGACATACGCCACGATCGTATAGGCCAATGACGCGATCATGACCGGGCCAATCGCCAACCCATCGAGACCGTCGGTCAGATTGACGGCGTTAGAACTCCCGACAATGACGATTACAGCAAAGGCGACATACAGCCAGCCGAGATCCGGAACGAAATTCTTGAAAAACGGGATACTGAGCTTGGTCGTATAGCCGGGCAGAAAATAGAGGACCAGTGCGATCGCCAAGGCCATCGCCACTTGTGCCGTGAATTTCTGTCCCGCCGACAACCCTTTCGATTGGGTCTTGATGAACTTGAGATAGTCGTCGGCAAATCCAATCGCCCCAAACCCCAGCATGGCGGCGAGCACAAGCCAGACATACGGCTTCGCGATATCGCTCCACAGAAGCGTCGAAAGGACCACCGCGAAGAGGATGAGAATCCCCCCCATAGTCGGCGTACCGCTCTTTGCCAGGTGACGCTTAGGACCGTCGTGGCGAATCTGCTGGCCCAGCTTTATGTCTTGCAATTTTTTGATCACCCAGGGGGCCAGCACAAAGGCAATCAAGAACGCCGTCACGGCCGCATAGATGATCCGAAAGCTCAAATACCGAAAGACGTTCAGGAATGAATAATCCGTATGAAACGGATACAACCAGTTATAGAGCATGCGGTCTTTACCTTAAAAATGAGCGGGCCTATCCGACCAACCCGTGAGTCGAATGAACACCGACTCCTTAGGATGCCCGCCTAGTAACTGCCCTCATCCCCGTCAGAACCTGTACAACCTGTTCCATTTTCATCCCGCGAGAGCCCTTCACCAACACCACGTCGCCTTGCCGTACAATCCTCTTGAGCCGATCAGCCGCAGCCGCTGCATCCACCACTTCGTCTATCTGCGAACCGGCCATCCCGCCCTGCCGGGCGCCTTCCCCAAGTTCACGACCCAACGTCCCGCAGACGATCAGCCGCGACAGCCCTTGCGCAGCAAGAAATTCCCCGACGTTCCGATGCATCCGGGCTGCTTCAGAGCCGAGCTCTAACATGTCTCCCAGCACGGCAATCCGTTCACGCGCAGGACTCCACTGGGCCAGCAATTGGAGCGCGGCTTTCATCGACGCGGGGTTGGCGTTATAGCAATCGTTGATGATATGGACGCCGTGATGGGTCACCACCTGCGACCGCATTGCGGCGGGACGGAATCGGCCCAGCCCCTGGGCAATCATCGACCCGGACAAGTTCAATGAAGCACCCACGGCCGCCGCAGCGAGCGCATTGGTGACGTTGTGCGTGCCATGCACCTTGATTCGAACGATCGTGGGACGGCTCTTTCCAGGGAGGTGCAAGCGAAAGGTCGTGCCTTGGCGCGCATCGGACATGATCCCGCTCGCACGGACATCGGCCATCTCCGACAATCCAAACGACATGACACGACACTGCGCGCGCGCGGCGAGGTAGTCGAAGTAGGTATCGTCGGCATTCAGAATCGCCATGCCATCGGCCGGAAGCATGTCCAATAATTCCGCCTTCGCTTGCGCCGATCCTTCCATGCTTCCAAAAAACTCGAGATGATCGGGGCCGATATTGGTAATCAGCCCGATCGTGGGCCTGACAATCTCACAGAGCCTGGTCGTCTGCCCCTGCTGATCCACACCCATCTCAATGACGGCTGCCTGATGCCGAGCCGTGAGCCGAAACAGGGTAGAGGGCACGCCGATCCGATTGTTGAAATTTCCCTCAGTCTTCAACACCGACCACCGCTGAGCCAACACCGCCGCCACCATATCTTTCGTCGTCGTCTTGCCGTTGCTTCCGGTCACCGCCACCATGGGAATAGTGAACCGGCTGCGATAATGTGTCGCTAACTGCTGGTAAGCAAACAGCGGATCGCGCACACCGAAGAGAAAGGGTGCAGACGGTCCCTCGATCCGGCGTACCGCTGCGGAGCGAGGAGGAAGGTGGTACTCATCGTGGACGATGGCTCCCACTGCACCCTGCGCAAGTACGGTCGGCACAAACTCATGACCATCGAATCGATCGCCTCTGAGGGCAATAAAGAGATCGCCGCGGCGAATTGATCGGGAATCAGTGCTGATCTGTCTGATCCGACGCTTCCCCGTTAACGTGTCCTGCCCTGCAAGAACTTTTACGCTGATGACTTCCCGTAACTCCTCGACCGTAAAAAGCCCCATTGCCCCCTCGCCTTGCGCAATCCCGACCGTGGCCTGGACACTCATGCGCAATCCTGCAATTGTTGAATCACTTCGCGCGCCACCTCACGGTCGTCAAAATGAAACTTCCTGGTGCCGATGATTTGATAGTCCTCATGCCCCTTGCCGGCGATGAGCACCATATCGTCTCGACGCGCCTCGTGGATGGCTGCGCCGATCGCCTCACGGCGATCCGGCACCATGTGATACTGCACATGATTGCGGCGCTCCAACGCCTCACGCACGCCGATCTCAACTTCATGGAGGATCGCCATCGGATCCTCGGTTCGAGGGTTATCCGACGTCAGGATCACCACGTCGCTGTATTCCACGGCGGCACGACCCATCTTAGGCCGCTTCCCTCGATCCCGATCGCCACCGCAGCCGAACACGGTAATGATCCGCCCGGTCTTCAACGTCTGGGCTGCCGTCAACAGACGGAGAAGCGCATCTTCTGTATGGGCATAATCGACGACGACGGTAAAATCTTGCCCGGAAGAAACCCGCTCGAAGCGACCAGGGACATTGGTAATCTGGGCGGCCGCTTCGCAGACCTGATCGGATGTCGCTCCACTATGCAGCGCCACTCCAATCGCTCCCAATAAGTTATAGACGTTGTGCTCCCCGACCAACCGGCTCTCGACGGCAAACGATCCCGCTGGAGTTGCCGCGGTAAAAGCGGTCCCGGCAAGCGAGAGACGCACTCGTTCCGCCTTGAGATCGGCCTGGTTCTTAATGGCATAGCCCCAGGCCGGCACAGGGCAGGCTGCCCGGATCGCACCCCCTCTGGGATCGTCCAAATTGACAATCGCGCGCTTCCCGGCCTTCTGCCCCCCAGCCAATCCGGTAAAGAGCCGCAACTTCGCTTCAAAGTACTCGTCCATGGTGTGATGAAAATCGAGGTGATCCTGCGTAAGGTTCGTGAAAACCGCCACGTCATACTCGCATCCCGCCGTCCGGTCTAACGCAAGCGCGTGGGACGATACTTCCATCACTGCATCGGTCAGTCCGCCCTCGACCATTTTCGTCAAGAGTGCTTGAAGATCGAGTGCGCCGGGCGTCGTGTGCGAGGCAGGAATCGTCTCCTGCCCGATCTGGTAACCCACTGTGCCGATCAATCCGACCCGCCGGCCGATTCCTTCCAGTAATGATTTGCAGAGATATGTCGTCGTTGTCTTCCCATTCGTGCCCGTCACACCAATCATCTTAAGACGGGCGGAAGGATCTCCATGAAACCGGCTACCGAGAAGACCGAGCGCCTTGCGTGAATCAGCCACCTGCACGAACGGTAACGGCCCCGATGCCACAGCCGCCTGCGCGATCACCGCAACCGCGCCGGCCCTGATGGCCTGTTCGACAAATCTGTGACCATCGACGCGCTCACCCTTGACCGCGACAAAGAGACTCCCGGCCGTCACAGCCCGCGAATCGTCTGTGATGGCATGCACCGGGAGGCTCGCATCGCCGCGCTGCTCCAGAATCTCGACCTGCCCGCGAAGCACCGTGAGCAACTGCATGAGGGTGATGGGATTGCGCGCCATATTCTTTTAGTAGTCCTTCATCGCCAGCGCGATTTTCACCGTGTCGTCTCTGGACACACCAAGGTAATTGAGCACCTGCTCCCCAACCTGCCGAAAGACCGGCGCCGCCACGGTCCCGCCCCAGGATTCGCCTTGAGGCTCATCCAGGATCACGATCATCGCCAGCCGCGGAGACTCAGCCGGTACATACCCGACAAACGATCCGACAAACTGCGTGGAGGAATAGGCGCCGGTTCGCGAATCGATTTTTTGTGCGGTTCCGGTTTTACCTGCTACGCGAAAACCCGGGATGGCCGCCTTGGTTCCGGTCCCATTCGTCACCACACCCTCCAACACCGTCGTCATCGTTCTGGCCGTCTCTGGTGACACCACTCGCCGCCGCACTTGTGGCAGTACTTCCCTAAGCAAGCGACCTTTCTGGTCGCGCACTTCGGACACCACGTAGGGCTTCATCATGACACCCCCATTGGCGAGCGCCGCCACTGCCGATACCATCTGGAGAGGCGTCACTCCGACCTCTTGTCCTATCGAAATCGAAGCCAGCGATCGGCGACCCCAGTCTTTGGGCGTCTTCAACAGTCCGTTCACTTCACCAGGCAAGTCGATCTCAGTACGTTGACCGAATCCGAACACTTGAAGGTAGCGATAGAGCCGCTGCTCTCCGAGGGCCATCCCGACTTTAGCGACGCCGATATTGCTGGATTTCTGAATCGCCTCAGAGAACGTCATCCAGCCCAATTTGTCATGGTCATGAATCGTCGTGTTCGCGATCACCATACGGCCGTTTTCACCAAAGACCATAGAATCTGGCGTCATCACTTTTTCTTCAAGCGCTGCGGCTCCAACCACTATTTTCATGGTCGATCCAGGCTCGTATGTATCCGTCAAGGCACGATTGCGCCACCGATCCGGCGTCAACGCGGCCACGACATTCGGATCGAATCGTGGGCTGACGGCCATCGCGAGAATCGCACCGGATTGCGGCTCCATGACGATGATCGTCCCGGACTTGGCATGAGTACGGGTGACGGCCTCTTCGAGTTCTTTTTCTGCAATATATTGAATGACCTCGTCGACGGTCAGCGTAAGAGCATGTCCCGGCGTCGGCGCTTGCTCCGCTACACCCTTGGGAAACACCGTGCGGCCGAACGCATCCCGCTGCAACACGGTGACTCGCTTTTCTCCATGCAGGTGCGAATCGTATCGGCGCTCGAGTCCCTCAAGTCCCTGCCCATCCATTCCGGAAAATCCGAGGACGTGGGCCAGCAACGGGCCCTTGGGATAAAACCGCCGCCCCTCCATCACCACACCGATGCCGTCCAATGACAATTGTTCAAGCCGACGGCCCTGCTCAGGATCGAGCTTTCGCGCCAACCACACAAAGCTCTTGTCTTGCCGAAGCTTTCTCTCAAGCTCATCGCTTCGAATATGGAGCACCGGAGAAAGGTGACGGGCGACGGTCGACGGGCTCTCCAGCGACGTCGGTACGCCGAACACGGATGGCACCTCCATATTCATGGCAAGCACTTTGCCGTGCCGATCCGATACCATGCCTCTGGCTCCCTCGAAGGACACAGTCTTTTGATGTTGCCGATCTGCCCTGGCTGTGAGTTCTGCAGCTTGAAGCACCTGGAGCGTGACCAGCCGGGATAGAATGATGCCGAACCCGCAGAAGAGCAGGAACAGCATCAGATAGCGACGACTGCGAGAAGGGCCGGGAGTCACTCGTTCCTCCTCACGGTTGAATCATGTCTCGCCAGACGGACTTGCACTATGGGTGGGAGTACAGGGATCGGAGTTTCTTCCTGCTGATGCACCATCAACACTTGCCCCTGTTGTGGCGGAATGAGCCCCAACCTTTCCGTCGCCACCTTCGCGATTCGCTCGGGAGCCGTCAGCGCAGAAAACTTCACTTGCAATTGATCCCGCTCTCTCTCCAGCAACACCTTTTGGGTTTTCAATCGTTCAATCTGATACCCCACCCGAACGACATCGACGCGTTCCCACACAAACATGAAGACCAGCAGCACGCCGGCCACAATCGTCAACATCTTCATGAGTGACCCTCCTTGGACACCCGCTGGACAGCCCGCAACTTGGCACTGCGGGAGCGGGGATTCCGGTCTGATTCTTCTCTGGTAGAAACCTGCGGCTTCTTGGTGAGCACTACTAATGCAGGATCCTCCTTGCCGGAGAGCGCCCGAAACGTGTGCTTCACAATCCGATCTTCGAGCGAGTGGAATGAAATCACACAGAGGCGACCGCCGGGAGACAGAACATCCACCGCATCGCGCAAGGCCGATTCGAGGCAATCAAGCTCCTGATTCACTGAAATGCGAAGGGCTTGGAAGGTACGGGTAGCACAGTGAAGCCGGCCATGCCGATAATTTGCAGGGACAGCCCCCTCGATCACGGAGACCAACTCCTTCGTTGTCCCCAACGCATGGCGTTCACGCGCGCGAACGATGGCACGAGCAATTCGCCGAGAAAACCGTTCTTCACCGAACTGAAAAATCGCGTCTGCCAACTGCGCTTCCGGCCACCGATTGATCAGATCAGCTGCGGTCCCGCCTATGGATTGATCCATGCGCATATCGAGAGGCCCATCGTGTTGAAAGCTGAACCCGCGCGCCGGTTCATCGAGTTGAGGCGAGGACACGCCGAGGTCAAAAACAATTCCGTCGACCTGCGACAATCCATGCTCCGAAAGATGCTGTTTCAATTCCATGAAATGACCATGAATCAGAATTGCGCGAGCGCCAAATCGCGAAAGCCTTTGCCGACTAGCTTCAATGGCCGATCTGTCCCGGTCTAGGCCAATGAGCCTCGCATCAGGGCCGCTTCCCTCAAGTAGTTTTTCAGCATGCCCACTGTATCCCACCGTACAATCCAGGAAGATCTTCCGCCCATCACCCAGAAGCCAATACAGCACCTCTGAAGACATGACAGGGGAATGCCGATCATCCATAGGTTAGAACTTTCCAGATTCACCCACTTCCTCCCACCGTCGGCGCAGTATACACTCACTCAAAGACTTGTCAATAGCAAATTCATGGACTTATGAGACTCTTGTTGGGCCTTGTCCCGTTGAGAAAGTTGTATGGTTTTGGCACTATCCAAGGCCTGGTAGATGGGGGTCAACATGACCCCATATAAGGCTATTTGGAGCTTGCATGCGATGTTGAGATTCTACGGAAACAAATGGATGGCAATTGCCCAAGGACTGACGTTTCTAGCAAACGTGCATGTAGATCCAGATAAGGATCCTTGTCCTAATGACAAAGTATCTTGAGTTTCTGAGGGTGCCGGCAGCTGATACCGCTGTCCAAGAGAGGGTGCAGCAAGAGTATTCCACGAACAAGATATGGGATGAGAAGAAGTGCTGGCATGGGCACAGATAAATGCAGTCTCCGCGAGTGCTGTCCCCGGTCAAAAATGCAAAGCTAGCTGGTTTGATTGCATTTTCTAGGGTTCAAGGGGAGAATATGCCCATGCAAATCAGACAACATCTCTTCCTAATTCTGGCCATCACATTCGGCTGGCTCCTCCCCGATCTTGCCCAATCCGCCTCAACCATTTACTACTGTCCCGACCGTAAGTCTGACCAGCAGTATTCAGCAAGGCCGGCGCCAGGCTGTGTACCACTCATTGATGAGAAACAGCCAAGCCAGGGCAACGATTCGCTGCAGCCTCAACGCGAACCAACAGATTTCAAAATCGAAAACCTCCAAAGCGATGTATCCGCCTTCCTCAGCCGATACCATCAACTTCTTGAATGCTGTAAGACAGACGTCTCCGAGCTTCAACAGATCGACGAGGTAGGCGATGAGGTGGGCGATCTGCTCAAGTCCACGCAGGCCAAGCTCTCCAATCACTCGTTGGCATCCCGCGGCATCATGCTGCGGGAAATGATCCTACCGGTGGCGAAGGCCCGAGCGGACATCAAAAAGCTGCGCGCCACCCTCAATCGCATTGGCACCATCAGCAAGGCCCGCGAATCCGGCGACTTTGAAGAATCAGGGCGAGCGGCTCAGGCTATTCGTGAGATGGAGGAATCCATCGAGCGAGATATCCGCGCACCAAAGCTGTCGACAGGACCAAAGACTGGCGCCAGTATCGGCAGCGCACCAGCAGCAGGGCCAAGTATCGGAAAAACTCCAAAGACCGGCAACACCATTGGAGCGGAAGGCGTGACCGGACAAGATATCGGAGCCTCTACCCGCCATAGCCACGAGATCGGCGCATCCGGGCCGACCGGCTTCGCCATCGGAGGGACAGGTCGCGCCGGGCCTTCGATCGGAGAGTCGACATTCAACAGCGAGTCGTCTTCGGCGATTGGCTCATCACTGCAACGTTCTACCGTGGGATCTAGCCTGTCGGATTCGACGGTGGGGTCGAGTTTCGGAGGTTCAGGGGTAGGCTCAAGCCTCGGAGACTCGAGTGTCGGTTCAACGCTTCAAGAACGCGGCACCAGCCCACAGCGGTGATCTTCCTCACTGGCTCTGAAGCGCAGTCGGTACCGATTCCCATGTTTCTCCACGATTTTTACTCCTATACAAGCCACTCCCGTTCGTACCAGCATAGAACACGGCCGGATCGGTCGGACTCTGCACGAGCGATCGGATATTGAGCGTCGCAAGACCCGTATTCAACGTGCCCCACGTCTCCCCACCATCTTCGCTCCGGTGGACGCCTTCCCGGCCGCCCAGATAAATGACACCTTTCTTCGTACGATCCAAGATCATCGAAAACAACATCTGGTCTTGCAGGGATTGTCCGATCCGTACCCAAGCCTTTCCACCATCGATTGTCTTGTAAAGTCCCGTCAACGTGGAAGCGTACACCGTATCCGACTCAAACGGATCGACCAGCACCGACGTCACGCTGAGTGCGCGTGACGACTTAATGATATCCGGCGACACGAGGCCGTTGTTCACCTTCTCCCAATGACCTGCCTCGTCGATCGTCTTGTACACTCCACCGCTCGTACCCGCGTAGAGAATCGCCGGTCTCGTCGGATCCATACCCAACGTGACTACCATCAACACTTCCTTCATCCCTTCCATTTTCTTCACCCAATGCTCGCCGCCGTCTTTCGTCTCGAATACACCCATCGTCGTGGCAATAAAGATGTGATTGCTGTCCGTCGGATCGAAGAGGAATTGATTGACCACCGACGAGATTGTTGCATCGTCCAACCCCGAGCGCATCGAAGCCCAGCGCTGCCCGCCATCGTGACTCTTAAAGACGGCATCGCCCTTCGTGCCGGCATACACCGTAGCCGGGTAGGCCGGATCAAGCGCCATTGAAATCACACGCGAGTGGCTCATGCCTCGCGACAAATTCGTCCAGGTCTGGCCCCCATCGCGCGTCTTATAGATGTAGTCGTTCGTCGCGACGTAGATGATGTCAGGATTCTTCGGATTGAGCTGAATGACGACGATGGGATCGCCGCGATTGCAGCCGACGAGGGATATTGCCAGAAGAAGAGCGAGAATAAGAATTCTAGCCATGCACAAGACAAAGTCCCACAGGATGCTCAAACAGGTCATCCAACAAGGCCGCAGGAAAGAAATAACCGGAGGCGTACCCTCTGGGGTACGTTGAGGATTATTTCGATCCGAGAACGAAGTTGGGGGCCTGTTTCAGCATCCTAGATCAGCGGTAGTTGGTGAACTGCAGATCAATCCCAAAATCCTTACCCTTAAGAAACGCCATGGCCGCCTGAAGGTCGTCCTTGCTCTTACTCAGCACACGCACTTGCTCACCTTGAATCTGCGCCTGCACTTTCAGCTTCGACTCCTTGATCGCCTTCGTCACCTCTTTCGCCTTGTCCGCCGCGATACCGCTTTGAATCTTTGCCACCTGGCGCACCGTGCCACTCAGCGCCGGTTCAACGGTCCCGTAGGTGAATGCCTTCAGCGAAACCCCGCGCTTCACGCACTTGGTCTTAATGATGTCATTCACCGCATTGAGCTTATACTCATCGTCGGAGATCAGGGACAGTTCCTTTTCTTTCTCCTTCAACGTGATCTCCGTCTTTGAGTCTTTGAAGTCGAAACGCTGCTTGATCTCCTTCGTCGCCTGATCGACGACATTCTTCATCTCTTGCATGTCCACTTCCGAAACCACATCGAACGAAAATTGCTCAGCCATAATCCCCTCCTCTTCTCATCTCATCCATTTTCCGTACAGTCCACGCGTCGAATGAGTTCCTTCCAATTCTCCATACCTCCCTAAAGGAAGCGGCCAAGACTGCCCTTTACTGCGCGCATCGAACGAGCACATTCTTATCGTGCGCGTTCTGCGAGCAAGTAGGACACCTGGCCGCTCCCGCCACCCCTCAACAACAGCCCCCGCCGGGCAACTGCAACCGCCGCTCCTCATTGTCATGACAAATCGTCGTCTGCATTCTTCTCGGCGAACTTCCACCCGCCATCACCACCACTTCGCTGCTGGTGAACGGCCGCTTCAAGATCACATAGCCATACCATTGCCTGATACTATCGCCCAAGACGATCACCGCGAGCAAGGCCACCACCGCCACCAGCCCAGCATCCAAGTACAACGCAAAGGCCTTCCCGCTATCGGCAAGGGACGAAGCCTTGCTCACAAACATTCCAAACATCTCATAGGACCCCATCAACGTGATCGTGCCGACAAACAACATCGGCAACGCGGTGATCCACAGATACTGCGCCTTCCGCATCTTGATCAGCACCGTCGTGCCGATACAGAGGGCCAAGGTGCCGAGCAACTGATTCGCTGCGCCGAACATCGGCCAAAGTGTCGAAATGCTGCCGGCACCGATGAGATAGCCCCAGGCTCCCACGATCAGCCCGCTACTCACCACCACACCAGGCCACCAATTCATCCGCCGCAACGGAGGGTAGAAGCGTCCGCCCATCTCCTGGATGAGATAGCGTCCCACTCGCGTGCCTGTATCGATCGTCGTCAGAATGAACAAGGCCTCGAATACCAGCGCAAACTGATACCAATAGGCCATCAACCCGGCCATACCAGGGAGCGCGGAAAAAATGGACGCCATGCCGACCGCGAGCGACACGGCCCCGCCAGGCCGGCCCGCCACATCCGCCTCGACGAGTTGCGAGAGTTCCTGAATCCGTGAGACAGGAAAACCCATCG
This sequence comes from Nitrospira sp., assembly GCA_037142015.1. Lineage (GTDB taxonomy): Bacteria > Nitrospirota > Nitrospiria > Nitrospirales > Nitrospiraceae > Palsa-1315. The sequence goes on along the minus strand of JBAXBK010000002.1, from coordinate 59,101 downwards.
CAGCCAACGCATCGGGCGAGAGCATCGTATTAATCGCCAGATAATCACCGGGAATCAACACCGAGGCCGCAATCAAGGCCATCACGCCGACAAAACTTTCCAACAACATCGCCCCATAGGCGACCGTGGCCTGGGACTCCTGCTCGATCATCTTCGGCGTGGTCCCTGAAGAGACCAGCGAGTGAAAGCCCGACACGGCCCCGCAGGCAATCGTGATAAAGAGGAAGGGGAACAGCATGCCGGGAATAATCGGTCCGCCGCCGCTAGCAAATATCGTGACGCGCGGCATCTCGATTGTCGGCGCCATGAGAACCACGCCCACCCCCAGCAAGGCCACCACCCCGAGCTTCATGAAGGTAGAGAGATAGCCCCGCGGCACCAGGAGCATCCAACCGGGCAAGACAGACGCGAGAAACCCGTAGCCGGCCAATGCCCAGACCAATGTCGTTCGCTCCAACTCGAACCACCCGGCAACCGAAGACTGAGCCACCACCCTCCCAAAAATCACAGCTGCAACCAACAGGACCACACCCAGCAGAGAAACTTCCGCTACCTGACCGGGCCGGAACTTCTGAAGGTAGAAACCCATGATGAAGCCGATGGGAATCGTCATCGCAATCGTGAAAGTACCCCAGGCATTGCGATAGAGCGCGTTCACGACGGCAAAGCCCAGCCCGGCCAGCGCCACAATCACGATGAACAACACCGCCACCGCCGTCGCCGTGCCGGTGACCAGGCCCAGTTCATCGCGCGCAATTTCAGGAAGTGAGCGGCCATTCCGCCGCATCGACGCAACCAGGATGATGAAGTCCTGCACCGCCCCCGCCAACACCGCACCGATCACCAACCAGAGAAACCCGGGCAAGAATCCGAACTGCGCCGCCAGAACCGGCCCCAGCAACGGCCCAGCCCCGGCAATCGCCGCGAAGTGATGGCCGAAGAGCACGTACTTGTTGGTGGGATGAAAATTGATGCCGTCGTTCAAGCGAATCGCCGGCGTGACCCGCTGATCGTTCAGCTCAACCACCCGCCGCGAAATCCAGCGGCCGTAGAAGCGAAAGGCCAGTACATAGATACATGCCGCGGCCACAACCAGCCAAAGCCCATTTACTTTTTCTTGTGGATTGACGAAACCGACAACAAAGGCAAGCGCAACCGAACCGAGAACGGCGAGAAACCCCCAAAGCACCAGCTTTAACGCCGACATGCGGGCATCCTAGCACAAACGGGGAAGGGGGCAACCTGGTTGATCTCTTGTGCTCGCGCAACGCGCGGCCTCAGAAGGCCCTCGTTGGACACGCGCAGTGAGAGATCAACCAGGCCGCCCCTAAAGGAGAGAGAACGAGCTAGCGTGGAAGGAGCATTTGTGTACTGACTTGACCTGTGATTTCGTAAACCGCAGTTCAAATGACTAACCCTCACAAGCCTCTTCGGCCTTTACGCGGTCATCCTGATATGTACGAGATGGCTGATTCGGATCGCCGATTCATTTTCAGATTCTCCATGCTGTTGAAGTTTCTCTCAGCTTCCGTCATATAGACGCCATGCTCACCCTCATCCAGTTTCCCTGGTCGCCATTCTGCATCACAGTGCGGCATATCCTTGAACAGAACGGCATTCCGTTTCGGCTTCGCAACATCCCCTTTCACGAGCGGGCCTCAATTATCAGAGCCACGAACGGATGCGGCTACACCGTGCCCTGTGTGGTCGACGGGAAGCAGGCCATATGCGATGTCACTGATTTCAGTCAAGAGGTCGCGCGGTATATCGATCGTCGCTACGGCCTCAACCTGTTCCCGAAAGATGTCGAGGGCATTCAGCTCATTCTTTCGCGCTATTTTGAGAATGACTTGGAGATGGTAGGGTTCAAGATCAACGACAGCTATATCATCCCGGCGCGACCCATGGTCGAACGCGTCATGCTGATCCGTCACAAGGAACGGAAGTTCGGGAAGGGCTGTCTCCAGGAATGGACAAGCCATCGCACATACCTGTGCGCTCAATTCGCTGAGCTACTGACGCCGATCGACAATATGCTGGCTGAGTCGCCGTTCTTGATTTCCGATCGACCCTTGTTCGTCGACTACGATCTCTACGGTGTAATCGAGAACTATCTGTTCAGCGGAAAAACGAAGCTCCCGAACCTCAAGCACCTTCGCCGTTGGCACCGCGCAATGGCGAGTCCTTCCCGGAAAAACTGAATCCCTCAGGCTGATACTACGCTGATCCAGATTCCGGCGAGAAGCTTTCAACTGCGACCGTCGAGCGTGGCTCTATTGCCTCCCTAAACCTCTCTTAAAGGGACTGTCCGAGGCTGCCCTTTACTTGCGCGCATCGGACGAGCACCGTTTCATCGTGCGCGTTCTGCGAGCAGGAAGGGCAGCAGGCCGCGTCTTTCTCCGGACTTTCCGTCTTTCCACTCCTCTTAGGGGGCGGCCTGGTCGATCCTCGAGTGCGCGCGTCGAACGAGCACCTTCTGAGCGTGCGCGTCCCACGAGCAGGAGGGCGACCAGGCCCGCCCCCTCTCCCCCCCCTTCTAATGGGGAATTCCCCTCAGCCCCTGGCCGTCGTAGACTCTGTTCTACGATGGAACAGCCCAAACACTACCATCGCAGCCTCTACCGCGTGCCAATCACCTGTTCTACGATGTACTGTGTGCTGTCGACGCTGGTTGGCGAGGGAACAATCACCAATCTTTCGCCATTGGGATGCATGATCAAGACTGATCAGCCCCTGCCGGCAAACAAAGACATCTCATTGCGCCTACTGCTCCCCGACCAGCAGGAGTCACTGCCGATTGACGGCGCCCACATACAGTGGACAGATGGGAGCCAGGCCGGAATCGAATTCCTCCAGGTGGATACTGCCGCAAATCTCCGGCTGCACGATTTGATATGGAAACGGACGGTTCAACGTTTCCACGCGATCCAAGAAGACCGCATGGCATCATAGCCTTACCTCGCTCAATGCCAGGAAAGTGAAAGAGTCAGGAGTTCTTTCTTGAATCGAGCGTGCGATCATCCTCAAGAGCCGCAGACCGCCCACCGACGAGAAGTAAACACAGCAGCCCGATTCCAATCCAGACCAACTCACGGAACCGGCGCAGCAGCGCGAAGGTGATGCCCGTGACATCGGAGTAGCCAAAGGCGCTCAGTAAGAGCACGTTCCCGCCGTCTTGGGTGCCAAGGCTGCCGGGGATGAAGAAGGTGCCGCCCTTGATAAAGACGGAGAGGGCACCAATGGAGATGGCGGAGAGGGCCATAGCGGGACCGCCCAGATAATAGACGATGACGTACACTTCCAACGCTTCCGCCATCCAGCCAAGAAAGAACAGCCCGGTAGACGCATAAAAGGCCGAACGGTTGTGACGGTAGAACTCCAAGATCGTTCGATCCAGCGACCGTAGCTTTTCTTCACGCGCTTCGAGGTAGGCGATCTTCAGCCCGATCTTCCGAAGAAATCCCAAGATCCACGTAAAGAGTCCCTGCCGCTGCACGAAAACGAACGCCGCAGTCCCGAAGGCCAGCAAGCCCACACTGACGAGTGCGGCAGCCACGGTGTGACCGGATGAATCGTTCCCGCCTAACAGCCACACCCCCAATGCGATGCCGAGCAAAATAAAGAGCACTTCGGCAATCGTCATGGTCGTTTTTGCAATGATGACCGAGGCGAGCCCCTCCACCATCGGCACATGGTGCTTCTTGAGCAAATGGGCCTTGAGCGGCTCGCCCCCGACATAGGCGGTCGGGGTCGTCATGTTCACCACTTCGCCGGCAGTTCGAATCGCAAGCACACGCCAGAACGGAATCGCCTTCGCCGATGGGCCAAGCGTGACTTTCCACCCGTAGGCTTCGACGACATACATGATGACGGAAGGAATCAGCAGAACGAGAAGCGCGACCGGCCCGAGTTGCGCCGCCGCGTCGTAGATCTGCCCAGGACCGATATGCCAGACAATGAGAACGAGGGTGAGGAGACCGACAACGAGTAGGAAAAGTTTTAGCACGCTAGGCTAGGAATCCACGGTGAGAATAACCAGACAGGTTATAGCGGAGCGTATCTTTATTTCCACCCCTCCAGCAAGGGAGTGGCCAAGGTTGCCCTTTACTGCACGCATCGAACGAGCACCGTTTCATCGTGCGCGTTCTGCGAGCAAGAAGGGCACCTTGCCGCTCCCTGCCCACCTGTTAAGCACGGGTGGTGGCGGTCGGCCTGATGACCCACAACATCAGAAGCGAGAACACCATGGATCCGATCGCCGCCATCCAGAGAAACCAGTCGAGCTTGCCGATCACAGCAAAAACCAGGACGATAACGGAGAAATCTCGGCTTGCAACATTCTTGAGTAAAAAGTCCGACCAAGCAGCCTGCGCCGGAGTCTTCCATCCACTCGCGGACTTAATCTTTTGTGCGCGGGTGACGAGCCAGAACGAGAGCCCATTCCCCAAAACCGCTGCCGAGCCCAGGGCCAGAGGCACCCAGGCATCGTCGTCTCCGGCCATACTCAGATAGGAGCCCACCGCAATGCCGGCAAAGATCCCCATATGCACCACATTATCCATCGCAATATCGAGCCAAGCCCCGAACGGCGATTCGGTGAACGTGAGCCTCGCCACTTCACCATCGCAACAATCGATGACTGCCGCCAGTTGAAACAACAACGCGGCCACGATGCCGGCGCTGTAGGTCCCGACGCCGAAGCCGACGGCTGCGGCCAATCCAATCAGCGCCGCCAGAATCGTAATGACATTCGGCGACAAACCTATGGCGAGAAAGATGCGCGTGAACCAGCGGGAGATCTTTCGATTGAAGAACCGATCGACGAAGCCTTCGAACTCTCCCTTGAGTGAATTGAAAAGCTTCACCTCAGCGGCCCGTACATCGGCGGCATTGCGCACGTCCTGATACCAATGGGACCGGTTCATCTCCATGGACAGCACCCGCACATGTCCGTCCACCGCGGCCCGTTCAAGCCATCGACGAATCGGCATCGTGCCGGTTTCCACGTCGCCTTGCCCGGTAGAACCGCTCATGAGATTGGCCGGAAGCACGACCAGGTCCGCCGCCACCAGCGCCGCGTCGTCCTGTCTCGATGTCATCGAGCGGAGCCGTCCAGCCTGTACCTTCACACGTAAACTCTGTCGGCGTGGCTGCCGGTCTCGCTCGCTAGCGGCCCGAGCCACGATGATCGCCTGCCCCTCCTGCACCTCGTGCCGCAGGCTCTCGATTAAGGAACTCGCGAACACCCCCTGCACACCGGACAGGAGACAGAAGCCGCGAACTTCAGCGGCCAGCGATTCCCAGGTGCGGGGATCGTCCAGAGGAAACTCGCGAATCGGCATCCAGCGCACGGGAATGGTCAGGCGTGGCCCTTTACCCAACGCCTGTTTCAGCTGATCCTCCTCCGGTCCGACCAACACCATGAGCTGTCGAATGCCGGCCCGCTGCAGCGTCAACACCGTCCGCTGAAACAGGCCGATTCCCACCACGCTGGTAAGCGGACCCACCTCATCGGCATACAGTCCGGTCGCCTCGCCGAACAAGCTCACTGACGGCAAGAGAATCGCCGTACTCAATCCCTGAAGGCCCGTCTGTCTCTGAACTATGCTCTCACTCATTTTGAAATACCGTCACATGTCATTCGTCATGAGTCAATGGCAAGAATCTCGTTGAAACCTTCCTCTCACCAATGACCGTTGACCAATGACATTCTCTTACTACAGTTTTGGCAACACATCCCGTTCCGCTTTCGTCACATCTTCCACAAAATCGATTTCGGTCCAGGGAAGTCCACCGATCTTCTCATGCCCCACTTTGACATCGTGGAAAAATCCCACGAGCGCATCTTCATATTCCATCTGCCAGGCTTCGCGATCCACATGCGTCTTGAGCGACGCCACGACATGCGGCGCATCGGCATGCCGAACCTTGAGAAACCCCACACCTTCTCCGGCATAGTCATAATGCAGGGGCATCGTTTTCGTCAGCGCAATCACCCGCCCGCCTTCGACCACAACCATGCACTCTTCCCCGGTCTGCTTGACAGTATCATCCATAAGCAGCGCGTTCTCATAGGAGGATTGTACCAGGCGACGCAAGATCTCTTGATGGAAGAGCACGTCTGCATCCATGACGATCGCATCGTCATCCAACGCGGTGCGCGCGATCCAGAGCGAGGAAATGCTGCCGCGATGGAACTGCTCATTCACAAGGAAATTCACGCGAACACCACAAGAATTCGCTGCCACAGCCGCGCGAATCATCTCTTGCTTGTAGCCCACCACCATATCTGCACAATGAATACCGACGCTCCGAAGCGATGTGAGGTAGCGATGCAAGAGGGTCTGCCCGCCGATCTCGATGAGGCACTTCGGGCGATGTTGAGTGACCTGCCACAGGCGCTTCCCGACTCCGGCTGCGAGGATGACGGCTTTCATGCTGTACCACAGACCCGTTCGAATGCGTCGAGAAATCCGACCAACTGCGCCTCCGTGAGCGCGCCCATGTTCGCGACACGGAAAATTTGGCTCTGGAGTTGGCCTTGGCCCGCATAGATCACGTAGCCCTCTTTCTTTAGTTGATCATGCAACGACTGATAGGTCACGCCTTCGGGAAGATGATAGGCGGTGATTGTGTTGGATAGTTTGTCCGGGGTCAAGAGCGGCTTCATGCCGAATTTCGTCATACGGTCTCGAATCAAGGTCGCGACCTTCTTATACCGCTGGATCCGCTTGGCAACCCCTTCCTCCATGAGTTCGTTCAACGCTTCGTCGAATGCGTAATAGACCTGCACCGCCGGCGTGAACGGAATCGTCCCGAGGCCCTGGTCATCCACATATTGAGTGATGTGAAGATAGATCGACCGTCTGGGATAGCCACGCATCCGCTCCAGAAATCCCTTGCGGACGAGCACGAAGGACACACCAGGGAATCCCTGAATGCACTTTCCCGCTGTACCTGCCACCATATAGATATGAGACCCGGCGATATCCAACGGCTCGCCTGCCAAGGCGCTGACCGCGTCGAGAATGAACACCCGGTTCTGGCTGTCCACGACATCCGCAATCTCCTTGACTGGATTGATGAGCCCAGTGGTCGTTTCGTGATGGACCATGGCGACCGCATGTGCTTCCGGATGTTGCCGTAGCGCAAGCCGCAACCGTTCAGGATCCGGCCTTGTCGTCCAATCGTATTTGAGCTCGGACACGCCCAGACGATAGAGGCCGACCATCTGGGAAATGCGTTCGCCGTATACGCCGTTATTGAGCACCAGCATCCGTTTGCCGGGCGGGAGCGACGACATCACGGCGGACTCGACTGCCGCAGTACCAGATCCGGTCAACACCACGGCGGCATAATCCGATTCCGCTCCCGGCACAAAGAGCTTCAGCAACTTTGCCTGAATCCCGTGCAGGAGTTCGGTAAATTCCGACTCCCGATGGCAGACATCGGGACGCACCAGCGCTTGCCGCACCCGCTCCGACACATTCACCGGTCCTGGATTCAATAAGATCATGTAGCCTTTCTTCCCCGCATCCCTTACGCCTTACCCCTCACGCGTTACTTGATTGCCTGCATGAACCGTTTCGTAATATCCGGCGGATCGAGCATCACGCGCCCGGCATCTTCCACCATCTCGTTGACTTTCACCAGCAACATGCTCGGCCCGTCTTTCTTCAGCATATCTTTGAACTCGTAGACGAGGTCTTCACGTTCCCGTACTCGTTCGACGTTTACATACCCGGCCGCCTTCGCCACCTTCTCAAGTGGAACCAGATTGGAAATCGTCGGCTGATTGCCGGTCGTGCCATAGACTTCGTTGTCGAACACCACATGAATGAAGTTCTTCGGCTTCAGCGCCCCCACTGTCGCAAGCGTTCCCATGCCCATGAGGACGTTCCCGTCGCCGTCGAACACGATCACTTGTTTATTCGGCTTCGACAATGCCACGCCAAGCGCAATCGCCGCCGCCGACCCCATCGAACCGATCATATAGAAATGAGTCGGCCGGTCGGCGATCTTTTGCGCCTCACGAGACGGAAATCCATTACAAATGATGACGGGCTGGTCGGTAAGCAATTCCAACAAGGCCGCCATGGCCATAGCCCGACTCTGCATGGTGCCCTGCTCCGGCCTCATCGATCCTGCTCCTTCATTGCCCCCTCACGTCGCTTAAGGATGCAATCCCTTCACGACGCCCTTTGTAATATTCAACGCCACAGGAATCCGTTTTTTCATAAACGTCTCGGCCACCCACTTCAGATCGTCGATGGCCGTTTTTTCCGTCAGCGTGCGATGAGGGATCTTCATCGTATCGAGAAACTGCGGCATGACTTCGCCCATCACCAGATGCTCCGGCGCATCTTTGCCGCCTTGGCCCCGCCAGGACACGATCAGGATGCAGGGTTGCTGATAAATATAGTTGAGGGAAATGAGCGTATTCAGCGATGTCCCAAGCCCGGAGTTCTGCATCAACACGGCGGGAATCTTGCCGGCCATATAGGCCCCAGCTGCCATGGCTACGGCTTCGTCTTCACGGACTGCCGGGGTATAGAGACGCCGCTCCATCAACTCCGCAATAATGCCTCCCAGGATCGAGTCTGGAACTCCCGTAAAAAAATCTACCCCGATATCTTGCAGGGCTTGGACGAACGTATCGCTCTCAATCATCCGGTCAGTTCCTCGCCACTCCGCACATGGAAAAGCGCGCGCATTATAAGCTATGCCTCACGCGATTCTCAACAAAACTGAGAGGGTTGCACCCTAATAATCGGCCATGATAGCGTTCTGGCATGATCGGGCAACAGAAGAATCACGCGGGCCGATACCTTCTCCTATTGTGCCTCCTGCTCTGCATGGGCCGCCCTTTCCTCGCCCATGCGGTGCCAATGACGAATGACCCGAACGGGTTCCAGAGCCTGGCCTGGGGCATTGCCTTGGCCACGCGACCGGACTTGGAAGTGGCCAGAGCAGGTCCGCATGTGAATGAATACCGATTGAGAGAAGGCCCGCCAGCGTATGCCGGAATCCCGGTCGAGAGCCTCCTGCTCTTATCGGTCGGCGAGCAGTTCGCCCGCGTGACCATTCACTATCAAGGCGAGGGTCGGCACAAACAGATCCTCACCTACCTGGAACGTCAGTACGGTTCCCTTGAGCGCGTTCCAGGACAGATGATGCGGGGCCTCAATCAGCAATATACGTGGCGCGGGACCGATACCGAAATCAACGTGACGTACCATGCGAACACGGAAAGGGGATTTATCTTCATCGACAGTCGCACCCTGGCCCCTCTATTCAACGACCATATCAGCGATTCGGCGGAATAACATGCCTCGCCGCCCCCGCACAACCCAATGGGTCAGCTACATTTCCCCCATCGTCCTTTTCTTCTCGCTTATTCTGCAGGACGTCCCGGCATCAGCCGTGCCGATGCAGAATGACCCAAATGGGTTCGAGGGAATCCCCTGGGGCACAATATTTTCGGAAACCGACAGCTTCATGAAAGTCGAGGACGCCGGTAGATCACAAACCTATGAGCTGAAGACCGGAATTCCTTCTCTTGGCCCAGTGAAGGTCGACTCCATGCGATTCGTCACCGCCGAAGGCAAGTTCGCGCGTGTTACCGTCCGCTACCAAGGCAAGGCGATCCACGACCAGATTCTGGCCTATCTTCAATCCCTCTACGGCCCACTCGACCGTACACCGGGTCAGATCGCCAGCGGCCCTGTCAAATTCTTTAGCTGGACTGGGTTCGAAACCGACGTGAAACTCCGATACGAGATCGGCACCGATCGCGGCATCATCTTCTTCGAGAGCCAGCAGCTCCGCCGGAAAATGACCGACAGCAACACAGACACCGTATTCTAATAGTTATCACCTCGCCTCCTGCCTGGCCTTCCCGATACGTTTAGTGGGGCATGGAATAAGTCTGCCAGCCTGTCCCGTTTGTTTGGTTCAACCGAATAGACCAGATGAACCAGACCAACCCTCACCTGTCTCATAGCCCAACTCCCCCTTCTGGTGGAGCCCCACCCCCCCCTCATGAGGGATGGTCGAAACTCCCGAATGCGGTATCCTCAGCCTGTCGAGAAAAATAGAGGAAACATCGATGAAGCTGCCCCACCCACTTTCGGGAGTCAAAAGCCAGAAATCTCATTCACTCTTGGATCAGCGCTACGCTGAACGAGTTTCAATGTGGTGCCGAATCCGCTACTCCAGCCAGGTAGGTGCACGGGTCGTCACAGGAGAGGCAACCTTGAAAGATCTCTCCAAAACAGGCTGCAAGATCTTGAGCGCAGCCCCGTGCCCGCTTGGTAGCACTCTCACTCTGTTCCTAGACCTTAAAGATGGACAGGACCCGATGCGTCTCACCGACGTCATCGTCTCCCGAATTTCCAGAGACTCGTTTGCCGTCAGGTTCCCCAAGCTGTCAGCAGAAGAACGGAGACGGCTGCAAGAAGTGATATTGAGACATGTCAGGCTGTCGTCTATCGAGGATCGACGGGCGGCATTCCGTATCGTCTAAGCGTCGATCCAACGCCACGGAGGGGTCATGGATCCTCATACTATCGCGCCCATTACTACCGCAGTAGCGGAACTCCCCGCTCACTCCGATCGCCGGCATGGCAGCCGTACCCCAACGCTCTTCTCATTGTTCTATTCCTACTTGGATTCCGGCCAGACACTGATCGGTGACGGCACCGCCACCGATCTTTCATCAAGCGGGATCGGCATACGGGGAAATCGGTCGGTCGCACCCGACATGGACGTAACCCTCTCCATCGACCTTCCTGGAATGGAAAAGCCATTTTCCATTGCCCAAAGCCGGGTCTCCTGGGTTGAAGGATGTCGATTTGGGGTGGAGATAAAGACCTTGACGTGGGAAGAGAAGAATCATCTGCGATTCTTCTTATGAACTCGCATCATCCTCTCAGTCCACAACGGAGGCATCTGAGACCAGAGCAGAAACAAGGAGGTGTCCTCATGAGACGACAACAGGTCGCATCTAGAAACGGGCTTCAGTCTGTGACAGAAGTGACCAATCGAAGGCAAAGCCCCCGCCCTTCGATAGAGTTCGGGTTGATGTACTCAGCCCAAGACCATTTTGGCGAAATTCTCATGGGCGATGGCATGGTCACGGATCTCTCGCCCACAGGATTGGGTATTCGCGGCAACGCCTCGGTCAAGCAGGGGATGGACCTCACGATCTTTCTCTACCTCCCAGATGGACAAGACCCACTGTTTATAATGGAAGCGAAAGTGGCTTGGGTAATGGAAACGAAGGTGGCTGGGGCTTCAGGACGTCGGTTCGGAGTCGAGATCCTCAAGATGAACCTACGGGAGCGAAACCGGCTCTCGTACTTCTTGCGCTCGAATCTCGCATATTCCGATTAGACTGTTCGCATGCTTCAACGAGAACCAATGATCGGACGACGGCGGATAGACAAACGAGTGTCGGCTCATCCCCCAGTTCAAGCCACTGCCCGCAGGGTGGCCCGACGGATCCCTGTACAGATCATGGCTCGCTTTTCAGCAGTAGATAGCTTCAAACAGGTTGGCGATGGAGTAGCCCTTGACCTGTCCGATCGCGGGTGCAAACTCCGCAGTACACAGGTGTTGCCCATAGGACATTTCCGGGCTCTCTACCTGACAATCCCTGAGACATCCCGTCTGGTTCTCATTTCAGAGTTTCGGGTGATCTGGGCTGCGGAAAACGAATACGGAATCGAATTTCTTCACATCACGGCACGAGAGCAAGCCCGGCTTCGCCATTTCATTTGGAAGCAGATGAACCGGTCCATACTCAAAGGCAACCCCCCTTCGCTCACCCTCCAGGACCATTCCCACCCACGGCAGCCACAGCTTAAATCATTACCCTAGCTAACTCTTAGTAGAAAACATGGAACGAGATCTGCCGCGCGAGGCTGGGGGGGGGGAGAGAAGCTCAGAGCCTCTACCTCCCCCACTTCAAGTCATTACATAATCCCTATCGTCAAACACTCCATGTTAGTCCGCATTTGCGCCAGCACGGACACACCAGATCCGCTGATCAAAAGATTTACTGAGTCCCAACGCCATGCCGTTATTGAGACCCACACCCCACGTGAGGGTCGCATTCTCCAGATGCGCCGACGATGACCAATAGTTGGCAGACTGGACGTTTAGAAATGGATGGCCCTGCGGCAGGGTCGGGCCGGGAGAGACGACAGAGGGATCGACCAAACTGGTTAACTCTGGGAGAGCCGGCACGCGCCAACCTTTTCGACCTCCGACGGCTTTATTGGCGCAGGCCAAGCGGCTATTCGCCGCGGATACCCCGTTCGTCTGAGGAGACTTCTCCCAGACAAGGCCGGTTTCCTTATCTAATACCGCATCGTTGTTAAAGGCCGGTAGAACCACGAACCGCTGCGATACCGGCAGCACCTGATCCCATCGCTGCGTGCTGCTATCCTCGGCAACGTTACTCTTAGCGCTCTCTCCAGCTTTAGTGGCCGCCAGGACCTGATCGAGTTTCTCCAAAATCTGCCGAAGCTGCGCCTGTTGCGGCGTCTGCGGAGCTATACTCTGGGCACCAGCCGGCGTGACCCATAGGCCACCGCCCGCCAGAAGGAGTCCTCCGAGCATAAGACTGCCCACATTCACTGCTTGAAACCGTCGTCTCTTCATCACTACCTCCTTGTTGGTTGTGTTGATATGACGTTAGGATGCCGTCGCCGAAGCCCTGTATCTAACGCCGATCCGAGACGGACCGGCCTACTGGGTGAAAAACGGTGGTTGCAAAATTAGGTGCCGGTTGGCGCACGAGTGAGGATAAGCGAGAGTCCGCCGACAAGGAATGCATCAACCGTTGAACGCGGGTGAGATCCATGAGGCAACCCTCTGATACGAGATATCCGCCCTACACCTGCCTTAGCAGGTTACGGAAAATCTATATGGCCACGCCAACTGTTCGTGAAATGTGAAACGTAAAACGTGAGAGGTTTCGAAGGGAAGGTACTCGGCAATCCCACGTTTCACCTTTCACTTCCACCGTTTCACGGTTTCCAGGAGCGGCTTCTTCAGCATCCTGCTAGAGACACCCCGCCAAACTTCCACTTTATACGCAGATTGCTTTCCCCGGTCAAGCGCCTCTGATGACAGGGGAAAGGCTTGAACATTGCTTCCACATTCATCACCAGCCACGACAACACAGAAGCCGCATACACCCTGTCAAAACAACTCGCGTGCAGTTCCTGTCCATGCTTGCCCCCTGGAATCGCTGCATGCTAGGATTTTAATGAGTAAGCACTCACTTACCATGAAGAAACAGACCACACAGACCACGAACAGGAACGGACAGCGAGCTTCGGCACGCGACCGTCAGGCCAGCCTCATCCTGGCCGCCGCATCGCTCTTCGCCAGAAAAGGGTTCAACGGCACCACCACAAAAGAAATTGCCAAGGCCGCGGGTGTGAGTGAGGCGCTGGTCTTCAAGTATTTCCCAACGAAACGAACGCTTTACGCCGCAATCCTGGCAGAAAAAGTGACCGTCAACGAACTGCTCGACGCGGTGGAGGCTGCAGCCAAAACACACGACGACCATCGTGTGTTTACGATGATTGCGAGCTACCGCATTCGCCCCGGCGTCGACTCGACGCTCTTACGACTCCTCTTATTCAGTGCGTTGGAAGGGCACGAACTATCCGAGATGTTCTTCGGCAAACACCACAAGGTGTTCTATGACCACCTTGCCGCGTATATTCACACAAGGATTGAAGACGGCGCATTTCGTCCGGTCGATCCCCTCCTGGCCGCCCGCGCGTTTATCGGAATGGTCGTCCATCATCGTCTGCTCCATGAGATATTTGGAGTCCCGATGCATCAATCCCATGAAGACACGGTGGCAACCTATGTCGATCTCTTCCTTACCGGACTGATCAAAACGCCGGCCGACCGTAAGGTACCAGGAAGGCGATCGCGATGAATTCCCTGAAACAACATCCGATTGTCACACTCGGGATAATCATTTTCTTTGCGATCACGGCCCTCGTCGTGTTTCGCCTCAGCAGCGGCGCCAAGACCGATGCCCGCAAAACCCGTGTCATCACCGTCGCCACCGTGGCGCCGCTGAGACAGGATCTCGACATTCGACTCACCTATACCGCCGACATCACTCCCAACCAATCGGTCAATTTGTTCTCACGGGTGAACGGCTACATTGCCAAAATCTATGTCGACAAAGGCGACCTGGTCAAAGCCAACCAGCTTCTGATCGAGATCGACCACTCGGATTATCGGCATGCCGTCGACCAGGCCAAGGCAAACCTGGCTGCAGCCAAAGCGAGAGTCTCACAGCAGGATGCCAGCGTCCGCAACACCACCCTCACGCTCAATCGGATGCAAGCATTGATCAAAGACCAATTTGTCTCGCAGCAAGATCTGGACAACGCCCAGGTCGCGTACGACGCGGCAGCGGCAGCACTCGACTCGCTCCACGCGCAGGTCCAGCAAATGGAAGTCGCCCTGGCGCAGGCCGAGACGAACCTGGCCTACTCGTATATCCGTGCGCCCTTCGCTGGTTACGTGGCCGAGCGCAACCTCGATCTCGGCTCCTATGTCAGCGGGACAACTGCCGGCACCTCTACCATCTCGCGTGGGATTCTCACCCTCCATGAGATCCAGACGGTCCGCATTCTGATCGAGGTCGTCGAGAAAGACATCCCGCTCATCCAGACAGGCCAAAAGGTGGAAGTTCGCGCCGAGGCTTATCCTAATCGTATCTTCGAGGGCACGGTCACCCGCATCGTCCAAGCGCTGAACCGTGCCACCCGCACGATGACGATCGAGGTGGATCTCCCCAATAAAGATCATGTCTTGAAGGGCGGCATGTTCGCCCGAGTAGAGGTTCTGGTCGGTGCCCATCGGAACGCGATTCAGATTCCTCTCGACGCAGTAAGTCGGCTGGAAGACTCCCAATATGTCTACATTGTGCGCGAAGAAAAGGCCCAGCGGGTACCGGTGGAAATCGGCGTCCGCGACCAGAACAGGGTGGAGATCACCAAGGGCTTGGACGGTTCGGAGCAGGTGATCGTCTCTGGGAAAGATCTCGTGCATGAGGGCAGTCCCGTGCAGATGCAACCGACGAATGCCGTGAACGGTGAAAAATGAAAAGACCTCCCACTTTGACGTCTTCCTCTCTACGTTTCACGTCTAACGTTTCACGTTTTACCTCTTCATCATGTGGCTGACCCTCCTCGCACTTCGCAACGGTATCGGCATTCTGATGCTGTCCTTGGCCATGGTGATCCTGGGCGCCACCTCCGTCCAGCGATTACCAGTGGATCTCTTCCCGCAGATTCAAGTGCCCGTCGCCTTCGTCGGCGTGATCTATAAAGGCGCACCGCCGCTCGACATCGAACAGAGTGTCGTCTATCCCATTGAGAAGGCCGTCAGTTCTGCGTCGAACGTCGAGCATGTCGAGTCGTTTGCCAAGCA
Organism: Nitrospira sp.; assembly: GCA_037142015.1. GTDB lineage: Bacteria > Nitrospirota > Nitrospiria > Nitrospirales > Nitrospiraceae > Palsa-1315. Next base: position 43,627 of record JBAXBK010000002.1, on the reverse strand, counting down.
GGGCATCGGCGCGGTGCAGATCTGGTTCAACTGGGGCGCGGACATTAACGTCGGCCAGATGGAGGTCATGCAACGCGTCACTCAAATTCTCAATAGTCTTCCTCCCGGCATTCTGCAACCCTTTATCGTCAAATTCGATGTCTCCAATATCCCTGTCTCTCTCGTGACGGTTTCCAGCGATGACCTTGACGAACGGGCTCTATACGATCTGGCCTCTAATACGATTGCCCCGCAGATTGAACAGATCGCCAACGTCGCCGCCGCCACCGTGGAAGGCGGAAAGATCCGCCAGATCAATATCAATCTCGACCCGGCGCTGTTGAACGCCCGGAGCCTCTCGATCCTCGACGTCGTCAAATCCGTGAAAGCCGCCAACATCATCCTTCCCTCGGGCGACATCAAAGCCGGCAATCTGGACTACAACGTCTTCACCAATAATCAATTCCGCTCCGTCGACCCGATTCAGGACGTGATCGTGAAGGTCAACCAACAGGGCAGCCCCGTGCGCGTACGGGATGTCGGAACCGTGACTGATTCGTCTGACATTCAGACCAACATCGTCAGAACGGACGGGACCAGGGCCGTGTATCTTCGGGTAAACAAGCAGCCCATCGCCAATACCGTGGCAGTGGTCGATGCATTGCGCACGGCCTTGCCAAAGATGGTCGGCATTCCGCCCAGCGTAAAAGTCGGCATTTCCTTCGACCAATCGGTCTATATCCGCCAGTCCATCAATAACCTCATCGAACAGGCGCTGCATGGATCGCTGCTGGCGGCTGCGGTCATCTTGATTTTTCTTCGAAACTTTACGAGCACGCTGATCATTTCTGTCGCCATTCCCCTCTCGATCATGGTGACCTTCATCGTATTGTACTTCTCAGGGCAAACCCTGAACGTGTTCACCCTGGGAGGCTTGGCCCTTGGCATCGGCCGGCTCGTCGACGATTCCATTGTGGAACTTGAGAACATTCAACGCCATCTCAATACCACGGCCCGCCGATGGGACGCGATCCTGGAAGCGGCCCGCGAGGTGGCGATGCCCATTCTCGCCTCGACGGTCACCACGGTCGTCGTCTTCCTCCCGATTTTCTTCGTCGCCGGGATTGCCCGCTTGCTCCTGATTCCCCTGACCATCACAATCGCGATCTCGCTATTTACCTCCTTCTTCGTCTCCCGCACGGTCACCCCAGCGCTCTGCTATAGATTCCTCAAGCCGGAACAGGAGTCTCACCGTTCGATGCCGGCCTGGTTCGTTCGCCTGATGGATTGGAGTCGCGAACGGTATGAGTCGTTGGATAAAGGCTACGAGGAGTCGCTCCGATGGGTCTTGGCCCATCGCTGGCGCTTCATCGCGGGTGTCCTGCTCCTCTTCGCTGCCTCGCTCGCTCTGGTGCCCAAGATCGGTACGGAGTTTTTACCGGTGTCGGATGAAAGCCAGTTCCGCATTGTCCTGCGCGGACCGGTCGGTCAGCGAGTGGAGAAAACCGAGCAGCAAGTGGCGGAGATCGAACGGGTACTGCGGGCACAGATCCCTGCCGAAGAACTGGAAACCATTGTCTCCAGTACCGGCGTATTGGCCCAGGGCCGTTCCTCCCTGTTCAATCCGAATACCGGCCCCCATACATCGAGCATCTCAGTCCATCTCGTCACGCCGGATAAGCGGAAACGAAACCAAGTGCAAATCATGAACGACGTAAGGCCCAAAGTCCTCAAACTCTTTCCGGGCGTCGCGATGTTTTTCGACCCGGGCGGGCTCATCAAGCGAGTCACCAGCTTTGGGTCGCAGAAATCCGTCGACGTGGAGATTTACGGTTATGATTTCGAAAAAGCGCGGGGGGTCATCCAGCAGGTCGAAAGCATGATGCAGCACATACCGGGGTTAGCCGACATCGAAGTCAGTCGTGAGGAGAACTATCCCGAGGTCAACGTGGTGGTAGATCGAGAGAAGGCCGCCCTCCTTGGCATCAGTGAAACAGACGTGGCCAACGCCGTGCTTTTTTCACTCAACGGCAACGGCCCCACCGACCCCATCATTTACACCGACCCCCAGAATGGAAACGAATACTACATCAGCGCCTGGCTCGCGGAAGAACACAGAAAAGATTTCACCGATATCGAGAACATCATTTTGACCGGACAAACAGGAGAGCCAGTCCTCCTCAAAAACGTCGCCTCGCTTAAACTCAATGCCGGCCCGGTGAAGATCGACCGCAAGTACTTTCAGCGGGTGGTCCATGTGACCGCCAACCCAGTGGATCGGGACCTCGGCGCTGTCGCCGCCGACCTGGAGGCAGCCATTGCCAAAATCCAGCTTCCTTCCGGCTTCAGTATCCGGTTGGCCGGTCAGATTCAACAACAGAGGGAAACCTTTGAAGGCCTGTTGTTTGCGACGGCCCTGGCACTGGTCCTCGTGTACATGGTGATGGCCGCGCAGTTCAAATCGCTGATCGACCCCTTCATCATCATGTTTTCGGTTCCAATGGGCCTTCCTGGCGTAATCCTAATCCTCTTCCTGACCGATACCACTCTCTCCACCACGTCGATGATGGGTATTATCATGATGCTGGGCATCGTGGTCTCGAACGGTGTCCTGCTCGTCGACTATACGAACGTGTTGCGTCGGCGAGGGCGAGAGTTGCACGACGCGGCGGTCACCGCGGCAAAGACGCGACTCCGGCCCATTCTGATGACCTCCCTCGCCACCGTGTTAGGGCTGCTCCCAATGGCCATCGGCTGGGGAACCGGCGGCGAAACGAATGCTCCGTTAGCGCGCGCAGTCGTCGGGGGGCTCAGCGTCTCGACGATCCTCACGCTCTTTCTCATCCCCACGGTCTATGTGATCTTAGAGGAACGGTTTTCCCGCCACCCGGACAAAACGCCAGAAAATGTCGATTGGATTCCGGCTGAGCCGGCTGGTCGATAGAGCGCAGCGCGTGAAGGGCGAGACTTCCGAGAAAAGCATGACGTGAACCGATTGGCTTCCCACTTTGCTTGACTAGTCTCGCTCGTCCCGCCGGTCTCGCTCGGCCGTGCTGCAGAGATGTTACCCGACAGTTGGGAAAAGCGCCTTCAGTTGCATTGCCAAACCGATGTCTCCGCTGATCTTGAGCCGACCAGACATGGCGACAGCAGTCCCGCTTAACTGGCCATTCAGAACCTTGATGCAGTCTTCTCCTCCCATCGAGAGTACAACGTGAGGGTTCTCATGCGTCCCCTCTACGATCCGACAGACCCCCTCCCGGATGGTGAGAATGTACTGTCCTCCCTGTGCGCCGCTCAGATCGAACTGATAGACCGCATCGAGATCTTCGGCCGCATCTGAATCGAGCTGGCCCGGAAGAAGCTGAAAGAGCTCTTTGACTGTGGTGGGGTTCATAGTTCGTGGGAAGGCGAGGGCTTCTAGCAGGGTGCTGAAAAAGTCCGCCAGCAGCGTTCTCGCATCGTTCAGAGCCTCAACGTACCCCAGAGGGTACGCCTCGGCCCTTCACTCGCTGCGGCCTTGCTGGACAAACTTTTTGAGCATCCTGCGGGAGCGTGCTTCTGTTGTGCTGCAGTGGTTTTTCCGCAACCTGTTCGAATCGATGCCGGGAGCCGCGGTGCCGCGGCTCCCGGTCTTGTTCTAATAACGGAGCGTGACCGTCGTCGTACTGCGACGCGCGCCGAAGAAGTCTTTGGAAAACGCCTCGACAACGGCAGGGTCATAGCCCTTGCAGCTAAAAATGTCGAGGTAAGCGTTGTTCGTATCGTTCGCAAAATGGCCACTGATCAACGAGGTCGAGATCAGCTGCACCATGGAATAGCCGGCAACGCGGCCTGAGCCAAAATCGACGACCTGGCACTCGCCAAAGCGTTTCATGTCAATGAGCTCGCACAGCTCAGCAACATAACGGCGGATATGGTCGGCATTGCGAATCAGGTCGGGGTTACAATCTTGAAGATCGAGAGCGGTACAGAGTCCCCACGCTTTTCCATCACCCACCATCTCCTGGGGGGCAATGGAATCAGCTACTGGGGACTCGGTTGGAAAGATTGCGGTCTCGGAATCAATCGGGCTACTCATAGAGGTTATACACCTTTCTGTTAGGAGGGTGAAAAAACTGTGACGATGGACTGTTGTTTCGGACTATACCACGAAAATTTTCATATGAGTGGGGATGGAGAAACTTTTTTTCACGCCTGGCGGTTCAGGGACTACTCGACCGATTGACAAGGTTCTCAGCGGTCGGAGAGAATGCCGCGCATGACCAATGTCACTTCATCTATCCCGAACCCGATTCCGCCTTCAGCTGATCTCCCCGATCGCCTCTGCACCTGGTGCCAGGTGGCGATGAAGAAGCGTCTCGTCGGCGGCAAGCAATTCGTCCACTACACCTGCCCGAAATGTGTCTTCCAGCACACAACCAGGCTCGGCCCAAAACCACCCAGCCCCGCGCATTAACCCGGTCTGTTTGGTTGATCTGGTTTGTTTTGTTCATTTAGTTGGTCTTGGTTAACCAAACAAACGATACAAACCAGAAGAACCAAATAAACCAACTAGACCAAATGAACAAGACCGGCTACCGGCGGGAATAGCTAGTCTGTACGCGATCGTCGAAAATATGGGTGAGTCGTTCCCTGTCCTCAGGACTGATTGAGGTGATTTTCGCGCCGAACTTAGGGGAACGCACATAGACGACTTGGAGTCCACAGGTCAAGATTCTCCCTTGCTCAAGCTCGATCATTAGTTGAAGTTCATCGCCGCTCTTTACGAACAAGCGGCTCTCAATCCGCACACCTGTCTCGCTCACATCCAGAACCTTACACGGCGCCGAGAGAGGCCCTCGCTGCAGACGGCCGCCCCGGTTTACCTCAACACGTGATCCTTTTCGTTTGAATCCCATCGATGGCTGCCTCCTGCTTTCGACATCGTAACAAGAGGCTGTTCAGCTCCAAAGGAAATTGCCAAATGGCGCTACAATCTTTGCTCAACGAGAGCACGCACCTGCTCCATACGCTTGCGATTGACGCCCAGATCGCCGTAGCCGATGCGGGAGGCGGAACGGAAGTGGATGGTCTTAGTCTCGTCGTCGAGCAAAAACTCGACATCGTCAACGAAGCGAAGCAACAGACTGGTGGCCTCGTAGTGGAGATAGGTCTCGTCTTCTTCAACGAGCTTGGTCCGTGGCATGGAACGGATAACTTCTTTCAGCGCCTCCTTCGCTTCTGCCCGCGACTTGCGGTAGCGAATGGGCTCAATGGCGTGTCCCTCGTCCTGAGCCTGGGTCGAGACACAATTGGGGCTGGAGGGGCATGGCGCTAACATAGGAGGATTCATATAACACCTGGCAACGCTTTACTAGGGGAGGGCACTCACAATGTCGCGCAACCAGAGCTCACAAATCAACACTGCGTCCGGAGGAATTAGGCCCGGAATGCCTTTATCTCTGTAGGCCAGATGAGAGCTGATGCGAACTTTTCGATGGCCGCCGACCTTCACCCCCATCAAGGCCTGTTCCACACCGGCCATCGCTTCGCGACGTCCTAGAACGAACGTGCGATCGATCAATGTCACTCCATCGACAACTCGTATCATCTCCTTTGGAAGGTACTCAGCCTGCGTCTCGTTCAGCAGAACCTCATCACCCTTGTTCAAGAAAATCCTCATATTAAATAGGACACGGTCGCCCTTGTTCGCAGGCACTCCTTCGCCCTCTCGCTCCTCAAGTAATTTAAGGCCGCTAAGCCGTTTCATTGGATTAATACAGAAACGTTCTGGGCGTAGGCTCTGTCTCTCCCCGCTCAGCCACCGCAACAGACACTTGCCCGACAACCCGGCCATCTTCGGTCTCGACGTCTACACGCCAGTCCCCCGGATCGAGCCGTTGCTTGAACGTATAGGCGCGGTAGCCTCCTTCTCGACCGCCGGAAATCTTGATCGGAATCTTGTCGGCATGGATGAAGGGTTTGTTGCTGTTCGCTCGAAAAAACCAATGGTGGTAGACAGTCGTGTTCAGCGCGACCGGGGCGAAGACGGCGGTGAAGCAATAGATCGGCTCATTGGCAGGAAAAGGACTCTGCGAGCGCTTCCAGACCTGATACCATTCACGATCGAAACTGAGCGCAAACCGGTCGTCCTGCTTCTGAACCTCGCGATACATGCCGCCGAATTTCATCGAGAGCGGCACCGGTGGAATCCAGTTCATGAAATAAAACCCGACGAGCAGACCGATGAGCCCGAAAGCAGGGGCTGTGATGCCGACTGCCTCGCGCTTCGAACGATCCGGATTGTTACGATAGATCAACTGAACCACACGAAAAGTCACGGCCGCGCTCAGACCGGCCCCGACCAGGAAGACCGCCGCATTCATGAGCCCAGTCATGACCGGGAGAAAGAACGTGAAAAAGGCGAAGCACACCAGTGCGTACAGGCTCACGAGGAGACGCAGGCTGGAGAGCCGATCGCGTAGAAATTCGTTGCCGACCAGCAACAAGACCAATAGGGCGAAAAAGGCCGCTGTGCCAGTGAGTGTGGCGCTACGGAAATAGAAGATCGTATAGGCGCTGAATAACCCGCCCAAGAGAAACTGCACGGCCATCGGATAGAAGGGCCTCACACGCAGCACCCAGCGCGCGAAGGGTGAGAGCGTAGACAACTGTTCCCTATCCGGTGCCGGCTCGATCCCCAATCGCCCTGTCAGCACGATCAGCACGCCCAAGAGCAGCAGATAGATCAGGAGCAATAGATTGTCTTGCAGCCGATCGATGCGCGTCAGCGTGAGAGTGTCATAACCCACCCCGGAAAAGAAGAACACCGGAGACATGAAGGGCTTGGCGAGAATCGATTGAACCTTGACTAGTGGACTCATGCCCCCACTGTGAGGAATCTCGTCTAGTTGTTCAATCAAAAATCGGTTTTACGAGGACCGGGGTGGCAGAGAGGGCGAATCAATAGTGCCAGCACTATTAATTATCCCAAACAGAAGAGAAAGTGGACGGCTCAAAAGGATCATCCAACGAGGCCGCAGGGGAGAAATAACCGGAGGCGCAGCTCTTCTCACCCGCCCACCCCAAGTTGCCAAGACAACTTCCTCTCCGAGTGGGGTACGTTGAGGATTATTTCGATCCGAGAACGAAGCCTGGGTTAGAGCGCGTCTCGGCGCGCCGGGGTTGGGCGGGTGAAAAACGAGATCGTTTTCAGTCGTCTGCTAGACGAAAGGAGGGAGGGGCGCATACACCACCGTATGTCCAATCACCTGTTCCAGCCAGGGAGCCATCAGATCTTCGCTCAGCGGGGCTCGGTTCAGACGGGCCTCAATGTGAAACCCCGTCTCGTTGCCGACGATCCCGATTATGGCAGAGGCATCCTCCTCGTCTGGAAGCAATTCCTTCGTTTGAAACTCACAGAGGGTGCTGTAGAGGCGGCCGTCTGGTTCGATCGCCGAGCGAATCTCCAGCAAGTCGCCGAGCGGACAATGCACCGAACAACGATAGACAGAGCGGGCGATGGGTTCAATCGCTTGAAAGTCACCGAGCGCGTCCTCTGAGAAACCTGTCAGGTAGGCCCGGACGCCGGTTGGTCCCGGTGCAGAGGTCGCGGCCAATTTACTGGCTGGCACCAGAAACTCGTAGGCGTCTGCCGTATTGTATTCAAACTGACAGGGACCAAAGGCATCGGGCCAGGAGCAGAAGAAGGCCACGGAGGGATCGGCTGGGCGCAACACCAGCTGCTGCTTTTCGATCAATGTTTCGATGGGAAGCTCCAACAGCGTGATCGCTTCGAGAAACGCCGTGCGCCGCTCCTCCAGCCATTGCGCCCGCTCTGTATCGCCGCGCGTCTCGCCGGGAGTGATGACCTCTCTTGTTTGGAGCCGTACGCGGATAAACGAATGGGCGTGGCGAAATCCCAGCCAGAGCATACTGCGGGGGTCGTGCAGCTGTAACGGATCGCGAATGCGCCAGGGATGGCTGATCGAGCAGTAGGTGCCCACATCCTGATAGCGTTGGTAGACAGTGTGGTACGCCCCAGCCAGGAGAAAGAAGTCGCCGCGCCAACCCTCCCGGACGTGAATTAGAGTCACATCTTCCGTGGACCAGGCGTCCAGCTGGTCGAAATCCTCAGGAGACTCGACCGTCCATTCCTCGACGTAACAGATGACGTCCTTCGCAGGCACCGCCGGCTTCAACCCCAGGGCAGCCAGCCGTTCGCCCACGGCGAGCACCTGCCCGAAGGTCAGCGGGGTCGTCGTTTCCCAACGACGTTCACGCACAGTGGGTCATCTCTTCCCCCGGCGCATCACCGTGCCGGTCGCAACGCCTTGTGCTCGACCATCGTATCGACGAGGTACCGATCGATATCGTCCTTCAGAGTCGCCGCCAGTAACTGTTGCACATCGTCTTCGCTGAACCACACCACTGTTTCACGTTGTGCCCCCTCAATGCTTCTCGTCGTCGAGCTCTGGTCGACGAGGTTCCTCGCGGCGATCACCAGATTGCTGCTCGTCGTCACCACTGTCGAGAAAAGCCGACTCTTGGCGTTGACAGAAAGATCGAGCACCTGCCCGCTGATGACGATATCGGCATCGTTCAGATTCGTCACGGCCCCGCTGGAAGCCACCCGCACCGTCCAGGCCCGATCTTTCCATCCGCGCGCTTTCAGGCGATCTGCGAGAATCTGGGCAATCACGTCTCCGAGCCGCGCACCTGTCACATTGAAGTTGGTCACCCCGCCCCACAAATGGGTCCGCAGACCGAGCCGACTCCAATCCAGCCGCCGATCTTCGAATGGTTCGATGACGATCCTAACTGGTTCCGGCTCCATGTATGGCACCGCTGCTTGTTTCTGCTGAAGATCCAGATAGAACGTTTTCCCTGTCCCCCCGCAGCCCGCTCCCATCAGCAGACTGACCGCGAGCACGATACCGATGCCCACTCGTCCCCTTGTCTGTTTCACGACATCCTCCTCCTTGCAATTGATTGCCTCACCGTTGAAGCAGGCTCAGTGTACCCAAGTTGCCGATCAGAGACAAATACCGAGGCCGGTACAGTTCGACTCATTGACCGAGTCCTAGACTGGAGGCTAATATCGCTCACACGCAGACCGCAGAAATACTATCGGTAGCACGATAGAGTACTATTTCCGCAGGATGCTCAAAATGGCATCCCAGCAAGGCCGCAGGGAGTTCGGCGACTGAAGCGTACCCTTGGGGTACGTTGCAGGGAGACGGACGACTGAGAACGATGCTGGGGGGCATTTTCAGCATCCTGCGAGATCAACTCAATTCAAAGGGGGAACCATGGCTGAAGTCCCTGATGCCTATGCAGACCAATTTCAACTTCACATTGGGCCACTTGGGTGCACGCTGAACTTTCAAGTCTCCGGAGCAAATCTGGTGGCTCCAGGTACTCCACCGCCGATTGAACGTGTTGCCACGATTCGGCTGAGTCTTCAGCACTTAAAAGCCATGGCGTTCATTCTGCATAAACAAATAGCGGGGTATGAAGCCCAAGCTCAGCTATCCACCAACCTTCCTGTCGATGTGTTTCGAGCGCTGCAAATTCGGCAAGAGGATTGGGAGGCATTCTGGCGCCCTTAGATCCGCTAGCGGGTGACAATCGGAAGGATGGCTCGAAAGGTCTCGCGGCTAAATTCCAGCATCTGACCAGACTGAATCCGCTGGTCGGTGAACGGTAGAAACCGGACAATCTTCATAAAAGACCGTTCGGCTAACACAGCGGCAATCTGCGCCTTGCGATCGTGGGTGATCGGCAAGGTATACCCCTCGCCTCGTTTCCATTCCCACAAGGTCGGCGCCAACGACAATTCCAGCCCCTGCCCGGCTAGCTGATGAAACCGATCCACAATCCGCACCTTGTGCTGTTTGATCCCCTCCCCTTCCAACAGCAAGGCACACGCGAGGTGATGTCCCCACCAGAAAAGGGTTCGAAAGGTAAAGACGTTCGAGTCGTGAAAGTGTTTTGGAAAGTCCAGATATTGATAGGGGAAGAGTTCGAGAGACTCTCCCTTCACGAACTGACAGTTGGCGGGATTGAAGTTCGGCGGGGCTATGAGAGTGGCCGTTCCAACTTCTTCTTTCAACGCTGCATGCGTGGCCGTGAGCAAGCCGCGCACCTTGGTCATAATCTTCGCCTTGGCGCGAAAGAAATGCTGGTCAGCCATCAAGGCCGCTTCTTCGTCTGAGAACTGTGAGGATAATGGCATGGTTGTCGATCGGCTAGCAGGATGCTGAAAAAGTCCGCCAGCGGCGTTCTCCCCTCGAAAGCATCCTCAACGTAGCCCAAAGGCTACGCCTCCGGTGCTTTCGTCGGCTGCGGCCTTGCTGGACGGCCATTTTGAGCATCCTGTGAACTGGTTTTGCGTGAGCACCATTCCTACGGTCACAGTGGGATTGATCTCAGATGAGTTATTCCACAACTTACTAAAGAGGGGTTACCCAAACGACGGCGGCTACTTCTGATGCGTTTCGAACTGGGAAACCGTCAGGTCGTACTGCGCCCGGCATTCCGCACAGCGAACCCACACCGCATCTTGAAACACATCCATTTCACGAAGCGACAGGGCGGTAACATGGGTGCCCATACAAGTCTTGAGCCCCACGAGCCCATCCGGCTGCGTAGAATCCGGTTCAGGCGCGGAAGAATCTCCAGTCGAGACTAACCTGGTAACCAACTCGGTGGTCACCCGATGCACCATGCGGCAGGAACTACACGTCAGCACCACAATACGCTCCGGCTCAACGCGCTTGACCGTTAGACAGAGCGGATGTACCGACCAGCATTGTTGGAGAAAAGCTCCACTGCGGATAATCTCTGCCATCGACTGTCCTCACACCGAAACAGACTGATAGCCACGCGAGACAGGCGGGACGAGCGAGACAAGCGAAGATTCGAGGTATTCGGAACTTCGAATCAAGAACTTAGAACTTCGAGTCGCGCTTTTCTCGCACGTCTCGCGATTCACGCGCCAGGGTCTCTGACCCTGACTACAGCGCCCACAGAGCCACCATCACCGCCATGCCGATCACGTAGGGAATCACGCAGGAATAGAACACGGTCAACCATGCACGATCCGAGGCCAGATTACGCGACAGCTGTTCCTTGTAAACGAATTCACGGGAGAGGATCAACACGGTAAGCATCAGCGCCAGCGTCCGAATGGTCCTCGACCAGGTGTAGGAACCGCTGAGGAGAAAGTTCGCCGTGAAAAATCCACTGAAGAGGAGGACCAGCGGCGCCAGGATGAACCGGACTGTGTCGTGGGAAAAGGTGTACCACCAGCCCGGACGGGCCTCTACCGGGCTTGATTGTGAAATAGGATTCACGACCCAACGGCCACTGGAGTCGCTGCCTTCGGCGAAGAAGAAGCGCGATCTTCTTGAGCAGCGCGGCAGGTCTTACAGACGCGGGGACGGGCTTTCAGAAATGAAACCTTTCCGTTGGCCAGGCAACTGTAATGGACAAAATCCTCGCACAAGGCGCAACGAGACCAGCCGCCGCTGAAAAACGTCTTGTCGCGGTAGAGCCCCTCCTTACAGACTGAGCAAATCCGTGGCTCAATTCCCAGCAGCATCGGCTCCCATTTTCCCTCAGCATTTCTAATACTCATGCCGCGGAGTATAGCGAAGGCGAGAGGCAAGGGGCAAGGGGCGCAGAAATCATGAAGCTTCCTACCCCTAACGTTTCCCGCATTCCCCCAACCTCTTATTCCTTACCCCTTACCCCTCACGTCCCCCCAATGGTTTGACAGCCTTCAGACCATTTGTTACGCTCCGCGCCGGTTCAGCGCCTGTCATGACGAGCTATCGCATGAACATCAAAGACTACCTTGAACAGAAGCGGGTCGACGTGGATCGGTTCCTCGATGCCGTCATGCCAAACATTGCCACACCGCCGACCACGCTGCATGAAAGTATGAGATACAGTCTCATGGCGGGAGGGAAGCGAGTCCGCCCGATCCTGGCCATAGCCGCGGCGGAAGCGGTGGGACAGCCGGTGCCGGGCTTGATGCCGATCGCCTGTTCGTTAGAACTGATCCACACCTACTCCTTAATTCACGACGACCTGCCTGCGATGGACAACGACGACTTTCGGCGTGGGAAACCGACGAATCACAAAGTCTACGGCGACGCGATGGCGATTCTGGCTGGCGATGCGTTGCTGACGATGGCGTTCGATCTCTGCAGCCATCCGGATCTGATGAAGGGCTGCGACCCGGCGCGCCAAGTCCGGCTGATTCAAGAACTGGCTTACGGCTCAGGAAATATGGGAATGGTCGGTGGTCAGGTGTTCGACATCCAGGCGGAAAATAAAGACATCGACCTCCCGACGCTTCAGAACATCCACAAGCATAAGACCGGCATGTTGATTCGCGCAGCGGTACGGATGGGCGCCCTTGCCGCCGGCGCGAAGGATCGCCAGCTGGACGACCTCACGAGTTATGCCGAAGATATCGGGCTGGCCTTTCAGATCGCGGACGATGTGCTCAATGTAACGGGAACGCGCGAGGAACTGGGAAAGAATCCCAATACCGACGCGAAACGAGGGAAGAAAACCTACCCGACGTTCTACGGAGCCGAGGGAGCCAGAAAGTTGGCAGACGACTGCGTGGCCCGCGCGATCACGCGCCTCTCCCCGTTCGGTCCAGCCGCCGAGCCGCTTAGCGAACTGGCGCGCTACATCACGTCGCGAAAAAACTGAACGTCGTTCCTGAAACGTATCTCGTGAAGCGCATGATTGCTCATCGCGACAACCGCTCCCACTCCACACGTTTCACGCTTCACATTTCACCTTTCACGCCTTCAAGATGAAAGCTCTCGTCACTGGTGCAACCGGATTCATCGGCGGCGCAGTGGTGCGAGCCCTAGTCAAGAGCGGCATCGACGTCCGCGTCCTGGCCCGTGCCGGAGCCGACCTCCAGAATCTTCAGGGACTGACCGTCGAGCGGGTCGAGGGCGATCTGCGAGATCAGGCGTCGTTGCGTCGATCGCTCACCGGCTGCCGACAGCTCTACCATGTAGCGGCGCACTATGCGCTCTGGGCCAAAGACCCGGCGATCTTTTACGATGTCAACGTCACCGGCACGAAGAATCTGCTGGAAGCAGCACGCGACGTCGACACCGAACGGATCGTCTACTGCAGCACCATTGGCGCGATCGGCCTTCCGCCCGGCGGAGGGCTCGGCACGGAAGAGACGCCCGTTTCGCTTGAACAGATGGCCGGCCACTACAAACGGTCGAAGTACCTGGCCGAGCAAGAGGTCTTCACACTCGCAAAGGCCGGACTGCCGGTCGTCATCGTAAACCCCAGTGCCCCAGTCGGCGCCAGCGATGTGAAACCGACCCCGACGGGGCAGATCATCGTGGATTTCATGAAAGGCCGCATGCCGGCCTATATCGAGACCGGGATGAACATCGTGGATGTCGATGACGTGGCAGCCGGCCACCTGCTCGCGATGGAGAAGGGCCGGATCGGTGAGCGCTACATTCTCGGCAACAAGAACTTGATGCTGCGCGAGGTGTTTGAGATCTTGAGCCGCCTGACCGGCATCAAGGCGCCCTCGATCAAGCTGCCACGATTGGCGATCCTGCCGTTGGCCTATCTCAATCTCTGGATGGCGAACATCACAGGGGAGCCACCACGCATCCCTCTTGAAGGCGTGAAGATGGCCAAGTATAAGATGCACTACGACTGCAGCAAGGCCATCAGGGAACTCGGCATCCCACAGACGCCGCCGGAAGTGGCACTTGAAAAAGCTGTCCGCTGGTTCAGAGACCACGGGTATGTGTGACCCTGAAAGTTCCGAGTTAAGAGTTCTGAGTTTTGAGTTGTCAGAAAAATAGCAACTCCAAAGCAAGCGCTTCATGTTCTGAGTGCGATGCCACAATCGAATCAACATTCCGACCCTCAAGACCACCCTAAATTCGCCTTGGAGGCCTCGCCAACTCAGAACTCATAACTCAGAACTGATGGACCAGATCACTCTTCTTTATAAGACCCTCCTCTTCCGTCCCTACGTCTTCGCCTTTCTGGCTGCATTCTTGTTTGCCGCGATCAAGCTGATCGGCTGGCCGCGAACCTGGCGGTTCTGGCTAATTAGCTGGGCCACGGCCTTCGTCTGTGAATTTTCCTCTACCAGAAACGGCATCCCATTCGGGTGGTACCACTACAATGGCTCGACCATCGGACAGGAGCTCTATATTTCCAATATTCCCTTCATGGCCTCGATCTCGTTCAGTTTTCTGCTCTACGCCGCCTACTGCGTGGCCCTCTGTCTAGTTCTTCCAATCAGACCGTCCCCTGCTTCTACTCCCCCATCACTCAAACCGCTACATCTCGATGTAGGCGCACGAACGAGTTGGTCCGTGCTCTTGATGACCGCCTTCTTGTTTGCTTTTATCGACATGGTCATCGATCCTTTGGCTCTCCGCGGCGATCGCTGGTTCCTGGGAAAGATTTATTACTATGTCGACCCAGGCCTTCACTTCGGCGTCCCACTCGTCAACTATGTCGGATGGATGGTCGTCGGGCTCATCTCCCTCGCTATCTATTTTCCGCTTGAGCGACGACTCTCTACGCTCGAATCGCCTCCGTCGGTCACGCCTCAACTTCTATTAGGCGTCGGCCTTTACCATGGCGTCCTAGCCTTCAATCTCAGCGTGACATTTTGGATCGGGGAATTACTTGTAGGATTGACCGGACTGCTGATGCATCTCCCCGTCATTGCGCTGCTGCTGTTTCGCCTTGTCGGACCGCGTCGCGAGACCAGCGCGCGGAGCCGTGAGGACCCGATGCGTACTCGTGCATTACGGTGAAGGCCCGAAGGGCAAGCCCGTGACCGAAGGCTCGTCGTAGCAGTGGACCGTCGATTGCAGTAGAAGTGTTCATGAATCATGCGGATTAGATACCCCGGTGGCAATCAAGCAAAAGACTTTGTATAGTGGTTGATTGCTGCATGCGAACGAAACTGATCGTCTTCTTCATCGTCTCGGTTGTTGGGATTGTCAGCGCCTTAGGATGGATAGGGTATCAATTGTTCATGACCGGCTTTAGCGCCAAAACCGAGCCTCATGCCCTGGAAGTCTTCATTGCGCGGCAAATTCGCCATCTGGCCATCCCGATCGAACAGCGAAACACGCAGAATCCCATCCCCTTGAGCCCCGACGTGATCAAAGAATCGCTGGCGCATTTCGCCGATCACTGCGCACTCTGTCATGCGAACGACGGGAGCGGCCAGACGCCCATCGGCAAGAACGTCAACCCCAAAGCGCCGGACCTCCGGTTACCCGACATCCAGTCGATGTCGGACGGCGAAATTTTCTGGGTAATCCATAACGGTATCCGCTTCACCGCCATGCCGGCCTGGGGAGAGGGCGACCCGGCAGAGGACAAGGACAGTTGGAAGCTGGTCCACTTCATTCGCCATCTCCCACAACTGACACCGGAGGAACTCGGCCGGATGAAGGCGCTGAATCCCAAGACGAAGCACGATCTGGAAGAAGAGGCCGCCTTCGGGGAGTTTCTACAGAGAAACGACCCGGCAGCGGCAAAGACCGATCGCGGGCATCACCACTAGTCTGGTTTATTTGGTTCATCTGGTTAATCTTTCAACCAGACAAACGAAACAAACCAACAACGATCTTCATATACAGGGAAAAGGACTCACCCATGTGGTTACGCGTGATTGTGATTCTCACGGGTCTCTTCATTGTGACGCCAAGCTTCGCCCACGGCGCCGACCTGCATGTGCTTGGGGCGATTATGGCCATCGACGGAACCCATGTCGAAATCAAAACGACCAAGGGCCAGTCAGTGAACCTGCAGCTTAACAAGCAAACCCGATACAGGGACGAGAGCAATCCGAAAGGGACCAATAGACCCGCGGTGGGCGACCGTGTCGTCATCGCGGCCACGAAAGGCGAAAAGAAAGGCGCCAACCTGTTGGTCGCCACAGAAGTCCATTTTTCTTCAACCAAGCGTGTCCCGGTCCTCGCGCAGCCGGTTCCGACGCAATAACGCGATGCCCATGCTTCACACCAGACGTGAGCTCAACAGCCACCTGTTTAGCGGCGGGTTTCGCGCGGTGGTCATTCGAGTCCTGATCACGGGCGTTGCGGTATTTCTGGCGGTCATGATCGTGCCGGGGCTGGAAATCGACTCGCTCAGCGCCGGACTCGCTGCTGTTCTCGTGCTCACATTGCTGAATCTATTAGTCCGGCCCCTTCTCTTTGTGCTGACCCTTCCCTTGATCGTCCTCTCGATGGGGCTCTTTCTCATTGTGGTCAATGCACTCCTTCTGGAACTCACGGCTTACCTGGTCAGCGGGTTCTCGGTCACGGGATTTTGGCCGGCAATCGGCGGCGCGATCGTGATCAGTCTGGTCACCATGATCCTCAACTCCCGGATCGCTGATCGCCGCCCCACTGAACCTCATTTATTCCCTCAACGCCCGCCCAAGATTATCAATCCAGACGAATAGGAAGACCGTTGGTCACGACTCAGGTAGATAGGCCGAAGGTCGAAGTTCAGAACACTTCAGCCTATCTACCTGAGTCGTGACAATAAACCAAAACAACCAGATGTTCATTGAATTGCTCATCCTGCGTTGTTACAATGGGCTCGCGTAGCTGACCTAACCCACGAATGACACCCACTGCTCCACAGAGTAAACCGATCCCTGAGACGCATCTCCAACGGACTTTGACATCCGTGCTCAACGAGTTGCCGGTCGACGCGGCGCTTGCCGCCGTGTTCCACCGTGACCAGGGCCCGCTGGTCAGCCATGCTGCACGAGGCTTCACGCCCCGAGACATTCAAGCCATTCTTAGAACGCTTTCGGCTCCTTCCATCGCTGCAGCGCCACCCACGAACGATCAGGAGGGAGGACGCACCATTCGCCTTCGCTTGATTACGCCGGGCACGAAGTCCTTGCTCGGGGTTTCTCTTCTGCATCGCAACCGAACCTACGGCTTCCTCGTCATCGGGCGAAAAGAAAGCGCCACGTTCGCAAAAAAAGAGAAGGGCTTGATAGAGCAGGCCAGCGACGACATCACGAAGGCGCTGGATCGCGAAGGGCTGTTCGATATGAATGTCCTGCTCAGCCGGCCGTTTGTTGCACACGAGCCGATCCCCCCTCCTCCTTCTCCGACAGAAATGTTCACGGCTCCCGGAACACAGCTCACACCGGAACTCCAAGATAAGATTATTGCCGTCTTGACGGATGCCAACCAATACGTCGCCTATGATCGCATCTGGGCCTGCCGCTACGATCCGCTCGCAGGTAATGTCGAAGTCCTGGGACTGGCCGGCGACCTGAAAAGCGAGCAGAAGGACGGGAAGAAAGATCTCAAGCCTGGCCACCGCCTCACGCTCGACAGCTCAGCCTCCGGCTGGGCAGTCCGCCACCGTAAGCCACGCGTGGATCATGATCTCGCCTCCACACAGGGTCGGTTCCTCGACCACAAATACCTGTTCAAAGACCGGCTTCTTTCCTCGCTCGTCGTGCCGTTCTTCGTCCGGGGACAAGTGGGTGGGACCATCACCTTGGCCTCGAAAGAAGCCGGACGCTACCAGCAAACGGATGCCCGCACGCTTGAGCCGACTATTGTGAAGATCGCGGACATTCTCCAAGCGCCGGCGCCAACCGGCCAGGCTCCCGCCGCCGGACTAGCCGGCGCCCCAGGAGCAACATCAGCCCCAAGCCCCTCGGAGCCCATCATCAGAAAACAAGAGCGGCAGGCTGCGATCGGCGAGTTCAGCATGTTCCTGGCCACAGAAGTGCGTGAGCCGCTCGCCTCGATCCGCGCCCAACTGGAGGAAGTCACGGGTGAAGGCATCCTCGACTTCGACCCGCAGACGCGCGTCGAGAACGCGATGCGAGATTTGATCCGTATCGAAGCCATCCTGAACGAGATATTGGACTTTGCCAAACCACTCGAACTGACTCGACGGCTCATCCGCATTCCCGAAGTGATCGAGAGCGCGCTCACGGTTGTCGCGACCGACCTCGAAGTCACCAGGATCCAGGTGACCAAGGACTATGCGACGATCATCGCGCCAGTCCGCGGCGACGAAGCCAAGCTCCAGCAAGTCTTTCTCAGCATTTTCAAGAATGCACGTGAAGCGATGAACCCCGGTGGGCATCTCCATATTCAGGTCACCCAACACCGCGCGGGGCGAGGCGTGGAGGATCATATCCTCATCAAGAACGACGGGGTTCCTATTCCGGCAGAAATCGTAGACAAGGTCTTTGAACCGTTTTTCACCACGAAGCAGGCCGGCATCGGTCTGGGGCTTGCCACGGTGAAGAAGATCGTCGAAGAACATGGCGGCTCCATTGCCATCGGCAGCGCGCCAGGCGAAGGAACCACCGTCACCATCCGCCTCCCCGGTCTCAGCGCCGGCCCGTCCTATCGCGGGCGCGGCCGCCGCCGGCCACCAGCACGCCGCTAAGCCTGACATCACAGGACGCTGAAAAATCCCGCCAGCATCGTTCTCGCATCGTTCAGATCCTCAACGTACCCCAGAGGGTACGCCTCCGGTCTTCACTCGCTGCGGCCTTGCTGGACAGGCTTTTTGAGCATCCTGAGGGAATAATCCCCTGTCGTGCGGCTCATGCGAACCATCGAAGTCCTAGTCCGCATCGCTCCGTTTCCGTGGCCAAAGCCGCCAGTTTCGATGGTTGGGTACGTTTCTGTGAGTAGAGCCGGAAGGTGAAAACCTCACTCAGATTCGGCTTGAACGATCGCTTACGGACTGCAAGGCGGAGACACGTAACAGGTAAACCCGGTCGGTCCGTTCCCGACAATATGGCGTACAAGTATTGTTGAAGCTTGCCGACAATATGGCTCATGACAGCTAACGCCCGCGTTCAGAGGCGGCGGGCAAACGGTAAGCGCGCGCCGAGGGCGTAAAATATTTCTCTGCGCCCGAGACGCGCCTCGCACCACGTGTCACCGTCCACTGCAACGCGTTGTTAGTTGCCATATTTCGCCTGTGACAGCGAGAGGAAATCGAAGAACTGTTTCATTAGCCAAATAATGCCACGCCGATGCATGCGCCAAGCAGTGTCAGCCATGCCAAGATCTCTGAAGGTCTTTGGATGCATTAGTCTGTTGCGCTTACGCACGGCCCGTTGCGCGGCGCCCCAATCGGCACTATCGAAACTGGGGGCGGGCTGCAATGCGAAGAGCTTGTATGCGGCGCGGAGCGTCAATTTCAAGCGACTGCTTGCGTCAAAGGAACCCTCATCGAGGATGACTTTACGCTCCTTAGCGGAGATAGCCGGGGCGCTACATTCCAGTGCAACAACGCACATTTGCCGAAGGCAATGAGCGTGTCCTTCTAAAAGCGCCACCGATGTTCTCACGAAATTTCGTCGCCAGTGCAGGGCGCTGCTTTCGCTCACGAGCATCGCAGCAAGGTCATCCTGCAACATGGCCGTCAGTTTGAGGTAGTTAACGAATGCGGACTCAAAGCGATTCTGCAAACGTATGCGCTTCTTCATGGCAGCTAACGTTTGACATGAGCGACCGACGGAGGTCGCAGGCCTGAGGAGGTCCACTCGATGGAAGGGTTGGGCATCACTTCGAGCATGGAAAAGCTTTCGCCAAGGCTACGTATAGCGACGTGCGACCAGTCTGGTGAAGTGTTTCCGGGTTCTCACGCAGGTACTTCACGAAGATGCGTGCCGCTTGGTCGTTTGCGATTCCTCGCTCAGGAGTGCAGACAATCTTGTTGTCCTTGCTCAGCGTGGTACTGAGTGACATTGCGTCGAGGAACCCGCCGATGTATGAGCCGCAATAGATTGCGCCCAGTCCTTCCTCTTGAGTCAGTTGCCCTCCATCGGACTGCTTGACGGCAGCGCCGCAGACTTGGAGATAGAACGAACCGTCCTGACCCTGCGCGTTCGCGACACTTGCAAGGAACATAGCGAAGACGAAACCAAGGGCGCAAACGATTGTGTGCATTTTGTGTGTCCTATGATGTCCAACTATAATTAGCCTGATCCGCATAAGATGCCATATTTAAATGGATTCAAAGCTCGTCTACCGAACTACGAACGCCCATAGGGCCGCGGTTGCCCTTCACTGCGCGCATCAAGCAATCGTCGTCTATCTAAATGATCCCTCCAGGCTCGCTCGTGTTCCCTTTCTTGGAAAGGTACCCATGTTGGTCTACGTGTGGCCGTCGAATGTTTGTCCTCATCGACCCATTCTCAGCGAGGGGGCAGGCATAGTCTCCACTGCGCGCATCGAGGGACCGCCGCTTTATCGTGGGGCCTCTGCGAGCACAGAGACTAGACAGCTTCCTCGCCTCCCTCCTTCTCAGGGCGCGCGTTCCGGGAGCACAGGACCAACGTGGGTGTCCTTCCTCCTTTTTCTCCTTTGACAGAACCCCCCCATCCTGGCTATGATTCCCCGCATCCGATTCAGCCTTGAAGTTAAGAACCTATGTTCACTAGCCACCATTTATTTATCTAAAAGGAGTAGGCGTATGAAACTCATACTCGGCACTGTTGCAACCGTCTCCGGTGTCTTATTTGCGCTCTCGATGGCCTCGGCGAATCCATCACTCCTCCCCAAACATGACGGCTACCCGATGAAGAACAGCGGAAGTCCTGTGACCGGCCAGCCAACCGCCAACGATCCTGGTCAGTCGGATGCGCGCGGCGAGAATACGCTGATGAAGTCAGCCGACTCTGTTAAGAGCGCCCAGCAGAACCTCATGAAGTCGGACAATGAGCGGATTACCAAAGGCCAGGGAGCCAATCAGCTCCCGACCGTGCAGGGGCCACAGGTCAAAATCGCCCCTCCGGTGACCTCCGCCACAAAGATCACCGGCAATCGGAAGATCGACTAGTCGAGCCGTTCAGCAGGATTATCAGGGGGTGCCGGGGCTATCCGGCACCCCCTATTTTTTTGTGGGTCGAGTCCGAGTGGGAGCCGTGAGCACTCGCAGCCTAAATCGCCAGAGCTTTCTGGACCACTCGCCAGCATAATCGACGCCGATTCGAGGGCGAGCCTCTACATTACCTCTCTTCACCGAAGCCCCTCGATCCTCGAACCAGAGGGATTCGCCCATTGTGAGATCCGCACGATTGAGGCTTCGATCGATCTGCATTGCACGACAGAGCCGCCCCGGCCCATCGATCAACTTCCCATCGAGTTCAATCGCCCTAATCAAGACAGCTGCAGGAAACTCTTCACGCTCTGTCACGACGTTCAGACAATGATGCATTCCATAGATGAGGTAGACGTACGCAACCCCTGCCGGACCAAACATGACATCCGTCCGTTGCGTTCTCCCTTTCGACGCATGGCAGGCCTTATCTTCTGACCCGACATAGGCCTCCACTTCAACGATCTTCCCTGCGAGGGTGCGACCGTCGATCGCTCGAACGAGATACTTGCCGATCAGTGCCCGCGCGACCTGCACGGTGGGACGGTTGAAATAGATGCGTGGCAAAACTCTTTGCGTTGTCTTCATATGACTTCACTATAGACCGCTCAAAACGATCTTCCAACAAGGCCGCAAGCAAAGAAAGAGCACCGGAGGCGTAGGCATTCTCACCCGCCCAACCCCACGCTGTAAGAGCAGCTCTTTCCCGGTGGGGTACGTTGAGGATGCTTTCGAGACGAGAACGCAGTTGGAAGTCGTTTTCAGCGGTCTACTAGAAATACCATGCAACGCCGCCCATGAAAAATCGTGGATTCCCAGGCACAAAGTGAATATCCTGCACTCCACCCGCCGGCTCGTTGGGTAGGCGAGATGCGAATGCAAACGTGGCTCCCTCCCAGTTGGAATCGAGAAGGTTCTGGACAAAAAGAAAGGCCTCCAGGCGTCCATGAGAGAGCTTGATCGGCAGTTGATACCGTTCTGTCACATCAAAGACGAGCCACGATGGCGCTTTGACCGTGCGATCCTCCGTCAGGTTCCTCACTCCGAGATAGGTCATTTGAATCTGCGAGGAGAGGCCCTCAGGCCATCGCATGATCAATGCCGTGTACGCGGTTAAGTCGGGCGCCAACGGAATGGCTAACCCGTCCTTGAATTGGGCATGGGTCCAAGTGAAGCTGCCGTTCACATAGAACGGTCCGTAGATCGGTCCACGCGCTCCCACCTCTACCCCGTAACGTCTTGTGGGCCCACGGGCTTCAGTGGTGCCGGCATCTCCCACAAACACGAGTTCGGAGCTCATATCCAACCACCAGAACGTGGCGAGCAATTCCAGCCGCTCCGGGCCCCAGGGTTTTGATCGCACGCCGACCTCTGTGCCCTGCGCCCTGGCAAGAGGCGAGCTCCCACCCACGACCGTGGAGCGCGCATCGTTGCTGTGGAATCCGGTGCCATAGTTCACGAAGAATTCGGTATTGAACCAGGGACCGAGGATCAGGTTGGCCTTCGGATTGACTTGGCCCGAGTTCTTTGTGCCGGCCGGCTGCTCGAGGCAGGTATCGCAGAGATTGCGGACATCAAAGGTAAAGTAGTCGGCACGGAGACCGCCGACCACCCGCATCCACGGCAGGGGCTGCAGCTCCAGCTTCACATACGGCGAATAGGACGTTTCATCAACCGCACTCTGCACAATGGTCCCAGTAGGGACACGCGTCGTCTGTGTCCCGAGCCGGATATTGGAGATACTGTCATTGCGGACCTGGAACCCTGCCGTCGCGGCACTGCGAATGCCAAAGAGTTCTCCTGCGTGCTGGTAGCCCAGATTCCCGCCATACATGTACCGCTGATCCTGTTGATTGATGCCGTCGCCGTTCACCGGGTTATCCAGAAAATAGGTGAAATTGGTAAAGAGGTCCAACTTGTAATACATCAGATAGGCATCGGCAAAGAACCGACCATTGGAGGGTGTATCGTAGTGGTACTCCATTCGACCAATCGCGTGCTCCGTCTTGCCTCCTTCAGAGGGATCAATCGCACCGAACCGACCAATCGTGCCGTCGGTGATAGCACGGAAAGGAATTTCCCCTGAGGCGTTCCAGTTCGCTTTGTTATAGCTCCCTGTGACGCTGAACTCCGAGCGAACCGTCGGGTTCATGGTCGCCTTGCCCATGACATTGAAGCGAAAATAGCGATTGTCGTGCTCAAATGGTCCATTCGTGTAATAGCCGTCCGCAGCAAACAACGTCCGTACTTTGTCCCTGGTGGGCGACAGCATCAAGAGATACCGCTGCGTATCGAACTGCCCACCGGCTCCCTGCACCACGTTCTCTTGCAGCACCTCACGAGTTTTGAACCGGACGGCGCCGGCCGTATTGAAGTCGCCGAATTCGGCGTGATAGGTCCCCTTCACCACATCGACGCCTTGAATCGTTTCTGGAATGATGAAATTGAGGTCGGTGTATCCCTGGCCATGCCCGTGCGTGCGTAGGTTGATCGGCATGTTGTCGATAAAGAACGCCACGTCCGTGCCATGATCGGCATCAAAGCCCCTCAAGAAATATTGATCCGCCTTGCCGGCGCCGCCCGAATGCTCCACGGCAATGAACCCGGGAACCAACCGCAGAACCTGGGCGGGCCGGCCTTGCGGCTGGAGCAGGATCTCTTTGTCCGGAATGAACTGCTGGGAGGATGCTGCGACCGGGCGCGCGCCAACGATGGACACCTCCGGCACGTTGACGATGTCGTCGTCAGGATCGTGCGCGTGTGCGGAGGAAATAACGAGCAGTAGTGCGGTGAGATGGAATAAGAGGCTCAGGACACTCACGCGCACGCTCAGCGTAAACCTTTTCCCGTGGTAGTGGCGGAGAGTTTCCCGTGCTTGACGCCCTTGGTCCCGATCAGGGTGTCGGCAACCTTCTTGATGGCAGAGCCTTTGCCCTTCACAACCAGTACTTCTAAGCAATGATCATGGTCGAGATGCACATGCATCCCTGACAAAACGAGGGGCTGATAGCGGTGCTGAATATCGGTGAGCTTTCTGGTCAAATCGCGCACATGATGGTCGTACACAAACGTGATCGTCCCGACCGTCTCTTTATCATCATCCCATTCCTGCCCGACCAGGTTGTCCCTGATCAGATCCCGCAATGCCTCAGATCGGTTGGTATATTTTCGTTTCTTGATGTGCAGATCGAAATCATCGAGCAGATGATGGTCCAACGACACTCCGAACCGAATAAGCTTCTTCATGGCCGCCTCGTAGTAGCACGTTTTCATAAAACGTAGCACTAATCGAGATGCAAATCAATTCAGCAGCAACACAATCAAGCAGGGGGCGCACTAGACTGGAATCTATTCTATCAACAGACTGGAGGGCGGAGACTGACTGGTCTAGCGGATATCCGTGGAGGACTTAAATTCTTCTCGCTTTCAAAGGAGGGAGTGGCCGAGGCTGCCATTCACTGCGCACATCGAATGGCCAACGTCGATCTATTAAATTGATCCTTCCAAGCTCGCTCGCTTTTTCCTGGGAAGGGTGCCCACGTTGGTCTAAGTGCGCCCGTCGAACAAGGTCCCTCTGAGGGCGCGCGTTCCGGGAGCACAAGACCAATGTGGGTACCCTTCCCATCCCTCCGAGCGTGCTCATTCCCCTTGGAAGCTACTCTCTCTCAAAGCGGGGTGGCTAGGTCGCCTCAGACTGGCGCATCGACCGAGCACATTCTTATCGTGCGCGTTCCGATCACGCCCCCCCTCTCTCAGGTAGGGGCGCGGGATGTCTCGGATTGCGCACGTCCAACGAGGGCCTTCCCAGGCCGCGCGTTGCGCGAGCACGCGAGACACCCGCGCCCCTGCCTCTCCACTTCTATTCGCCCTGCACGGGGATATACATGACGTTCCCCTGCCGATTGATCAGCAGGAGGGCCAGGCTGGAAGGCTTGATCGAGTCGGCCAGTCGCTGGAACCCGTCGAAGTTGTGAATGGGCTGACGATTGAGTTCCATCACCACATCTCCGGGCTGGAGGCCGGAAGATTCGGCTAGGCTGCCTTCTTCGATGTCTGTCACCACCACCCCGCTGGTGACAGACAGATCCATCTGCCGGGCCAACGGCGCAGTCACATCGTCGAAAATGACGCCGGAGAGGGGATGAGCCGTGGCAGCTGAAGCTGATGCCGATTGGCTCTTCTTGGCCCGTTCACGCGGCGCCTCCTGCACAACCAGTTCAGCCTGGTACGGTTTACTCTCGCGCATGAGATCCAGCCGGTGCTTACTCCCGATCGTAGAGGCGGCCACGAGGTTCCGAAGATGGCCGCTGTCCATCACGTCACGTCCGTCGAATCGCACAACCACATCCCCGCGCTTGAGCCCGGCTTTTTCGGCGGACCCTTTCGGCTGCACATCGGTCACGATCGCGCCTTTCACATCGGGGAGACGAAAGACCTTGCCTAGCAGAGGCGAGACGTCCTGTGTCGAAGCGCCAAGGAACCCACGGACCACATGACCGGTCTTGAGCAGGCTCTGCATAGCAGACCGGGCCATATTGCTCGGAATAGCAAAACCCACACCGACGCTCCCGCCAGTCGGGCTGGCAATAGCGGTATTGATCCCCACCAATTCTCCATTGAGAGTCACCAAGGCTCCGCCGGAATTGCCTGGATTGATGGGGGCATCAGTTTGAATGAAATCTTCGAAGTCGGCGACACCGACATCGGCGCGACCGACAGCGCTCACGATGCCAAACGTCACACTACGACTCAACCCAAGGGGGTTCCCGATCGCGAGCACAAATTCGCCGACGGCGAGCGTGCTCGAATCCCCCCAGGTTACTGTCGGGAGATTGGTCGCCTGAATTTTCACCACAGCCACGTCGGTCTTTGGATCGGTAGCCACCACCCGCCCTTTGAATTGCCGCCGGTCGGCGAGAATCACTTCCACATCGACTGCATCGGCAATGACATGGTTATTCGTCATGATGTAGCCATCCGACGAGACAATGACACCGGAACCCTGGCCATATTGCCGCCGCGACGGGACATCCTTGAACAGTCCGAACGGCAGCGCTTCGTCGCTGAACGCTTGATCGCGGACCATCACCGTGGAGGCAATACTGACGACAGCGGGGATCACTTTCGTCGCGGCCGACTTGATCTGCGCCTGGAGTTCACCTCCCCCGGCCACAGGAATCACACGGCTCCCGGCCAGAGCTGTACCGGATAGGATCACGCCCCACACACAGAGCCCGGCCAAGACTGGCAATAGACGATTGGGTCCTAACACGCCTCGGTCCTTTCTAACGGATACTGAAAAAGTCTGTCTCGTCTATCTGGTCTATTCGGTCTGTCTCGTCTGTTTGGTTGAACGAAACTAACCAGATGAACCAGAAAGACCAGATAGACCGAACAGACCAGACAGACTGATGGCAAACGCCTGTAGCCTAACACGCGTGAGTCAGAGGCGCACTTACAATTCCACATGACGCAGGCGAAGGGCATTGGAGATGACGGACACAGAACTGAAGGTCATGGCGGCACTGGCAATCATGGGACTTAATAGGATCCCCCAGACCGGGTAGAGCGCACCTGCAGCGATCGGAACCCCGATCACGTTATAGAGAAAGGCAAACAAAAGATTTTGCCGAATATTCCGCATCGTGGCTTGACTGAGCCTCCGCGCGCGGAGCAGCCCGCGCAGATCCCCCTTCACCAGCGTCATCCCCGCGCTCTCAATGGCCGTATCCGTTCCCGTTCCCATGGCGATCCCGACATCGGCCAGGGCCAGAGCTGGGGCATCGTTAATACCATCGCCGGCCATCGCCACCACGCGGCCTTGCGACTTGAGACGGGCAACGATCTGTCCCTTTTGGTCCGGCAAGACTTCAGCCATGACCTCCTCAATACCGAGTTGCCTGGCCACGGCATCTGCCGTATCGCGATGGTCTCCTGTTACCATGACGACGTGAATACCTTCGGCCTTGAGCGCCTGCACCGCGTCGCGGGTGGAAGCTTTGATCGGATCTGCCACGCCAAACACACCGGCAGCCTGCTCATCGATGGAGACAAACAGGATCGTTTGCCCTTCACGTCGAAGCGAAGCAACGTCGTTGTCCAACAGCGTGAGGCTCTGGCTGGATACTCGAATCTCGTCTTGCATGAATGCTGCCGTCCCGATAGCGACTCGACGACCAGCGACCATCCCTATCACGCCTTTCCCCGTCACCGAACGAAACTGCTCGACCGGGACACAGGCGATCCCTCGCCCTTCCGCTCCCGCCACCACCGCTGAAGCCAGCGGATGTTCGCTGCTCCGCTCAAGGCTCGCCGCAAATCGCAACAGATCGACCTCGGACCAAGGTGGCACAGCCAACACCGACAGCAGTTTTGGTTTGCCCTCCGTGAGGGTTCCGGTCTTATCGATTACGAGCGTATCTATCTTGCCGAATACCTCCAACGCTTCAGCCTTCTTCACCAAGACACCCACCGTTGCCCCACGACCAGTCCCAACCATGATCGACATCGGCGTTGCCAATCCCAGTGCGCAGGGACAGGCAATAATCAGGACCGCCACGGCATTGACCAGCGCATAGGCCAACCTCGGCTCCGGGCCCCAGATCACCCAGGCCACTGCCGTGATCAGCGCCGCAGTTACAACCAGCGGGACAAAATACGACGCAGTCACATCGGCGAGGCGCTGGATCGGCGCCCGGCTCCGTTGCGCCTCACTGACCATCTGCACGATCCTCGCAAGCATCGTGTCTCGCCCGACTCGTTCGGCGACCATCACCATCCCGCCTGTGCCGTTGATGGTCCCCCCGGTCACCCGTACCCCAACTGTTTTTTCGACCGGGATCGATTCCCCCGTGATCATGGATTCATCCACCGCAGTCGTACCTTCTTGGACCATCCCATCGACCGGCACTCGCTCTCCCGGCCTGACGCGCAGCCGATGGCCCACTCGAATTTGCTCGAGCGGCACATCTTCTTCCTGTCCCTCCGACATGATCAGCCTGGCTGTCTTTGGCGCAAGCCGCAGCAAGGCACGAATCGCGGAGCTCGTCTGACTTCGAGCCCTCAACTCAAGGACCTGGCCAAGTAGGACAAGCAGAGTAATGATGGCCGCGGCCTCGAAATAGACCGCGATCGAGCCGTCATGCAGTCGAAATGAACTGGGAAGCAGCGTCGGCGCGACCGTGGCAAGAGTGCTATAGCCATAGGCTGCGCCCGTTCCCATGGCAATGAGCGTAAACATGTTGGGAGCCCGGTTCACCACCGAGCTCCATCCTCGCTGAAAAAATGGCCAGCCGCCCCAGAGCACCACCGGCGTTGCCAGCAGCCATTGCACCCAGTTCCTCGTCGAACCGGTGAGGGCCTGCGGCAGTGATAAGCCGGGCACCATATCGACCATGGCCAGAAGCATGACCAAAAGGGAAGGTCCGAGACAGATCCAAAACCGCCTGGTCATGTCCTCAAGCTCGGGATTCCGTTCATCTTCGAGCGAGACGACTTTGGGTTCCAGCGCCATCCCGCAAATCCGGCAAGCTCCCGGTTTAGTCTCAAGCACCTCCGGGTCCATCGGACAGATGTACTCCACCATTCCACCGGATGGAACCGGCACGACGAGTGGAGTGCGCTGCTCAGGAGGTGTCAGATAGTGGATCGGATCGGTCCGAAACTTGGTGAGACAGCTCGTCGCGCAGAAGTAATAGGTCTTCCCTTGATACTCATAAGATCCGGCTGCCGTGGCCGGCTGCACGGTCATCCCGCACACGGGATCAATGGAGACAGGCCCGGTCACGACCGGAGCAGGCTGCATCATCGGAAGGGGTCTTCTTGTAGTCGGCTTAGCGAAACTAGCTGGCCGTGGCTGGATCGCCCGCTCAGGATTTACCTTGAATCGTTCCAGGCAAGACAGGCCGCAAAAGTAATAGCGTTGCCCTTGATGGTCGTGACTTCCGGCTGCAGTCTCCGGATCGACCGTCATCCCGCAGATTGGATCAATCGCCATCTTCCCTCAGAAGGAGTTTTGAGTTTAAAGTTCTGGGTTCTGAGTTACGGTAGGCCCGAAAACTTAGAACCCAGAACTCCGCACTCAGAACTTTCGAGATCACCTCTTCGCATCGTTTTCAAGAATGCTGCGAATGACCGTAAAGACATTTTCTTGTGTCATGTTCGCGCCATCGACTTTGATATTGCCGTCCAACAAGATCGACGGAGTGGATGACACCTTAATCCGTTCTCCCCACCGCTTGCCGTCTTCAACAGCCTTGGCCGGCTTTCCGCTGGCCATTCCCTCTTCAAACGCTTTCGGATCAAGTCCCACTTCCTTAATCAGAATTTCCCGTAACGAGCGATCCAGCACTCCATCAATCTTGTCTTTGTGGATCGTGCGAAACAAGACCGTTCTCATTTCATTGCCCTTACCCATCTTTTTAGCCTGCTCATACATATCGAATGCGGTCGGGAGCTTTCCGCGAATGACGGGATACCCGACCATCGTGATCTCCAGCTTGCTACCGAATTCTTTCACGAGCAGCGGCACCGCTGTCTCATCGAAGAAGTGACAATGCGGGCAATAGAAGTCGGCGAACTCGATCAACTTCACTTTGCCGGGCGTATGTGTCGATACTTCACCCGTCATGATTTCGAACTTGCCATTCAAATCGAGGGGCACGGCGGTGGCCGGTGAGACCCAGAGGAGAGCAACCATCCATACAACCGCACAGACTGCCAAGGCCCATTGCGCACACCGTCTGTTCACCATATCGACTCCTTTCTTACCAGGATGCTGAAAAAGTCACTCTTCTCACCCACCCTACCCTGGCGCGCCAAGACGCGCCTTTCCCCCTGCATCGTTCTCGCATCGCTGTTGATTCGGCACCGGCATGTCAGATTCCAACAGCATATTGTGTATTAACCGAGTTTTTCTCAGCCTGTTAGTTCAACGCTAATCGCACATTATAGCGAATGTGTCCCCAACTTACTCTCTGTTATACTGAGGCCATGTCGGTCAAGCTCTTAGCTCGCACGCTGCTCTCTGCCATAGCCTTGCTCGTGACTCTCGCAGGCTGCGCCTCGACGCAAGAGGCGGAAGACAGACAGGGGCTCACCTTCCTCCAAGTCAAGGCAACACCGGACTCCTTTCGAGGTCAATCGGTAGTCTTCGGCGGAAAAGTGTTGACAGCCCGACGGCAGAAAGATGGCACGAGGATCGAAATCTTACAGTTGCCACTCGACCGTTCGGCACGCCCCGGATATGACTTGACCCAATCACAAGGCCGCTTCCTTGCGCTCCAGCAAGAATTCCTCGATCCCGCAACCATTCCACCTGGAAGCAGAGTCACTGTGATCGGCGCGGTCTCTGGTTCCGTCACCCTGTCATTGGACGAAGTCGACTATACCTACCCCGTCATCGACATCAAACATGTGCAAGTGTGGTCCGCATTGGAAGATATGGCCCCTCGCTTCCGCCCCTATATGGGACCGGGGCCCTATTGGGGGCCTTATTGGGGGCCTTATTGGCGGCCGTGGCCGTATTATTGGTAACAGCAGGATGCTGAAAAAGCCCGCCAGCATCGTTCTCGCATCGTTCAGACCCTCAACGTACCCCAGAGGGTACGCCTCGGCCCTTCACTCGCTGCGGCCTTGCTGAACGGCCTTTTTGAGCATCCTGCGGAGCACTCTCCTGTTGTGCCGCACGTGCGCGAAAGGTGAGACAGGCGGGACTTGCGTGAAAGCGAGACGGAAGACGGTTCGAGGTCCGATGTTCGAGGTTTTCGGAACTTTGAACCCAGAACTTCGAACCTCGGATCGTGCAAGTCCCGCGCGTCTCGCTTGTTTACTGCCCCGACGTTCCAACGATCCGTTTCACACGATCGTCGCGTCCACCGAGATCCAGGTACGCGTGATATTGGGCAAGCGCTTTCGGCAAATCTTTCCGATGTAACTCATAGAAGACACCCAGGTTGTAGTGCGCTTCAGCATAGTTCGGTTTCAGCGCAACGGCTCGCTCGTAGGACTGCTCCGCCTCGTCAAGCCTATTCAATCCAGTGTAGATCACACCCAGGTTCATATGCGCTTCGGCATACTCCGGCCGGTACCGCAAGACCTCGAGGAGTTCCCGCTCCGCCTCCACAGGCCTGTCTTGGCTCCGATGAATAAAAGCCAGGTTATAGTGCGCGTCCACGAACGAGGGCTTCGCCGCGATAGCCCGGCTATATGAATCGGCGGCTTCCGCGAGAACGTTGTCCTTCTCCGCCATCCGCCCGGCGAGGTACCAGCCATCGGCAGACTTGGGATCGACCTTGAGCAGCCGGCCTACCATCTCTCGCGCTCCGCGACTGTCTCCCTGCCCCTCATACAGCAATGCGAGATTATACAGGGCGTCACGGTGGCTCGGATGGGCGGCCAACAACGCTTGATAAGTCTGGGTAGCCGCAGCGACATCACGACGCTGCTCATACAGTTTGGCCAAGTCGAAATACGATTCGGCATGGCGGGGATTTATCTCAATCGCCCGCCTGAGAGCCTGCTCCGCTTCGGCCAACTTCCCCTGAATCCGATAGACTTTCGCCAGATCGTTCAAAGCGTCGGGATAGGCAGGCTTCAGCTTGAGCGCCTGGGTAACGGCATCGACAGCCTGAGCCGGCTTCTTCTCTTTGAAATAGATCATACCGAGCAGATGGTGTGCCTCAGCTGAGGAGGGATTGATCTCGATCGCTTTCCGGACAGCCTCAGATGCCGCGGCCAGATCGCCTTTCTTCAGCAGCGCCATGCCTCGCTCGTAGTGGCGCTGCGCAGCGTCCGGTAGCTCAGCCGCGACCGCGCCAGGGACAAG
Source organism: Nitrospira sp. (assembly GCA_037142015.1). Taxonomy (GTDB): domain Bacteria; phylum Nitrospirota; class Nitrospiria; order Nitrospirales; family Nitrospiraceae; genus Palsa-1315. The sequence goes on along the minus strand of JBAXBK010000002.1, from coordinate 11,910 downwards.
AGGAGAAAGCACGGCCAGGCACAGGGAGAACAGCACGATGGCGCTATGCTGGAGAAGGCGATTCATGGTCAGACTGTTTTGTTCATTTGGTTTATTTGGTTGAACGAATCTGGCCAGATAAACCAAATAAACAAAACAAACCAGATCAACCAGTTATACCCGCAACAGTCAGCAAACTATAGACGGCAGCAACCGTGAAATCAACGAAACACATCTCTGCAGGAGATCGGCTCGCACAGGGAGGCTGTAGGGTGATCAGCGATGAAACGAGATGAGAACGATCATCAGTGGCGGAGAATTTGATGTGTGAGCGCAAGACCAGACCCCGGTCAGGCCCTGGAACGCTGTGAGCAGTCAACCCCACGCCATTGCTAGGTAGCGAGGAAAGATTTAAGGGGTCTGACCCCTATGTTTTCTTCAGTCGGTTAGCTTGGGCTTTCTTTGGATCCCACTCGTAGATCACGCTACTACGATAGCACGGCTCAGCACCCTAAGGCCAACCAGCGAGATATATACTGACATACTCTGTCAGTCTCCTTCATATCTGTGACGGAGTCCGTCATCACCGACGATGAAACCTCCTCGACCGGATGAGAGGAGATGGGAGAGATCACCAGCGGCGAGGAGCAGATGTTGGACAGCAAGACTTGACCCCCATTTCTTTTGACTCACGGAAGGCCGTTTTGATGTCGCCATTCTGCCGTCGAAATAGGCACGGGTGCGGTGGGACCCAGTTCGGACAGGAACGGCGTGAATGCAGTCACCGCGAAGAACTCGCCGTTGAGGAATGCACGCCGCATCACCTTGGCACCTCCCCTGAGCGCGTCTCGCAGGGGAAGCGTGACGGCGGCGCTTATCACCAGGACCCTCGTGGCCCGAGTTATGGCGACATAGAACAGGCGCCGTTGCTCCTCTAGTTGGTTCGCTTGTTCCTCGGGGGGATCATTAGAATCAACACTCGGAAGAGTACCAGCCATGCACCCAGCAACTACCACGACGTCACGTGTCAGTCCCTTGGATTTGTGAAGGCTCATGACTTGAATGACATCGCTCTCGCTACCCGGTAGCTCCGGCTGTGTGATCGCTTGGCGCAACTCGCCCAGTAACTCTTCGTTGTCCGCTGTAGCTAGGGCGAGCGCTCCAGCTACCGATCTGATTTCGGCGACGTCCGGGTTGCTTGCGGGCCACAGGGCGTCGACAAGATCCAGTCCCGATAGTGCCGCGAGAGAAGCAAGGCGCATCTGGAGATCGTTCCACCGTGCGATCAGCGGTGCCGTGTATGGGATGCTCAGAGTGCCACCCGCAAGAGCAGTGAGAGTGTCCCCAAAAGGAACAGCATTCGCTTCGCAGTAGGTTCGAAGCCGCGCGTAGGGCCTCCGCAGACGATCGGGACTCCCGAAACCAAGCCACGCGCGCAGAGCCGCCCGGTCTGTTGGAGATACTAAGAGAGAAAGGAGGCAGAAGCCCTCAGCCGCAGCGTCCTCCGAGAGAGCATCCTCTTGGAAGTAGCTAAGAGCGTTTCGCCCCCTGGCAATGAGCGCATCTTTGATCGCGTTTCCAATGAACCGACGTGGCGTAAGGATGAGTACACGGCCTGGTGGTAGTTCTGGGTACTGCGTAAGGTAGTGGTCCACGAAATCCGCGGTACTCGCGACCTCGTCCTCCAGGGTGGCGTGCTGAACGACGTACACAGTGGCATCGGAGCGGGTAGTATCCGGTGTGAGTGGCTGTGGGCGCGTCGTGTGTGGATCGTGAGAGATCAGAGCATTGCTAAGGATCACAATGTTAGGCGGGCACCTGCGGCATTCGGTAATCGAGTAGGTCACGGTGCCAGGCACATCGGTTGGAAACGCGCGCACGCCCTCTGGGTTGGCATGTCTAAACCGATAGATCGACTGGTTATCATCCCCAATCACGAGCAATGACGCTGGTCCGGCGAGCGTGATGACGAGCTGCTGATCCGCCTTGTTCAAGTCCTGGAACTCATCTGCGAGCACGTGTTCAAGATCTGGGAGGATTGACAGTTCTGGGTTCGCGCGGATAAATGCCAGCGTTAAAGGCACAAGCTCTCCGATCAGCATCGCAGCGTGGAATCGAAGCCATGACAAGAGAGCTGTCTCGAACGCCTGATCGGCGACGGTCGGTGCATGACCGGGCGCATCCCGCTGGAGCCGCGCCCATCCCGCCTCGTATGCCTCAAGAAGACGCCGCGTTTTCTTCTTGCCTCCAAAGAAGTGCGCGAGATCGTCCTCAAGGCAGTGGAGTTCGAATGCCATCAAGGGACGGGGCGTTCGCGAATTGAAGGCAAAAGCCTCCTGGGAACTAAGAAGACCAAAGCACAACGAGTGAAGGGTTGTTGCACGAACGTCATCGGCTTCTGGTATATCGAGTTGTGAAAGCTGTTCACGCAGATCACGCGCAGCAGTCCTGGTAAACGTCACAGCCAGGATGCGCGAAGCGGCGATGTCGTCTTCCAAGAGGCGCGCGATACGCCGTATCATCGCGAACGTCTTGCCCGTGCCCGGGCCGGCCAGCACGTGAAGGATGCGCGCGGGGTTGCCAGCGATTTCGCGGTGCGGTCCCTCTATTCCATCGTTCCAAGCCATTGCGGAGCAGCATAAGACCACCGACGGTTCACGCGCAAGCGCAGCAGCTCAGCATTTACAACAGAAGCGCTCATGAGTAATGCGAGATAGGGCAACAGGAAAACACTCCCGCAGGATGCTCAAAATGGCATCCCAGCAAGGCCGCAGGGAGCTCGGCGACTGAAACGTACCCTTGCGGTACGTTGCAGGGAGACGAGCGACTGAGAACGATGCTGGGGGCCATTTTCAGCATCCTGCTAGGAGCGGCGATTGGAACCAGTGAAGGCCTGTTTGAACACCGTGCGCAGGCCGAAGTAGGCAACGGAATCTTTGAGGTTGGAATACAGTCGCTTGAAGGTTCCCATGTCCGGATTGGTGACATATTCCATCGTTAAGGCGATCCGTTCTTCCCCTTCGCCAAGCGGAGTCACCGCATGCCAGAGTTTATCTCCATTGAAGATAACGAGATCGCCTGGTTGTGTGATCAGCTCAAGATGCTTGGGCTGTTTCACCGGGTCGTCCTTAAACAACTCGCAGACCAGTTTGCACTCTGTAGACTTATCGACGAGCCCCATCAGAATGGTATAGCGAGCCCCCTTGTAATAGGACGTGTCATAGTGAAACCCGATATGGTCTCCCGGCTCCGTATAGTAATAGAGCGCACAGGAATGGGGGTCGTTTTCAGGGCATAGGCTCAGCTTGGCCCGCACCAGCCGGCTCAAGAAGTCGATGAAGGCCTCGGATCGATAGAGATCGAGAAACCGCGGGGCTTTCTCCATCACCGTGTAGTAGCTCACACTCCCGCCTTTTTTGTGGCCGGGAATGTAGTTGCGATTCAGCAGGCTCTTCACCCCCTGGGCCTGAGGAACGAGATGTTCTTCCACCACCGACCGGGGAAGAAACTGTGGAATAAACAGGAACTCGTTCTGGTCCCAATAGTCCCGCGAGACTCGATCGAGATCCAACTGCTTGACTGCTTCATCCACCGTTTCAACGAAGGAACCGACCATTGACTGATTCATATACTCACCTTTTTCTGGTTCATTTAGTTCATTTGGTTTGTCTGGTTTTTTGGTTGAACGAAACTAACCAGGCGAACCAAATCAACCAGATCAACCCCGCCTCGCCCCGCCAGTCTCGCTCGGTTGTCCATGCGCATTCTTGTGCCTGGTTCCATCACATTCATTTTGGGGCGACGATTGGGGCGCTGAGCACCGGAGCCTTCACCACTTCCACATCGGCCGGTAACTTCAGATTGAAGACCGAATCGCTGAGACCCATGTTGGCTTGGAGCGACGAAAATTCAAAACTCGCGACATTACCGCTGTTTTCATAGAGAGAAAGCTTCCGAATGTAGTAAGTCTTTGGAAACACTTCAAGCACGATCCGTTTCAATGATTTCTCCGCCTCGCCTTCATGCGACTTCGGCAGGAGAGTCAGTAGCCGGATTCCTCCCAGGCCACGCCCTTTCCCCGGTGTCGGCTCGATGTTGAAGGACTCCTCCAACGTGGCCGCCCCCTGCAAGAGCTCCAACGGGGCCTTGGAGGCCGCCATCTGCGTGAGCTTCCCTACCAGCACTTGTTTGTGCTCCGGCACATACACTTTGATATCATCTTGATTGACTTGGATGTCTTCGACCGAAGGATCGAGATAATTCCACCGTAACCGCCCAGGCTTTTTGATATAGAGCTTCCCCGAAGACATGATAGGCCGCTCGAACCCCTCGATCATGGTCCTCTGCGTAAAGTCCGCCTGAAGATCTTTCGTTCTCTCATACCGCGACTGAAGCTGCTTGACCACCTCCCGCACTTCCGTCAAGGCATTCTCATCGAAATCGCTTTCAGCTGAGAAAACCATGGGTGCTATTAAGAACCCGCAGAGGACGCTGCAGAGACAGGACCAGGCAGACTTTCCAACTCGTATCCTCAGATTCATCTTCTATATTATCCATTTCTCTATACGGGAGCGGCCGGACTATCCTTCACAGCGCACATCGCTCGTTTCTCTCTTCACCAGGCGGCCTGGCCACTCCTCATTATCTAGGCGACCCTACTTCTCCCTTTCCCTTGAGGGCGGACTAGATGGTCTCCCACTGCGCGTGTCCAACGAGGGTCTTCTGAGACCGCGCGTTGCACGAGCACAGGAGACCATCTAGTCTGCCCTCTCACTCTCCTTCGGAGGCCGCGCGTTACGCGAGCACAGAAGATCATCAGGCTCCATCCCCTTCCCCTATTCCCACCGCCCCTCGCCGCCCAACCACCTCTCTCCGTCCATCCCGGCCAGCCGCGCCCACGAGGCCATCCGCCTCCATTTGCTCGATCATCCGAGCCGCGCGAGGATAGCCCACCCGCAGCCGGCGCTGAATCAGCGATGCAGAAGCTTGACCGGTAGATAGGACCAACTCTTTCGCCTGCTCGTATACTTCTCCCAGCCCCTCTTCCTCTTTCGCCCCTTCCTGCTTCAGCGCAATCTGCAATTCCTGATTGTAGGAAGGCTTCGCTTGATCCTTCACGAACTCGACGACACGACGAACATCGTCATCCGACACAAACGACCCGTGCAGCCGCATGACACGTCCGGTCCCCGAAGCCATATAGAGCATGTCACCGCGGCCAAGGAGCGCCTCTGCACCGTTCGCATCCAAGATGGTGCGTGAATCGGTCTTCGACGACACTTGAAAGGCAATACGGGCCGGGAAGTTCGCCTTGATCAATCCGGTCAATACATCGACCGACGGGCGCTGAGTCGCCAGCACGAGATGGATACCTGATGCCCGAGCCATCTGCGCCAAGCGCGCAATCCTGTCTTCCACTTCCTTCGGCGCCACCATCATCAAATCCGCCAATTCATCGATCATCACCACGATATAGGGCAAGGGCTCCGGCGGGGTCGCCGGCGGCGTGAACGATCCGGGGCTGCCGTCCGCAAGCGCGGTCTCTCCGGCAGAAAGCCGCTCCTCTTCAGCCAGAAACTGGATGGGCAATTCCGGCTGGTCCAACTTGGCCGCAGATTCCGTCTCCAGCACACCCTGTGCCCCGGCGACTTTTCGATTATAGGCATCGATGTTTCGCACCCCTGCCTCAGCCAGCAATTTATAGCGTCGTTCCATTTCAGCCACCACCCAACCGAGCCCCCGCGCCGCCGACTTGGCATCGGTGATGACCGGCCGTAGCAGATGAGGAATGCCGTCATACGTTTGGAATTCGAGCATCTTGGGGTCGATCAGGAGTAGCTTGACCTCATCGGGTCGAGCCGAAAACAGCAGGCTCAGGAGCATCGTATTAAGACTGACGCTTTTCCCTGCCCCTGTGGCGCCGGCAACCAGCAAGTGCGGCATCGTTTTCAGATCGGCGATCGTGGGGGCTCCGAAAATATCCTTCCCCAAGGCCAGACTGAGCTTCGATCTGGCGCGCGAAAAGGCCTCGCTCGTCATCACTTCCTTCATCGACACCGTCTCGCGATAGAGATTCGGCACTTCAATTCCAACCACCGATTTTCCAGGAATCGGGGCGACGATCCGGAGACTGATCGCCTTCAACGCCAGTGCCAGATCGTCGGCGAGATTCACAATGCGCGCGACCTTGGTTCCCGGCGCCGGCTCGAACTCGTACATCGTCACGACTGGTCCAGGACGAACTTCCGTCACCTTTCCTGCGATGCCGAAACTGAGCAGCGCGCGGGTCAGCACATCGGATTGCGCCTTAATTTCTTCTTCTGTGACCCGCCCTAGGGGGCCTGACGGTTCGCTCAAGAGCATGGCCGGGTCCGGCAAAATATAGCCCCCCGCCTTCGTTTTAGCTGTGATGGTCTGCTTGTCCGACTCGGATTCGATCGGCTCATCCGGTTCGGAAGTCGGTTGTCGTGATGGCTGAATGACCGGCCAGTCTAATTCCGGCTTCACTGCCGCCTCAGGGAGCGCTTCCTCAATCACCGCACGGATGGATGCAGCGGATTTCTGTCTGGCTTTCCGAGGTGACTCAGGAGAGACTTCTTCCACCGATCGTTCAGGAGCCAACGCACGAGCTCGGGTGAACATCCAACTGCCCCAACCAGGAATCCGCCGAGCGATCTCCGATAGAGAAATAGGGGTTGTGAAGAGGAGTGAGACCAGCAACCCAGCCACAATTAGAATATGGGCGCCGGTACTCGCAAAATAGGCGCGTAAACTCTCGGCCAATACTTGCCCGAAAAATCCTCCCGCCATGCCGCGATTAATAAGACCGCTCGAGATGGTCGGCACCGCCATGATTTCAAGGTGAAACAAGCCGCCGAGAAATAGCAATGCCGCCAGCGAGGCGCCTGCGTTCCGCAGACGGATGGATAGGTTGCTCTGCGTGAAACAGCGAACACCCATGAGGCCGAGGAGTATCGGGAACATGTATCCGGCCCCGCCGATCGACCAAAATAACGCGGACGCGAAGAATGCGCCGACCGACCCGATAAGATTTCTTGATGGAACGGTCGCAGATAACCCGGCCCTGATCTCTCCCGAGACAAAGGACACCATGCTGAGAAGCGTCAAGAGCGCCAACGCGATCAGGACGACTCCGATCACTTCTCGTTTGATGTGTGAAGAAGGAGAAGCGGCGGCGCGGGCCTCGCCCCGCTTGGCCGAAGTGGATGCACCCATAGAGCGGATGCTAGCACAGGGAATGGGTCATTTCAAACAAGCGCAAGGGCCAGTTGAAGAAAGTCCTCAACCGACAACGTCTCTGCCCGGCGAGTCGGAGCAATATCCAATTGCTTCAATCCCTCGGCTACAGAAAGAAGCTCATACCCTTCATCTCGCAGAGAATTGACCAGCGTTTTTCTTCGATGGGCAAAAGCCGCCTTCACGAGTGCGCGAAATGCCACTTCTTCTTGCTGGCTGAGCCTCGTGCGCTCTTTCGCGCGTAGCAGCACCACTGCAGAGGCGACTTCTGGCCTGGGACGGAAACACTGGGCTGAGACACGAAACGATTTAGTGATCTCGGCTGCATACTGCGCCATGACCGAGAGCACACCATAGTCCGAGCCGCCGGGGTTTGCCACGAGACGATCCGCCACTTCGGCCTGTAGCATGAGCACCATGCGGGGAAACCGGCCCCGCTGATCGAGTAATCGAAAGAGCAACGGAGTTGAAATATAATAGGGCAGATTGGCCACGACGACCGTCCCCACCGGCAGGCTCTCGACCGGATAGGCCAGCGCGTCCTCACAGACCAGCTCCACATTCGGAAGCTCCGCCTGCCTGGTTTCGAGATAGGCATGGAGCCGTGGATCCACTTCGACCGCCGTCACACGACCGGCCGCGCGGCAGAGCGCTTCTGTCAGAATGCCGCGGCCAGGACCGATTTCCAATACGTGGTTGCTTGGCTCCAGTTCCGCCAACGCAACGATTTTACGCACGATGTTGGGGTCGATCAGAAAGTTTTGGCCAAGCCGTTTATTCGGCGGAGGGAGATCAGGAATCGACACCGGTCAATTCCCGCTGGAAGGAGGAGTTGCTGTTTGCACCAGTCGTTTCGCCAGATCTGTCAACGGGACTCTGAAATAGTCGGTGAGGTCGGTAAACTCTTCCACTAAATCGTTGGTAAAAGAGGGCCCCGGCTGCAGGGCGGCAAACTTCTGCCCTTCTTTCTGGCCCAGGGATTCGGTGATGAGCGCACTCGTCCTGGCTTTCCACTTGGCCATTCGTTCGGCTCCGGCAACGGTATTGAGTGTTTCCATGGTCTCTTGGAAAATCTCATCCAATTCCTTCAACTGCTTCTGAAGCATGGTATAAGCCGCACCCGATTGGTTGGTCATCGCTAAGGCTCCTGTTTTTCCAGTTTATTTGGTTTGTTTTGTTATTTGGTTTGTCTCATTGGAATTTCATCCAACAAAATAAACCAAACAAACAAAACAAACCTCTCATCGTTTTTTGGCTAACGTGGCGGCCAACGTGATCGCCTCAATCAGGCTGCCTGGGTCTGCGATGCCCTTCCCCACGATGTCGAACGCGGTCCCGTGATCGACCGAGGTGCGAATGATCGGCAACCCCACCGTCAGGTTCACACAGGTGCCGAACGCGACAAGCTTTAAGGGGATGAGCCCCTGGTCATGATAGAGGGCCACTACCGCATCGTAATCACCTCTTGCCGCCTTACCAAATAGCGTATCGGCTGGTAAAGGATCGCTGGCACGAATGCCCTGGGCCTGCGCCGCACGAGCTGCCGGGAGAATGACCCGCGCCTCTTCGTCCCCGAACAGTCCATGTTCTCCAGCATGGGGGTTCAACGCGGCGACACCAACCCTCGGTTTCTTAATTCCGAATAGGTCCCTCAAGGCCAGATGAGCCAGCCTGATGGCTTTTTCGATCTTGGCCTGGGTCAGGAGCGTTGACAAATCCTTGATCGCAATATGGGTTGTCACAAACATGATGCGGAGCGGTCCTCCGATAATCATCATGCCGGACTCCTCGGTCTTGGTCAGGTCTGCCAGCAGTTCCGTATGGCCAGGGAAATGACAGCCGGCCATGCTGATCGCTTCTTTATTGATCGGTGCTGTGACGATGCCGTCGATACAACCGAGCTGGGCCAGTTCAACGGCCTTTTTAATGAACAGCACGGAGGCCGCTCCGGTTTCAACCGCCGCAACTCCACGCGGGAACCGCCCAAGGGGATGATCGAGCGGGTCCAGCACGGCCAGGTCACTCAGGCACGGTGGCTTAGGATCGTGGCCCTCCACGCGAATCACGTTCATCTTGAGTTTCAGACTCTTGACCGCCTGCTGCATCACCGGAAATGAACCGATAACCAACGGACGACAGACTCGCCGTACTTTCGCTCCAGACAAAGCTTTCGCAATGACCTCCGGGCCGATCCCCGCCGGATCTCCCATGGTGATGCCAAGCAGGGGTCTGTCTTTCATCCTCGTCATGTTTTTCTCAGCACTCATCACCTAGGGTGCTCAAAAACACCTTCCAGCAAGGCCGCAGCGAGCGCAGAGACGAGGCGTACCCAGCGCGGTACGTTGAGTCTCTAAGCGATTCGAGAACGAAGCTGGAGGGATTTTTCAGCATCCGGCTAACAGGCATATAGGTACACCACATACCCTATATAAAGGATGGCGCTCCCGCTCAGCAACCAGGGCCGCCAGAGAGCGCCCCACGCAGCCTGCGCTAATAAGAAGGTGGCCGCGGTCACTGCGAGAACCATTGTGATCAATGCCGTCGGCGCCAGCGTCCAGTCCGTGCCCAGGAGCCCGATCGAGACCGGGATTGTACCCTGAAAGACGATCGCGCCGGTGACATTCCCTACCGCCAACCGATCCTTCTTTCGGTAGAGCCAGAGAAAACTGTTCGACATCTCAGGCAACTCGGTCGCCAGGGGTGCGACGAGGAGGGCCAGGATCAATGGAGAAATCGACAGGGCTCCTGCAATCGTTTCGGCGGCAAGGACGAAGAGATGCGCGCCGAGCGCAAGCCCGGCCAAGCCAATGAATGCTTGAAGACCGATGAGTCCAAACGACGGGGTTGCCACCTTCCTGGCAAAAAGCAGCGGTTCAAGCCCACCGCCCTCGCTTACCTCCTCATCAGTCTCACTGAACTTCAGCTTGACGTAATAGAGATAGAGGCCTATCAACCCGACGGCGGCGACAGCGTGCGCCAGTCGAGACGGAATAAACACACAGGCCAGCGCGACGCTGTAAGCCGCCACAAAGAAGGAGAGATCGCCCCTCACATCACGATAGTTCAATCGGAAAGCGGCGGTTCGCTTCCCAAGTTTGGCGTAGACCACCAGCAAGATGGCCAAGATGGGGATCACCAGCGTGGTCAGCATGAAGGGAGCGCCAAGAATCGCGCCCAACCCTACCTCCGCTTCGGCACGGCTGGCTCCAAAGAAAATGGCAATGACAGGAATCGACGTTTCGGGAAGTGTGGTGCCAATAGCCGCCAATACGCCGCCGACCGCGCCTTCGGACAAATTGAATCGCTTGCCCACCCACTCGATGGCATTCGTGAAGAGCGTGCAAGCACCCAGCGTCACCGCGACGGACACAAGGAACAGGAGGGTATAGAGTAGGACCGTCATCCCCGGCCCGTTGGCCTAGCGACTCGCTGTTTGGCATAGGCGAGGGCCGCGTCTTCGAGCACGTCTTTTACGGGACGGCCTGTTCGTTCGGCTATCCGCTTGCAATCGAGATATTCCGGAGCCGCTTTGGCCGCCGTCTCGCTCACATCGGCGATCTTCATCCGAACAATTCCACCGCGCACCTTCACCGAGACAAACCGCCGGGGAAGGATCTGCCGCATGACCTCACGAATCCGGACTCCCAACGTTGTCGTTTCCTGAAACAAGACGTCAAGAATCCGATCCAGCTGCGCCGAAGCCGCGAGACAGGTCAATACAATGCCGGGTCGCCCACGTTTCATGATGACCGGTGCCAGCGTGACATCGAGCGCCCCGCGCGCGAATAACTGTTCCATCACATACTCATACGTTTGCGGGTTTACGTCGTCAAGGTTGGTTTCAACCTGCATCACTGTATCCCGTTCGCGCGTGCCTCGGGCTGACGGCTGCGCGAGAAACACCCGCAACGCATTTGGCCACCCGTGGGGATCGGCATCGCCCGCCCCATATCCGACGGCCGTCGGCGTCATTACCGGCATAGGACCGAACTCCGATGTCAGTGTACGCAACAAGGCCATGCCGGTCGGCGTGGTGAGCTCACGGGGAGGGCCGGCACTGAAAATCGGAATCCCCTTCGCCAGAATGGCAACCGCAGGACCAGGCGCCGGCAGGATCCCGTGAGCCGATTGCAATGTCCCGGCTCCCACGTTGACGGGGGAGGAGGTCACACGCGTGACACCCAACAGATCGCAGCAGAGCAGGCCGCCGACGATATCGACAAATGAATCCAGAACCCCCACTTCATGGAAATGGACGTGGTCCTTCGCCACGCGATGAGCATGTCCTTCCGCTTCGGCCAATCGATCGAACACCGATCGGCCTTGCTGCTTGATCTTGTCGGGGAGTCGACTCGCGGCGAGGATCTGGTGAATGCGCCTGAGGGACAGCGGATGCCGCAACCCCTTGGCAATGATGACATCGACCTTCGTAGCGTGGATCGCCCCTCGATGCACCCGCCGCTTTTTTAGCGTAAAACCTGAAAGCCTGAGCCGTTTCAGCCCGCTCACCAAGTCGGGAAACGGGACGCCCACATCCACAAGCGCACCGAGGATCATGTCGCCGCTGATGCCGGAATAACAATCGAAATGGAGATGCGCGCCCACGTGCGTCCTTTCCCTACTCAATGCTTACCGCGCCCATCTTACCCAAGCTGCGCGCGAACGGCAATCTGC
>JBAXBK010000001.1:0-179902 GCA_037142015.1 Nitrospira sp. | reverse complement strand
TCCGTCCCGCTTGAGTCAGGTCGAACGCGTGCGCCTTTTTCGACCGACAAACCTCTTGCCCGCCTACACAAGCTTGTGCTACTCTGAGCGCCATTTTTACTTCCGGTGTGGTCTATCTGGTTCGTTTGGTCTGTCTGGTCTATCTGGTCTTTCTTGTCTGTTTGGTTTTTTGTTTGAACGAAACTAACCAGATGAACCAAATCAACCAGATAAACAAAACAAACCAGAAAGACCAGACCAACCAGATAGACCAGACAGACGAGACAGACCAAACAAACCAGAGTGAACTGATCGAGCGAGTGTAATTACCCTGTCCTGTCTGGTGAGGGGAGGGAGACATGGTTGGTGCGTCGGGTCTGAGTTATAACGCCATCGCGTTCTTACTGATCCTGGGTCTCTTTGCCGGCATGCTCCTGATGCTGACAATCGGGCAGCGATGGGGACAGCGAAGCCTCGGACAGGAGACGGATGTCGTTCGCTCGCGACTGACCGGAGTCGATTCCGCTATCTTCGGCCTCATGGGCTTGATGATTGCGTTCACGTTCTCGGGCGCCGCTGCCCGATATGAGCTGCGCCGGGAGTTGATCGTGGAGGAAGCGAATGCCATCGGCACAGCCTATTTACGGCTCGATCTCCTGTCGGCTGCATCGCAACCGGCGCTGCGTGAGAAGTTTCGCCAGTATGCCGAAGCGCGCATCGCGGTCTATCAGCTGTTGTCCGACATCGGGGCCTCTAACGCACAGGCGGCGGTTGCCATGACGTTGCAGAATGAGATTTGGACCGGGGCTCTCGCTGGATTGAAAGAGGCGCCGCCGCAGGCGACGATCGTCATGGTTCCGGCGCTGAACCACATGATCGACGTAACCACCACTCGCGCTATTGCGGCGCGTACGCACACCCCCATATTAATTTTTTCCATCCTTCTGATTCTCGCACTGGTCTGCTCCTTGCTGGCCGGGTATGTGTTGGCCTACACCAAGACACGCAACGTCAGGCTCAACGTATTCGCGTTCGCGGTCGTTGTGACGCTCACCATTTATGTGATCTTCGATCTCGACTACCCGCGGTTCGGTCTCATTCAGCTCGATTTTGCCGACAAGGCGCTCATCGATCTCCTGGCCGGGATGAAGTAAGAACGGCGCACGTCTAACAGGAAGCTGAAAAAGTTCGTTCAGCGTCGTTCTCGCCTCGAAAGCATCCTCAACGTAGCCCAGAGGCTACGCCTCCGGTGCTTCCATCGGCTGCGGCCTTGCTGAACAGCCTTTTGAGCATCCTGGGTGGATAGGTAGATCAGATCAACCAGATGGCCTGGCGAGGATACTTGCGTCGAGCACGTCGAAGCGGACGTTCCGGTGGCGTACGCGCAGGGAACAGTGCGCCCACTTGCTTTCAAGCTGGCGGAGGACGTTCTTCCGCTCCGCAACGGTCAGGCGGCGCCATTTCACTTCGGCCACGAGCAGTCGACGGCGGTCGTCAGGGTCGGGCGCGACCAGGTCCAACTCGACATTGCCTTCCCAATACCTCTGTGCGCCAGGAAAGCGTGCCCGGCACACGTCTTCGAACACCGTTGCGGCGTGGCCATGAATGAGCGTCCGCTTTTCCGCTGCTGTGTAGGTGCGCCATCGGCTCTGGTGTGGTGAATAGACCCGAAACCAGAAACGCATCGTCGGGTCCTGGATACGGTAGAGGACTTTCTTGGTCGAACGCACGCTTTCACCAAACGGCAGCTCGCGCGTCAAGATTGAAGTGTCAAGCAACTGCTGGAGCAGGCGCGAGAGGTTCGTCTGCGCCGTACCGAGCCGGCCGGCGATTTCAGAAGGTCGCTCAGCGCCGCGTCCCACGGCTTCAAGTACGGCGACGGCGTTCAGGCCGATAACGCCTTCGTCGCGCAGGAGGCGTTGCGGTTCCTGTTCCATGTAGGGCGCGTAATCGAAGTAGAGCGATTCCGTGAGGGCCACGACATCCTGCCCAGATTCGACGAATTCCCAATACTTCGGAATGCCGCCGACACAGGCGAATTTCTCGAACGACTCCGGGTCGCCGGGCCGAAGATCGCAGGCGTCACAAAACGCGGGGTAGTCCATCGGCTGGACCTGAAGAAGTTTTCGCGCGCGGCCGTACAGCGGCGCCGCCCGGTGGAGGAAGAGATCGTGCATCATGCGGGTGCTCGAACCAGCCAGGATCAGCAGGCAGCCGCGTGGCAGCGAATGGTCCAGCCACTTCTGCAACCGGCTTGGCAGTGACGTGTCCACCGCCGTCAGGTAGGGAAATTCGTCCAGGCACAGCACCCAGGGCCGTTTTTGCAGCGAGAGGATTTCGAACAACTCCGGCCAGGTCTTGGGGACAAGCTGCGTATCGAGTTGCGGGCGGAGGTCGGCGAAGACCTGCTGAATCTGCAAGTCTCGCTGCGCCTCGATGGCCTGGCTGTATAGACCGGCGCGGGCCTCAAGCCACTGCCGCAACAGCCGTGTCTTGCCGACGCGACGCCGGCCAAACACCACCAATAGCCCACCGCGCTTCGCCGCTGCGTCCAGCTCGCGCAGTTCCACGTCCCGGTTGACGAATTCCATGTTCATGTCCGGCAGCATACTCAATGACTTGATGCTTGTCAAACATTATGCTTTCAAGACATAATGTATAGGGCAGTGGTGACACATGCGGGTAAAATACACGGTAGCAACTCGTCTGTCTCGTTTATTTGGTTGTACAAGACCAACTCAATGTACTAAACAAACCAGATAGACCAAATAGACCAGGCCAACCAGATAGACCAAGCAACGATCTTCGGATGCGGGCTAACGTCCTTCTATCGGGAGGTCTTCCACGAGTTTCTCGGAAAAGAGCGGGGTCTGGAACACCCAACGCACGCCGGCGAGCACCTGCCAATCTACCCCGAAGGGCGATTCCTTTCCCGCCACTCCCACCCCGGATCCGGCAAACACGTTCCAATGGTTATCAAGCCGGTGACCGACCTCGCCCAGCAGGTTCATCGTGGTCTTGTTGTTATTGTTCCAATCCACAAAGTACGTCATGGACGCCAAGGTCCACCATCGCTCGGACCAGATGGTGTTGAACGCTGCCTGGGTTCGCATGAAGTGGATGTCGCGACGGCTGGGATCGCCCCCGACAGAGGTGAAGTCCTGGACAAATGTAAAGAGCAACGATCGCAGCCTGGGTAACGGGACCGCCACCGCGCCTCCTGGCCCAAGGGTATATTTCCCTGTGCTCAGTCGATCGTTCGAGCCTGTCGGAAACGTCATGTCAATACCGATGAACAGGGCCACATCCGGGCTGGCATAGATTCGGTTGCCGGAGCGGACCGTCATGTCGCTTGCGCCGTTCGTCGTGAATCCGCGGGGCTGGTCCAGGTCGGCCCACACATAGGGCACGGTTGCTCGCAAGATCCAGTTGGGTGTGATGGGCAGTCGAACATCGGCGGTCGCGGTGTTGTTGCGCAAATTATTGTTAGAGAAGGTGGTGTTCCCGTAGTTCAGTTCATAGTAGCCGTTGATGGCGGTGGGGTCTGTGCCGAAGGATTTGGCGGCCGCCGAGAGGCGCTTTCGTTCTTCTTCGAGCCGCGCGTGCTCTTCAGGAGTGGCTCCCTGTAGCAGTGTTTTCAGCGGGCGGCGTTTACCTTCCGCCGGCTTCGCGTCAGGCGTGGCTTCTTCGCTGCGTTCAGATACTGCGGCTGATGCCGGCGTCGTACCGCCTCCTGTCACAGCTAGCGAAAGCGTCACGAGCGTAATGAGCAAGAAGCCCGCACTCACAACCACACGTGCTACCTGGTGCCCCCATGGTGACCGGCTTCTAGCATTCATCGACAGAGGCCTCATGCCTGTCACTTAGCAGACTGCGGAAAACTATGGTGGCACGCGAGACGAGCGGGAAAGGCGGGATACGGGATACGCGATTCGCGATCCTGGATTCGGGATTCAAAGCACGCATCTCGTATCTCGCATCCCGCACTTCGAGTCGCGCCTTTCTCGCCTTTTTCGTGCTGGCGGACTTTTCAGCCTCCTGCTTGGGCGCGAAACACCCCTGCGGCCGAACCGGCTACTGTTTCTTCTCCGCCTGGGCTCGAAGGGTTTCGTACAGGCTGTCAAAGTAGGGCCCCATAAGAGCACGAGAGATGGAATGTTTTGCCGAGGATCCAAAACCGTCCACCTGATCGGTTGACACACGAACCAGGGTGATCACGAGCGTGCCGTCCTTGGTTGGGAGCGCTGTCACTCCCTGCTGCAGGCTGTTGTAATCGTGGCTGGTGTAATAGTGGCGATCCGAGGCGAAGTAGACTTCGCCGACCTGGAAGAGCATGCGGTGAGACAGGGCGTATGTCGGACGGCCAAAGAGGTCTAAATTCAGCCAGTAGAAATGTTCTTCAAGAGCCTTCTGGCCGTCCGTGACAGCCGGATAATTGAGCAATGTGGTATGCACGGACGGGACATATTTGGCCAGGAGTTTCATCTGCATGATTGAGAGGGATAGTTCATCGCCCGCGCGCAGGCGATTCCCGTTTTTACGCTCATAGGGAATGATGCCTGCAAGTCCATTCGCACGGTAGGCCTGATACCGCGACAGTAAGGTCTGTCGCACTAGTGCCTCGACCTGCTCGTTCGACACGACAATCTTCCCGTCGGCTGGTTTCAGCGCTCGAAAGGCGGCGATCTCCTTCACGTCCAGATTCAAGTCCTCGCCCGGGCCCGCCGAGAGGTAGCGGAGGGCTTCCTTCTCTCCGTTCGGTCCCAGCCTCACACCCGCGAAGTCGGCCAGTGTCCCGTCACCCGCGATCTCGCCATACGCTGTGACCGCTTTTTCCTCTCTATAGGCACTGGCCTCACGAAAGAGCTCGACAAAATTCGTGGCTTTTGTCTTGGCCAGCAAGACCATGCCGACCGCCAGTTCGCGATCCGACCCTTCAGTGGCCGACCATTTAACGATCTTGCCCTGCCGGATGTCTGCCCGGTCGCTGTCCGATAGATGTAAATCTAGAAGGACTGCGTCGGCCGTCGGGAGGGTTGCTGCTTCAAGCAAGGATCCGTTGAACGTCAGGCCGATCCAGAGGCTGAGGGCGACGCAGGTGACAATTCGGCGGGTCATGAAGCAGGGACCTGCCGTGAGAGTGCGGTTCTGCGTGCCTGTGGATTTCGCAACCGTAACCATTTTCAAGGCGTTCGTGATTTTCACAGGCTACCTCTTTCCCGCTTTGGTCTGAACTTCTCGGAACATGTCTTTAATGTAGGGCGCGGTGATCGCTCGCGAGGCGGGATGTTTCAGAGAACTTCCGAACCCTCCGACTTGGTCGGTCGAGACCCGGCCGATATAAAACAAGAACGTACCGTCCTTGGTCGGAAGTGCAGCGACGCCTTGCAGCATGCTGTTGTAATCGTGGCTCGCGTAATACTGACGCTCGACGGCGAGCGTGGCATCGCCCACATGATACAGCATGCGGTGAACCAGCACATAAGTAGGGCGTCCAAACACGTCGATGTTGAGCCAGTAGAAGAATTCCTCCAGGTTCTTGGCTTCATCCTTGGCAAGGCCGTTTGGATAGTTGAGCAAGAATTTATGGAAGGCTGGAAGATGCTTGGCCACGCCGGTCAACTCTTTGGTAGACAGGAGTAACTCATCGCCTGCCAGACGCTGCTTCCCGTGGCCACGCTCGTAGGGTGCGATGCCTGGCAATCCCTTGCTTCGATAGGCCTGGTAGCGGGCGAGCAATACCTGGCGCACAAGGGCCTCGACTTTTTGTACAGGCACGCTGTCCGCATCGCCTCCTGCCTTCAGCGCTTGAAACGCGGCTATTTCTTTCGTGTCCAGATTCAATTCGTCGCCCGGTTCCGCGTTCAGATAGCGCCGGGCTTCTTTTTCTCCATTCGGTTGCAACTTCACCCCGGCCAAGTCCGCCATGGTGCCTTCCCCTGTGAGCGTGCCATTTGCCGTGATCACCGAGACTTGTTTCAGCACGAGGGCCTGTCGATACATCTCCTCGAGATTTTCCGGTTTGGCCTTCACCAGAAAGGCCATGCCGAGCGCTAGTTCCCGATCCGATCCTTCACTGGCCGTCCAATCGACGATCTTGCCCTGCCGGATGCTTTCCCGGCCGTCGGCTGATATACGCAACTCCTGCATCACTTCATCAGCCGTCGGGAGGGTTGCGGCCTCAAGGGTGGGTCCACTGAACGTCAAGCCGATCCAGATGCTGAGGGTGACGCAGGCGACGATTTGGCGGGTCATGAACCAGTGGTGGACGCCAGCGGAATGGGATTTAGTTTCTGTCATTTGTGGGTTCATCAGTTTTCTCCTGATGCTAGATTTGGTTAGAAATAGTGTCCGTATCATGTGTTCATGAACGGCCCTTGCTAGACGTGGCCTCCTTGAACACACCCTGCTTGCCTCCTTCCAGGACCCGCTTGGCGTCGAGGAGCCCGTAGAGCTGGATGCTTTTGGCTACGAGCCCGGTCCAGCCGGTCTGGTGGCTCGCGCCCAGTCCCGCCCCATTGTCGCCGTGAAAATATTCATAGAACAGGAGGTGGTTGCGCCAGTGGGGATCGGACTGGAACTTTTCCGTGCCTCCATACACCGGCCGCTTGCCTTGTTCATCACGCAAAAAGATTCGGCTCAGCCGATCCGCGATCTCCTTGGAGACCTCGAACAGGTTCATCATATTCCCCGAACCCGTGGGGCACTCAATTTTGAAGTTATCCCCGTAGTAGAGATAGAAATTCTGGAGCGCCCTTATGATCATGGCGTTCACCGGCATCCAGATCGGTCCTCGCCAGTTGGAGTTGCCGCCGAACATGCCGGTGTTCGACTCAGCCGGCAGGTAGTCCACCCGGTACTCCTGGCCATGCACATGGAAAACGAACGGGTGCTGCTCGTGGAACTTGGAGAGGGAGCGGATGCCGTAGGGGCTTAGGAACTCGTTCTCGTCGAGCATTTTGGTGAGGATCCGGCGCAGCCGCTCCGGGGTGACCAGGGCCAGAATCCCACGTTCGGCTACTCCGAAATGTCCTGGGCCGGTGGGGTGGATGCTCTGCATAAGCTCGGGCATGCGGCGCATGCGTTCGAGTATCTGCTTCATCATTTCCGGAATGGCCTCCCGCTGCGATTTTTCTACAACCGTGGTGGCGCACAGGGGCAGCAGCCCCACCATCGACCGTACGCGAAGCCTGGTGGCGCTGCCGTCCGGCAGCCGGAGCAGGTCGTAATAGAAGCCGTCTTCCTCGTCCCACATGCCGTCCAGCCCCGGCCTGTTCATCCCCATGGCGATATAGCCGAAGTGCTCCGCGAACTTTACGGCCATGTCCTCGTAGGTCTGGTCGTGGATAGCGAGTTCTATCGCGAGTTCCAGCATGTTCTGGCTGAAGAAGGCCATCCAGGCCGTGCCGTCCGCTTGCTCCAGGTGGCCGCCGGTGGGCAGCGGGGCGCTGCGGTCGAAGACTCCGATGTTGTCGAGGCCGAGAAAGCCCCCCTCGAACACGTTCTTGCCGAACCGGTCTTTCCGGTTCACCCACCAGGTGAAGTTCAGCACAAGTTTGTTGAACGTCTCCCTGAGAAATTCCAGGTCCGTCTCTCCGCGCAGGGCCTGTTCAGTGCGGTGCAAGAACAGTGTCGCAAAGGCATGGACCGGGGGATTCACGTCGCTGAAGTTCCACTCGTACGCGGGCATCTGCCCGTTGGGGTGCAGGTAGAGGCCCTTGAGCATCAGTTGCATCTGCTGCTTCGCGAAGACTGGGTCCACGATGGCAAGCGGCAGGGTGTGAAAGGCCAGATCCCAGGCCGCGTACCAGGGGTACTCCCACTTGTCGGGCATGGAGATGATGTCCTTATTCATCATGTGGAACCACTCAGAGTTCCGGGAGTTGTGATAGCCCGAATGAAGGGGGTTGGAGTTGTGCTCGTCCAGCCAGTTATCTCCATCAAAGAAAAAGAACTGCTTGCTCCACAGCATGCCGGCAAGGGCCTGGCGCATCACGTTGGCCGCGTCCTGGGAGACGGAAGGCGGGGTAACGGAGCGATAGAACTCGTCCGCCTCCTTGAGGCGAACCGCGAAAGTCTCGACAAACGCCGGCCCAAAAGGCGCGGTGGAGGCCTGGTTCGTGAGGCGCAGGCGCACGGTCATCGACTGGCCGGGCCCCACCATCTGCCGGTAGTGCGCCGAGGCCTTCGTCCCCTGGTGGGCAGGGTTCACCGCCGTCTGGCGACCCTGCACCACCGCGTCATTGATCCCGTCCTTGGCGTAGGGGAAGGCATTCGGAATTCCAGGAAAGAGCCGGTCGTTATTTGTGGTGTTATCGCAAAAGAGCAGCGGCGCCTCGCCGTCGCAGTAGAGGTAGTACGTGCCCAGTGTCGCATGCTGCGCCACGATCGCGGGTATCCCCCCCCGTGCCCCCCCTTGGTAAGGGGGGGATTGAGGGGGGGTGATCTGCTTGAGATTTGGTTTCTCGGCCGCTCTGTTGGATGGGGCAATCCACGATGCCCAGTCGTTGCGAAACCATAGGGTCGGTAATAGATGTAGCTCGGCCTGCTCCGGCCCCCGGTTGATCGCGGTGATCTGCACCAATATGTCCTCCGGTCCGTCTTTGGCATATTCCACGAAGACGTCGAAGTAGCGGTCGTCCTTGAAAACACCGGTATCCAGGAGTTCATACTCCATCTCGCTACGGGAGCGCCGTCTGTTCGTCTCCACCAGGTCAGCGTAGGGGAAGGCCGCCTGCGGATACTTGTAGAGATACTTCATGTAGGAGTGCGTCGGTGTGCTGTCGAGGTAGAAGTAATATTCTTTGACGTCCTCTCCGTGATTGCCCTCGCTGTTCGTCAGCCCGAAGAGCCGCTCCTTGAGGATCGGGTCGTTGCCGTTCCAGAGGGCCAGCGCAAAGCAGAGGTTCTGTTGGTCATCGGAGATCCCGGCGAGACCGTCTTCGCCCCAGCGATAGGCGCGTGAGCGGGCATGGTCATGGGTGAAGAAATTCCAGGCGTCACCCCCTGGGCTATAGTCTTCCCGCACCGTGCCCCACTGGCGTTCACTCAGATAGGGACCCCATTTCTTCCATGCCGCACGCTGAAGCCGGTCCTCCTCAAGTCGCTCTTTTTCGGTCGCCATAGGCTTGGAATCCTTTTCCCTCAGAGCTAATGGGAGTTCCTTGGCGAGAGTCGGGGTGCAAACTATATCGAAAAGGGGTGAGTGAGGCAACAGTCGGGATTGGCTCTGTGTAGATACTTAGGTGTTCAGGCTAAAGGCCTTCAGTCTTCAGCCTATCTACCTTGAGTTCCGGCTCTGATTACTTGGGCGCGTCCAGCCGCAGTTCGCTTCGTGTTCTTTCCTTCTCGGCCCGCTGTTCCTCGATCAGTGTATAGGCGATATAGTACTTATAGATGTTGGCCACGTACGTCACCGTCTCCTCCCCGATCCGTTTCGCGGCAATGATTTCGACGTTGTTGAACCAGACGTTCGGATTGAGCCCATGCTGTTCCGCTTCCTTCCTGAGCTTTCGCACGCGGCCGGGCCCGGCGTTGTACGCGGCAAATGAAAAGAGCATCTTGTTACGCGCGTCCATCGGCTCGTCTCCGAAAAACTCGTCCCGCATTAAGCTGATGTACTTGATGCCGCCGTGGATATTCGGTTCAACCTGCGTGATGTCGCCCGTGTCCATCTCCTTGCCGGTGGCTGGCATGAGCTGCATCACGCCGATTGCGCCCACGTCGCTTTTGGCGTTCTGATCGAGCAGCGACTCCTGGTACCCCTGTGCCATCATCAACAAGTGGTCCATGTCATACTGGGCGCTGTACGTGCGAAAGAATTCAACCGTCTGCTCGAACTTCTTGATCTCGGATGCCGACGCGGCAGGTCTCACGAACCTGGTGCTGCCGGCGTATTTTTTGACCAGCGCCTTGCCGAAGTCGGACTTCTGCCCGTAGGTCTTCGCGAATGTGGCGATCTCCGCCTTCAGCCTCGGACTGTCTTTGCGAATCATCCAGGCGATGTCGCCTCCCCTGTTCACCACCAGGTCTTCCCGGGGCTTGAGCTTCTTGAAAACTTTTGCCCACAGCAGCGCCTGATACCGGTTGACGACGACGGTGCCGACGAGTCCAGCATTCACCATTTCCAGCAGATCGTCGTCCTGCAGATCCTCCGGCGCGGCTTTGAGAATGACCGGCGGTTTCTGCTCCTTCGCGAAGTGCTCGTTGAGATGTTCGAGATGAGTCCAGTAGCTCGTCGACCGGCGGACGAACACTTCCTTGCCTGAAAGATCCTCGATTGAGGCCAGTTGGGGGGATGCCGGTCCCGTCACCACGATTTGCCTGACGCCACGGAAAAATGGTTCACCGAAATCGACCTGTTCGAGGCGTTCAGGCGTGACGGTCAAGATGCCGGCCGCGATGTCGCCGCGGCCTTCCAACAGGCCGGAGATCAACTGGTCGTGCCTCGTCGGAATAATGGTCACAAGCGTACGGATATGCTTTCCTTGGGTCTGGTATTTTTCGTTGATTTCTTTCTCGAAGGCTTTGAGCAGTTCGTATTCTACGCCGATCTGTCGGGCGCCATTGAGCCAATAGGCCGTGCGGGATGGCGCCACCAGCGCGCGAATGACGCGGCGCTTGACCATCCCATCAAGGTCCCCAGACCACGGCTTGAAGACTTGAGCCTGTATCAGCTCATGCTTCGTCTGCGAGGGTTTATCTTGCGCAAAAGCAGGCAGTGCCAGCGCAGCACAGATGCACAGGACACCAAGAAAAACATGCTTCATGGAGTCTCCCAGATTGGTCTGGTTTGTCTCGTTTGTTTGGTTGAAAACAAGACCAACTCGATGAACTAAGCAAGCCAGATGAATCAAGCAAACCAAATAGACCAGATGAACCGCAACGGGAAGCGAGGCTATCATTCGCGTGTTTACGAGGTCAAGGAAGCGTCTGGAAGAGAAGGCTTAGGGGTTAGCGCCCAGGTTGTACTGCAGAAATCCACCAACCATCTTGTTCCCTGCTCCAAAGTAAGGCATGGCTTCCAGCCATCCCCCTTGACTCATCTAGACAAGTTTCTTATAGAGTGCTTCCGGCATGGAGGGGCGGTTATTCTATCGATTCGCCAAGGAGGTCTCTGATGTTGAGATGGCAAAGAATCAGTACAATTCACTTTCCGATGCTGGTAGCCTGTGGAGTGTGGGCGACTCTTGTCGGCGCTCCCGCATTCACCGGCGCAACGGATCCAGCCCCGGAGAAGTCCAAGCCGGCCACGGCGGCAGAGGATCAATCGCCGGAGCAGGCGGCCGGCGGGTTCGCCAATTTCATGCGTCTGCGGAAAGCTTGTGAAACAGATGGCAAGCGTTTTTGCAAGGACGTGAAGTTGGGAGGGGGACGCATTCTCCAATGTTTGCGCGAGCATGAGCCGGAACTCGCGCCGGGATGTCGCCAGGCGCTGGGGGCCGGCTCTTCGAAACCATAGAAAGCGGAGCAGCACGGCGCGAAATGAGATCCTTGTTCAGGACGATGACAGGAGAGTCTCATTCAACGCCTGATCTTGACACTCTCATCAGGCCGATTGTATAAGTAAAGCCCTTCCGCAATGAGGAAAGGACTTGCCATCTTGGCATGTTCGCGCCCCGCAGACATCTCGGTTCAAAGAGTCGGTCTTACTCTTAGTATCCTCTGTCTTGTCGCCGTTTTCTTCACCGGTTGTGAGCGTAAAGATGCCGTCTCGGCATCGGCGCCGGATGTGTTGGTGACAGAGGTCGTCCAACGCGACGTTCCCATCATTGCCGAGGGGGTGGGCACGACGGCCGGCATCGTGGATGCCCAGATCCGGGCCAAGATCCAAGGCTACCTCCTGTCGCGCAATTACACGGAGGGGTCTTTCGTCAAGGCCGGCGATCTCCTGTTCAAAATCGATGCGCGCACCTACCAGGCGTCGTTCGATCAACTGAAAGGCGAGCTTGCACGGGCTGAAGCTGCATACAAAAAGACGCAGCTCGATGTGGCGAGGGATACGCCGCTCGCCAAACAGGGCGCAGTAAGCCAGAAGGAGTTGGACGATTCCGTTCAGGCCAACGAAGCGAACAAGGCCTCAGTTTTTGCCGCCAAGGCCAACCTCGAAAAAGCCAAACTGAATTTCGACTGGACCAATATCACCTCGCCTGTCGACGGCGTTGCCGGTATCGCCAACGCTCAGATCGGCGACCTGATTATGGAAAATACGGTCCTGACCACCGTATCGCAAGTGGACCCCATTAAAGTCCTCTTCCCTATTAGCGAAAAAATGTATCTGCGGTTCGCCGAGCGTATTCAGCGAGCAGCAGCCAATCCCACAGGAGACCAGCCGCCGAGAGCCGATCTGGAACTGATTCTGGTAGATGGATCGGTCTATCCGCATAAGGGGAAAGTGGCGCTCCCCGATCGTCAGGTGGACGTCAAGACCGGCACCATCACGATCGTCAGCTACTTTCCGAACCCTGGGAATATGTTGCGGCCCGGCCAGTATGCCAAAGTCCGAGCGACCATCGAGACGCTTCATGACGCGCTTGTGATTCCTCAGCGAGCGGTCCAGGAACTTCAGGGGACGTATCATGTCGCCGTGGTCGAGGCCGATAATAAGGTCGCTATTCGAACGGTCAAGCCAGGCGTGCGTATCGGAACGCAGTGGGTCATCACATCCGGGCTGAATCTGGGCGATCGGGTAATTGTCGAAGGACTTCAGAAGGTACGCAGCGGGATCGTCGTGTCCCCCAAACCGGTCCCGGCCGAACCCATACCGACGGTGCCAGAGGTGTCATCCTCCCCACCAAACCACGTCGGAACCTAGCCAGATGGTCAGATTTTTTATCCATCGACCCATCGTCGCGATGGTCATTGCGATCATCACGGTGCTCGTTGGACTCGTGTCTGTGCTCCGCCTGCCGATTGCGCAATTTCCAGATCTGATTCCCCCGGAAATCCAAGTCCAGACGACCTATCTCGGCGCCGATGCTCTGTCCGTCGAGCAGGCCGTGGCGACGCCGCTGGAACAGCAGATCAACGGCGTGGATCACATGTTGTACATGTACTCCACCAGCGCCGGCAGCGGGCAGATGACGCTCCGTGTCGCGTTCGATCTCGATACCGATCCCAACACCGATCAGGTGTTGACGCAGATGCGCCAGACCATCGCCGTACCGCAGCTTCCCGACGCCGTGCAACAGTACGGCATCACGAATCCAAAGGCGCTGAGCAGTCCCCTGATGCTCTTGTCGCTCTATTCGCCGAAAGGGACCTACGACGCCACGTTTCTCGCCAACTATGCCTTCATCAACATCAACGATCCGTTGACGCGCATCACGGGAGTCGGACAGGTCCAACTGTTCGGCGCCGGCCAGTATGCGATGCGGCTCTGGGTGAAGCCCGACCAACTGGCGAAACTCGAGCTCACCGTGCTGGATCTCGTCAACGCCATCAATGCCCAGAATACAGTCAACCCAGCAGGCCAAGTCGGAGCCGAGCCGGTGCCGACGGGCCAAGAGTTTACCTATACGGTTCGCGCGCAGGGCCGTTTGGTGACCGACGAAGAATTCGCCAACATTGTGGTCCGCGCCAATACGGACGGCTCCTTCGTTCGATTAGGGGACGTGGCTCGCGTTGAATTAGGCGCTCAAGTCTACAACGTGTTGGGCCGTCTGAACGGAGCGCCGGCAGCCGTGATCGCGGTGTACCAGCTGCCGGGCTCGAATGCGATCGACACGGTGCACCGGCTGAAGCAGCAGATGGAGACGATGAAGCAGCGGTTCCCCGACGATCTGGACTATGTGGTCTCGCTGGACACGACGCTGGCCGTGACCGAAGGGCTGCGCGAAATCTTCACCACGCTATGGGAGGCCATCCTCCTCGTCATCCTCGTCGTGTTTCTGTTTCTGCAAAGCTGGCGGGCAACGCTCATTCCGTTATTAGCCGTGCCGGTCTCGTTGATCGGGACCTTCGCCATCTTTCCCCTGCTCGGCTTCTCCATTAATACGCTCTCACTGTTCGGCCTTGTGCTCGCCATCGGGCTGGTTGTGGACGATGCCATCGTGGTGGTGGAGGCGGTCGAGCACCATATCGAACAGGGCTTGGCTCCGCGCGAGGCGACGCTCAAGGCCATGGAGGAGGTGGCGGGGCCGGTGATCGCGATTGCCTTGATCTTGGTGGCCGTGTTCGTGCCGACGGCGTTTATTCCGGGGATTACCGGACGGCTCTATCAGCAGTTTGCCGTGACGATTGCGGTGTCGGTGGTGCTGTCGGCGATCAACGCGCTGACGCTGAGCCCGGCGCTGGCGGCGCTGTTGCTGAAACCGAAGCAACCGGGGCGGGGCGGGCTCGGGCGGTTCTTCGGCTGGTTCAATCGAGCCTTCGGGCGGCTGACGGACCGTTACGTCGGCCTGTGTGGGAGCCTGATCCAGAAGGCGGGCCGGACGCTGGTGGCGTTGGTGCTCATCACCATAATAGCGGGGCTGCTCGGCACCCGGCTGCCCAGCGGCTTCATCCCTCCGGAAGACCAGGGATTCTTTTATGTCAATGTCCAGTTGCCCGATGCGGCTTCGCTCCAGCGAACAGACCTGGTGTCCCGCAAGATCGAGCAGATTCTCCAGCAGACGCCAGGCGTCGCGTCTTTCACCGCCACAGTCGGCTACAGTTTCTTGAGCCAAGTCAGCACCACCTACAATGCGTATTTCTCGGTGAACCTCAAGCCGTGGCACGAGCGCCGGAGTGGGGAAGAGCAGTACGAGGCCATTCTGGGCAGGGTGAATCGCGAGTTGGCTAAGTTGCCTGAGGCGCAAGCCGTTGCCTTTTCTCCTCCGCCGATTCCAGGCATCGGGACAGCCGGAGGAACGACGATGATGCTTGAAGACCGCACGGGGCGTGGAGTCGAGTTCCTTGCTGAACAGACACAGCAGTTCATTGAAGCGGCGCGGCAGCGGCCAGAACTCGCAACCGTGACGACGACCCTGCTGCCGAACGTGCCACAGCTTTTCGCTCGCGTCGATCGAGCCAAGGCATTGAAACAGGGAGTGGCCCTCTCCGACGTCTATCAGACCGTGCAAGTGTTCTTGGGAGGGCCCTTCGTCAACTACTTCAACCGCTTCGGGCGACAGTGGCAGGTCTATTTGTTGGGAGAAGGCGAGTATCGGGTGCGAGCGGAAAACATCGGCCAGTTCTACGTGCGGAATAATGAAGGGAAGATGGTCCCGCTTTCGACTCTCGTGACCATTGAACAGACGTCCGGTCCCGAGTTCACGATGCGGTTCAACGAATATCGAGCAGCGCAAATCAATGCTGCCGCAGCGTTTGGCTACAGTAGTGGTCAAGCAATGCAGGCATTGGAAGAGGTATTTGCCGCCACCATGCCGAGTGAGATGGGTTTCGACTACATGGGCATGTCGTATCAAGAGCAATTGGCGGCAAAAGGTGTGTCTCCCACAGTCATTTTTGGGTTCTCATTACTCTTCGTCTTTTTGATCCTAGCGGCACAATACGAAAGCTGGGCGCTGCCGTTTAGTGTGCTATTGGCCACCCCGATTTCCGTCTTCGGGGCTTTTTCCGCTTCATGGCTTCGAGGGATCGAGAATGACGTCTACAGCCAAATCGGGCTAGTGATGTTGATCGGCTTGGGTGCGAAGAACGCCATCCTCATCGTCGAGTTTGCCAAGATGGAAGCTGAAAAGGGCCGGTCGATCGCGGAGGCGGCATTGGCCGGCGCCCGGTTGCGGTTGCGTCCGATTTTGATGACGGCATTTGCGTTCATCCTCGGCGTCTTGCCTCTCGCCGTCGCGTCGGGTGCCGGAGCCCATTCGCGTGTCATTCTTGGCACGGCTGTCGTCGGCGGAATGTTGGCGGCGAGCCTGCTGGCGATTTTTTTCATTCCTGTTTCGTTCTACGTGGTCGAGAAGCTGGCGAGGCGAGGCCGCACACCGGTGACGGTCTCCGTCCAGTCAGCGCTGCCCGTCGCCGAGATTCATCCACCAATCTGACGACGGAAAGGGCTGGAACCCGTCATGACGAGATTCTTCATCGGGCGCCCAATTGTCGCCATGGTGATTTCGATCGTCCTGGTCCTGCTTGGAGTCGTTTCGATCCTGCGCCTGCCAGTCGCCCAGTTTCCTAACATTGCCCCGCCCGAGGTCATGCTGCAGGGCACCTACGTCGGCGCGGATGCGCTCACCGTTGAACAGTCGGTGGCGACGCCGCTTGAACAACAGATGAGCGGCGTCGATCGCATGCTCTACATGTATTCGATCAACGGCAGCAACGGGCAGACGACGTTGCGTGTCGATTTCGATGTGGGGACGGATCCGAACGTCGACCAGCTGCTGTCCCATATGCGTTATGCACAGGCGGAGCCGCAGCTGCCCAAAGAAGTGCGTGGCTACGGGGTGACCATCCGCAAATCCATGGGCATGCCGCTGGTGCTGTTTTCGCTCACCTCGCCGAATGGGACTTATGACGCGCGGTTTCTCGCGAACTACGCCTACATCAATATGGCCGATCCTCTCGCCCGAGAATCCGGCGTCGGGCAGGTGACGATCTTTGGCGCCGGTCAGTATGCGATGCGGCTCTGGGTGAAGCCCGACCAATTGGCTAAGCTCGGCGTCACGGTGACGGACATTCTGAACGCATTGAAACAGCAGAATGTGGTGACGCCTGTCGGCCAAGTCGGTGCGGAGCCGGTTCCCGAAGGCCAGGAATTTACCTATTCGGTCCGCACGCAGGGCCGTTTGGTCACTGAAGAAGAGTTCGGCGACGTTATCGTGCGAGCCAACAGCGATGGGTCCTTCGTCCGCCTGCGAGATGTCGGGCGCGCGGAGCTCGGCGCGCAACTCTACAACTTCGTGTCTCGGCTCAACGGGAAACCGACTGCCGCCATCGCCATCTACCAGCTGCCGGGCTCGAATGCGATCGACACGGTGCACCGGCTGAAGCAGCAGATGGAGACGATGAAGCAGCGGTTCCCCGACGATCTGGACTATGTGGTCTCGCTGGACACGACGCTGGCCGTGACCGAAGGGCTGCGCGAAATCTTCACCACGCTATGGGAGGCCATCCTCCTCGTCATCCTCGTCGTGTTTCTGTTTCTGCAAAGCTGGCGGGCAACGCTCATTCCGTTATTAGCCGTGCCGGTCTCGTTGATCGGGACCTTCGCCATCTTTCCCCTGCTCGGCTTCTCCATTAATACGCTCTCACTGTTCGGCCTTGTGCTCGCCATCGGGCTGGTTGTGGACGATGCCATCGTGGTGGTGGAGGCGGTCGAGCACCATATCGAACAGGGCTTGGCTCCGCGCGAGGCGACGCTCAAGGCCATGGAGGAGGTGGCGGGGCCGGTGATCGCGATTGCCTTGATCTTGGTGGCCGTGTTCGTGCCGACGGCGTTTATTCCGGGGATTACCGGACGGCTCTATCAGCAGTTTGCCGTGACGATTGCGGTGTCGGTGGTGCTGTCGGCGATCAACGCGCTGACGCTGAGCCCGGCGCTGGCGGCGCTGTTGCTGAAACCGAAGCAACCGGGGCGGGGCGGGCTCGGGCGGTTCTTCGCCTGGTTCAACCGAGCCTTCGGGCGTTTGACGGACCGTTACGTCGGCCTGTGTGGGAGTCTGATCCAGAAGGCGGGCCGAACGCTGGTGGCGTTGGTGCTCATCACCATAATAGCGGGGCTGCTCGGCGCCCGGCTGCCCAGCGGTTTCATCCCATTGGAAGACACCGGGTATTTTCTGCTGAACGTTCAATTGCCGGCAGCCGCGTCATTGCAACGGACCGATGCCGTGATGAAGAAAGTCGATGCGATTCTTGCGGAGACGCCGGGCGTCGAGTATTTCACGACGGTCTCTGGTTATGGCGTCTTGAGCCAGACCTTTACGACCTACAATGCGGTGGTGTTTGTGGCGTTGAAACCATGGACAGAACGGAAGGCGCCAAACGAAAAATACAAGTCGATGGTGCTGTCTCTCAACGAGCGCTTGAGTCGTCTGCCGGAAGCCGTAGCCTTTGCCTTTCCTCCTCCGGCAATTCCAGGTGTCGGTACGACTGGTGCAGTGACCTTTATGCTAGAGGATCGGACGGGTCAGCCATTTTCATTCTTGGCGGAACATACCGAGCGGTTTATCGAGGCGGCTGCGAAACGACCGGAAATGGCGCGAGTCATCACGACGCTCATTCCCAGTACGCCGCAGTGGTTTGCCGAAGTGGATCGAGACAAAGCGCTGAAGCAGGGAGTGAAGCTCACGGACTTATATCAGACACTTCAAACGTTTATGGGGGGATCGTTCGTCAACTACTTTAATCGTTTCGGCCGTCTCTGGCAGGTCTATGTCGAAGCTGAGCCAGAGTATCGGACAAAAGCTGAACAGGTTGGGCAGTTCTACGTCAACAACGATGCCGGGCAGATGGTTCCGCTCTCGGCCTTGGTGACGATGCGACCGATCAGCGGCCCTGAGTTCACGATGCGCTACAACGAATACCGTGCCGCGCAGATCAATGCGATGCCGGCGCCGGGATATAGTTCCCGGCAAGTGATGGCCGCCCTAGAAGCCGTGTTTGCCGAGACGATGCCGAAAGAGATGGGGTTCGACTACATGGGTATGTCCTACCAGGAACAGGTGGCTGCGAACAGCGTGTCGCCCATGGTCATTTTCGGGTTCTCGCTCTTGTTTGTCTTTCTGATCCTTGCGGCGCAGTACGAAAGTTGGGCGCTGCCGGTCAGTGTGCTGCTGGCGACGCCGATCTCGGTGTTTGGAGCCTTTGCGGCTCTGTGGGCGGTCGGATTGGAGCAGGATGTCTATTCGCAGATTGGGCTGGTCATGCTGATCGGCTTGGGAGCGAAGAACGCCATCCTGATCGTGGAGTTTGCAAAAATGGAAGTCGAAAAGGGGCGGCCGCTGATCGATGCGACGCTGTCTGCGGCTCGCCTACGACTGAGGCCGATCCTCATGACCGCGTTTGCTTTCATTTTAGGAGTCTTGCCGCTGGCGCTGGCGTCAGGCGCCGGAGCCCATGCCCGTGTGATTTTGGGGTTCACCGTATTGGGTGGAATGATTGCCGCAAGCCTGCTCGCAATTCTGTTGATTCCCGTGTTCTACTATGTGGTCGAACGGTGGATCAGCAGCCGTACACAGCGTCCATCGACGGTCATCCCCGGCGCGATCACCGAGTTTTCGGAAGGAGAGCCTTGACGATGCACCGCTGGGCAGCCGCCATTCTGTTCCTGACAGCATTGGCTGCGTGCAAGATGGGGCCAGACTATACACGCCCGGAAACCCCCAAGGCCGACTCCTGGCGGGTCACTCCTTCGACCGCAGAATCCATCGCGAACCTGCCTTGGTGGGAGCTGCTGAAAGATCGAGAACTCCAAAAACTGGTGAGGATTGCACTGGAGGAAAATCTGGATCTACAGATTGCCGCGTCGAATATCCAGCAATTTCAGGCGCAGCTCATGATCGCCAAGTTCGATTTAGTCCCGTCGGTGAATTACTCAAGTACTGCTTTCGGTTTTCGAAATACGAACAGCAATGTGTTTCCAGTCGGCGGCGCCGCCGTTCCGACGGGAGGTAATAATGGGGGGCTGAGCCTTTCGTACGAAAGCGCTGACATTGGACTCAAGTGGGAAGTCGATCTCTGGGGGCGTATCCGACGATCGATCGAGGCAGCGCGGGCGCAGTTGCTCTCGAAAGAAGAAAATCAGCGGGTGGTGATTATTGGGTTGGTCAGCAACGTGGCTCAGACCTATTTCGATCTCCGCGCATTGGATTTTGAGGTCGAGATTACTAAACGCACGTTGAAGTCATGGGACGAAACCGTGCGTTTATCCGAGCTTCGCTACAAGCAAGGGGTGATCCCGAAGCTTGACCTGGACCGATTTCAGGCGGAGCGGGCCGGGACTGCAGCGCAACTGGCTGACCTCGAACGGCAAGTCGTCCAAACAGAAAACCAGTTGAGTATCCTGCTTGGCCGCAGGCCGGCGGAAGTTCCGAGAGGACTTCGCTTGACGGAGCAGCCGCTTCCACCGGCGGTTCCAGCCGGACTGCCATCGGATCTTCTTCAACGGCGTCCGGACATTCTGCAAGTCGAGCAGGATCTTGCGGCGGCGACCGCCAACATCGGCGTGGCTCAGGCAGTCCGGTTTCCGCAGTTGGCTCTGACAGGCGGGGTTGGGGGGGCGGGGCTCCAGACGTCGGGGTCATCGGTGGGGCCCTTTGCCACGTTCAAGGGATCGGTCTCGGTGACAGGCCCGCTGCTCAATGCCTCTGCCTTAGGCTATCAGGTGAAGGCGACGGAAGCGCAGGCTCAGGCTGCAGTCGCTCAATATAGAAAGACGGTTCTCAC
This sequence comes from Nitrospira sp., assembly GCA_037142015.1. GTDB lineage: Bacteria > Nitrospirota > Nitrospiria > Nitrospirales > Nitrospiraceae > Palsa-1315. Next base: position 159,592 of record JBAXBK010000001.1, on the reverse strand, counting down.
TGCGTTCAAGGAAGTGGAGGATGCCCTGATCGCCGTTCAAAAAACCGGCGAACAGCGCACCGCACAGGAACAGCAGGTCGCGTCCTTGCAATCTGCCTTCACACTGGCCGATGCTCGCTATCAAGGAGGGAGGGCCAGTTATCTCGATGTGTTATCTGCTCAGCGCAGTCTGTTTGAATCGGAGCTTGCGCTCGCGCGCACACGGTGCGCACAGCTGACGTCCATGGTTCAACTGTACAAGGCTCTCGGAGGAGGGTGGTCTCCCGATATGGCGGGCAACAAAGTTCAGCCTGTCGGAGTTCGGGATGAAGCGGCTGAATTGCGCCAGACTATTCCGATGGTATCTCGCTGACCGCTCGTGGTGCACAGCTAAGGAGGACTATTATGTGGCCCGTCATCTCTGTTCATACCTGGAGGTCAGGGAGGTCCGGCAATGACTTCTCTCGATGCGCAAAAGAGCGGTTAATAGGCTGTGGTATGCACTTCGCGCTGACTCTGCTCGCGGGGGTCGTGATTACAGGTTGTGCCAAAACCGTGGTCGACTCACATTATGAGAGCGCCAAATGGAACCTGGAGAAGCCTTCCCAGATTTTTGTCTACGACTTTGCGGTGACCAGAGAACAGGTACATGAAAATGCGGGGTTGCTCCAGGGAACCATCAATGATTTTCAGGACACAACAACGTATCAGCACCAGGGGGAAATCATGGGAGAAGTTCGAACGGTCGCGGCCGACGAGCTGGTGAAAGGGATTCAGAACCTTGGATTGCCCGCTCAGCGAGTGTCCAGCAGTACCCTGCTGCCGAAAGGCGCGTTGGGCATCACCGGACAATTTCTCGACGTCGATGAGGGCAACAAGGCGGCGCGGCTGGTCGTTGGATTCGGCAAGGGACAGTCGAGGGTGGACCTTCGCGTTCAACTGTATGGCTATGGGCTGGATCAGTCCACCACAGAACCCGAGATCACGCCCACGAAGTTGCTGGAATTCGACACTCATGCCGACAGCGGGTCCATGCCCGGCGCCATCGTCACTGGTCCCGTCGGTGCTGCAGCTGCGGGAGGCGTGACGGTCGGCGTTGCGGCGGCGAACGTCGGGATGAGCGCCATTAAGGGCTATCGCTCAGCCATGGGACAGATGACAAGTCGCAGTGCCGAGCAGGCTGTGGATTTCCTGTCCGAGTATTTCTTCCGGCATGGCTGGATCAGGCCCGGGAAACTGAAGCAAGCGGATCGGCCATAGTTCACATTGCGTGCGATGCGCGACGAACGGGAAAGGCGAGACGGGAGACGAGTCGAGGGATACGGGATATGCGATTCGCGATCCGGGATACGTGATCCGGGATTCAAAGCGCGTATCCCGCATCCCCTCTCGCTCGTCCCGCCAGTCTCGCCCGTCGCGCGTGGCTCATCGTGTTGATTCGGCCTATCTGACTGTTCTAATATATTTACCTAACTGGTTGATCTGGTTAGTCTGGTTCAACCAAACAAACGAGACAAACCAAAGATATGACGTCGCATAATCTCACCGCATGTCATGAATGCGATCTCTTACAACGGGAGCCGGTCCTCCCGCCGGGCGGTGTCGCCTGTTGCCCGCGCTGTAGAGCGGTGCTCTTTCGTCACGTACCTGACAGTGTCGATCGTGCACTCGCCTTTACGCTCGGGGCGGCGTTCCTGTTCATCATTGCAAATTTGTTTCCGATCGTCGGCTTAGAGGCGGCGGGCATTGCGAATGCGACGAGTCTCTATGGGGCGGTCGAGACCATCTGGAAGAATGGTATGGTTTTCGTGGCCGCACTGGTGTTCGTCACGACCATTCTGATCCCTGCCCTGGAACTGTCTCTCATGCTGTATGTGCTCATGCCGTTGAAGCTGGGGCAGATGCCGCAGGGGTTGGCGCCGATTCTCCGGCTCTTGCAATCGATGCGGCCCTGGAGCATGACGCAGGTCTTCATTCTCGGCGTGCTCGTCGCGCTAGTGAAACTCGCGCACCTCGCGCATATCGTGCCGGGAATCGCCCTCTGGTCGTTCGGAGGCCTCATTCTCTTGCTCACAGCCGCCGTGGCGTCGTTCAATAGGCATGAATTGTGGAACATGGTGAGGGAGGGCGAGTGAGCGATTCTGATGTGACGGCTAGTCAGTTAGGATTGTGCGCCTGTCATGGATGCGGTAGCTTATCGCGGCTGGTTGCCGGGAGCCATGGTATGTGCTGTCGGCGGTGCGGTGCGGCGCTCCATCTTCGCAAGCCCGACAGTGTCGCGCGGACGTGGGCCTTTCTCATTGCCGCCTATATTCTCTACGTGCCGGCGAACGTATTGCCGATGATGCGGACAGGCTCCTTGTTCGGTGCTCAAGCCGACACCATCATGAGCGGTGTCGTGTACCTCTGGCACTCAGGCTCGTGGCATATTGCATTGGTGGTCTTCATTGCGAGCATCGTGGTCCCCCTTGCAAAGATGTTCTCCCTCACCTATCTTCTCATCTCGGTGCAGCTAGGTTGGACGCATCGGTCGCTGGAACGTACGAAACTCTATCGGGTACTTGAATTTGTCGGTCCCTGGTCGATGCTGGATGTGTTTGTGGTGATGATTCTCGTGGCGCTCGTCCAACTCAAGGGGCTTGCGTCGATTCAACCGGGCCTGGCGGTGGCGGCGTTCGGCGCCGTGGTGGTTCTGACGATGTTGGCCGCGATGGCGTTCGATCCACGGTTGCTCTGGGAGCCGAAAGAGAGGCATCATGTTTGAAGGATCGCGAGATTCGGATCTCACAGACATTCCGTCAGCGGTCGCCCGGCCCAAGCGGAAGTCCTCGCCCCAGCTCATCTGGCTCATTCCAATTGTAGCCGTCCTGATCGGGGGCTGGCTCGCTGTCAAAACGATCCTCGAGAAAGGGCCCACGATCACCATCAGCTTTGAGACGGCGGAGGGCATCGAGGCCGGCAAGACCAAAGTCAAGTATAAGAACATCGACATCGGTGAGGTGAAATCCGTCGTGTTCTCGAAGGATCTCAAGCATATCGTGTTGACGGTGGAGATGCATAAGGCGGTCGCGCCTCATCTCGTCGAGGATGTCAGGTTCTGGATCGTCAAGCCGCGGATTTCTGGCGGGCAGGTGTCGGGGCTTGGGACGCTCTTCTCCGGATCCTACATCCAGATGGATCTTGGCGAATCCTCGACTCAGCGGGAGGAATTTGTAGGCCTGGAAGTGGAGCCACCCAACACCGACGACAAGCCGGGCCGCCAGTTCGTCATCCAAGGCAAAAACCTCGGGTCGCATAAAGTGGGGACGCCGGTCTTGTTTCGGCGCATTCAAGTGGGGAAGGTGGCAGTCAATGAGCTAAACCAAGACGGATCGGGCATCACGCTGAAAATCTTCGTCGAGTCGCCGTATGATAAGTTCGTGAACGCCAACACGCGCTTCTGGGACGTGAGCGGCATTGACATCACCGCCGATGCGTCGGGCGTCAAGGTCAATACCGATGGGCTGATGGCCATCCTGGTCGGCGGGATCGCCTTCGAGGCGCCGGTCGGGTCAGGATCGTTGCCCGAAGCCGACCCCGATACGGTCTTTTCTATGTTTCCTGATCGTGCCGCGGCCATGAAGCAGCCGGATCGTGAAATGCTGGTGTTCACCATGTATTTTGGGGATTCACTGCGCGGGTTAACGGTGGGGGCTCCGGTCGAGCTCAACGGAGTGGATATCGGTGAAGTCAAAGCGATTAAGACAGAATTCAGCGAGGAGGAGCAGCGTTTCGTTTTTCCGGTTGATGTGGCTATTTTCCCGGGACGTCTGCGGGCGATGAGCCGAACAGGAATTGCAGATCCGACTCCGGCCGAACAGAAGGCACGGATCGATAAATTCATTACAGAGGGGCTTCGCGCGCAACTGAAGACCGGGAGTCTCCTGACCGGCCAGCTGTATATTGCGCTCGACTTATTCCCCAAGGCTACTCCGGCGAAGATCGATTGGATGAAGAGTCCCCCGGTGTTCCCGACGCACCCAGGCACGATGGTCGAATTGCAAGCCACCTTGATGAACATTTCTAAGAAGCTGGAGAACATGCCGATCGAACAGATCAGTGGAGATCTGCGGCAAGCGCTGCAGTCGCTCAACCGCACGCTGGTGAGCGCGGATCAAATGGTGAAACGGATGGATAAAGACGTTGCCCCGGCGGCCAAGTCCGCCTTGGAAGACGCGCGGCGCATGCTGAACACAGCCAACCAGACGCTGGCTTCCGATGCCCCCTTGCAGCAGGATCTCCGGACATCGCTGCGCGAACTCTCCAGAGCCGCAGAATCTCTCCGTGAATTAACGGATCTCTTGGAGCGTCAACCTGAATCGTTGCTTCGCGGCAAGAAGGAGAGCAAACGGTGATACACAGATTCCTCTGGTTGGCGACAGTATTCCTGACGATCTCGTCGCTCACCGGCTGCGGCAGTTCGAGAGAGACCTACTATACACTCAGTACCGGCGTTGCGGTAAATGGGACACCTTCTGCAAGCAGCGAATCTGCATACAGCATTGCGGTGGGGCCCATCACGCTGCCGGAGGTCGTTGACCGTCCTCAGTTTGTGCTTCGAGCCGGCCCGAATGAGGTCAGCATTGTGGAGCTGCATCGCTGGGCGGGGCCGCTCAAGAGCGAAATCCCGCGGATTATTGCGGACAATCTGGCCGCCGATTTAAACGTGAAACGGGTGGCGGCCTATCCGCAGAGTGCAGGAGACAATGCCGACTATCGCGTCCTCGTGGACATCCAACGATTCGACTCGACCATGGGAGACTCGGTGACTATCGACGCCCTCTGGACCATCAAGCGAGTCTCTGATGGAACCCTGCGGACAGGTCGTTCAATGGCCCGGGAATCCAGCCGAGGTGGAAGCTATGAGACGATGGTTGCCGCACACAGCCGTGCCTTGGCGACGATCAGCCGCGAAATTGCCGAAGCCATCCGTTTCATCAGTGCCCCAACTCAGCGTTAAACCATTTCTGTTATTTGGTCTGTCTCGTCTGTTTGGTTTCTCTGGGTCAAGCAACAAAACAAACCGATAGACCAGACAAAGCAGACCGACGTTGGCGCTCTTCACGGACTCGACTCGAAAATTTCCTTGCAGATGGAACGCTGGACTCCGAACCAGGGCTGTCACCTTTTCCCCCGCTCGATTGTGGCTTTCCCCAGCGGGCGATGATTACGCGAGGAGCCAGAGAAGAACATCGTCTCGTAACAGGCTCTCTGGTTGCAGCCGTGATCAAGGCTGGCGCGGTACATCTCGTTTCAAGATCAAATCAGCTGCTTGTGGATCGTTTGTCGTGGTAGAAAGGTCAAGATAAATATTCGCAAAACCCTCTCCCCAGATTCTGTGGATAAGTCTGTTCATAAGATTGCCCTGCCATCGAAATAGCGGGTGTTTTCCCACCTCAAATACGTCTTTGCCTAAAAAGTAAGCATTGGCCCCGCCAGTCTTCACACCACAAGATATGGTGGTGCTTCTATGGAAATAAGTCGGAAGCATCAAATACTAGATAAAGACAGTTGTTTCCTGCATTGCAATTCTGAATCTTGTTGCTTGGAGCGGGGTTCACACCCAAGTTATGCACAGACCCTAGTCCTAGATAGGGGTTTTTGCTTCATTATTAGGAGTCCAGAGCTGGGGCTTGACAGCCTGTTGCAGTATATGTAACCATTGGCTACATCATGAAGCCGGCGGATCTCAAACGAATGCGAGAAGAATTAGGACTGACGCAACAGCAATTGGCTGATGCGTTGAGGACCACGCGCGTATCGGTCGCGCGTTACGAAGCGGGGATGCGCCGCATTCCCGGAATGGTTCAGGTTATGTTGGCCCAGTTGGGCCGATCATTTGAAATTCCCATGGCGGGGATGGTGGCAGCTGGCTCACCGATCGAACCGGTGCAGCAGAGCGAGTTAACCGATGTGCCGCCCAGCATGTTACGCGGTGGAAATACGTTTGCACTTCGCGTCAAAGGGGAATCCATGAAAGATGACGGCATTCTTCCCGGCGATCTTGTGGTGGTACGGAAGCAGGAGACGGCTCGGAACGGGCAGACCATCGTTGCGCTGGTCAATCATGATGCGACGATCAAGACCTACTTCAAAAAGGATTCGCACATTGAGCTGCATCCTGCGAACGCGGCGATGCAGCCGATCATCGTGAAGCCGTCAGATACGTTTCATATCGAAGGCATTCTCATCGGCGTGATTCGACATTGTACGGTCTAGTGAAGAAGTTCTGAGTTAGGAGTTCTGGGTTCTGAGGTATTGAGATTCACTCAAGGCTCAGTATCCTATTAATGAAAGAAGGGAGGGCATGATGCTCACAGCAGGAAGGTTCGTAGGGATAGAGCGGCTTGTCGACTTGGAGCGAACGGTGGATTCATTGAATGGACAGTTACGTAAGATGCAATGGGACTTATACCGAGCCAAGGCGGAGTCGCTTTCGACTCGGTTGTGGCGAAACCTGGTGAGTCTCAAAGGTGGGCAGGAGTTCATGTCAACTGTCTGCAATCGATGCGTTCGTCCGAACACAAAGGTCGTGTCATATGCTGACCCAAGAGTGTAGAGCAGATATTCGACTCGCGGATGTCTGTTCTGACTGTGGAACGATGGTCCAGCACCGAATCCCATCTATCGATGGGATTACCCATTCAACCATTGACCTCTGCGAACGCTGCTGGAGTGTCTCTCAACAGCGGAAAATATTTTCAGGCGGGTGCTGCGGACAGTGAACGTAGGAGAAGTCCATTGCTAGTTGATGGCGATGCTAGTTAGGGGGGAAAGGAAACACTGGAGGTGTCTATCCGACGGCTTCGATGACGAAAAGCCGATTAAGAGCCGTCGGCACGAGCAAGCGTGGTTTGGTGGCGGTGTACCAGAATAAATATTATTTTGTCCCCAAAATCCGTGTTCCGCTGAGAGCGACGCAGGCTGAGGCCAAACGCGCCAACGCCAAGAAATAAGTCTGCCCACTAACGCGATTTCCTCTTCCGCCACTCCCACGGCGGCACCGGCTGCGGATCAGCCCACCGTTTTCTCAAGTCACTGTTGGCCTACTTTTGGGGTTTCTGGTCATCTGCTTTTAGCGGTTCCAAGAAATGAAACTATTCTATGGGCAGATTAAAAAAGAAGGTGCTTCCCTTGCAAGCTCGCTTTCCGCTCCAACTTCTCCGTTATGGAGGCGGATTAGTATCTTCACGATGGCCAACCCCAGACCTGTTGATTTCTCACCTCCCGTGGGTTTTGCGGTTTAACCGTTGAAACTCTTTGAACAATAATTCCTGGTCTTCTTGAGAAAGCCCGGGACCCTCACCACGAACCGAAAAACGGATCCGATCCTCTGCTTTTTCGGTGACGACAAAAATGTTTGCCTTGGGAGGAGAGAACTTGATGGCATTGCCGATCAATCGCTGCAAAATGAGCCACTTCCCCGTTGCGGTTCTGTAATGGAATAATATTGATGTCCAACCAATACTTTCTTCCAGACTTTGAATAATTCAGAATGACCGTTCTGAACGGTTCCTTTCTACCCAAGGCCGCCCGTATTTCAGCCCGAGTTTTAGTATCGGATTCCGGCCCTTGTAAAATTCTTGGATTTTTCCCAATGATCTCCTCAGGAGTAAACCCCGTTAAATTGGTAAATGCCTGATTGACATAAACAATTTCTTGTCCTGGCGCATCAAGGGGATCGGCTTTCGTCACGATGACAATATCGTTGGCAAACCTGACAACATCCTCAAGTGAAAAATTGTTTTCCATAACCCTGACCTCCTGACGTTGGCCCCGTTGTGAGACAGCCGTTAGCTAGAGCAGCGAACCGCTTCGACGGTCTGTTCACTCTGACGTTGTCCAACAAACTCATCTGGCGTCAGGTTGCCGAGCGAGGTGTGTGGGGCGCTTTGCGACTGGAAGCGGCGGAAGGGACGAATCGAGAGGGGCATAGGGGCCTCGCAGGGAGACGTATTGTAGGAGGGGACTGAGGAAACCGCAATGTGAAGCGCAGAGAAATGGTTGTAGGTACTCTCTACGACCGAATGGTTAACCGGCTAGTCGGTCCAGAGGATGGGGGAATGGGACCACGCCAGTGGCCTTTCAGTGTCGTGATGAGTTGATCTTCGTTACGCCACCATACCGTCAACTTGCCATCGGTCATACGAACTTCCACCAACATTGCCCTGGACGCCGTCTCACTGTGAAACCAATAGGCCCCCGGTTTCGTCAGTGATTCTGGACCGCTGTGAAAGTCCGGCCTTGTCTGAAGTGGGTTGGTGATCATTATTGATGCTCCAAATATACCTGGCACGACTGGTAGTGGAAAGGCTAGGTCCCCCGTAGGGGAGGTCTGACAGATAGGGCTGACCTCGCACCAGTCGATAAACCTACTAGCAGTCTTCGGAAAAACTTGGTTCATACGTCAAACACCGTTGAAATATGACAGAGGGAACGAAGGCTTCAATAATTTCAGGATGCTCAAAAAGGCCGTTCAGCAAGGCTGCAGTGAGCGAAGTGGCGAGGCGTACGCTTCGGTACGTTGAGCCTCTGAGCGATGCGAGAACGCCGCTGGCGGTCTTTTTCAGCATCCTGCTAGAGCAGTTGGGACGGATCGTTGAGATGGGCTAGCTCGTGGCGAAGGGGACCACGCCCTAGCCACCTGTAGGGTTTTTCCTCATCGTATATCTGTCCTCCTACACGCGCCAATTGAAAACCCCAAGTGCGTACTCGTCTAACAGCATGATTTATAGGCTCCTGATGATCTGCGCCCGCTCGGCATGAGAGTTGCGTATGTACTTATACGTACACGCAGGCAGGGTGAAGGATAGATACCTGTGCCAGATATTGTTCAGTTGCCTGAGGATGTCTATTTAGGCTGCCTTGATCTCGTGCGGGTCGTCAAAATGGTACTGACAAGCAGTGCCACCCTGCCGGGTTCAACATTGGAGAAAATCTGACAAGAGGGTACAGGTCTGGCTCGTCTGAAGCGTGCTAGACCTGTTTTCGTAAACCTGGGAGAGCAAGATGACACGACGGTGGATAGTGCTGATAGCGGTGCTCGGACTGATACCGATACTTCTGGCCATGCGGCCGGTGGATGACGTGCTGCTTAAGGCGGCGTTCAAAGGGGACCTTGGTGAGGTGAACACACAAATCAAGAAAGAGGCTGACGTCAACACGGCTAATACATTCGGCTTCACCCCGCTCCTGGTCGCAACCAAGAAGGGGCATCGGGAGATCGTGGCGTTGTTGTTGGACCATGGTGCGGAGGTGACGCAGGCGACGGCGAATGGTGAAAGCCCACTCTACGTCGCAGCCGAGCAGGGGCATCGGGAGATCGTGTCGCTGTTGCTGGACCACGGTGCGGAGGTAACACAGGCGACGACGAATGGCACGACCCCGCTCATCGTCGCAGCCGAGCAGGGGCATCGGAAGATCGTGTCGCTGTTGCTGGGCCACGGTGCGGAGGTAACACAGGCGACGACGGACGGTGCGACCCCGCTCTACATGGCGGCCCAGCAGGGGCATCGGGACATTGTCGCGCTGTTGCTGGCTCACGGCGGAGGCGTGGAGCAGACAAAAACGAACGGCGTGACCCCGCTTTTCATCGCGACCCAGAATGGGCATCGAGAAACCGTTGGTCTGTTGCTGGCCAATGGCGCTGACGTGGAGCAGGCGAGGAAGAATGACGGCACGACCCCGCTTTTCATCGCGACCCAGAACGGGCATCGAGGAACCGTAGGGCTGTTGTTGGCCAACGGCGCCAACATAAAGCAGACGAGAACGGACGGCGCGAGCCCGCTGTTCATCGCGGCCGAAAATGGGCACCGGGATATTGTCGCGCTGTTATTGGACCACGGCGCGGATGTGACTCAGGCGACGACGAACAACAGTATGACCGCCATGCATGTCGCTGCACTACACGGACATCGAGAGATCGTGGCTTTGCTGCTTAAACACGGAGCGGACAAATCGGTCAAGGCAACAACAGGACACCGACCGGTGGATTTTGCGCGCCAGCAAGGCTACAGCGCGCTGGTGCCATTGCTGGAGCCGTGAGCACATGAAGTTTTGTGAGAGGAACGGCACTTGCAAAAGTCCTGAAGCGGGTGGGCCGTATAGGGGTCGAACCTACGGCCCGCTGATTAAGAGTGGCAAAAGAACAAGAATTCGAACCGCTCAATGTTGCGAAGGTTTCCCCGTTTATCGTTGAACATCATTAGCTTGCTGGCTTTCTACTGATTCTATTGCCTCTGCCTAATTCGGTCGTTTTTGAAGAATTTGAGCACAAAATTATATATGGACCCAGCCTTCGCTGCAACGACGGCGTGTCACGCGATGCATCAGGTAAAACAGGGCTGCATTTATATATCCGGCCTCTCGGTGGACCACAGATGTGTTCGGGCCTTGATGAAATACGCGCGCGTTCTCCTCATTAGCACAACGGCCTCGTCGGGGCCGACATTTTGTCCAGGGTTTGAACGCGCTGGGTATAGTGGACCCCTCCGTTGAGACAGCTTGAAATAAGCACACGTAAAACGAACTGATGGAATCTTCCATCTCCGCACCGTGGGTTAAGTGCAACTCACAGAACGTCGACTCCACAGGCCTACATCAGGGGCGGATGGACGGTAGTGGGCTATTTTGACTATTCGCGATGACATGCCGTCTCTGATATTTCATATCGGCAAGTTCGTTTGGCCCTCATTCATCATTGCTCGATTGATCATTTTTTGAACCTCAGGACGTATATTGACGGGTATTAGGCGAATAGATGGATGCTCATTTTTGAATACACGGAAAATTTCGTCAGCAAACGCCTGTCCAATATCCGTGACATCTCTAAAATCTAAATAGACCTCTTTGAATTTGTCCAGCCGGTTCAGAATTCGTTTAGCCTGGGATCGTGATACCAAATGATCGCCTTCATATTTTGCGAGTTGGACCGATAGGTGCGTTTTGCTAAATCCGAAATCGTCAAACTCAGCCGTAAAACGATCGAATACGGCCTTGGGGGTTTGTTCTGAGTCTAAATGGACAATCATACTGACATGTGTGCCTGGACCAGCGGATTGTTCTTCTTTCACATCAAACAGCCACTCATCACCCTCGTGAAAACGGCAAAAAGTCAGCTTGTCTGACGCAAGCATAAATCTGTCGAACATGCGCGAAGTGAAAAAGATTCCTTCTCCGGTATGTCTCCTTGGGTCTGTAGTCAGCTTCCCCTTGGTCAGCTCTAGAAGTGCATGCCGTGGATCATCTAAGTGAAATGCCTCCTGCAATTTCTTCCAAATTCCTATTCCATGGTCTTGAATGACCATCCGGACAACGAGCGCATCGACCGTGATCCATATGTCTGCTGTGCCTGATAGGGAATGGTCAATGACATTGTTGAACATCTCTGTAAAGCCGTACTGACAAATTTCCCGCACATTACTCTTGAGATCCTGAAGATGTGGTGCGACTGACTCATTCCATATTTTGTTTTCTTGCGTCTCAGGCCCAACTTGGACAGTGATATGGACTTCCTTTAGCGGCTTGAGCCTGTACGGATGTTCTGCTGATTCCGTCTTTACTATGGTTCCAGACGCAACCAACTCTCTGATATTTTTAAACACCGCCTGACGGCTAACTTCAAAGATTTTTGCCACTACGCCAGTCGAGACTTTCCCTACGCGATCTATCTGTTCCAATATTACGTGGCGAATCTCTTTGGTTCTTCGTTTCATATTCAACCAGACAACTTTACAGCCGTACAGAGTAAACTTTTATATTGCAAAATGTAAACTTTTAACAATAATTATGTCAACTAAAATGTTGGTTGATGGAAACTTACTGAATTAATATGGATGGCGAGGTATCTGATGTTGCCGTATCGCAGCACAGAGCCTCTATCACGGGCAATGTACCGTAGCCAGGGTCTCTATAGAGACCCTTTTCCCCCAGCTTGTATTAAAGCAAGAATATATTCAATATGTTGTAATCGTCACGTACTGAATAATATGCTATATTATATAAGACACTGTTAATTTAATATAATATACTGTATAAATTATAATGTTTGTTATTCATTATACTGTATAACTGAATGATATGGGTGAGTAATGAAGAATCGATTCCCAAACATCGTTGATGATATGGCCCTTTCTCGACTTGAGACTGGGCTTTCAGAATCACAGTGGGCTCCTTCCCATACTGAATGGATCCGTATGTTACGAAACCGTCTAAGAATGACACAAGAAGAGCTCGCCAAACGAGCGAAGATTACACAGCCCCATCTGGCAGGAATAGAAACAGGCAAGATTGACCCGAAGATGAGCACGCTCAGGCAGATCTTCCACGGTCTATCCTGCGATCTCATAATCGAACCGCGTCCGCAAAAACCATTCGACGAATTGCTGCGTGGGCAGGCACGCAGTCTCGCGTTAAAGCGGTTGAAGCGGACAATGGGAACCATGGCGCTAGAAGGTCAGGCACCTGAAGCACAAACCTTCAGGCATCTACTAGAAAAACGTACCGACGAGATCCTGCACGATCACCGCGAGCGCCTATGGCAAAAGAATAATGACTGATACAACAGAACCGCTAGGAGCAACGCCGGGGCAAGATATCTCCGGCTTGCGCCTACACAACCAAAGTTCTCGCGACGAGATCAATGCAGCCGAAACAGAGGCGATTGACAAGGCATCGACCAAGCACGTGCATCGAGCCCGAAAGAAAAGCCGTGATGCTGAATGGCTTACAGACGAGTTTATCCGCAAAGTTCATCATGACATGTTTGGGGGGATCTGGGATTGGGCCGGAAAATATCGAACGATCCAACTAAACATCGGCGTTGAGCCCCATCATATCCCTGAGCAAATACAACTCGTGTGTGGAGATTTCTTGCTCTGGAACTCCGGCACCTCCCCAATGCCAGTGCTAGAAATAGCGGCTCGACTTCACCATCGGTTGACCAAGATACATCCGTTCAAGGATGGGAATGGTCGCCATGCTCGACTGATGACAGATATTTTTCTGCACTCACGTGCCCATCCGTTGCCGAAGTGGCCGCAAATTCATCGCCTCGCTCAAGGCGATGCAATCCGAGGACAATACACCGCTGCACTGAAGAAAGCTGACGAGGGAGATTACAGCGCGTTACGGAGTCTTTTTGAAGATTGGCTCGAAGAGAAAAAGTAAGCGTCACCATTTGATGCATGCCTGCGAGCTATAGTGAGCCTGGGCAAGGTCACAGAAACACGTTCCCAAACCGCTGCCCTGAAGTCCGACCTTGATCGCAGGATGTCCCTAAATCTTCTGATCTTTGGACATCCAACCACTAGATTTCTGAAATCCTTATTGCGCAAAGTAGGAGATCAGAATTCTTGCAGGCTTTATGGACATCCCCACAATCTTCCCTATGCCAAAGAGACACTAGCGATGGATTTCTGGGCGTAGAGATCTCTGGATTAGCTTACGATTATCCTCGTCGCGGACTCGAACTGATCGGCTGAGACGAACGGCCTGAACCTTCCGTTAATTGATCCACTTATACCAGGTGCCTTTCTGAATACCTGAATCGGCAGCCAGCTCAGTGAGCGACCACAAGCTCCCGTGAGCTTTCGTTGGGGTTGATGGAATGGTCGCAGTGCGTAAGGGGTCGGAGAGATGTTCCGTCGCATAAAGTTTCTTGAGTTCTGCTCCAAGGTGCTCTGCCACTTTCCGTGCAATGATATCGGTCAATCCATCGAGAATGCTGGCTGCTTGTTGAATCTCGTCGGTTTTGTGCATCGGACTCATTGGTGTTGGTCTCCTCTTGGTTGGCCAATGGCTAGCTTCATTGAAAACCTCGTTAAACTGCAAGGGAAGCCCCTGAAGGCCGGAGGCTTCCCAGTGCGTCTCAGCGCTTCAAGACGTGAGCGGCAATCCACTCCTTGGCCTCGTGTACGACGCTGACAGGTCATTCAGACCGAATGAGGTCCCATTGCGCCACGCCCCTCAGACCGTCAAGGCGAGGGGGGATTCCTCTGGCAGTGCTGCCATCGATATTAGGGTTCCCCAAAATGGCCGGAGCCACCATACATACTGACAAAAAGAAGTCCTAGAGAGGCAACAGTTAGGGTAATGCCTATGACGATGATGATGATTCGGCTTGTCTCGTATTCATCAAGGATATAGACAGCATGCCAACGGCAAGTGTCCCAAACTCCTTGACACGTTCCGGACTGCCAATTTCTTAAACTCGGAGGTGTATTGCTGTTTCGGTATCTTCATCGTCTCTCCTTTCATGGTGACTGCGATTATACGTCACCCGTGGAAGACGAAATTTCCGGGGAAGCTCATGTAGGTCTCTGCTTGTACGACATATTGCTCATTGCAATTAGGGCATGTTTCACGAGGTTTACTGTTCATAACGTCTCCATTTCTAATTCAGCAGTCCAGCTAATCCCTCAACCGTCCACACGTTATAGGCTATGCCTTCCTCCATGCAAGGTGTCACGCGCAATATCTGATGAATCCTTGCGCTCAGAATTGTGCCCGCGAGCAGCTATAAACCACTTTCCCCCACCACACGGCGGCCTTTGCAGACTTCGTGCTTGAAAGCTATGGCGTATGAGTTTACGTTTATGTTGTTTGAAGTGTTGTCTGGAAGGTAGTATGTCGAAAAACTCACTCAACAAGGAGCTGCTCTGATGGAGACTAGTAATTGGGTATTGGGAGATATGTCGTGGGTCATTATAGGGGGGGTCGTTATCCTCGGGCTATTGGCGTTGAATGCGTATGTTCAGCGAATAGCTAGAATTGAGGAGGAGCAACGACTAGAACTCCTGCGTTCCAATCGTCTTAATCAAGAGAGATAGCAGCTTCTCAGAGTCGTCGACCTGACGACATCTGACGTCCCGGCTGCCTGTGGAACTCGGCGTGTCTTCCCTCCGATACCGGACACTCTTGCTTTCCTCGCATTCTGCCCACGGTTCAAAATTTCACGCCATCTCCGCCCAGTGGGGGAGGGTCAGTTTCCCCTGGGCACATCAGCAAGTCACATGAAAAGTCGCCAGCCGCAGAGGACAGCGAGAGCTGGTAACCCTCTTGGGGCGTCTTTCGAGGTTCTATTTCCGTTTTCTCCATTCCCACGGCGGCACCGGCTGCGGATCGGCCCACAATATTTCTCAGTTACTAACGATTGGTTTAGCGAGTGGCGTTCTTGGCACACCATCTTGGATCTTGATACCATTCAGTTCAGACTGGCGTTGGCTCCTGGGCGGCCCAATGCTGGCGCTCAGCCGCTGCTGGAAGCAGTCTGCTACAGTGTGTTAGTACTTATTTTTCCACTATACACAGGATGTCATTTCAGCCTGACCGCTTCGGGCAGCACTGAAGAATGGTGATGCTCGATCAACCACTGTCCGTTCAGGTGTTCGTAAACAAAAGAATATCGGGCTGGCACTTTTTTGACCTTGCCATTTGTGTCGTGCAGCGTGAAGGTATAAAGAGCAGTATCAGAAGCGATATTACAACCGACCTTGATGATGCGGTAGTCAATTTCCCCATGCGGTTTCTTTTTGAGAAAGTGCTCGCGACCCGGCGGATGCTGCTACGCTTGACCAGATGGCCCATAAAATGGCACAAAGCGTAGAATCCGGCACTGAGCACGATGTGCCGACATCATAAGTTATTGAAATCATATATGTGCGCCCGTAGCTCAGTCGGATAGAGCATCAGCCTTCTAAGCTGAGGGTCGTTGGTTCGATTCCAACCGGGCGCACCATAGGGTTTCCCTTCCATGCGTTGGCTGCTTCGCCCTTCCCATCTTGCGATCTTTGCCCTGGGCTTGGTGCTGCTCTACGCGCTCGTTGGGTTCTTTCTCGTTCCCTACCTGATTAAAGCCTACGCGATCCCTGTTGTTGCCGAGAGGCTCAAGCGTCCGGTGCTGGTCAAAGAGGTGGAGCTGAATCCCTTCACGCTTTCACTTCGGTTGACGGGCTTGGAAATTCGAGAGAGGGATCAGTCTGCCTTGCTCGGGTTTGACGAATTCTTCATCAATTTTCAGGTAAGTTCCCTCATTCGTCGGGCCTATGTATTCGATACGATTCGGCTCACGGTGCCGTATGTGTCCGCACGAGTATTCAAAGACGGGCGCATGAATCTGGCTGAGATCATGCCGCCGGACGATGGGTCACAACCGGCCACGCCGCCGCAGACTGAAAAGGCCCCAGCCGAGGTGCCCGCTATCGAGATCGGTGAGTTCGAGATCCTGCAGGGGGTTGTCGAGTTTCGCGACGAATCGAAGCCCAAGCCCTATGCGCTGGATATTGTCCCGATCCATATTGTGCTCAAGAATTTCCATACCAAACCGGGCGGCGACAATTCGTACGCCTTCACGGCGGAGTTGGGCAAGGGGGAAACTCTGTCCTGGGCTGGCACGATCTCGCTCGAACCGATTCAGTCCTCCGGGAAGTTTTCCCTCTCCGGCGTGAAGTTGCCTGGCCTGTGGCAATACCTTCATGATCGATTCCGTTTCGACATTACCGATGGCACTGTTGCCGCCGATGCCAAGTATGCGCTCGATGCGAGTGTGACTCCTATCAAGTTTCAGATTTCACAGGCGAACGTCCGGATCGAAAAGCTCGCGGTCAGGGAAGATGGGAGCCTTGACCCGGTGATCACGATTCCAGCGTTGAACGTAGAGGGTGTCGATGTGGATCTTGCGACGCACGAGGTCACGGTGGGGAGCATCGCGGTCGAGCGTGCTTCGTTCACGGCCTGGTTGAATCCAGACGGCAGCGTGAACTATCAGCAGATGTTCGCTCCGATGGACTCTGTCGAGTCTCCGCCTGCTGCTGACAGCGCCTCGTCGAAACCCAAAGATGAGAAGCCGTGGGCTGTCTGGCTCAAAGAGATCACGTTGCAGGATCATTCGATCGATTTTGAAGATCGCACCTTGCCGACTCCAGCCCAGATCCAGGTGCGGGCCCTGATCGTCAAGACCCACGATGTGCGGATTCCGATTGCAAAGGCGCTGCCGCTTGAGGTGGAGATGCAGCTGAAGGGCACCGGAACGATCCGTGTGAATGGGTCGGTGCTGCCCAAGCCGTTTCAGGCCGATGTCACCCTGGCGTTGAAGGACATTGCGATCAGACCGTTTCAGCCGTACTTTGAGAAATTTGCGCGTATCGATGTGCAGTCCGGCGCCATCAATCTGGATGGGACCATGCACCTTGCCACCGAACATCCGAACGGTCCGCTCTTGTCGTATGAAGGTAACGCCGGTATCGAAGCATTGAGCGTGGGTGACCGCGATCAGGGTGACGAAGTGGCCTCGCTGCAAGCATTGTCCCTCAATGGAGTGCGTGTGACTGTCGATCCAACCACGGCCTCGATCAAAGAGGTGGGTCTTCAGCAACCAAGGGTACATCTCGTGGTGCAGCCGGACGGCGGATTGAATCTCGGCAAGCTTGCCGCTGCGTCGTCATCGGCCCCAGTGGATGAGAAGCCTGTGGAGACTCAGAAATCCAAGAGCCCACCCGTTCGGTGACGATCGGTGTGGTGAAACTCACTAAAGCGGCCGCGACGTTTCGGGACGACTCGGTGCGACCTCCTGTCCAGACCGGGCTGTCCGATCTAAGCGGTACGATCAAGGGACTGTCGTCGAAGCAGCTGGCTAGGGCGGACGTTGACCTCACCGGTCGAGTGGGTAAGGTGGCGTCACTCAAGATCGCGGGGACCATCAATCCCTTGAGCGAGGATGCATTTACGGATCTCACGATTACCCTTGGGGGTATGGACTTGACGGCGGAAAGCCCCTACAGCGGCAAGTATGTGGGCTATGGATTGTCGAAGGGGAAGCTCTCGCTCGATTTGCGGTACAAGATCTCCAAAAAACAACTTGAAGCGGAAAATAAAGTGCTGGTTGATCAACTGACGTTCGGGGAGAAGGTCGACAGTCCAGATGCCACATCGCTCCCTGTGAAGTTGGCTGTGGCGCTCTTGAAGGACCGCAAGGGACGCATCGACATCGATTTGCCCATTCGCGGCGACCTGAAGGATCCCGACTTCAAGTACGGCAGGGTGGTGATCTCGACATTGCTCAATCTGCTCACGAAAATGGTGGCGTCTCCGTTTGCCCTGATGGGAAAGCTCATTCCTGGGGGTGGGGCCGAAGAGGATTTACAGTTCATCGAGTTCCCTTCTGGCAGCGCGACGGTGCCTGATGAGGAGTTGAAGAAGTTCGAAGCCTTGGTGAAGGGACTCGAGGAACGGCCCGGGTTGCGCTTGGAGATCACCGGAACTGCGGACCCTGTTCGTGATCGAAAGGTGCTGGGTCTTCAGAAGCTCAAAGCACAACTGCTTGCCAAGTGGCAGCAGGGGAAGG
This sequence comes from Nitrospira sp., assembly GCA_037142015.1. Classification (GTDB taxonomy): domain Bacteria; phylum Nitrospirota; class Nitrospiria; order Nitrospirales; family Nitrospiraceae; genus Palsa-1315. The sequence continues at coordinate 141,234 of JBAXBK010000001.1, read as the reverse complement.
CGGTATCAACGGTATCAAAAGAGGCTGACCTGCCGATTATTGAGGAGGAACGCGCGATCAAAGAGCTTTTTGATCAACAGCGCAGCCAGCAACCGGTGGCGACGCCGGCGGAGGGTGCACAGGTCGTTTCGAAACCGCCTACGATTGAGGACATGCGTCAACAGCTTGCTGCTGCCATACCGGTTCCCGATTCGGATCTCCGTCTCCTGTCACAGCAACGGGCAGAACAGATGCGGGGACAATTAGCCGGGGATGGCAAGCTTGCAGACGAGCGTGTGTTCTTGACCGAAGTCGATCTGACCGCGTCGGATCATGAAAAGGTGAGAAATCGATTGAATATTACGGCTGGCGAATAAGGCTCGGTTCCCCCTTGCACTTCGTCTAGGAAGAACAGTATCGTATCGCGATAGCGACGTTGTTTCATTGGCGTGAATAAGGGAGGTTACCATGGCAATTCGACTGGGAGATGAAGCGCCGAACTTTACGGCAGAGACTACTGAAGGAACCGTCAACTTTCACGAGTGGTTGGGCGGCGGGTGGGGGATTCTCTTCTCGCATCCCAAAGACTATACCCCTGTCTGCACGACCGAGTTGGGGACTGTCGCCAAGATTACGCCGGATTTCAAGAAGCGGGGCGTGAAAGTCATCGCCGTCAGCGTCGATCCGTTGGATTCGCACAAGGGGTGGATTAACGACATCAATGAGACGCAAAAGACGACAATGAATTATCCGATCATCGCCGATCCTGATAAGAAGGTCGCGACCCTCTATGACATGATCCATCCGAACGCGATGGATAACATGACCGTCCGATCAGTGTTCATCGTCGGTCCGGATAAAAAGGTGAAGTTAACCTTGACCTATCCTGCTTCATGTGGACGTAACTTCGATGAATTATTGCGTGTTGTCGACTCTCTTCAGCTGACCTCGAAGTACAAAGTTGCGACACCGGCCAACTGGAAGGACGGGGAGGATTGCATCATTACCCCGGCCGTGAACGATGCCGACGCAAAGACACTTTTCCCCAAGGGCTTCAAGACTGTGAAGCCTTATCTTCGTTACACCCCGCAGCCGAATAAGTAGTAAACGGTTTGACCGGTATAAGGGCGGGAGAGGCTTAGAGCTTCTCCCGCCCTTCGTGTTTATAGCAGGATGCTGAAAAAGTCCGCCAGCCTCCTTGTTCATTTGGTCTATTCGGTCTGTCTGGTTTATTTGGTTGCATGAGGCTAGCCGGATGGACCAGACAGACCGGGCTTGTCCCAGACGTGCGGACCATCGAAGCTTTCGCAGGCCAGCATAGTCATTTTGCAGCCTGCTGGAACATGTTTCCAACACTGTGAGGTCGATAATGAAATCCTTCCTAAGCGATTCCTTTCCGGTGAGCTGAAATGGGTCAGTCGATTGATGGGGGAGGGGAACTGTGTTAGGGTGAACACTCAATGCGACAGATAAACGACAAGCTACCCAGTGCTCGCCTGCTGGTCCTCGCGTGGGTATCCATCTGGATGCTCATGGTTCCATTTTTCCACGTGCATCCCGAGGCCGATCATCATCATGGGGATGTGAGTCATGTCCATGGCGGCACTATCCATACGGTTTTCTCCCCGGACCTCGAGTGCGAGTTCACAGAAACTGTCCATGATTCGACCTGTCCTGAAGCCGCACATCAGCACCTTCAAGCCAGCGCGCATCTCGGTCATGCGCTCAATCACCCTGAGATAGAGTTCTCGCTGTTCACCGTTCCGATCGATCGTCCACTGCCGAAGCCGGGGATTATAATTGCTGAATTCCCATCCGACGGCAGTACCACGACTGACCAAGCCATTGTCGTGGCGGCATTGCAACCCGACACTCCACCCAACATTGTATTTCTCTCCACTGCCCTCCCTCTGCGTGCTCCTCCCTTTCAATCCCTCTGATCAATTTTCGTGTTTTGATAATTAGGTAACACAGTATATCGCTGTCAGATGTCGGTGAAGGACGCGGTCCTTCCCGTTTTCTGACCTCTGGAAATCGCGATGACATCCACTTTGAGCCGTCCGGCTTATCATGGATGGTCCGAGCGTATCGCCTGAGAAGAGATAGGAGCCTGATCAATGAGAGCCAGAGGGACCACTCGGAGCGTTTCATACATACTCGCGCTGTTTCTGTTCGTCACGGCCTGCGGGGATCGTAGCAGCGAATCACCAGCATCGGGGCCGAAAACCCTTTCACAGTCAGGCGCTCCTCGCATCAGCATCATTCAGGCTCCGGCGGCCGTACGAGATCGGTTACGGATCGACCTGGTCGCCGCGCACATGGTTCCAGAAGTGGTGACGGCCCCAGGCGAAGTCGCCCTCGACCTGAAGCAGGTTGCCAAGATTACGTCCCGGATTGAAGGGCAAGTTGAAAAGATTCACGTTCAGCTCGGTGATCAGGTCAAGCCAGGTCAGCCGCTCGCCGCCATCAGCAGCTTGCAATTCGATCAGTTAATCGAAGAATACCTTGTGAGCAAGGCGCAGACCGATGTCGCAGAGAACAGCTTCCGGCGAACGGAGAAACTGCGAGCCGAGGACATTGTGTCCGAGCGGAAGCTCATTGAAGACAAGGGCCGATACCTGGAAACGAAGGCAAAATTCCAGCACGTTCGCGAGAAACTGCTGAACATGGGCATGATGGCAGATGAACTACATCAACTGGAGCATGGAAGCCACCAGGAGGGGCATCACTATACCCTCACAACGCCGATCGCTGGGACGGTGGTCGCACAAAATGTTGTGCGGGGACAGGGAGTCGCTCCTGGAAATGAATTGTTCGAGATCGTCGATACGAGCCGAGTTTGGGTCTTTGCAAATCTGCCGATCGAACAGGCCCGAAAGTTCAAAGAGGGCGATCTGGGGAAGATCCTACCGAAGGGCGGTGAGCTGGTTACGGCTCCGCTTACCTATCTTGCGCCGGTAGCAGACGAGACCACGCGAACGATTCGGGTTCGGTTCGAGGTCGAGAACCAGCAGCATCGATTGAGGCCGCGAGAATATGTGGAGGCTCAGCTGGCCATCGTGAGTCCACCGACCTTGGCGATTCCCGTCTCAGCTCTGACGGTGGTGGATAACGTGCGTGGCGTCTTCGTTCAGCGGGAGACTGGGTATGCATTCGTCCCAATCGAAGTCGGTCGCGAAGGCGGAGGCTGGATTGAAGTGAAGACAGGACTCTCAGCAGGCGAGATGGTGGTGGTCGATGGCGTCTTTGACCTGAAGAACGTCCTTCTCAAAGAACACATCGGGTCCGGAGAGGGAGGGTAAGATGGACAGGCTGTTCACCCTCTCGCTGCGTTACCGCTTCTTCACTCTGGTGGCGGTGATCCTCGTGATCGCCATCGGCCTGTGGTCGCTTACCCGCCTCACGATTGACGCGATGCCGGATCTGACGCCGGTCCAGGTCCAAATCATGACCCGTTCCCCTGCGCTTGGTCCAGTTGAAGTGGAACAGTTCATTACGTTTCCGATCGAAGCGTCGCTGAGCGGATTGCCGGCCCTGCGAGAACTCCGCTCCGTGTCGCGCTACGGGCTCTCGGTGGTCACCGTAATTTTTGAAGATCAGACGGACATCTACCGCGCGAGACAGTTGGTCACCGAACGGCTGGCCCGTGCCATGGAACGTATCCCAGTCGAGTATGGCCGTCCGATCGTGGGACCACTGACGACCGGCTTGGGCGAAGTCTATCAATTCACAGTAAAAGGAAACGGCTACAGCGCCATGGCGCTTCGGACACTCCTCGAATGGGAGATCGGGATGCGCCTGCGGGCGGTGCCGGGCGTGGTGGAAGTCAATATTTGGGGAGGAGAACCTCAGCAGTTCCAAGTGGTGGTAGATCCCGCGAAGCTGCTGTCCTACAAACTGTCGCTTCGGCAAGTGTTTGAGGCGCTCGAACGGAACAATGCCATTGCCGGCGGCGGCTACATTGAGCATCAACGCGAGCAATTGCTCATTCGTGGTGAGGCCTTGGCGACCCAGGTGGCCGACCTCGTGAGGATTGTGGTGGCGCGCGGCCCCGGGGGAGTACCGATATTCATCTCAGACCTTGCAGAGGTGAAGGAGGCGTCGGCACTCCGCATCGGCGCGGCGACGGCGATGGGAGAGGGCGAAACCGTCATCGGCATGGTTCAGATGTTGGCGGGTGAGAACGCACAACAGGTTGTTGAACGTGTCAAAACTCGAGTGAGAGAGATTGAAGCAATCCTCCCCCCTGGTGTGACGATCGAACCCTACTACGACCGGACCATCTTCGTCTCGAAGGTAATGAGCACTGTCCGTAACAATCTGCTTGAGGGGGGACTCCTCGTCATGGCCGTGCTGTTCCTTTTCCTCGGCGATCTCCGCGCAGGCGTGATCGTGGCGTCCGCCATTCCGTTGTCGATGCTCATCGCGTTCAGCGGGATGATGCAGGCGGGACTGTCCGGCAACCTCATGAGCCTCGGTGCCATCGATTTCGGGTTACTCGTGGATGGCTCGGTCGTGATGGTTGACAACATCCTTCGACGATTGGCGAAGAAAGGCGTCATGAGCCAGGAGGAACGGCTGAGTGAGATCCAGGCGGCCGGCCGCGAGGTCCTTCGCCCGATGACCCTGGCCGTGAGCATCATCATTCTCGTATACGTGCCGATCCTGGCGCTGACTGGGATCGAGGGAAAGATGTTCCGTCCTATGGCACTGACCGTCATCCTGGCCCTGGCTGGATCACTTCTCCTCGCAGTGACGGTCACCCCCCTGCTCGCCTTGTGGTTTGTGCGGGCTAGATCTGGCCATGAGCACACGCCGGTGATCAGCATGCTGCGCCGTGTCTACGAGCCCTGTCTCAGATGGGCGACCGCGCGGCCGGCGTGGGTCGTCACGCCGGCCATTGGGCTGTTCGTCGTGAGTCTCGGAATCACCGGGTGGCTCGGCATCGAGTTTGTGCCTCGACTCGACGAGGGGGACATGGCGATTCAGGTGTGGCGATTACCGAGCGTATCGCTAAGCGAGTCGGTCCAGAATGCCTTGGACGTCGAACGGGTACTTCGCCAATTTCCGGAAGTCGTGCAGGTGGTGACCAGAACCGGGAGTCCCGAGGTGGCGACCGACGTCATGGGAGTGGAGCTGTCCGATGTGTTCGTTATCCTCAAGCCGCAGCACGAATGGACGACGGCCGGCACTCGCGAAGACTTGATCGTCAAGATGAAGCCCGCCATTCTCGAAGCGGTTCCGGGCGTCGGCCTCGGGTTTACGCAACCGATCGAAATGCGCTTCAACGAGTTGATCGCCGGCACGCGCTCCGATCTTGCCGTCAAGATCTTCGGACCTGATCTGGACGTGCTCAAAAAGCAGGCCGAGGCCGTGGCGCGTGTGCTGGAAACTGTGCGTGGTGCAGCAGACGTCAAGGTCGAGCAGGTCGCGGGCCTTCCACTGCTGCGCGTGATTGTGGACCGGGAACAGATCGCCCGGTATGGGCTCACGGCAGACGACGTACTCACCCTCGTCCAAACCACACGTGTGGGACGCGTCGTCGGCACTGTGGTGCAAGGCTCACGACGGTTTGACCTCGTCGTCCGCTTAGCCGACAGCGCATTAGCTGACTCTGCTGCACTGGGCAATCTGCTTATCCCAACCGGTCAGGGTGAGCTCGTCCCCCTCTCCCGCGTCGCAGCGATCCGAGTAGACACGGGACCGGCGCAGATCAGCAGAGAGCATGTGCAGCGACGTATCGTGGTGGAAAACAACATCAGAGGAAGGGATCTCGGCAGCTTTGTGGCAGAGGCTCAGCGTACAGTGGCACGCGAGGTATCGCTTCCGACAGGGTACGAATTGACATGGGGTGGACAGTTTCAGCACCTCCAAGAAGCCACTAGCCGATTAGCCGTGGTTGTACCGATCACCCTCCTCCTGATTCTGGGTGTCCTGTCGGTCATCTTCGGGGCCATGCGTCCCGCGTTACTGATTTTTCTCAATGTCCCCTTGGCGTTATCTGGTGGCATTCTGGCCCTCTGGCTGCGTGGTTTGCCCCTCAGTATTTCGGCAGTCATTGGATTCATTGCCCTGTTCGGTATTGCGGTGCTCAATGGTGTCGTGCTGGTCAGCCACATCCGGCTACTTGAAGCAGAAGGGTTGCCAACTGATCAAGCAGTCGTACAGGGGGCCATGGACCGGCTCAGGCCCGTGCTAATGACGGCGCTTGTCGCCAGCCTCGGCTTTCTTCCCATGGCCTTAGCCACGACGATGGGAGCCGAGGTCCAGCGGCCCCTCGCGACCGTCGTCATCGGAGGCTTGGTCACCTCCACTATCTTGACACTCCTCGTTCTCCCTGCACTGTACCGCAAGGTCTGTCATGGGTAACTCTGCTGCGAATGAGCAGGGAGGAAAACCGCCGTGTATTTTGTTTTTTGAGATTGAGATTATGGGAGGTTCTGATAATGCCCATGAATGTTCCTATCGTTGATGAGACCCACGATCACGATCATTTCCATGGGACCCTCGATCCAGCCCTCCTGACGAGCGAGAAAGGAATTTGGGCGGTCAAATGGTCGATGGCTGGATTACTCCTGACCGCGCTCCTGCAAGCGGCCGTGGTTGCAGTGACTTCGAGTGTTGCTCTCCTCGCTGATACGATCCATAACTTTGGCGACGCAGCGACGGCTATCCCCCTGTGAATTGCGTTTTTGATGGTCAGGAAGAAGCCGAGCAAGAGATTTAGTTATGGCTATGGACGTGTTGAAGATCTGGCTGGAATCGTGATTGTGTTCATCATGCTCATCAGCGGACTCATGGTCGCCTACGAATCCGTGAGCCGGCGTTCGAGCCTCAGGAGATACACGATCTCAGTGCCGTCGCCGTTGCATCCTTGGTGGGCTTTGCCGGCAATGAGCTTGTGGCGAGGTTACGGCTTCGGGTTGGCAAAGAAATCAGCAGTGTGGCGCTCGTCGCTGATGGTTACCACGCTCGAACGGATGCGTTGTCGAGTCTGGGAGTGTTTCTGGGAGCTGGTGCCATGTGGCTGGGATATCCTCAGGCTGATCCAGTCGTCGGTCTTGCTATTACACTCGTTATCTTCAAGATTGTGTGGGCGTCGGGAAAATCTCTGTTTTCTCGTCTGCTGGACGGGGTCGATCCGGAAGTCATTGACGAGGTAACGCATTCGGCACAGCATGTGGCTGAGGTGTTAGAAGTTACCGAAGTGAGGGTCCGATGGGTGGGGCATCGGCTGCTGACCGATGTCAATATCGCCGTGAAGTCCGATTTCTCAGTTGAACAAGGTCACGAGATTGCCCGAGCAGTGCGGCATGAACTCCTGCATCATTTACCGTACCTCGGCAATGCCACGATTCATGTCGATCCTGCCACGGCCTCAGGTGAACACCATCATCGGATGGCCAACCATGAGCATGACGATTTGCCGACCCATTCACACTAGCCGTTTAAGGATGGGACAAAGCCAGATGACTGACATCCCGGAGAGCGTAGACCGATACAGTTAAGAGACAGCCTCACGTGACATCGTCCAGTTTCGATTGTGCCAAATTTAACCTAAGAGGTGCACGATGACACATCTAAGAAGCCTTGTTATATCTATTCTGTTGATGGCAGGGTCAGGCGTCGTAATAACCTCCATTTATGCGGAAGAGGCCTTGTTTGGAACTCCGAAAGAGACCGAAGGCACTCGCATCTTCAAAGCGACCGAACATCCATTTTACAGTGGTAGATTTAGCCTCAAGGGTGGCGGAACGACCCTTGTGGGAAGCATGCGGGACCAGGCTCCGTGGGACCACCTCGACTATGCCGGCAAACACCTGATATCAGTACAGGGTTCCATCGACATCGAAGTAAACGAACTCACGAACAGTGGCCAGGTCATCGCTGAATTTGTCGAGGGCGCTGACCGGTATCGGATCGTCTTTGACCGGTTTGCCGCGAAAGCTCCGTTCCAGGATGGAGGCATCGCGACAAGGATCTATGAACATGGTGACTCCGGAAACGGCGATCCGCTGTATCCGAAAACCTGGCTGTATCTCGGTGGCTGGGGCAAGGCCACGATGCACAAGAACGATCGGGTGCTCTACAACGATTACGATGCCCATTTCATGGTCATGGAACGAACCCGCGATCCAAAAACCCATGAGGTTCGCTATCCCGTGAAGCGAACGCTGCCTGGAGGGGAAACCGATCCGGCGGGCATGGAAATCGATCTCTGGGTCCGGTCGAAGGAACAAAACGCCAACAACTTTCCTCCCTTTGAGACCTTTGTTCATCTCTGTTGGGAAGAAGTCACCTGGCGATAAGGAAAAGGAACCTCATCCGATGGAAAAGAAAACGTTCGAAAGCCTGAAGACATTCTCAGGGAACAGTTTCGTTCGGAAACGGATCTGGCAAACGGATACGCTCCATTGCAACATGGGGTAGATCAATACGAGCCTGGACCACCGCATGATCGTCAGCGTGGTTCAATGTTCACTCCCGGTCGAGCATGTGCCGGTCGAACCCGGTAACTTATCCGCGCTGGTCAGACCCTAAACACGCAATCTCCCCTGGTGAAGTTATGAAAATGTTGAAGATGGTTCACCTGCGCATTCTACTGTTTCTCGCCGTAGCGATCGTTGTCCCGGTGGTTGGGTTCTCGCTTGATAGCGCTACTCGGGTGTGGACCTTTGACGATGACCCACCGGAGAGTCTTCCTCCTGAATTCCAGGTGGGAACCCTATTTGATGGGCGGCCTGCGGGAGAATGGAAAGTGGTCGAATCAAAGAAAGCGAAAAGCGCGGCATACGTCTTCGGCCAACTCCAGGGAAAAGGCGCGGAGCATGCGTACAAGCTCGTCTTGGTCAACGGAACTGACTCCTCCGACCTTGAGTTGAGCATCTCGTTATTACCCATAGAAGGAAAGGCGGATATGGGGGGTGGCTTGATTTGGCGCGCTGCTGATGATCGGAATTACTATCTGGTTCGGGCAAACCCCCTTGAGCAGAACCTGCGCATCTATCGGGTCGTGAAAGGCGTGCGGCACATGCTTCAAAACTTTAATCAGATTATCGAAGTGACCAAGTGGCATACGCTTCACGTCGTGGCCAAAGGCTGTCGATTGCAAGTGTCTTATGACGACAAGCCTGTCTTTGATCTGTGCGATCGGACATTCACCCGAGGACGAATCGGGCTTTGGACCAAATCAGATGCCGTGAGCTACTTCGATGACCTTCATCTGAATATTTTGGACTAACGACCACATTCTTATTTTCGTCGTGGGGTGCCTACGCAGGATTAATGCCTTGATCGTTGGGGTCTTGAGTCATTCGTGTTACTCCTTCGCGGTCCAGCCAAAGACGATAACCGCCATACCAAGCATGGCAATTCCGGCTCCAGTCCAGTCGAAGACGGAGAGTTTCTCGCCGTCCACGACCTTCAGCCAGACGAGGGCCGCCGCCACGTATACACCGCCATAGGCAGCATAGACCCGTCCGCTGGCGGCGGGGTGGAGAGTGAGGAGCCAGACAAAGGCGGCGAGGCTGAGCGCTGCCGGAACCAAGAGCCAGATTGATCCGTCCTTGCGAAGCCAGAGGTACGGGAGAAAGCAGCCAACGATCTCAGCGAGGGCTGTGAGAACGAAGAGCGCAGCGGTCTGGATCAGGAGCATAGGCACGTTCCCATTCTTATGGGCGATAACGTCGCATCATGTATTATAAGAGTCAAGCTCGAAGGGCTCGGGCAGGGTTGACAATTTATCGTTGAAGATTAATGTGTCGAAATGGTTTTTCCGCAGCCTGTTAAACAAGCAACAGGCCGGCAGCACGAACTTTTTCCCAGGAGGTCGTACCGAGGAAGATTTCAAACTCCTTTATGGTACCTGGGAATGTGGTTTTCGTTTCCCGGAGCAGAGGGTAGGGGAGAGATGGGTTGTTGTGAGGTGTGGATTGTCGAATGAGACCGTCAAGCCACTGAGCCTGTTGATGAGAGACGGTGACGGCTTGATCGTTGGTGCGCCCCGGTAGAATGAGTCGCGTTCCTCTTCCAACAGGTTCGCAGAGTGGTTGCCCACCTAGCCAGACAAACCGCCGTTCCGCCTGTGGGTTATCCTCAATAATTCTTTTCTTGAGAAGTTGGCGTACCCATGTGGAGGAGACACGTGGCTTTGGCACGGAATGGTCGAACCACTGACGGACGTCGAGTGAGAGTCCGCTCCCTTCGAGGTAATTTAGTATCGACCGCCGTAAGCCTTCGCCCAGCCACTCCGGTGTCTTGCCACGTTGATCCTCATGTAGAAAGTCATTCTCCGCGAAACCCTGGAATGTAGGACCCAGGATGCGCAATCCATGGTCAGCCGGCTTGAGCCCGATCGGGCTATGGGCTGTGGCGGTGAAGCGATGCCAGAAAGCAGATTGAATCAGGTCTGCCGCGAACAATTGCCGCACCCGTTCTAGTGAGTCCACCGTTTCTTGCACCGTCTCAGAGGGACACCCGTACATGAGATAGGCATGAATGAGAATGCCTGCGTCTTTGAAAGCCGCTGCTACAAGCGCGGTTTGATCGACGGTAATCCCTTTCTTGATCTTTTCCAGCAGACGATCCGAGGCCGCTTCGAGTCCTGCCGTCACGGCGATGCAACCGGAAGCCGCTAAGAGGCGGCAGAGGTCCGGTGAGAAGGCTTCTTCAAAGCGGATATTGCCCCACCATGAAATGGTGATGCCTCGTTCTAATAGTGCCAAGGCGAGCGATTTCAAGGCAACGGGAGGCGCAGCCTCATCGACAAAGTGGAACCCCCGGCAGCCTGTCTCGGCGATCAGTTGTTCGATCTGCCGGATAAGCCGATCGGTCGGCATCATTTCATAACGGCTGATGTAGTTGAGTCCGACATCACAAAACGTACATTGCTTCCAGTAACAGCCGTGGGCGACTGTGAGTTTGTTCCAATGGCCTTCCGACCAGAGGCGATGCATCGGGTTCGTGCTGTCTAAGATCGTGAGATAGCGATTCAAGGTGAGGCCGCCATAGGTCGGACAACCGACCTCATCCATGCTGAAGTCACGATCGGACGTATCATTCGCAAAGACCACTCGATCCTTGTCGCGATAGAACGTCCTGCAGAGCCCTGTGCGCGGTCTAGCGCCTGCCAGATGTTCGATCAGCGAAAGCAGCGGACGTTCCCCGTCGTCGAGAGTGACGTAATCGACATAGTCGAATACGCGGGGGTCCGACAGACGTCGAAGCTCCGTGTTGGCATATCCGCCACCAAGGGCAATCGCAATGTCCGGCCGTTGGTTCTTGATCGAGGAGGCCATACGAAACGCGCCATAGAGGTTTCCTGGAAAGGGAACAGTCAGGCAGACGAGCGAGGGATTGAGGCGCTCAAGATGTTCCCATAAGGATTCGAGCATGAAACGATCCGTCAGTGTCGGAGGGACGGCTATCGCATCGATGATGGTTTCGAACGATGAGGCTGCCCGGGCGATATGTTCGGCATAGCGGCTCAGGGCGAAATGGGGAGAGACGGTTGCCTGGGTCAAATCGGCCAGGTCTTCGAGATACAAGGTGGCGAACCGTTTCGCGCGATCCTGTTCCGGCAAGGCACGAAATGACGCAGCGCTTTCTCTCTGACCGGCAAACCGAGGGCCTTGGGGAAGAAACCCTGGGCGGGCAATGAGCAAGGCTAAGGAGGGGTTGTGTCCTTGCAGAAATTCAATGACCGGGTCGATGGCGTTCAGATAGGCCGGCTCGACCGCCAACATCTGTCTGGCTTCACCCGGTAACTCATCTTTTCGTGCTCGCACTTGCTCAAATAAGGTCTGGAGCCCCGATCGACAAAAGAGCCGGAGTACCATTTCGATGCCAAGGTCAGCTTGGAAGACCTCGATCCCACGGCCACGGAGAAACCCTGTGAGATAGGCCGTGGATGGGTAGGGGGTATTTAATTGAGTGAGTGGAGGGGTGAGGAGCAGAACGGGGCCAGCCATGGGCTCGACATACCATACTGTCTGAGCGGAATGCTATGCGACATTCATTCTGCGGGGTGGTTTTCCTGTCGCAGGGAGGGGCTGGGAATTCTTGAATTCATTGGTCATGACGTTGGCCACATTGTGAGCGGTGACTTCGATCTGTCTTGAAAATGCGGTGAGGCCAGAGAGGGCGGAGTGAATTGCGCCGATCATCAGGCACCTCCAGGGTGGTTCTTTGTCAGGCTTCGCCTCCAACGACTTGGTGAGATAGCCTGTTGCGCCCTGTCGGCTTACATATCGGTCAGGTGAATGAGGAACTTGATTGCCGATTGGTTTCATGGTTTGGGAGACGGCGGTGTGAGAATCGACCACAATGAACACTATCGAAGAGAAGAATAGATATTCCAGACCCCCTGGACTGAAGTCTTACGAGTATACACCGATAGAGTAGGGCTGAATGCCCTTAGCGCTCTTGAGGATCTGCCCCGTGGCTCAACGGACCATTCCCCTTACACGTCTCGTGGTTGGCATGTACCTGATCGGCGTAGACCGATCGTGGTTGCAGACGCCGTTTCTTCGCCATAAGTTCAAGATCAAGAATCAATCGGAAATCGAAGCCCTTCGACGTGCCGGAATTACCGAGGTGACGATCGACACAGGGCAGGGGCTGGATATTGTCGACGCTGAACCTTCTCGATCGGCATTGGTCGAGACTGTCCTTGTTGAACCCCCAACGCCGATACAGCCTATGGCTCCTTTCGCCGCAACATCGTCGCTGCCCCCTACGATGATGTTGGCTGAGAACTTTTCCAAAGCAAGGCAGCGTCGTGCTGAATGGGTAAACCGTCTGAATAGCCTATTTGAGCAGACGCGTATGACCGGGCTTGTGGACTATGATGCCGCCAGCCAGCTCATCGACGAGACCATAGGCGATATCCTCGATCGGCAAGCCGCTTGTTATGCCGTGTTAGGGTTGCGACAGCCCGATCCCACAATTCACGAACATGGTTTGACCGTGTCCACGCTGTCCGTGATTCTTGGGCAGGCCTTGAACTATCCTCGTGAACGGTTGCAGCAGCTGGGGGTCGGGGGCTTGCTGCATGACATCGGACTCGCGCGCTTACCTCGGAATATTGTGAAGCGACCGAAAACGATGCCGCCGGCTCAACAGGCTCTGTACGAGAGCCATACCACTCAAGGGGGCAGGATCCTCGAAAAGAGCGGATCGTCCGACCAGGCCGTTCTCACCATTGTGACGGGGCATCATAATCTGACCGCGCAGATAGAACAGACAGGGGAGATATCTGCGGCACATCAGGAGTCTGCCAGACTGATTGGAATCATCGACCAGTATGATGAGCTTGTGACCGGACAGACAGGTCTTACTCCAATGTCTTCAAATCAAGCGCTGACGCAGCTCTACCAACGGCATCGAGCTGATGAAGCGCTTTCGCAGGTCGTGTCATACTTGATTCGAGCTATCGGCGTGTATCCATTGTACAGTGTGGTGGCCCTGAGTTCCGGGGAGCTCGCTGTTGTCGGCGCCATCACACCAGGGAAAGCTCACCTGCCCCTTCTGTATATCTGCAGAAACGAGTCCGGCGAGACATGTTCTCCGCCGGTTTCCTTGGATTTAGTGCATGAACCAGAGGGAGGACGGACGATTCGTGATGTGCGGAATGCGGAACGGGAAGGTCTCGATGTCGAAGCTGTTCTCAGGCAGGTGGCCGCGTGAGCCTGTCCCTCAGCCCCACCTCTGATCCTGCCCCAAAAGGAAACCTGTCCTGGTTGCCCACTCGCGAGGACACGTTTCTCATTCTCGAGTCATCCGGAGAAGCGATATTTGTGACAGATCGAGATGGGCGGATCTTGTCTCTCAACCCCGTAGCGCAACAGCTCGTGGGTCGCCATCAGGATGTCGTCGGCTCAGTGTTTCACGAGTTAGTGGGCTGTCATTCTTCAAGAGAGGAAAGGCATCCCAGTTGTCCATTGGAACACACCGTACGAACCGGTGAAGTCACAATGGTGTCGTCCCATCAGTGGATCCGAGCGGACGGTACGGGTATTGAGATCGCTGTAACGTTCTGGCCCAGATGTCAAGGCTTGGAGTGTGTTGGGGCCATTGTTGTCTGTCGCGATTTGACGGAGAAACGGGAAGCGGAGCGAGATATTCAACGGGTGGCCAGGCTTGCGGAGGATGCGCCAAATCCCATTGCGGAGTTTGACGAAGACGGCATCATGCTCTATGCCAATACCGCCATGGTGGAACTCCTCATTCGCGGTACCTCCATCCAGGGACGGGTGGAAGCCGTATTCCCGCCAAATTTGTCGGAGGTGCTAAAGCACTGTCTTGAGTCGCAGCAACCTGCCATTCGATTGGAACATCGCGTTGAAGACTGTGTGCTGGCCTGGTCCTTCTTTCCGTTAGGGGAGTTGAAGCAGGTCAGAGCCTATGGAACTGATATTACCGCAGACGTGGAATTGCGGCGTGCGAAAGAAGCAGCAGAAGAGTCGGCCCGTGCGAAAGCAATCTTCCTGGCCACGATGAGTCACGAATTGCGCACCCCGATGAACGGCGTGCTGGGATGCACGCAACTGCTTCAGGATACCGCTCTCACCGATCCACAACGGCAGTTACTGGAAACCATGCACCGGTCGGCTGAGTCGCTCTTAGTGCTCGTGAACGATATTCTTGACTTCTCGAAGATCGAGGCAGGAAAGATGTCATTGGAAGTCGCCGATGTTGAACTCCGTTCTCTCATTGCGGACGTCATCACGCTGACGTCGGAAGCGGCGAAGAAGAAAGGGTTGCTCGTTCAGGTTCAAGTGGCGCCGGACATCTCCGCTGTGTTACGCGGTGATCCAGTTCGCCTGCGGCAAATTCTGTTTAATCTGGTTGGTAATGCCGTCAAGTTTACCGAGCGGGGCGGGATTCACATATCCGTAAAGACAATGCCGTCTAATCAGGACCATTCCGACGCCGTGGTTCTCCAGTGGACGGTGAAGGACACGGGTATCGGCATCACTGTGGAGCAGCAAACGCGATTATTCGGAGCTTATGCTCAGGCAGAGGAATCGACGGCCAGGCGATACGGGGGAACCGGGCTGGGCTTGATGATCTGTTGCCAACTGGTTGAGCTCATGGGTGGAGCCATGATGGTGGAGAGTACGCCAGGAAAGGGCAGTTCCTTTACGTATTTCACAAGTCTGTTGCCTGGGATTCAACGCACGGCATCTGTTCAAGCGGTGAAGCCGTCTATTGCATCGATGCCAGACCGCACCACCCCGCTCCGGATTCTTGTCGTAGACGATAATGAGATCAATCAGGTTGTGGCATGTAAATTTCTGCAGAAACTGGGTTGGCAGGTGGAGGTGGCGCGGAACGGCCGGGAAGCTATAGACTCCATTGCCCACGCCACCTACGATGCCGTGCTGATGGATTGCGAAATGCCGGAGATGGATGGGTATGAAGCCTCTCAAGAGATCAGACGACAGGAACAAACCACGACTAGACATCTGCCCATCATTGCCCTCACCGGGCACGCGTCATCGGAGGATGAACTGAAGTGTCGGCAAGCCGGAATGGATGATGTTGTTACGAAGCCACTAACCCTCCCAACCCTTCGTGCAAAACTGGAGCGTCTCCTCGCATAGCCAGACTTCTGTTGAAGGTCTGTTCTTCCCCGAAGCATGACTCATTGCGGGAAGCTTGACTGGCATTACGTCTTGACGGTGGATTTTGTTCGAGCGCGTCGGTACCATGTCGATCTATAGAAGCCAAGGGTCGACGAGGTTCAGAGGAGAATAGATAACGTGAATGAAAAACGGAACTTTCTTTATAGCGACTTCAACTGTCCATTCTGTTATGCGATGCACGAGCGGTTGCACGAGATGGACTTGATTGCGCGTTGTGAATGGCGAGGTGTGCAGCATGCCTCGCATCTGCCTCGCCCAATGAAACCCTGGCAGGGCTCGTTGGCGGCTGAACTGCGCCACGAAGTGGCGGTCGTGCAGCGGCTGGCGCCAGGGCTGCCGATTGTGCTTCCTCCTGGTAAACCCAATACGAGACCGGCGATTGAACAAGCAGTGGCACTCCTGCGGCGTGACCCATCGCATATGATGGCGTTTGTACGTGAGACCTATCGGGCCTTTTGGTGTGAAGGTAGGGATATCTCAGATCCGGGGGTGCTTAGGCAACTGGTCGAGAAGGTAGGAGGCTCACCGGAGAGTGTCGGTACGATCGATGGCGAGGATCGACGGGTAGCTCAAGAATGGGAGTCGGCCTGGCACGTCACAGGCCAGGCCGGGGTTCCCCTCATTGTCTCGCCGGATCATTATCTCCTTGTTGGCTGTGCCCCCATAGAAGATGTCAGGCGGTTTTTTGCTCGATAGAATTATGCCATGTCCAGATTCATCACAAAGCTTTGCAATTCTCGCCGATGTTCCTCTTCCGTGTTCTTGAGGCTCTCGATCTCCTTGCGTAGTTTTTCCAGTTCGGTCTCCTGCTGGTCCAACTTCTTGACATAGCGATTATAGAGATCGGAGTTCTGCGCAAGCCGCTGCATGTTCTCACGGATGCGAGTATGTTCCGCGTTGATCTCAGCAGTGCGTTGGTCTAGGCGAGTTCGTTGGGCGCGCGTGTCGTCCAGCTTGTTGCGCAATTGCACAACTCGTTGCAGGGCCTCTTTCACTTTCGGGCTGACTTCTTTTGCTTGCTGGTAATAGACGATCTGGTCGATGCCACTCTCCATTAAGAGGATCGATTCCTGAAGAGGCAGCGTTTCCTTGATGCGAAGCGTCGCGGTTTTCCCTGGATCGACTGTGACGCCAAAGCGGTATAGGTCGCGTGTCCGCTCTGCCGGTTCTTTCGGTTCGGCAAGTTTCCAGTCTGCACGATAGGGCTGCTCAATCAATAGGGTTTTGGCTTTCGTGTCGCGATTCTTCACGAGATAGGTCCGGTCTTCGACTAAACGACGCGAGATGAGCATCGTGCCCTTCTTCAGCGAGACCGTCGCAAGTTCTTGCGTGCCGCCTTCGAGTTTCGGTTCCACTTCGGTCTTGAGATCGAGCGCATAGCTGATCAGTCGGTCTTGTCCAGGGGGAAGATCCTCGATGCGCGCATCGCCGGCATAGGTTCCGCTCTCAAAGAGGGTGATGGGGCCTTGCATCAAATGAAGGGCTGACGTGTTTTTCAGCCGATACCCATTCAGTGGATGTTTCGCATTGACGTTTTGATTATAGAGCGACACTTTTTGCCCCTGAAGTGTCTGGCCGATGATGGGCAGTAGGGCGCTCTGATGTTTGGCGAGGGTGACGGGTTGGTCGATGCGATATTCGAACAACTCGCCCTTGTCTTCAGCCATCGCCATGGGAGCCACTCCTTCTTCCAGGCTGCGCATATCCATCTCGGCGGCGACGGCGGTCTCTGCCGGGGCATTGGCCCGACCACCGGAAAAGCCTTGGGCCATCTTGCTGAGCAAGCGTTCTTTTTTCATCTCGCTGCGAGCTGGAGGGGCAGCAGCCATCGGCTTGAGTTCATCCATGGCATCGCCGTACGTTTGGGGTTTAAGGTTGGCGTAGAGCTCGGGCTGTACGACTGGCCGTGGGTTGTAGAGCGGTTGATACAGATCCATCGTGAAGGAAATGGGCCGTCCAGAAACAAGAGACAGTTTCACGTTGTGCCAGTCCTGTAAAGTCTGATTCTCCACAATGGCCCAGCCTTGCAGATAGGGCGTCTTATCCTCTTCCAAGACGAGTCGATAGGTGGTCTTCCAGACCGGGGTTTCCGTCAGGTACGCGACACGGGCCTGGCGGCTTCCGGTGCCGTCGAAGGTAATCGAGACGGTCTTCTTTTGGGCATCGTGATTCGTCGCGAGTATGGCCAGCGCCTGGTGCAGTTCAGTATTCAGGGCGGGATTGGTCAATTTGATGCGCTGCACGTTCGCCAGCGAGAGTGAACGGAACCCCTCTTCTGTCAGGAGCGTGACATATTCCTGCTCGATGACGCGGTGCTGCAGACCCTCGCCGATGGACTCCATTTTTTTCTCCACGCCCAGCAATGTGCCGACGATGGGATTGGGCGCGGTGACTTCGACCGGTTCCCCACGGACCTGAGTCAGAATCTGTCCCAGGGTGGGATTACCGTTCAGATTGATGCTAAAGCTTCCAAGCGTCTTCGTCACAGGATCGCGCGAACCGTAGGTGACGGTTGAGATTCTACCGCCGCCGAAGTCCTGCACGACCAAACTTTTGAGCATGTCGTTGATCTGGTTTGTATGCAGGCGAAGATCGAGTTGCACGCGGTTGTTTACCATGCCGTCATGTTGGAAATATCCCACGCCGCTGGAATAGAGCACGATCTTGGAAAGGGGAAGCACCGCCCCTTCTTCTGCCAGAACCGGCCAGGGGAGCAGAAGAAATGAGAGGAGGATCAACCTTCTCACAAGGGCATGACGGGGACGTATCAATCGTGGGCACATAGAGGCCTCCATCGTAGGGTGTTGCGCCAGGCCGGAACGGCAGTGGTGATATGACCTATCCTTGCCATATCGTCAAGGGCCGAATCCTTTCAGCAGTCGGGTGTTGGAAAAGACGCTGTTCTCACCCGCCCAACCCCGGCGCGTCTGGACGCGCCTTTCACCGGGCTTCGTTCTCGCATCGCTTAGACCCTCAACGTACCCCAGAGGGTACGCCTCCGGGCCTTCGCTCGCTGCGGCCTTGCCTGTGGAATGGCGTGTCTCGGCACGCCAGGGCTGGGCGGGTGAGAAACGAGGACTTTTTGACCACCCGTAAGGACTGATTGATCGCTCACCAAGAATTGTTCCGCAGTGTATCTCATGATACTGTTCAATTCCATGAGCGACGCCGATGAGATTACAGTTACACGAATCCTCACGGACTGCCGCACGATAGCCGTGGTCGGACTATCTTCGAATCCGGCACGGCCGTCTTATCGCGTGGCCTCCTATATGAAGAGTCAAGGCTATCGGATCATCCCTGTGAATCCGAACGAGACGAATGTCCTCGGCGAGTCGGCCTATCCATCGCTTGCCGCCGTACCTGGCACAATCGATCTGGTGGATATCTTCAGGAAGTCGGAAGATGTTCTTCCTATTGTTGAAGAAGCGATTTCCTGCGGCGTCAATGCTATCTGGATGCAAGAAGGGGTCATTAACGAACAGGCAGCCTTTCGTGCAAAAGAATCCGGCCTGCTCGTCGTCATGGATCGCTGTTGGCTCAAAGAACATGCCGCTCGCTCACATCGTGGCTGACCCATCTTCTCGTTTTCCCCCAGAGTCTCCATCTTCCGATCCTCAACGAGAAGCCATGGTGGCGACGGCGGAACTACTCGCCAAGATTCTGGATACAACCGTTAAAATCCCTGGCACACCCTTGTATGTAGGACTCGATCCGTTGCTCGGATTGATCCCCGGAATCGGTGACATACTGGCCAATCTCATCGGGACTGTTATTTTGATATTGGCCGCGCGCCTTCAAGTGCCGCAGATCGTCATCGCACGGATGAGCCTGAATCTCCTCATCAATGGAACCATCGGTGCGATTCCCATTCTCGGCGATCTCTTCTCCATCTGGTTTCGGAGTCACGCGAGAAATGCAGAATTACTGCGGAGGGCTGCGACTCAACCGTACCGAGAAACGCAACAGGCTAGGATCTATGTCGCCTGCATCATCGCCGGGACCGTCGTGCTTCTTCTGCTCGCCATTGCAGCAATCTTCTGGATCGTCGTGAAGCTTTGGGCCGCAATTGCCCTCGCATGACTCATGCTAGACGGGCACGACTGGGGAAGGTTCATCTGGTTCATTTGGTCTATCTGGTCTAACTAGTTCAACCAAACAAACGAGACAAACCAGATAAACGATAGAGACCTGCCGCTCTTCGCGTTTGTCGCACATCGCTCTGCTATTTCTCGGCGAAACGGCATGAATAATGCTCTGTAGGTCTGGAATGCTGTACGTCGCAACCATTCACGCGTCACGTTTCAAGTATGGGCAAATAACCGGCCAAGCGCCTGCCTCCTATTGGCTGAGTGAGAAGGCGAAGGCGATGTGGTTTGATGCGAAGCTGCGGATCAGGGAAAACCCCAGGTGTATTCGCGAGCATACAGTGAGGAACCTTTTAGGCCGAGCACGGGGCAAATGGCCCAAGATCGTGACGAGAACAGCAGTGGTATCAGCAAAGGGAGGAACCGGTAATGACGACCTGGAATTCATGGTTGTTTTGGCCTAATAGTGTGGCCCTATCCGTTTTGGCGTTGGCCGTACTGGCAATGCTGTTTTTGTATGCAGCGCGCAAGCCAATGCATGGGGTCATCCATTCGGTATGTGCGCTGCTGTCTCAGTCCACACGATTCATTGCCCGCTGGCTGTTTCTCTGTGCAGACAATCTGAAGCTGCGTAATCAGTCGGTGTTGTTGGCGCATGGGCAGGAAAGCGAAGCGACCGTGATCGATCGGGAATTCGAGCGAGTGAGCAATATGATTCGTAAGGATATGCATGAGTTTCCTGCCTTCCAGCGAAAAATGATGGAGGAAGCGACACGCATCGAAGATGATTATCACAAATGTGGAGAAGTCCCGCCGCCCCCGCCAGAGTGGGTAGGCGCGCTTAAATCTGTCGCACAGATTAAAACGGGAGGCGATATTCCACGCAAGCTTCTGGAAGACATCAATAAATCCATCCAGAAGATACATGACCAGACTGTCGCGGAGTTCCGGCGCTCCTATGAAGAGCGGCATAAGATACTAAAAGCGATGCAGCCGTCATGGCGCTCTGTGGAAAAGCTGATAGGCGAAATGGAAAAGAAGATGGTTACGCTCCAGACCAACGCGAAGCAGATCGATGGTCATATGGGAAAATTAGAGGGCATCCGGGCCAAGGACAACAAAACCGAGCATGCTCTGACGGTGTCTGGTTTCGTGCAGTTGGCGATCTCCTCGCTGGTCATGATGATCGCGTTGGGCGGTGCGTTTATCAACTACAAGCTGATCGCGCTGCCCATGTCGGAAATGGTCGGCGCCAGCGATTACATCACGAATAGCCTGAAGACGTCGGATGTCGCAGCATTGGTCATTATTTTGATGGAAGCATCAATGGGCCTGTTCCTGCTCGAATCGCTGCGCATCACGCAGCTGTTTCCCAGGATTGCCAGCATGGATGATCGTATGCGTCAGCGGCTGATGTACGCGTCGCTGACTTTCCTGATCATCCTGGCCGCGATCGAGTCCTCCCTCGCGCTGATGCGGGATATACTGGTTTCCGACAAGGTTTCGCTGATGCGCGATCTCGCCTCTGCCGCTCCACCTGCGTCGGATGGTCTGCTGACCAGTATTCCAATGATCGGGCAAATGATCATGGGCTTCGTGCTTCCGTTTGCATTGGCGTTCGTGGCAATCCCGCTGGAAAGCGCGGTGTATTCGATGCGCACCGTTCTCGGCGTGTTTCTCGTCCAGGCCCTGCGCGGTCTCGGCTTTTTGCTCAGGTTCACCGGTCTGCTGCTAAAGCGGCTGCCCAAAGTGCTCGAACTAGCCTATGACGTGCTGATTGTCATTCCGCTGATGATAGAACGCTGGGTGATAGGGATGCGTGCAGGTTCGATGGGAGCGGGTAATACCGAAGATAAGGAACTTCCCAAACTCAGGAGAGCGGCATGAACAAATATCTGACCCTCTTGATCGTATCGTTCGGCATGGTATTGGTCAGCGCTTGTGGCGATAGCCGCATACACAGCCATGGCGTGTATATGCTGGTGGATACGTCCGGCACCTATGCCCAGGAGATGAATAAGGCATCCAAGATTGTCAATTACCTCTTGGCGACGCTAAACCCGGGAGATTCACTGGCGGTGGCCAAGGTGGAGACTCGCAGCTTTACAGAAAAAGACATTATCGCCAAGGTCACGTTCGACAAGCGTCCTTCGCAGGCCACCTCGCAAAAGCGCAGGTTCAAAAACAACATCGAGGTGTTTGCCAAGCATGTCAAGGGCAGTGCCTATACCGATATCACCGGTGGCCTGATCCAAGGTGCGGAATACCTGAATGAAACGAAAGCCGGCATCAAGACCATCGTCGTGTTCTCTGATATGCAGCAAGAATTGGGCAAAGGAACGATTCGTGATTTCCCTATCAGACTTGACGGTATCCGCATCGTGGCGTTGAACGTCACCAAGCTGGGCACGGACAACATCGATCCTCGGCGATACCTCGACCGATTGGCCCAATGGGAGGCAGTTGTCCGCAAGGCCGGCGCCACCGACTGGGTGGTGGTGAACGATCTGGAGAATAATATTGAATCCATTTTGACTATTCGCTGAAGGGACGAGCCCGCCGACCGAAGGCTTGTCGTATCAGTGGATTGGTGATTGCAGCAGAAGCGCTCATCAATAATGCGGGCTATCAGCCGGCAGGAAAATATTTCGACGTAGCAGAATCTCCATGAGTTGATTCATTGACTCAATGGAGCACCAGTCAATCGTAGTTCGTCCTGCAAGATACACTTCACGTTTCACCTTTCACATCTAACGATCTTCAAAGCGGTTGCCTTCCTAAGGTGCGAAGCTTTATAGTTTCCGCCCATTAGGCGATGGATAGTCAAGTTGCCACGATTCCTTCAACGAAATGCGGAGGCGGTTCATGAGAATGATGTTGATGCTGGTCGCGTTGCTTGGGCTTTCGGTGTACCCGGCGATGGCCGCGGCGCCAGTTGAAAAGGGCACCAAGGAATTGGCTACGGGGCAGAAGCCGAGTCAGGAGACACCTGCGGTGGTCAAACCGCCAGAGGGGGCAATGGTGGTGGTGCCGGCGGGAGAGTTTATGATGGGAAGTGCGGCGGGAGATTCAGACGAACAGCCGGAACACAAGGTCTATCTGGACTCATTTTCCATGGATGTGTATGAAGTGACGGTGGGGCAGTATGCGGCGTTTCTGCAGGCGAAAGGGATCGATCAGCCCTCGGATTGGAAGACGATGAACCAACCGGCGAATCAGAAGCGTCCGATTGCTAATGTGGATTCGACGGATGCATCCCTATACTGCAAATGGGTCGGCAAGCGGTTGCCGACAGAGGCGGAGTGGGAGAAGGCGGCGCGGGGGACAGATGGCCGCATCTATCCGTGGGGCAATGATCCTCCGACCCCGCTTCATGCGAACTTCGGGAAATCGGACTGGAACAATCACGCGGTATTGGCGCCGGTGGGCTCGTTCGAAGCGGGCAAGAGTCCCTATGGCATCTATGACATGGCCGGGAATGTCTGGGAATGGGTCAGTGATTTGTACGACTATAACTATTATAAGGTCAGCCCGTCGAAGAATCCCACAGGGCCGTCGACGGGCGGGACCAGGGCGGTCCGTGGCGGTGCGTGGAACAGCAATCCTCGGGCGATGCGCGCTTCGAATCGGAGCCTCATTTCGCCGACGGACCAGGGACTCAACGGGTTCCGCTGTGCGAAGAACCAATAGTCGCCGGCTCTTTAGCCCACATAATTATGCGGCGCGATAAGCGCGACTTGTGCGAAGCAGGACGGGCCAGATGGAGGAGGGTTGGAGGCCAGAAGCCTGAGTCTCGCTTTTCCCGCCTGTCTCGCCTGTCTCACCGGGGCAGACGTCGGTGACTACAGCAGAAACGTTCATGAGTAATGCGGGAAAATTCATGACTCTGCACGGTTGTTTTTCTGAGGTGAGAGGCTTTATAGTTCCCGCCCATCAGGCAGCGTGTGTATAGGCTGTCATGGTTCGTTTCAGAAAATTGTGGAGGCAGTTCATGCGGAGGATGATTGTACTCGGTGCGTTGATCGTGCTCGCCGCCTATCCGGCAATGGGTGCGGCCCCAATTGAAAAAGGTGCAAAGGAACTAGCTCCGGCGCAGAAGCAGGTTCAGCCTCAGAGCCTGGAGAAGTCTGCCGTGCCCCGTTCACCAGCAGGAGCGATGGTATTGATCCCGGCCGGAGAATTTACGATGGGGAGCCAGGATGGTGATTCAGACGAACGACCAGCGCACAAGGTCCAGCTGAATGCCTTTTCCATTGATGTGTACGAAGTCACGGTGGGGCAGTATGAGGAATTTCTGCGGTCAGGAGAAGCCCGCGCCCCCTTAGACTGGAAAACAATGAACCAATCGAGATATCAGAAGCTCCCGGTCGCCAATATAGATTGGGCGGATGCGGCTGCCTATTGCAAATGGGCTGGCAAGCGGCTGCCGACGGAGGCGGAATGGGAAAAGGCGGCGCGAGGGACGGATGGCCGTCTCTATCCGTGGGGTAACGATCCCCCGACGCCGCTCCATGCGAACTACGGGAAAACGGGGGCGCACAACTATGATGCATTGGTGCCGGTGGGAACGTTGGAAGCCGGCAAGAGTCCCTATGGTGTTTATGACATGGCCGGTAACGTCTGGGAATGGGTCAGTGACTGGTATGACAGTGACTACTATAAGAACAGCCCGCAGCAGAATCCTGAAGGACTGCCAACTGGCGGGTTCAAAGTGATCCGTGGCGGATCCTGGAATACCAGTGCGCGAAACCTGCGATCCTCGGATCGATACTGGGATCCTCCGACGTTCAGGAGCCTCTACTTCCCCGGATTCCGGTGCGCGAAAAGTTAGTAGGCTACGGATTAGGCTGAAGCTGGGAAGGCTGAAGGTCGGAGCCCGAACATTTCAGTCTTCAGACTAACCCCAACCTTCAGCCTTCAGAGCGTGTCTCGCCCGCATATCTATTTCACCGGTATGCTGATCACAATTCCCCCCATCACGTCATTGATCTTGAAATCCCGTTTGGGGCTGTCCGGATGGGAATTGTGACAGCCGATGCAAGCCTGGGCCACAGCAAGGTCCGGATAGACGGCTTGAAAGTATCGGGTTCCCCCTTCCTTCACAAAAGCGGTATAGGGCTTGGTCGGATGAGTGAGGATCGTCCCCAGACCTATTTTCTCAAACTCGCTTGAGGCACCATTCCGCTTGTTGATCGGCCAGAGGCTGATCAATCGATACTGTATGCCGAGCCCCTTTTTGGCCACGACGCGGCCAGACTCCATCAGGAATTGAGCCGGGAGAGGCAGGGTATTTTTCTCCTCCCAGTTCTCCGAGGCCACGACCACCCCTTTATTCTGCAGCCGTTCAACGACGTGCTTGGTGTAGACCTCACGATCCGCTTCGATCAGGGCGTACAGATAGTCCGCCACCGTTTCCACAGGCAGATTAAAAGACGTCCCTTCCGTCGCCGCGTTGCTCGATCCGGCGAAGCCGGTGACGCTCAACCCGAACAGCAGTATGAGAGCTCCCCGTCTCAACTTGTTGGAAGATGTCATAGAAACCTCCTTGGTTTCCCCATGGGCACGTCGGCGTTATGCGCCGCGGTTCCATGAAGGGGTGAGATGGATTGCGGATACGAGATTGCACAATCATGCCTGAGTTGGGATGATAGAAAGGGGAGTTGAAATCGTGACTTGCACAAGACGAGTGAGTCAGCTGGTCGTGAGGATCGCTGGAGTAGTGGAAAGAAGCCGCAGGGGAGGAAAATACCGAAGCCATGGCCCGGTTCTCCCTGTCAGTATGATGTAGCGTGAGCGCTGAATCATATGACGAGTCATCATACGCTTCGCTCAGCAGGGAGTCCAATTGCCCGGCTCATACAGACGGTTAGCTCTGCCAGTTCGCTCGGAGCAGGTCTTCGCTCTCTTCGTAGCGACAGGTGAAAGTGCCGTGATGTGCGTGATGCAGAGCCTCGCCGATGCGTCGCGCGAGATGGGGGTCTGTCGTAGTGATGATCACCCCTTTGGGTGCTTCGGCTTGGTCCTCGATCTTGATAATGCGAGCCAGAGGATGTTCGGCTTTGACACGGGCCTCTTCATTGCGGGCGAGCCCGAGAACCTGGTCCCGATGCAAGGCGACAAACTCACCGGTGAGCAGCAGCACTCCGCTCGGCGCGCTGTCCCGTATCCGTTCACAGGCAGGGCACAGGAGGGAATGACTCTTTGCTGGGGCAGGATCCCATGTCCATCGGCCTTTGTGGTAGACCGCGTTGCACTCACGACAGACAGACGGCTCCTCAAGTTTTCCCTTCGCCTTGTACGGATCGTGCAATCGCGCTCGAACCGATCGATCTTTGTTGTCTCGGGGATTATGTGAGGTCGACATAACAACTCCTTCACTTCATCGTGTGAGAGATCACCGGTCATTCCGCCAGGGAGGGAAGCCACTCGACGTTCTTCCTGTACGAGACTTGTTTCAACTGCACTACTCCAACAGAATGCCAGATGTGCATGCACAATGCTACATGGCAAAAGGATGCGAAGGGGAACCATTTCTGCCGAAACCCTGGATGAACGCGAGGAGTATAGCCGCGTGGACGGACGACTCTCAAGAGGCAGTGGTCTTCGACCAAACGGAGGTCCGCCCCCTAATGCCACAGTCTACGTGCGCAGGGCGGCAGGGTCGATCTTGGACATGGATCTGATGACCCGAAGAAACGGGGCCACCTCACCCTGACCTTCTTTGCTTTGCGAGATACTCTTCATGAGTGTCGAGAGCGCCCGGCAGATATCTCCGGCCATTTGTGATGGAAGGCATGGGAGGAGGGCTACCTTGGAGGAAAGACTGCCGAGCCCTCCATCTCTTCAAGCGAGGCGCCTGGCTCCAATAAGTCAATAGTCATGCCGAGACCAGAATCCATGACCCCATAATTTGTTAGTCCATATGTACGTTGGATTTTCCAAGGTTGCATACCGAGCAAAGGGTTTGCAGATTTCCCAAAACCGTTTCGCCGTCTTTGCTCCACGGGATTATGTGATCAACGTGAAGTTCAACGCCGGAAGTGAGGGCAGGGCTTGCGCCGCAGTCCAAGAGCCAAACCGCCGGTTGTATGGGGTTTGAGAAATTATAGATGGAGGGGATGACAACTCGCTACGCCGTGGCTGCCGACCTAGATGCTGCCAAAGAACAAGTAGGTTCTCGAATAGACGCTCGTCGGAAATATCAATTTCGTTAGATAGGGAAAGGCCAGCGAGACGAAGGGCATTATTCCATGAGCCAAACCTGCGAGTGACAGTGCCGTAGTCAAACGTGCCGAGGGCACCGTACTTCTTTTGGGGCACGGTTTTCGAATTCAGTGATTGTGCAACCCCGCTGTAAATCAGCAATCAACTCATCGTCCGAAACCGGAGCGCCTGAAACGCGAGATAGTTTGAATGTCGGCTCTGTCATATGTGGTTTTGTTTAAGATATCAATTGCCTTGTGATGCTGGGTAAGGCTCCTATCCTGTCCTGTTTGAGTTATTGAACGAAACCAAACAAACCAGACCAACCAAATAGACCAAACGAACCGTGTTTAAAAGTTTCCCGCCTGCACCACATCCTCGATGCTGTTGATGTCGAGCCAGTGGCCTGCCGTGTAGAGCACCCGGATGGGATATTGCCGTTTCAACAGTTCTTGGAGTAGCTGTGGGATGCCGGCTTTGCGGTTGGCTGGCTTGGCCAGCAGTTCCACAATGATGCCGGTGATGAGTGTGGCGGCGCTGGGCGAGACCTTGAGAAATCCCATCCAGACTCCGTGGATGGATTCATTGGGAAGGTTGTCCCCCAATTGCTTGAGATAGATCTTGGCATTGAAGGCTCTTCGCGAATTGGGAATGGTGCACTCGGTAAAACCGCCGAGGCGGGCATAACTGCTCTGCTCCTGCCAGTTACTATCGACGAAGATGACACAGTCATCTGTCTCTTGGCAGAGAGACTGGGGAATGTATTTGTTGAAGAGTACATCGCCGTAGGAAATGACCGTGCTCTGTGCCGGTCCCTTCCGGGATCGGAGGGCTTTCAAGAGAGAATCCAGTTCGCCGGTGTCTGCAAAGTCGTCGTTATCGACATAGGTCAGGTTGGGCAGATTAACGGTTTCTTTCTTATAGCCACGGACCACCACGATATCCTTGATGCCGACGGCATTGTAGGCGTCGACGATGTGGGAGAGGATCGGTGTGCCCTGGATGTTGACCATCGTTTTAGGTAGTTGCTCGGTGAGTTCTCCCAGTTCTTTTCCACGGGAGGCGGCCAGCACGATAGCGCAGGTGTCTTCGGCGCCTTTGGGGAGATAGCGGTCTTCAGCTTCTTGCAGCTCTGCGGCGTTTTGCAGGCGGAAGATTTCGGAGACCGGTGCAACTTTGTCTTCAATGGAGAGCAGGTGTTCATCCTCCTTAAGAGTCCTTGCGGTCTTCTGCATGGCGGCCACGGCAGTCCGCAGCATGTGATTGGCCCAGATCACCATTGAAAATCCATGTTGCCGAAACACGTCGGTGGGCGTCGCGTAATATTTCGTCGGCACGATGACGACGGGGCAGCGATTGCCCCATTCCTGCTTGAATGCCAGGATTTCATCCGGCACCGAGAGGGCGCTGTGAATGAGTATGCCGTCTGCTCCTGCCTGATGATAGGCCTCGGCGCGTCTTAAGGCTTCAGCCAGCCCCCAGCCGCAGATGAAGGCTTCCACGCGGGCGATAATGGAAAAGTCCGGATCGGTCTGCGCGTCTTTGCCAGCTTTGATCTTGCCGCAGAACTCTTGCATGTCCGCCATAGGTTGGGCGTTCCCCTTGATGAAACTATTCGTCTTGGGAAAAAGTTTGTCTTCAATGCAGACCGCTGCGATGCGGCGCTGCTCTAGTTTGCGGACAAGCCGCTGCATGTTGTTGAAGTTGCCGTATCCCGTGTCACCATCGAGGAGAATTGGAATCGTGGTCGCATCAGACATGAATTCCAGGTTTTCCAGAACTTGGGTCCAACTGGCTTCGTTGTTGTCCCGTACGCCGAATTGCGCAGAAATGGAAAGGCCGCTGGCCCAAATGCCTCGAAAGCCTGCTTCTTGAACGATTTTTGCGCTGAGGCCATTGTGGGCTTCACAGATGAATTCCAATTGTTCCGACAGGAGGAGCTTTCTAAACTGACTCGATGGGGAGATGCTTGCGATTGAACTCATGGATTTCCTCTCTTGTCCCTATGGAAACAATACAAGTCGGGTATCATCCGGCGCACTCGTTGGCGGTACAGAATACCGTTTTCCCCTGGAGAAATCACCTTGCCTTTAACAGGGTGTGAGACGTAAGAGATGAAAGGTGAAACGTGAGGAGATGGGAGGGTATTGCGGATGACTAGCGGGACTGATGCCGCTTCGGTGGTCCTCGTGTATCATACGATGTCAATGGGGGTCTTGGCGTCGTCGATGACAGGCCCTGCACAGTCGAGGAGAAGAGGACTCTCAACTTGGAGGGAGCTATGTCAATTAAGAGAATCGTTCCACGGAAGCGGGCACAAGGTCGAGTGGTTGGTAAGGTGAAGAAGCAATCCGCCGTGAAGCAAGGGGGTTTGGGACTGAGCCGCCAACTTCAGGATTTGCGTGAGCAGGTTGATATCGTATTGCCGGAGATGACTGCCAGGATTGCGGCGTTGGAGCATCTGTTGCTAGAGAAGCATCTCTGTGCCAGAAAGGATCTGATCGATGCGCGCCAGTTTGTGCGCATGCAAGAGGCCTAGGGCGTGTTTATTCCACTAACTGGCCCTGGAGAAAGAGGGCTTGCTCCAGAGTGCGGAAGAACTTCTGATAGGGAGCTGGATCTTCGACGGCGCGCAGGTAGTATTGGGCACTGGCGCGCACGACCAGCTGTGTTTCGTTCCGTTTGCGCACGGTGACGGTGAGCCGGACGAGATCGCTACGGTGCCAGAACGGTCCCCACGTGTGATAGGACTTGGTGAAGATCAGGAGGCTTTGATCATCGTAAAGGTGGTAGTAACGGTCCGTACCGATACTGGGCCGTTCGAGTGGCTCGAATCTCTTGCCGGAGACGATACCCAGTTCTTCGTCTAACACTTGGATCATGAACCCGAGATCTTGCATGGCGGCGACGATGGATTCGAGTGTTCGTCGACGGTCAGCGGTCTCGAACACACGCGATTGGGCTGCGCGCAGTTTGACTTGGCTCTCTTCCGAGAGCCAGATCTGTTCCCGCGAGTCCCACTGGTCTTGATGGCGCCATTCGTAAGGGGAGGGGCAGCCTTGCAGCAACAGGCACAGTCCGATGACCAAGATGATAGCGCTGCCATGCGCCCGTGTGGTCCAGCCGGCTTGGTTCCCATTGTCCGGCTCGACATCCCCCACGTATCTTACCCCTTGGTGATAAAGAGAGACCGTTCGAGGGTGGTAAAGAAGTTCTGATATACCTTAGGATCTTCGATCGGCTTATTATTGTAGATGGCGTTGGCTCGGATCATCATGCGGCCTGCCCCCTCCTGGCGCACGGTGACGGTGACGCCGACCACATCGTAAAAGTTTGGCTCGGCGAATCGTGCAGCTGTCACCAGGCCCAAGGGTTCGTTTGCCCGTTCGATGATGAAGCCTAAGTCCTGCAGCGCGGCAATGACTCCGCGCATGGCCAGCTGGCGGTCCTTTACGTCGAAAGTACGAGTCTGAACGCTTCGGATCTTCATCTGCGCTTCGGTCAGCGCGAGTAAATCCTGGCTCGGTTCCGGAGCTGCGCACCCTTGTATGCCCAACGCCCCCACGATGACGATGATGCATAAGATTGCATGCACGTTGTTCCTCATGGTCTCCCGATCAGAGCGCGAAGGCCTCTAGGAAGACTGCCTTCGAAAGTTTGGCAAAGAATTGCTGGTACATCACCGGATCGCGGAGCATTTCCATCTTTTGCTGGCCTGGCGGGATGTATTGGCGATCGGCTTGGCCATCCCCTTTCCAGACGACCCGATAGAATATGATTCTGACTTCCTGGCGGGTGGCTTCCGGATTGATCGGTCGCGCGATGAGTGTGGCGGCGATTTTCTGGTGGAGATCCACGGGCATGATGAATCCGCCCAAGGAGAGTATGAAGGTGAAAAAACGGCCGATGTCCTGACCGTACTCTCGGGCGCTCCGTTCCTTAGTGGCTCGCAGGAATCCCACGTCCTGCACACTTTCCTCCACCTGAAAGCCGAGATCCTGTAGGACGGCGGCGGAGGCTGAGAGCAACTCCACTTCATCCTTGGTTTCGAAGAAGCGGGTTTCCATCGCCTTGTTGCGCGGACTCTCCGCCGTGAGCTGAAAAAGTTCTGCCGGCTGGGTATGTGTGACACAGCCGGCGAGTTGGCTCGAAAGGAAAAGACATATCCCCGCTACGAGGGTTCGCCGCATTCCGGCACTGTTACTCTTGCTAGAACTGCGTAGAATTGTAAGCAAAGTCGCGAACCTTTTTCTCTTCGTCGTACTTGATGATGATGGTGAGGGTCCGCTGCCTTGTTGAGCTGGAGCTTTCGCTCGATCTTGTGCCCATGATGAGAATGATGCCAGCAAAGGAC
The DNA here is from genome assembly GCA_037142015.1 of Nitrospira sp. Classification (GTDB taxonomy): domain Bacteria; phylum Nitrospirota; class Nitrospiria; order Nitrospirales; family Nitrospiraceae; genus Palsa-1315. The sequence continues at coordinate 109,963 of JBAXBK010000001.1, read as the reverse complement.
GAATTGGCCACGTCTACCCGATCGGTCGAGATCTTGTCGTAGATCCAGACCTCACGACGCTTGTCATCTGTCGTGACGATGTTCGGACTGCCGAGCAATTCCGCGACCTGAGAGGCCGGCATGCCGACTTTGATCTCTCCTTGGACCTTGCCGACTGTCAGCCGGTCCTCTTTGATTTCGGCCCGCTGACTACTACAGCTTGCAGCCATTACCGATAAGCAGAGTCCCAGCGCGATCCATGGTCCCTTCATCTGATACCCCCTTCTGTGTTGCCTTATTGGAGCGTGATGTCATGCGAGAGGCTATACGTTATGCTTTCCCTCAGCCGACTCAACCATCTTCCGTTGCTCTGGTTGCGGTCGGTTGGCGTTCAGACTCCTCTCAGAATTACAGGGTACTCTTTTCGGGATGAGAAATCATTCGGCTTTTCAGGGGATATGAAACGCAAGACGTGAAAGGTGAAAGACGTGGCCAGATTTTTGGTTCATGTGGTTTGTAATGTTTGTTTCGTTCATCGAACCTATGAAACCGAATCAACTAAATAAACCAGACAGACCAGATAGACCAGACTGACAGGGCTCAGGCCGGTTCCTTACTTGGCGGTGATGTGCATGCGTGCGGCTTCGGTCGGGGGGCCACAGGTTGATTTGTCGTAACAGGATTGCACGGTTACGTCCCACAGTCCTTCATGATCGGCGCCCGCGTCCTTGCAGGAGATTTTTACTGTATGAGCAGGGATAAAGCGTACTGTTTTCTTCGCCTGCTTGCTTTGGTCGATCACTGAGATCTGATACCCGGTGACTTTTGGATCGTTCGTTTTATCCCATGAGATGTTGCAATGCAGTCCCACGGTTGTCGACTGATACTTCGACGGGGCTGCACAGCCGACGCTCACGAGCAGCGAGAGCATGAGCAGTCCCTCCAAACATTTTGTTAAAGTAACGCCAGGATTCATCAGAGGTCTCCAGGACAGAGAGTCATTGGTTTGCAGCGATTCATTCTGTGCAGGATACACCGGTGAGACTCTGGTTTCTACTCGTCAGAGGGTGATAGGTTCGGACCGCTACCACTATTTTCTGAGAAGGGGGGCCTCGCTATGGCAATGTCTGAAGCTTTGTCGAGTCAGGAGGTTCAAGCAGCTTGGGCCAAACTGGCCAATGAGGTCCGCACGGGAGTTCTGCTCACGCTCAGAGATGGAAGGCCGTTTGGGTCGCATGTGCCCTATGTGTTTGGCGAGCATTGGACGTGCGCCTACATTCATGTGAGCCGCTTGGCGTTGCACACTGAACATCTATTGCGTGACTCTCGCGTGGGGCTGTTTGTCTCGGAGCCGGACAGGCCGGGGAAGAATCCCTTGGCCCTACGGCGGATGAATCTTCAGGGTGAGGCGGTGCTGTTGAATGCTGATGCCCCGAACTATGTGAAAGTGAAGGAACGCTATCTGGCTCGCTTTCCCCAATCGGCCATGATGTTCGGCTTTGCGGATTTTTCGCTCTGGGAACTACGGCTACAGGATGCTCACTTGGTTTTAGGATTCGGGCAGGCCTACCTTGCTGAGGCCACGAAGCCACTGATCTGGATATATCAGAGTCCGAGTACGAAGAATGTGATGCGTGAGAGGTAAAAGGTGAAACGTATCTCGTTGGACGATTAATGAATTGATCCAGTGCGCCGAATTAATTGTTCGATGAATCAATGAAACAATTCATGGGCCAGCTGACGTTTCACATTTAACATCTCACGTTTCACGGTTCATTTTGAGCCGAGGCTCGGTAGGTGAAATAGAGTGCGATGCTTCCTATCAGAGCGATGATCAGGCTTGCGGTAAATATGGTGGTAAAGCTTAGCGGGTCGATGAAGCGGTGGTACAGGAGAGGCAGTAGAATGGATGAGGCCACGGCCAGAGCGAGGCCCAGCATGTGATGCTTCAGATAGATCGGTTCGCCTGGCTTACGCCTCATGTCCGACGATTTCCCTCAGATGCTTCCCCACGTTCTTCTTCGGCTACTCCCTTGAGGGCGGGGCAGGGTGTTTTGAATCTTCCACTTTTTCCTAAGTGGGACGGCCAGACCGTCTTTCACTGCGCGTGACATTCTCACCCGCCCAACCTCGAGCGCGCCGAGACGCGCTCTTGTCCCAGGCGAGCACAGTTTTTCTGCCTTCTCCCTTAAGGGCGGGTTAGTATGGTCTCCTACTGCGCCTGTCCAACGAGGCCCTTTTGAGGGCGCGCGGTGCACGAGGACGGGAGACCATCTAGTCCGCCCTCCTCATTTTATTTTACGAGGAACGGTTTCGAGTTTTCTCCCGAGGCGGTGGTGACGGAAAGGAGGACCAGGCCTTTCTTTCCGCCGCTTGGCACGGTCGTGGTGATGCTGTCGGTGGTCTGGTGAAACTGTGCTGGGTGGCCCGGGCCGAAGGAGACGCCCCGTAAACAGGCCGTTGTACCGAAGCTGCTCCCAGTGATGGTGACTTTGTCTCCGGCTTTTCCTTCGTCCGGCGTGACTTTGTCAAGTGTCGGTGCTTCACCGAAACAGCCGATAGACTTTCCCGCAGTCTCTTCCGTGGCGAGCTTTGAAGCGGTCGTTACTGGGGCAGGCGCGCTTATCCGCATCTGGGTCGACTTTTTTGCCACCTTTTCTTTCGCGACTGGTTCGGCTGCCCAGGTGCTGGATTGGCTGATCGCGACCAGGCTGAGTGCCAACACGCCGATTGCGACCGTGAGTCTGGAACCTGTTGCTGAATACATGGCCCGCCTCCAATTACTGTTGAGTACACAGACGTCTTATCGATCACCGGTCTTGAAGCCGGTTGAATCAATCTTCGATCGTCGAGATATCGCCAAGGTCTTGCCCGAGTTCTTTCGCTTTGAGCACCCGCCGCATAATTTTGCCGGACCGGGTTTTGGGGAGCGAGGGTACGATGTCGATTTCTGACGGCACAGCGATTTTCCCCAACTCCTTCAGTACTTGATCCTTGATCGACTGGATCAGAGCCGGGCTGTCCACTTCCCCCTGTTTCAAGATGACGAAGGCCTTGATGGACTCGCCGACGAGTTTGTGGGGTTTGCCGATCACGGCCGCTTCTGCCACGGCATGGTGGCTGACCAACGCGCTTTCCACTTCGGCTGTGCCGAGCCGGTTGCCGGCCACTTTGATCACGTCATCGGCGCGGCCCATAAACCACATGTAGCCATCTTCATCTTTGTGGCAGATATCTCCGGCGGTGTAGCAGTTTGGGATCGTGTTCCAATAGGTTTTGTAGCGTTCCGGGTCTTTATAGATGGTTCGCATCATCGATGGCCAGGGCTTTCGAATGACGGCAAGGCCGCCGGCGTTGGCGGGGAGGCTGTTGCCTTGGCTGTCGACGACATCGGCTTCGATACCGAGGAACGGCCTGGTGGCGGAGCCCGGCTTCAAGGGGACGGACGGCAAGGGAGTAATCAGGATGGCCCCTGTTTCGGTCTGCCACCAGGTGTCCATGATCGGTTTGTCCCCACCGGCTGCGCGATGAAACCATTCCCAGGCCTCCGGATTGATCGGTTCACCCACGCTGCCCAGGATGCGGAGGGTGGAAAGGTCGTATTTTTTGGGCCAGTCTTCTCCGTAGCGCATGAGAAGGCGAATGGCGGTGGGGGTCGTATAGAAAATCGAGACCCCGTAGCGCTCAATCAAATCCCACCAGCGGCCTGGGTTTGGATAATCCGGCTTGCCTTCAGCTGTGAGGATCGTCGCGCCGTTGAGGAGCGGACCATACACAATATAACTGTGGCCTGTGACCCAGCCTGGGTCGGCGACACAGAAGTAGACATCGTCCTCTTTGAGATCGAAGACGTATTTCGTGGTGATGTAGGTTCCGACCATGTAGCCGCCGTGGACATGAACTACGCCCTTCGGCTTCCCAGTGGTGCCCGATGTATAGAGGATGTACAACGGATGTTCTGCATCCAGATGCTCGGCCTCACAGACTACCTTTTCATTCTTCAGCCAGTCGTGCCAATCGATTTCCTTCGGTGCGGATAAGGTTACTCCTGGAGTTTGCCGCCGTAAGATGACGATATGTTCGACGGAGGGGGAATTGGCGACGGCTTGGTCGACCACCGTCTTGAGGTTGAGGACTTTCCCTCTGTCGAAGCCGACGTCGGCCGTAATGACCAGTTTGGACTCGGCATCCTGAATGCGGTTTGCAAGGGCTGGGGCACTGAATCCTGAATAGACCACACTATGAATGGCGCCGATGCGTGCGCAGGCGAGCATGGCAACGATCTGTTCGGGAACTTTCGGAAGGTAGATCGTGACCCGGTCGCCTTTCTCGATCCCGAGTGTCTTGAGCGCATTCGCGCAACGATTGACCTGCCGGTAGAGCTCGCCATAGGTGATGACCCGTTCTTCGTTGTTTTCGCCGACCCAGATGACTGCCACTTTATTTTTACGCCAGGTTTTAGCGTGGCGGTCCAGACAGTTATAGGTGATGTTGCAGGTGGCGCCGACGAACCACTTGGCCCAGGGGTAATTCCATTCGAGAACCTTGGTCCAGGGGGAGAACCACTCCAGCTCCTTGGCGACGCCGCTCCAGAAGCCTTCAGGGTCGGCAATCGATTTCTTGTAGGCGCTCTCGTAGTCCTGAATATAGGCAGCGGCTTTGGTCTGAGCGGTCGGCTGATATACGCGGCTTTCCTTGAGGAGGGTATCGATGTTCTCTGCCATGGTGCGATGACTCCTTCAGGTCAAGGTGCGAAGCAAATCATGCGCATTATGCTGGAGGGGTGGGGAGGAACTCAACCATACGTTGGTACGGGAAAGAGCGTATGCAGTGTCACGCTGGAGCCGTTTAGATGTTCCGAGACCTCGGTCTGCCGTTTCTTGACAGTCAAGCAGGGCCGATAGTAGGGTGAGTTCATTACGCGTCACCCGCTGAGGCCGATCCAATTGATGTTGCCGTTTGCCCACCGACAGTTGCGCCCCTTCCTTCTCGCGGTTCTCGTCTATTTGCTGGCAGCGACGTTCTGTCAATCGTCGGCATCTGCCCAATTGGGGAAGCCGGAAGGGTTGTATTACAAGTCGTGGGCCATTGTTATCGGGGTGGAGAACTATCTTCTGGCCCCGAAAATTCCAGGCGTGATTGAGGATGCCAAAGCGGTGGCCCAGGCATTCCGCCAATTGGGTTTCGACGAAGTCGTTGAGCTGTACGACAAGGATGCGAGTGCGCGCCGTCTACAGCAGATGCTTTCGGATTACTTGCCTCGCAAGGTTGGTCGACATGACCGCCTGGTGCTCTATTTCGCCGGACATGCGGGTGTCATGCAGGATCTTGATGGTATTGAGCTCGGCTATCTTGTTCCCTGGGACGCGCAGGTGGGGAACGTGTCCAAATCAATGACGTTTGAACAGCTGAAAGAGTTCAGTCGGCGCAGCGCGTCCAAACACACACTCTTCTTTTTGAATGCTGCGGTTCGTGGGTGGGAGGTGAGTACGGCTCAGCCACTGTTTCTCGAAGGGCGATTGGCTCCGGAAGACGAAATGGAACGGCGAGCGGTGCAAGTGTTGACGGCGGGCGATAAGGGCGAGTCGTTGACTCAGGAGAATGGGAAGAGTTTTTTCGTGCAAGTATTGTTGAAGGGGCTGAGAGGCGCGGCAGATCGAAATAAAAACGGATGGCTCATGGCCTCGGAAGTTGGCGACTATGTAAAGCAACAGGTTTCAGAACGATCGAAGGGCGTCCAGCACCCTCTTTTTGTGCAGCTTGAGGGGGAAGGGGATACGGTATTGATTGAAGGCCGTAAGGCCGCCTTTATTATGGGGGCAGGGCCCCAATCTCCGGCGGAACGACAACAAGCTGCGAAGATGCAGTATGAACAGGCCGTCGCGCTTCTCCAAACCGGTAAGTCGCCGGAGGAGGCGTTGGAACGGCTGGACAGAGCACTGGAATACGACCCCACGTTCGGTGACGCCTATGTGCTCAAGAGCTATGTGCGATTAGAGATACTACCTAATCTTGAAGATGCGTTGTCGGCGGCAAAGCTGGCCGTGCAGCATGCTCCGAAGAATCCTGATGCGCAGTATACGCTTGGGATGATCTACGAAAAGCGCGGGCAGTATGTCGAAGCTGAGCGGGCTATGCGGGAGGCGTTGGTGGCCAATCCCAACTATACGGACGTCTATTTCTCGCTGGGCACCCTCTACGCCGACCAGATGAAAGATCAGCCGAAATCGGTCGAAGCCTTCACGCGTTATCTCGAACTCGGCGGAAACCATGCCCGTGCCAGGGCTGCTGTGGCGCAGTCGTCACCCGCGAAGCCTTAGCAGAGTCTGGTCCATCTGGTCTGTCTCGTCTGTCTGGTTGAACGAAACTAACCAGATGAACTAGACAGACCAGACAGACCAAATGAACAAGACAGGCTGGCGGGATTTTTCAGCAGCCTGCATTAGGCTCGTTCACCACCTTTGAGATATCCCAGCCCAATTTTCAATGCTTTCCGCGTAATTTCTGCCCAGCGTGCTTGAGGATATTCAGCGAGAACTGCTGCTGCTTTAGGGTCTTGAACCTCCAGGTTCAGAATCTTAATGATCCCGTCATCGATCTGAACGTCTGCCACGGGTATTCTCCTTATCGAGGGACAGTGAGACAGTCCACTATCGGCTGTCGGTTTCGTTGACTGGATTGGGGGTGCATGTTAGCATGAATCCGTGCGAATTCTCGATCCTTCGTCGCGGGCATCTGTGAGCTGGTATATCGACGTTTTACCGTCCTGATCATCACCAAGGAGGCATGCACATGAATGGAATACTGGGGTTCAAGTCGAGGTTGGTCGGGGGAGGAGTGGCTATCGCCCTGATGATCGGACTTGTTGCCTGTGGCGGTCCTCCGAAGTGGGTGAAGCAAGGGTCAGGGGCGTTCAACGATAAAGATAGTAAAGCCTTTTATGGCGTCGGGTCCGTGGTTGGTGTAAAGAATGAGCCACTGGCATGGGACACCGCTGAGAATCGCGCCAGAGCGGAAATTGCCAAGACTTTTGAAACCTATACCGGGTACTTGATGCGCGACTATGCGGCCTCCACGACGGTCGGGGACTTTACCAAGAACACGGAAGAGCAGAATGTCGAGCGGGCTATTAAGACGGTGACGACCTCGACTCTTAGCGGTGTGCGCCCCATCGAGCGTTATAAAGATGATAAGACCGGCACATATTATGTGTTGACCAAGCTGAATCTCGAGGAGATGAAGGATAATCTCGAGAAGGCGAAGGAACTCAACGCACAGGTTCGCGATTTTGTCAGAAAGAATGCAGATAAACTCTTTGAGCGGCTTGAAAAAGAAGAAGACAAACGGGCGCCGCACTAAGGGCTCCCGCTAAGCGACTGCCAATTGCAGTATCTGCGGGGAGGTATCGCGTGATCGTTATGGATAGAGGGCAAAGTGTGCTCGTGGCGCTGGTGTTGTTGTCGTTGGCCGGCTGTGCCCAGGAGACGAGAATAACGAGGGTCGATTCAGGAGTTGTCACGGATCTCAGCGGGCGTTGGAATGATACCGACTCCAGGATGGTTGCGGAGTCCATGGTCAAAGAGGCGCTGGAGTACCCGTGGCTGAATAATTTCTCCAGCTCAAAGAGACGCCAGCCGGTCGTCGTCGTTGGAACCATTCAGAACAGCAGCCACGAACATATCAACGTCAACACGTTTGTGACCGATCTTGAGCGTGAACTGACAAACTCCCAGAAAGTCACGTTTGTGGCAGGAAAGGGAGATCGCGAGGAACTCCGCACCGAACGTAAAGAACAAGCGATGTATGCGCGAGAGGATACGCAGAAAGCGCCTGGAAAAGAGATCGGCGCCGATTACATGATGAAGGGTACCATTGCAACCATCCTTGATGAGGCCGATGGAACGAAGGCGGTGTTCTATCAGGTGGACCTACAGATGGTGGATTTGGAAAGCAACGCCAAGGTCTGGTACGGTCAGAAGAAGATTAAGAAAGTCGTCGAAAAGAAACGTTCAATCTTTTAGGCTCTGCGACCTCCGTTGAGCCCTCTTGCCTCATGCCCCACCGCCTGTCTTCCGGCACGGTGGGGCATTGTTATTTCCACCCAGGCTCTTGTTGCGGTGCTGGCGTTGGTGCTGCTTGCCGGATGCGGCCCCTCGGTCAACAGATATCTCCTCATCGACACAAGCCTGCGAGCCAACGATCCCAAGGGCGCCGACGCCATTGTCCAGCGGACTGAAAAGGAGTACGGCGAAAAAAGCCTGGTGCTCTATGGGATGGATCGAGGGATGCTCCTTCAACTAGCCGGAGATTATCAGCAAAGCAACGCCGTATTGGAGCAGGCTGAGGAGGAACTGGACCGTCTCTACACGCGAAAGATTCGAACGGAAACACTTGCGTTCATGACGAACGACACGGCGCTGCCCTATGAGGGCGATCCGTACGAACAGGTGTTGCTCAATGTGCTGAAGGCGCTTAATTATGTGGCACTGGGTCAGTGGCAGGATGCACTGGTAGAGGCTCGGCGTATCGATCACCGGCTCAATGTCCTGTCGGATCGAATCCAGGAGAAGGGGGCCTATCGGGAGGACGGTTTTGCGCGTTATCTGAGCGGCATCCTCTATGAAAGCACCGGCGATGTGAATAATGCGTTCATCGCCTATCGGAAGGCCTATGAGACCTTTGATGCCACCCGCGCATGGTCACACACGGCCGTTCCGTCCCAGCTGCGGGAAGATTTATTACGAACGGCCGAGGCACTGCACTTCACTCAAGAGTTGGCCGAGTACCGGCGTCTGTTTCCCGATACGATGTGGGAGACGAGTCAGTCGTTGCAACAGCTCGCTCAAGTTGTTGTGATCAGCTATAATGGCCGTGCACCACGCAAGGAGGATCAGTTTCTTGACCTGCCGGTCAGTCTCGATGCACTCCAGTTGGTGCTTCTCAATCGCGGGTTGTCACAGGCGACTCGGCAATCCAATCGGGGAGTGGACACGGTCTTGTACGGACTTAACGGGCGTGTTGTTCGCGTGGCGTTGCCGCGGCTCGTTCCACAGAAGACGCAGGTGCCTGTCGATAGGGTGAGTCTCATCCCTGACAATGGCTCAAGGGTGACAGTGAACACGGAGTTGGTGCATAACGTGACGGCTTTAGCTGAGAAGGCGCTCTCGGAGCGCATGGCTGGAATTACCGTCAAGGCTCTCGCACGTGCCACCACGAAGTTCGCGGCGGCCGAGGCAACGACGAGAGGGGCTCAGCAGTTAGCAGGGAAAGATGCGGGGCCGTTGGTCGGTCTTCTCGTCGGATTGCTGGCGAAAGGACTGGCAGTGGCATCGGAAGAAGCCGACAAGCGGAGCTGGCAGACGTTGCCCGATGAAATCCATTTTGCTCGGGTCTGGGTTCCACCGGGGCGTTACCAGGTGCAGAGCCAGTCGGGCGGCGGGTCTCATGATCCTTTGACCTCTGAAGCCATGCGGACCCTGTCCGTCGGGCCTGGTGAAACCGCTCTGCTGCTTCAACGGGTGATGCCATGATAGACGGATCGAAATTCGTGCGCCGGATCGGGGCGATGCTGATGGCGTTAGTTGTGCTATCCGGCTGCGCATGGTTTGGAGGACAATCGAAACCGGACTGGATCGATGGGGTGAGTGATGCCTATCCGTCAGGTCAATATCTCGTCGGTGTGGGACAGGCAGAGAGCCGTGCGGTAGCGGACGATCGCGCCTATGCAGCGGTGGCTCGTATTTTCAAAGCCGAGGTCAGTGCACAGGCAAAAGATTGGGAGTCGTATCTGGTGATCGAGCAGCGAGGGCACAGCAGTACTGAACGGCGCTTGACGCTCGATAATCTGACCCGTGTGTCGACCGACAAGGTGTTGGAGAACGTCAGGATTGTCGACCGGTGGGCCGATGTGCACAAAGGGCTCCACTATGCCTTGGCGGGAATGCATCGGCCTCAAGCAGAGACATCGTTCATGGAACGGATTACCGAACTGGACCGATCGATCGGAAACGATGTGGAGGAGGCTCAGCGGCCTTCCGATAAGCTGGCACGAGCCAGAGCCCTGAGACGGGCTGTCCGAAGTCTTGTGCTGCGGGAAACCTATAATGCCGATCTTCGGGTGATTCGACCCAGCGGACAGGGTACCACTGCAGCCTACCGCGTGAGCGAACTCACACAGGAACTCGAACAGTTTCTTGCGAAGAATCTGGTGCTGGCGGTTGTGGTGACCGGCGATCAGACAGAGCCGGCGCAACGCGCCTTGACGGAGGGCTTGTTGAAGGAGGGGCTGCAAGTTACGAGTCGGCCATGGAGAGGGGACCGTTCAGTGAACGGCGATTCCGGCGGACCAGCCCCGGAGTTGCTCGTGCGGGGAGTAGTGCGGGTGTGGCCGATCGACGTGCGTGATCCGCAGTTCAAGTTCGTGCGATGGTGCAGCGATTTCGAAGTCGTGGATTTGACCAGCCAACGGGTGGTCGGCGCTCTGTCGAAGGGTGGGAAGGAAGGCCATCTGTCGGATCGTGAGGCGACAGCCAAAGTTGTGCGTGTCATGCAGCAAGAGTTTTCTGCCGATGTGGCGAAGGCCATTGCGGCGCATGTGTACGGAGAGTCGGAATTGCCAGCACAGGCGAGTCAGCCTGCGGGATGTCCGCGGGATGGATTGGCATCGACGCCGGGGTCAGCACCCCACTAATTCAGAGAGAGAGAGGGTATGAGCAAATCGAAGTCGGAAGAAGGACGAACATCCGCTCGCGCGCCACGCAGCCGAGGTCGCGGGTTGACGGTCACGAAACAGCGGGTTCCCAGTCGTTTGGCAAAACGCCGGCTGGGTGATCGGCTCAAGAACGATACGGCGACGTTCAATCAGGGCAACTTGGCCGACAAGTTCCGTAAGGAGGGGTATGACGAGTTGCCGCTGGATGAACTCCAGGATCGGCTCTCAAAAATGGCAGGCCCGTTGGCCGCCATCATTCTGAAGGGAAGAGTGTAATCGCATGCCATACTACTATTTCGACTCAACAGCACTCGTGAAGCGGTATAGCATGGAGCGCGGCACGCGTATCATCAACCGGCTCATGGTAAAGCGGAGTAAAGTGGCGATTCTGCCGACATGGTCTGTCATCGATTTTTATACGGCCTTCGCCAATCGAGCCCACGCTGGAGAGATTACCCGGGACGATTGTTACTCGGTGATTCATAAGTTCGAGCGCGAATCGCAGGAGGGGCTCTACCAGTTCATTGCCCCGACTATGCAGACGTACTTAGCGACGAAAGAACTCGCGTTGGAGTATCCTGCGCTCCGAACACCACAAGTATTGCATTTGGCACTGGCGTTGGAGCTCAAGCCCTTGCGGCTGACTGTCGTCAGTGCCGATGCGCAATTGCTGACAGCCTGTCTTTCAGCGGGCCTCCATACTGTGAATCCTGAAGATGACTAGCGCGGGGAAGTGCTGAGATCTGAGTGCTGAGTGTGCGGAAGAGACAGATGCCGGCAGCACTGGTTGTGTTGATGATCGAATCGATAATGATCATCTGATGTAGGCTGAGGTCAAGGTTGAGTGAAGATCAGACTCTCTTTATCTCAACCTGAGCCGAGTCTCAACCCTTTTCGTGCGGGCTGACGTTTGGAGCATCCTGCTAGAATGTCCCGCCCAGAAGGGCGGGGCTCTTTTCTGCTCATCAGGGTCAGTCTGTCTTTACGATACCTGCGCCAAGAGGTCCAGGACCGCTTCATTCCATCCCACCGGGCCTATACCGGGCGCACGGATCATTCTTGATAGGTGGAGATCAGGGTCGTACGACCCGTCCGGTTTCTGCACGAGAATGGGGTAATCCACCATGGCGAGTAGGGGGGCATCGTTGATGCTGTCCCCGATTCCCACCGTTTCGATCCGCTCTGCTTGTCCACTCATGCGTTGTTGGCGATGGTAGCAACGCAGGAGCACGGAGGCGGCCTCCCCCTTATTGTTATCCCCCATCAGATGGAATAGCCGTCCTCCCTTGGTCCATCGAAGGCCTCGGGTAACGATTTGCCGGCAGACCTCTTCGATAAGCGGCTGAGGGCCTTGCAGCAGATAGGGCTCGTCGTATTCTCGTTGCTTGGCGAGCACCGCGTCGGCGTGCGGGAGCCCGGTCACCTGCATGATGGCTTCGACCGACAGATCTCCAAAGCCTTGCAGCGGCGTTTCCACCGCATCTTCGATTTGTTTCAGGACCTCGCGCAGCATGTGGTAGGGAAGGCCTAATTCGATCACCTGATAGGGAGATCTGGTTCGCATGCGTTCGAAGGGAAAGTCGAAGAGGCCATGAGGGATAAACACCGCGCCGCCGTTTTCGACAATGAACGGGTCATGATGGTCGAGGCGCTGGCGAAGCGGTTCCATTTCCGCGCGCGTTTTACTCGACACCAGTACGAGGGGAATACCTTGCTCGCGGAGCGCAGTGAGCGCCGGTGTGGCCGCTTCGTAGGAATAGGTCGTCCCATCCAGGAGCGAGCCATCCAAGTCTGTATAGACGATCAATTTCAACATGGCCTTGCGCCGTTATAAGTGATGGAGATCATCGACTGCGCCGGATTTGGATCGGCCCATCAGCCGTCGCTCCAAAAACCCTTTGGCCTGGTCGGTCGCGCCGAGTCCGAATGCAATGGCTCCGGCCAGAACGATTCCTCCCCAGGTAATGCCGAATCCCACGACCACGATGTGCTGGGCAATGCCAAGTTGTTCCAACGCCATGGCGCCTGCTAGGGCTTGGATTCCCCAGCGTGAACAGGTGGCGATGAGTCGGGCGGGAGGCAGTCCGGCGTTGACGGCAGCAATGAGGACAGCCCGGGATACAAAGTTTGAAAGAAAGTATCCGGCCAGGAGAATCACCGCTGCCGTCACCAGATGGGGCACATAGGCCAGCAGCGACTGGGCGAACTGGTTGATCGGAGTCAGGTTCAGAGCTCCTAACGCCGCAATTGAGGCCAGCACAATTACGGTCCAATAGATACTGCGACCGACGAGGCGAGAGGGATCCGTCTTGACTCCACCCCTAAGGAGCGCCGCATTCATCCCCAGCCGATCACAGAGGCGGTCGAATCCGATGACGCGTAACAGCCGTTCAACGAAGGAACCGGATGCCCAGGCGGTGAACAGCCCGCCGAGCAGAATAATACCCATGGCGAGCACATTTGGGAGCACGGCCAACATCTGGTGTCCGAGCAATTCCAACGGTTTTAGAAGCGCTTGGTTAATGAAGTTATCCATGATCGCCTCCTGCGTCGATTGTTGCGTGATGCAACAGAGCCGGCGTTGCTGGTTGCAGCGCCGGCGGTTGCCAACGTTCAACCAGATAGGGTTTCATGCGTTCGAATGTGTGGCACAAGGCTTCGATCTTCTGTTCCGCCTCCGTGGATGTGAGGCCTTGGGTGGCATCGACGAACGAGGCAGTCCGGCCTAAATACAGAGGGGTCAGGGCTTTGAGGAGGTGATCGCGTGGCATGATTCGTTTCCGGTACGCGGTGGCCGCATCGTAGACGATCCGGACCCATAGCTCATCGGGGATACGACAGTCGGCGCCGGATGTCCCCTGGGTGTCACGCAACTGCGTGAACGTGTCGTCTGTCAGAATCTGCCGCCAGATGGGCTCAAGATCGGTGAGGCCCTGTCGAAAGTGCGACACCATCCGTTCCATGTTGACATGAACGGGTTCGACGCCAACCTCGTAGGGAAATCCAAAGAGTGGAACCGGTCGCGATCTTTCCTGTTTGAACCAGAGGTCTTCATGTTGTTCCATGAGGGCAAAGAGCGCTCCCATCACTTGCATCAACATGGCCGAGAGATCAGCAGCAGGATCCTTTGGATTATGGATTTTTGCGCCGAGAAAGCTTTGGCACACCCGTGCGCCGCTGGCAATGGCTTCCGTCGTCATCCAGATGTCGATGCCGAACCGTGCCACTTCCGATTCCCAGACATGCTGCTCGAGATAGTGGGCCGCGAGGGCGCCGGAAAAACCGAACTCCCCGCCGATGGGCTGGCGGATCCGCTGTCCGTACAGCGCCCTGGTAAGCGGGTAGGCGAGACTGTTGGTGATGGTGCCATCGTATTTGTGGCGCAGATAGTAGGGCGCCACGTAGTCGTATGCCTCTTCCATGATCGGGCGGAGTAGCAGTTCAATCCATTCCGGTGAAATGCTGCGGAGGTCTGCGTCGACCACGGCACAGGCCCTGGCCTTCAGTCGCCGCGCGATCTCGAAGATCGTCCGGAAGGCGCTGCCTTTGCCGGGAATGCCATGGTAGGGCGTGACGATCCGATGCAGGATGCTTTGCTGGTCGCCGATGAATGAGTATTGGAAATCGACAGCGGTCCGGGCGACGATGGCCTGCGTCCCGTCTGAAGAGCCCCCGTCAGAGTTGACCAGGACGGCCCGATGGCCTGGGAAGTATTTGGCAAGGCCCACGCTCACGGCCCGCACGACATGCCCGACCGTGTCTGCGTTATTGTAGCTGGGAATTCCGACGAGAATTTCTGTCGAGTCGATATCTTGGATGCGTGCTTCAGTTGCGGCAGTCAGTGGTGTGAGACTGGCGCTCATGATGGAATGACGACCGATTCTGACGTGGGATCCCAGATGTGGTCCGCTTCAACGGCGTCGATCAGGCGGTCGAAAATATCCGGCACGGCATGGGTCACACGGCTCCAGTTGGAAATCATGGGGACGCCCAGCGGGTCGTCGAGAAACCCGTCGGTGGCCAGCTTCATGCCTTTCAAGAAAACTTCGACGGCTGTCCGTTCTTGATGCCGATCGAAGGTGAGGCTGTTGATGGCCGCGTCGTTTTCATAGCGGCTGATCGCTTCTTGAGCGGCTTGCAAATATGTCGCCCGCAAGGTCTTGAGCACCCCGTCGGACAAGATGACACCCTCGCTCGCCAGATTTCTAAAGAGCGATTTGGTGATATCGACGCACATTTTGAGGAGGCCGGCATCGGGATTGTGATCCGAGAGTGCCTGGTGTTTGTGGTCATAGGCATCGGCAATGTCGGCTTGGCAAATGCGGCGCAAGGCGCAGTTCCGATAGACCTCCGCAAGCACCCCGATTTCGAGACCCCAGTCACCTGGAATTCTGTTGGTCCAGGCCAAGTCCCGCACCATCGCGAACTCGCCGGCCAGCGGGTAGCGGAAGCTGTCAAGAAACGTCAGGAGCGCGTGAGGTCCCACGAGCTGTTGGAGGCTCCGGATCATAGGGGTGATGAACAGGCGTGTCACTCGCCCATGAAGGCGATCAGTGACGCGGCTATAATAGCCTTTGCAGAATTCATAACCGAGATTCGGATTTGCGATGGGGTAGCAGAGGCGTGCGAGATATTCCCGATCGTAGCTTGTGATGTCGCAGTCATGGAGCGCGATGACCTGGCTGTGGTTTCTGGCCAGCACATAGCCGAAGGCGGTCCAACAGCCTCGTCCCTTACCCTGCAGCCCGATATCGAGGTTGTGATCGACCAAGAGCTTGAGGATGGATTGGATACGCGCGCCGTCATTCCAGATGAGGCGCACCCGTTGAGGGAGTACAGAAAAGAATTGTTTCGCCAGGCGAAACTCTAAGGCCGAGGCGCGATCCAATGAAATGACGATTTCGTTGAGGTACGACACGTGTTTGAGGCTCTCTACGATGGCCGTCAATGCCGGGCGTCCCAATTCTGCATAGAGAGATGGGAGGACCAGGGCGATGGGATTGACGCGGCCATAGCGCACCAGTTCTCGCTCCAATTGGTCGACGTTCGGCTGTCCGAGGCGATGGAGCACCGTGACGACACCGTTTTGGTAAAAGTCTGACATCGGTCCTCCAGTGAGCGAGACGTTTGCCGTGATATGCAGCGGGATCAGGAACGGGTATCAAGGTCGTGTGCCGCATGTACTTGCTACGTCGCATCAGTAATGAACATACCTGTGCAGGTGACGTGCCACTAGAGGATCATTCAATCATTGAATGATCGAATAGAAAACCGGGTGCGAGGTGAAATGGATGGTGGAAAAACCCTACACTTTCAAGAGGGTTGATTTGGTAACTACCAGGGGTTCAGGCCGAAGGTCGGAGTTCGAAGTTCCAAAACCTTCAGCCTGAATCCCTTCAGCCTACCGATTTCAGCCTATCTACCTGCGTACTTCCTAAGGCCGATCAGGAGAGAGTCGTTTGGCGAGGCGATGGGCCAGCCGGACCATGCCGGCTGAACGATCGGCTGGATTGAGCAGCACATTCATGACATGTAGGCGGCTGGAGTCAGCCAAGGCAACGGTCAGTCCTTGTTCGAACTCCCCTTGGGTAGCAATCCGCGTACCGACTCCGCCTCCGATCATGTCGCAGATTCGCTCATAGTGCCACTCGTGGACGTCGTTGAAGGGGCCTTCGAGAATCTCCCGTTCAGTGGAGTAGCCTCGGTTGTTCAGCACGATGACGATCGGCGTTTGACCGTATCGCACGGCGGTCGAGAGTTCCGTTCCTGTCATTTGAAACGCGCCGTCGCCGACCAGCACGATTGGCCGAAGCGTAGGATCAGCAAACGAGGCTCCCACAGCTGCCGGGACAGCAAATCCCATCGAGGTGTAATAGGCGGGAGCGAGGAATTCGAATCGCTGGTGGACATGGAGATCGGCTGCCGCAAAGAGCGATTCTCCGACGTCGGCGATGACCAGGGTATGCTCGTTCAACAAACTATCGAGGTGGCGGAAGAGTCCGGTTAAGGTTACGGGGGCATCCGGGGCAATGGCACGTTGCTCGACAGCGAGCGGCGCCGGAAGCGGGCGGGAAGGAAACGAAGGGAGGGGATTGGTCACCAGTGCCCTCACGAAGTCATGAAACCGGATCGTATCGTAGCGGTGGTGCTTGATCGCCACCCGATCGGCGGTGGCATGAATCGTGCGGCCTCCCGTCATCAGGGGCGAGTCGGCATTGAGATCTTCGACGTCGGATAAAATCGATCCCAGGATCAGGAGACAATCGGATTGATTGATGAACTGTTGAACCTCGTCTCGCGCAATAAGGCCGCCATAGATGCCGACGTAGAGCGGGTGGTCTTCACGGATAACAGATTTACCCAGCAGGGTCGAAGCGATCGGGACGTTGAGCCGTTCGACTAAGCCCGTCAAATCATCTTGCAGCCCGAATCGTGCGATCTCCGCCCCGGCTAGAATTGCAGGGCGCTTGGCAGAAGCCAACATGGTGCGGACTTCAGCAATGGCTTCGTCCAGCGCGGCGGTATCGCTGGGCTCGTCGTCGAGGCACAAGGGTCGTAACGGGTGTGGCAGCGGCGCATGCACAAGATCGCGAGGGATTTCGATATAGATCGGGCGGCGATAGCGCAACAGCGCTGCAAAGGCCCGGTCCATTTCCTGTTCTGCGGTTGAAGGATTGTCGAGGGAGATGGCGGCCACCGTAATCTTCTCGAATACTTCGCGTTGCGTGGAAAAATCACGCACCATGTGGTGCATGTATGGTGTGCGAACACGCTCCGAGAGTCCTGGTGACCCAGTGAGTAACACCACGGGCGATCGCTCAGCGTAGGCACAGGCGATGGCATTCACGGTATTGAGTCCGCCGACGCAGTAGGTGACACAGACCGCCCCGATGCCGTTGATACGCGCATAGGCGTCCGCCGCAAACCCTGCACAATCCTCGCGTGTGGTTCCGACATGTTGAATCGGCGAGGCCTCGATCAATTGGTAGAGGCTGAGGACATAGTCACCGGGGATACCAAAGATATGACGGACCCCGAGCTGGTAGAGCCGATCGATCACGGCGGAACCGATGGTCGGTATTCGTGTCATCGTTGGACTTCCTGGTACATGGAGCGAAAACATGGGATACCACTCACGTGTAGGCGCAGCAAATCACAGCGTGGGTCATCCGTCAAGCAACTAGATGTACGTGGAAGGGCTTGACGTTCAGCTCGCGCCATTGGATAAGTACGTCATGACCATTCATGATGATAGTTCCCGTGGGCGCGTTCGCCTCTCGCGCGCACGTGGGGTTGAGGAATTGGGGCATCTCTGGATCTATGCCGGGTATGTCGAGGAGGTCAGCGGTGAGCCGGCCTCGGGGGATGTGGTCGATGTCATGGCGCCGAATGGACGATTCTACGCCAGAGGCCTCTACAACCCTGCCTCCAAGATCCGTGTGCGGATACTGACCTTCGACGACGAACCCATTACGGAGCAGTTTTGGAGGGGGCGACTCGCGCAGGCAATCAGGTTGCGTCGGCAGATCGTTACGGACACCACTGCCTATCGTCTCATCTATGGAGAAGCCGATCGATTGCCGGGCTTGATTGTGGATCGCTATGATGATGTGTTGGTCATGCAGACATTATCTTCGGGGATGGATCGCCGGAAGGATCTGCTGGCCGATCTCCTTTGTCAGGAATCAGGAGCCACGCGAGTGTATTTGCGCAACGATGCCAAGAGTCGCATATTGGAGGGGTTGTCGGTGGAGAAGGGATTTCTCCGTGGGGGTGGCGCGACGATGGTCGAAGTCCAGGAGGGGCCGGCGCGATTTCTCGTCGATATCGAACGAGGGCAGAAAACCGGGTGGTTTTGCGATCAACGAGAGAATCGCTTGGTGACAGCGCGATATGCGGCAAGTGCAGAGGTACTGGAGGTGTTTGCTCATACAGGAGCGTTTGGGATTCATGCGGCGCTCTCAGGTGCAAAATCGGTCGAAGGGCTGGATGTCAGCGAGGAGGCTCTGGCGCTCGCGCGCAACCATGCGGTCTTAAACAAGGTGGAAGATCGTTGTGTCTATCGGACAGCGGATGCGTTCGAGGAGATGCGAAAACTTGAACGGGCCGGGCGCCGATATGATTTGGTCTTGCTCGATCCCCCGGCCTTTGCTCGCAGTAAGCAGGCCGTGCCACGCGCTCTGGCTGGGTACAAAGATGTGAATCTGCTTGGGATGAAGCTGATTAATCCGGAAGGATTTCTCATCACGAGTTCCTGCTCTTATCACGTGACTGAACAGGAATTATGGACCGGTATCCGCCTTGCTGCACGGGATGCGAAGCGGCAAGTTCGCCTGCTTGAACAGCGTGGTCAGGCTAGCGACCATCCCATCCTCGCAACCATGCCGGAAACACGGTATTTAAAGTGTTTCATTCTTCAAGTGCTATGAGCGTGACAAGCGAGACGTGCGGGAAAGGCGCGACATGAAGTTCGAAGTTCTGGAAACCTCCAACTTCGGACATCGAACAGTCGTCCGTCTCGCCCGTCCAGCTTTTCTCGCAAGTCTCGCAGGAATATCTAATCGTTCGGTGGTTCGAAGTGGCCTGATGGGCGATTCTGCCAGGGGATCGTCGCTTGCTTGGCTTGTTTGACGAGGCTACGCAAATTTACTTCCGCTGCGCGGAGCAACTTCGGTTCGCCGCTTTGTATGATAGCGGTCAGCAGAACGTAGAGCGAACGATCCATCCGTGATCCGGCGAGAATTCGTTCTGTGACAGGATCTGGGCTTTTCTTTGTGGAATTTGTCTCGTCTTCCGGATCGTCAAACAAGGTACGAAACGAGGTTGGATGGCTAAAGAGCCAAGCAGGGGGTATCTTCAGCGCGGCAGCGAGCGCTTCGAGCAGCGCGGCAGAGGGATCGAGTTCTTCCGATTCAATTTCATCCAATACATGCGGCAGAAGTCCCGACTTAGTTGCCAAGTCGTCGACCGACTGGCATCGGGAGATACGCCAAGCCTGAATCTGTTGTCCGAGTGCCATGGTGCGATAATACTGAATCGGGACAGCCTTCGCAACCGCGACTCGACAGGCCGTTACGTAAACTACATTAATATACAACGACTTATGAGCAATTATCCTCACTGGAAGATGAGCAATGAAATCGAGTATACTGCGGTACCTAGTTTATTCGCGATTCAGTGAGGAGGCGCATTATGTTAGGGACAGATATTCGTGGCATTATCGCAGAAGAAGAAGAGGTTCAGCGGCGCAAGGACGCCTTGAAATCGCTTTTAAGCATGCGTTCGAAACAGTTACGGGAGTCGTTGGAACAGCGGATTAAGCGGGCTCGGACTGGTGGAGATTGGATCCAGCTCTCTCATGAAGAATGCGCCACACTCCACAAACGGGAAAAGCTCCATCTCAAGTCTCAGTTCGACAAGCTTCAGCACGAGCAAGATCGGACCAGAGGGAAGTTAACGGCACTCAAACGAGCAAAGGCGCGGGCACAACGGATTCGTGCTGCTGAAGCCGCCTCCGGTCGCAAACGTCGCTAATCCTGTTCTGTTTACTATGATCCACTAGCGTGGCTGTCTCACTCCCCCTCCTGACGCGCTCGCAAGGGGCGCATATTCGTGAACTCTCCCGTGACAGACGCGTGCGAGTGCAGGACGGTGTCTTTGTGGTCGAAGGCGGCCATGCGGTTCGAGATCTTCTAACTCGGTATCCCGAACAGATTCTCACGATTGTCGCTGCCCATGGTTATCTGCAAAAAGAGGGGCAGAGCGACCGACTGGTTCGACTAGCCTCCTCGACGAAGCAATACTCCTGCTCCGACCTCCAGTTCTCAAAGTTATCCGATCTGGACGCGCCGCAAGGTATTCTTGCTGTAATGAGGCAACCGACTTGGGATGAAGGAGAAGTGCTTAGACAGCCGACTGTCTTAGGGATTTTTGGAGAGAAGTTGCAAGATCCCTCCAATGTCGGGGCCATTATTCGAACAGCGGCAGCGCTCAATGCAAGCGCCCTGTGGCTCACGCCGGATTCCGCCGATGTGTATCATCCCAAGGTGGTTCGTGCGACGAGCGGCATGTTGCTCGCGCTACCGATCTTTACTAGCAGGGATCTGTCAGGGTTGATTCGAGAAGGCTGCCAAATTTTTGCAGCAGAAGTGACGGGAGCCGGGACTGTTTCAATCGATGAGATTCACCAGGCGCCGAGAAAACTTGTTGTTGCCGTCGGCAATGAAAGCCGTGGCTTGTCAGCACCGGTCCGTGCGCAGGCCAGCACTCGATTCACCATCCCTCTCAGCCGTGACGTAGAATCTCTCAATGTTGCGGCGACCGTGGCCATCGCCGCGTTCTACTTCTCGCGACTTCCTAAAGGGAAATGACCCGAGGCCATTCGCTCGTGCGAATGCTCCAGGCTGTCAGTAGTAATACTATTATGCGCTGCAGACAAGGAACCCAACCATGCACGAGCGCACGCACAATGACGGGAAGAAGATGGGCTCCACACTGCTCAAACTGGTGTTGCGTTTGGAAGGCGACTCCCGAAAACGCTTGGAGCCGATCCGCGTAACCCCGCTCCAAGCAGGGGTGCTTCTCTTTCTGTGTCGTCATGCGGATGCCAAGCTGACGGAAACCGCAGCCGCGCTAGGCGTGAAGCTGCCGACACTGAGTCAGGTGGTCACAGACCTGGTGGGGAAGCGGTGGGTCACCAAGTGTTACTCAGTCGAGGATCGCCGTGCCCTCTATCTGCGGCTCAGGCGACGGGGAGAGACGATGGCTCGACGGATCAAGCAGCGGACCGCCACGTAGAGGTCACGCTGACCGAGCCGGATTGAACCGCCCTCGGTATGCAGCCAAAGAGCTGCCGCGACTAGAGCCGTGCGCTGTCGTTTGCCGCGGAAAGATCTGATGAACCTGGGCGCATCTGATGTGCCGTTTGTGGTGGTGCGGGGGATTCTGAAGGTAAACCTGTTGAGGTGGAGATTAGGTATCAGTCTTGTCGGAGCTCGGCAGCGTCTCGTCATGGCCTTGACTGGCTAAATGAGCCCACAGTGCTGGACTTATCATTCGCTGTCTATACATAGCCGTAAGCGAGAGGAAGTTGGCATCGTCCATACTCGTATCCCACCAACTGCGAAGAGGCAACGAGTTGAGTTCTTTCTCGATTGCTTTCGATTCCTCTAGGGTTGGCAGCTTTTCTGCTCGTACCTTTGTTCGCTCAACAAAGTCTCTAAGGCCTTTGTCTATGCTGCTAAAGCAGAACACTTCTGGGGTTGGCTCAATAATCCTGGTAAGGTCTTGGTGGAGAAGCGGATTAAGTAACATTGTACCGTCATACTCGGTCAAGAAATCTCGGTCCTTGGTGATGATCCAGAGCTGTAGTTTTGACTTGCCGCTGCAGTAACTGAGCAACTGCTCCCAGTTGAGTTGATCTCCTAACGGGCCGTTTATCTTGCCGGGAGGATTACCTCTTTCCTTTCGTTCGCGTGCGCGTTGGAGTTCTTCTGGCGCGGGCTTGACCGCCTTGCTGAAGAGATCGTAAAGAGTTTTTGATACCTCGTCCTCAGATAGACTGATTCGCTGGAGAGTTTGAATGGAAGCGGTTATCAGCTCCTTATTTATTTCGGTGATTCTCTGGCCAATATCGCTGAGCTTCTCGCGCAACTTAGAAGCAGTTTCTCCGGATATGTCGAAAAGATGGTCGGGAACACCAACGTTTCGTAACTTCAGGTTTTCAAACTGTCTGGATAGGAAGCCTGCCGCTACCTCTAGCTTGCGCCGCTGGACTTCCTCAACAACCTGCACGGTGATAAAGATGTAGTCCTGCTGTTCCTTCAGTGGGGCAAGGAGTTTCTTTCCTTCCGTAACCTCGTATAGATCGAGGTACAGGTTTGCGTCAATAAAGACTACTGCACCACTGTTTTTCATGGGGATTCGATGGTGTGAGGTGACATAATCTTCACTAGTGGAGCAAGGGAGTGGAGATAACCCCGCCCAAGACGTGCCGAAGCAGGTGGCCGGCAGCGGCAAACAACTCGCGCAAGCCCGGACCTGACGGAGACAGTTGTTGTAGTGCAAGACTCAACAGCGCGCCGACAAAGATGTTCTTCCAGTCGATCCGGCCTACTCGTGTTGAGGCGTCAATCAGATAGTCGAGTTTTCGGTTGACCGTGGCGAGTGGCTCACCGGCAAGGGAGTAGGTGGAGCTGATGAAGACCCGGATTTCCTCGACGGCCTTCCTAATTTGAACCTGTTCGTCCGCATTGAACGGCGCGTTGACCGCCCCTGCTGGTTCCGCACTAAACAGTTCCTGCTCTTGAGCAAGTGACGCCCACAGATCGGGCGCGTCGATCTCGCGCTTCAGGTAGGTTAGCCAACGCTCAACAGCCAAATACTTTCCTGTCCACCCGATGTTGCGTTCTGTCTCGTTCGGACCTTGCGGGCCGGGCGAATAGGAAAGAAAATTTTCTCCAAAGAGCGCGGCATAACCGCTCGGCGTATGAAGAAGGCGGTGGAAATGAAGTGTTACTTCGCCGTGCGAAAAGTTCTCAGCTTCCTCTCGTTCTTCCCATTCAAACTCCCTAGGATCAAGCGAGGCCGACTGAATCAGGATCAAGATTTGGTTCTTCTGAGTTTTCAGGAGGCGATAGTCCGCGTCAGCCATACCGTTTCTCAGTACCGCCAAAGATGGACCAAAAGATGGGCCTAGGTAGGAAGTGCCTTCTAACTCATTGATAAGTGGTGCCGAGGGACAGAATTGAACTGTCGACACCAGCCTTTTCAGGGCTGTGCTCTACCAACTGAGCTACCTCGGCACGGTTCACGGCAAGAAGAGCGAGGCACTGTTACAGGATCGTCGGTGAAAAATCAAGTAACCTGGTCTGACTGGTTAACTGGTTTATTTGGTTTGTTTTGTTTGTCTGGTTTTTGGTTGAACGAAACTAACCAAATAAACCAAAGCAACCAAAGCAACCAATGAACCAGACAGGCTGTGGCGGAGAGGGAGGGATTTGAACCCTCGGTAGAAGTTTCCCCCTACGGCAGTTTAGCAAACTGCTGCCTTCGGCCACTCGGCCACCTCTCCACTGTTCTCAGCTCTATGCAGGGTTCCCGATGATCTGCGACAGAGGTCGATGACCGTAGGAAGACCAGCAAGCGAGCGGTGATCTTACCCCAGGCCATGTGAGAGGTACAAGCGATTCGCGAGGTGGGTGAAGAAAAACTCCCTGAAAAAATAGGAAAGGCGAACCGGTGCTAACTGCCTGTTCCAGTCAGTTTCGGTCGGTGCTCCAAAAGTTGGTCGATTGAGGATGTGAGGCTGCGTGCCCATTGCGGTGGCTGTGTCATGACCTGTTCCGATGACCGATAAGGGATCGTGTGGATCAGCGTAAGCCCGGTTGCAGCCGGTTGCGATCGGGAGCTGGGATTGCGGGCAATGGGTGTCAGGTAGTGGAGTTCAACATGGCCTGCTCTGACGACGCCGCTGTGTGCCAACATGAGTAATGCGGTAAGTTTCTGTTTCCTGCGCGCTCTCCGCATCCGTAGATATTTAAAATATTGAAACACTGAAGAGAGGGCACTCATTGTGTGTTCCTTTCCCATCGAGTAATGGTCGACTATTACATCCACAGTATTCGGCCGATGTCTTCATCGAGTCCGCGAGGACGCTGGCACTGAGAGCAGCGGGCAAAGAGTCCGCCGGCTTGCAGGGTCATGTCGCCGCGAAGCACGAGCTGATACTGGTGCCCATGGCAAAAGGGGCAGGCTTTCCCCTCTAGTATTCGTCGAATATTCCCAATCTTCCCCATTTGATTGTGCATCGGTCTCTCCTTCAAGAAATGATGCCCACGAGTGCGTTGGAGTGTGTGACTGATGTGGATATTGCGATAGGGCGGAACTTTTGAAAATACCGTAGAGGTAGGTGGAGCTGAACTAAAGTGGGGGTCTATTGGGCGATGCATCATGAATAGGTGCGGGTATTCTTCTTGGCTCAGATAGTCCGTAGCATCCTACTCATCTGAGATAGTAAAATGCTACGTACTGCTAATGGAGTAGCGGTAACATATGCTTACATGTATTACTTAATGTATGCATAGAAGTATTTCTGGGGGGGGGGGATCATGCTGATCAAACTCGGTGACCGAAGGTGAGCCGTAACGGCGGGTCGGTGATTATTGCATAAGTATTCCTGGATTATGCGGGTTGCCTTGGGTTCTATATGGAGAAACGATGCAGGGGAATCCGACAGAGTCACGTCCGGATTCCCCCGTTCATTTTTACGGGTAGCAGTGGAGAGCCTCTTGAAGAAGGGCTTAGCCGTGCGGTAGAAACACTCCATGGGAAAGAGGGGGCACAGGGAAAAGCCTCGGTCGTTCTTGGGATGGCTGGCATTATTCGCGCTTGTCGTCACGGCTAATGATGCGACGGCGCTCGATTTTTCCGCTGAACGGATCGTCAAGAACGGGAAGAAGGTTGTCACGTCTCATGTCAATGCCCAGGGCGATCGCTGGCGATTCGAGTTTGCCCAACCGCAAGGAGGCGCCAGCATCATCATTGTGAGGATGGACCGCCAGAGTTCCTGGCTTATTTTGTCCAGGCGGCGGCAGTATCTCGAGACGCCGATTGCCGACGAGCATCGGTTGGCGGTGAACGAAACAATGGAAGGGGAACTCTCGCGCGAACTTGTCGGTGATCAGATGTTGAATGGCTATCCCACGGAGCTGTTCGACGTCACCGTCGCTGTGAACGGCGAGACTCGGCAATACTATCAATGGGTAACCAAGGTTCAGCGGTTTCCGGTGAAGACGGTGAGTAAAGAAGGGAGCTGGTCGGAGGAGTTTCGCCATGTGATCTTCACCAAGCAGTCTTCGTTCTTATTCGAACTCCCCCAACGATTGGATAGGGCAAACCCGCCAGTGGAAACGCAACAGTAGCCCGAGAAAACGGGCTGGTTCTTCAGGTCTGTTTGGTTTGTCTCGTTTGTTTGGTTGACCGAAACTAACCAGATAAACCAAATCAACCAGACAAACCAAATAACCAGATGAACCAGATAGACGACTTCACGCGCAGTCTAGGGAGAATCAGGTTTCGGTATCAGAGGGCTGACCGCGTTCTGGTCTCGCCCAGGCTGATAGGTCTGCAGCATTCTGGTGATCGCCGGCATCACTCGGTCTTCTGCCGCAAGAGGCACTTTAATGCGTATTCCACGACCCTCGTTGCGGCCGAGTGAAAAGATGTGGCGTTCGATCATGTCGCCCTGTTTGTCATCCGAATACGTGAAGGTCAATTGTTTTGCGGGATATCCGGCCAGCGACATCTCCTGATCCTGTCGCCACTTCACCGTGATTGTTTTCTTGCCGTAGAGTTCTGTGATAATGCGGCGATGGGCTGTGGCAAATTCATCGAGAGTCTGCCGTCCATCCTGGCTCTTCCCTTCCAAGACATTCATGTGGCCGGATAACGCGACAAGGCTGTTGTCGATAGGAGGGTGGAGTGTCACACCGACCCCATCCGATAGCGGATTTCCAAGACGCCAGTTTTCTGGATAACGGACGGAGAAGCCGAAGCGGGCGTTCGTATAGAGGCTCCATGCCCGTTCTTCATTCCCCGGCGGAGCGGCAAGAGCGGCCTGGGCCGTCAGGTTAAGGCTCATTGCAATCGCGATCAGTAGGCAAATCTGGATCATTCGAGTCCTCATGTAATTTCGTAACGATTCAGGGGTTCAGGCTGAAGTGTTTGGAATTTCGAACTCCGGCCTTCAGCCTATCTACCTGGGTAGTTACTATCGCGAGGATCGCGCGCAGCGAAACCCGATGGTTGCGGCGCGCTGATTTGGCGATGCCCCGCTTCTGGTGGCCGTTCGTAACAAAGCCGGCGTACTTTTCCACGATCCTCCACGTACTACCTTGTATCGGCCGTTGGCTGGTCCTTGGGGGTTGCGGTCCGGCATAGTCGCATAGTAGTCGATCCCAAACCAGTCTTCGACCCACTCGGCTGCATTTCCAGCCATATGATGCAGGCCATAGGGGCTGCGGCCCTCCTTGCCACTATCGACAGATGCCACGATAGGGATCTCGTGGGCGTGATACTGCCCGAACATCGCCAGTGCCGGCGTGGGAGGGCTCTGCCCCCAAGGAAAGAGATTCCCCCTGTCCCCCCGCGCGGCTTTTTCCCACTCGGCTTCCGTCGGCAGCCGCTTATCGCGTGTATGACAAAAATCCGAGGCCTCAGACCAAGTGACGTAGAGCGCCGGCCAACGTGTCAATGTCTCGGGCTGCATGGCATGGATAGTCGTGACATGATCGATCAGTTTCCGAATTTCCTCGGGGAGGTGGCGTTGTTGCTGCTGCAGCCATAGCAAATACTCACCCAGGCTCACTTCATCCCGATCGATTTCATACTGATTGAGCCAGACGCGCCGCTGGGGCTGCTCGGTGTCGTCATACTGGAGATCGAGGCTGAAGGGTTCGTGGTTTGCACGGGTAGTGCCCATGATAAAGGGGCCCTCGGCCACAGTTAGCATGAGTGTGTTGCTGGCGAGCGCGGCAATGTTCTCAAGAGGGCTCTGTACGTCAAACGTCGCCGCTGCTGCTGTGGGAAGAACCGATGTACCCATGACTGTCGCGATGAGGACATAGCCGAAGCCGTGAAGATATTTCAAGACTCGTCCTATGCATCCAGCAATGTGGCGGCTGTTCTTCATGACGATTGAATACCATGAATGTTAACGTGCCTAGTATGAATGCGAGACCATCATCAGCACAAGGTTCAGGGTTCTCCCTACGAATTGTTGGAATGTGCACGACAGGCGGGAGCAAAGTTCTGAGTTCTGGGTTCTGAGTTCGAAGGTCAGAGCACTTCAGTCTTCAGACCGCCTCGGACGCTAGGCCGTTCCCGACTCGCATCTAACTTAGAATGCAGAACTCAAAACTCAGAACTTCTTTGCTTGTCCAGACTGAACAGACCAAATGAGCAAGAACCGCTGGCGGATTTTTTCAGCGTTATGCTAGGATGTCCGTTCGGCAGATGAGGCGCAGATGCGGGGGGGATCCTCGCACGCCGTCTGCTCGGAGAATCGGATAACCAAGGAGGCTGCATGAATCGGATACTTGTGGGAACTGCGATTGTGGTGTCGGCGCTCGTGCCGCTTGCCGGCTGCTCGTCCTATTATAAGGGCAAGCTCGATAACCCCTTGCACGCGAAGGCAGTCATCGCCGGCCCCGGCATTACGGGAGAGGCGCATCTCTATGAGAAGTATGAAGGGCGCGTCACGATTAAGTTGAAGCTCACCGGCACGGCGGAAAGCAAGTTGAAGCCGGGACGCCACGCGATTCATATTCACGAAGTCGGCAACTGCGAACCCTTCGCAGCGGCCAAGGGGCACTATGATGGGAATGTGGATGCGGCAATCAACCCGGAGGCGAACGTGACCTCTGGGTTAGGAAACCATCCTTACCATCTCGGCGACCTCCAGAACCTTTCTGTGAACGACGATCGGAACGGGTCGCTCTATACAATCACGAGCCGGGTGACTCTGTCTGAAGGGCTCAACACCTTGTTCGATAAAGATGGGAGCGCGTTCATCATCCATGAGTTCGACGATAAGTATTTGCCGGACCCGGTGACCAAGGATGCGCCGGGTGGGCCTCGCATCGCGTGCGGCGTGATTGTGAAAGAGTGAACGTTCGCTTGGTTAGATAGGTGAGGAAGGTGCGGTCCGAAGTTTGAGACCCCGATAGTCTTAGAACTTCGGATCGCAACCCTCTCGCATCTCGACGGTCTTTTGCGGCTGTCCTGCCGTGACATTCTCTCCTTATCCCACGCTAGTTATCTGTGACCTCCCGCAACAATCACAGGTCAGCTCTGTGGCATGTCTTGGCTTTAAAGAACGGCAGCAAGGGTACGGCAATGGCGTCCTTTGTTCCACTTGTGCTGACGGAAGGAGAAGCCTGGCAGGTACTGGGATACGTGCGGTCCTTCGTGAAAGAAGGTAAGTAATATATCTGCCTCATCCGCCTGACGGGCTGTTGCCTTATGCGACAGCCCGCGTTTCGCCTAAGACCTGGAATGCCCCAGAGGCATATTTCCCTTCTTCATGCCTGTCCATAAATCATCGCGAAATCGCACTAATGAGAGATTCACGATTGTATCTTCCTGGCATGGCCTTCGCCTTTTAATCGAAGAGAATCAAACCCGCATATTCACGAGGGTTCGTGCCCTCGTCTGGCTTCCAAGCGATTTTACGGCGATATCCGTGAATAATGTGGGGTAAGATGTCTTTGATAATTTCTCGGCCGTTCCACTTCGTAGCTTGAGGAGGAAAAATGAATGTATCGATTGTTGCTGCCGTACTTGCTGCTCCCTTGATGTTATTACAGCCTGTTTGGGCGCATACCGATGAATCGCTGGATGCGATGCAGGCACCACATGGGGGGCAAGTCCGCGCGGCAGGCCCCTATCATCTGGAGCTTGTTGCCAAGGACGGAGCGCTGGTACTGCATATGACCGATCATGCATGGCAAGAAATTCATACCGATGGGGGAGAGGGGAAGGCCACTATCCAACAGGGTAAGGATGGAGGCAAAATAACGGTCAAGCTGGGGCCAGCACAACAGAATATGTTTACGGGGAACGGTGAATTTCACATCACACCGGAGACAGTGATTGTGGTATTCGTCAAATTGCCGGAACAGGATGCGTATGGCGCCCGATTTACCCCGCTGAAGCCAAAGACTATCAAGGCGGGAAAGAAATTGCCTGAAGGCCATGATCATGACCTTCAACATCACCATCATTGATCGGCATGACGTGGTCGCTCTCGTGCAGGGATCACGCTTAGAAGTGCAAGTCTCTCAGTAATCTCGAACGAAACAGCACAGTTAGGCGACACACCTATTCCATTTTCATATGGAGAAATCATGAGCGAGCAGAACACCATCAGCGCATATTATGAGCAGGACCATGACCGATTGGACGAATTGTTCAAGACTTTTCAACAGTTGAAGCAGACGGACTTTCCCAAGGCCAAGGAAGCCTTCAAAGCATTCAAGATCGGCTTGCAACGTCATATCGTGTGGGAGGAGGATCTGCTGTTTCCTCTGTGGGAAAAGGAAACCGGCATATCCGAAGGCGGGGCGACTTCTGTGATGCGGGCTGAGCATCGTCAAATTGAACAGCAGCTCGAATCGATTCAACGGAAAGTGGCAGAACAGAATCCTGAGAGCGATCAAGAAGAACAGGCCTTGTTGAATCTACTCGGTTCCCACAATATGAAAGAAGAGAGGGTGCTCTATCCAGGCATCGATCGGGTCACCAGTCCAGGGGAGCGGGAAACCGTCTTTCAGAACATGAGGAACATCCCGGAAGAGCGGTACAAGCTCTGTTGCGGACAGCACTGACGGGGAGATACGACTGGTTGGTTTGGTTCATCTGGTTCGTTTCGTCCAACAAAATAAACAAGACAAACCAAGTAAACCAAATAACAGTCATCTTCGTTATTGGATAACGAGGACGGAGCGGATAGCCCGATGCACGATCGCATGAGACAGGCTGCCCAGCAGGAATCGTTCAACACCCTTTCGCATGCGAACGGTTCGGTGTGCGTCGTTCGATGGCCGTACCAGCCGTCTGCCAAAGCCTCTCCTCCCCCCACTCTGTAGGATAGCGGATCCCTCAGTGATACACGTATCCTGAGCCGTATGACGGACAGGAATTCGCCCATCTCATGGCGGCCAATTGTACGTGCGGTGGCCATTGCCTATGGAATTACCTTTGTGTCGGGGCTGGTGTTGGCCTTCGCCGGGATCACGCCACAAACCCATCACGTGGCCTATCCTCTGCTTGCACTGCTCATGGGCTCGGTGGGAGTGGCTCTTGCGCTCAGGGCGGCTGACACGACACGGCTCTCGTATCTTCTGGCGATTGGAGTGGGCATCTGGCTTCTCAGTTCGACCGGTGTCTTGCTCGGAGCACAGTCCTTTGCTGGCTGGGTCGATAGCAGTGTCTTTACCGGTATTACACTCCTTCTGGGCCGACTTCTGGTGGGATCAAGCCTTGACTTACGTCCAGCATCCACCGTGCCCTATTCAACCCTCGTTCAACGAGCGACTCGGACGCACAGACATTCCTAGCAAGGCAATGAAGGCATCACGTCTCCATGGTAGCCTTGACACCTCTCCCCAGTCAGCCTAGCCTTCGCTGTATTACAAGATGTGTGGACGATTTACTCAAACTGCCACCTCTGCCATCATTGCCGAACAATTTCGGGTCATTGCCCCGTCGCTCTTTCAACCTCGCTACAACATCGCTCCGTCTCAGCCCATCGCGGTCATCCGGATTGAGCCCGACAGCACCACACGGACGCTCGTGATGCTTCGATGGGGACTGATCCCGTCATGGGCCAAAGACCCCAAGATTGGGAATCAGTGTATCAATGCCAAAGCAGAGACCGTGGCAGCAAAACCATCCTTTCGGTCTGCTTTCAAAAAACGCCGCTGCCTCGTCATCGCCACTGGGTTCTATGAATGGCAGGTTCAAGGGCGAACCAAGCAGCCCATGTGGATTGGATTGCAGAGCCAACGCCCCTTCGCCTTCGCGGGATTGTGGGAACAGTGGAAACCTGCTGATGGGGAACCGCTCGAAACCTGTACGATCATCACCACAGAGCCAAATAGCCTCATGGCCAAAATTCACAATCGCATGCCGGTCATTCTCGCCCCCGCATTCTATGACCAGTGGCTCGACCCCACATTTCAGCACATAGAACCGCTCAAAGCTCTCCTCCGTCCGTATCTGAGTGAGGAACTCATGGCCTACCCTGTGAGTACACTGGTCAATAACCCACGCCATGATGTGCCACAGTGCCTTGAGCCGGTCTCGGTGTAGGGGAAACATTACCGCCTGCTTGGGCGTGAGGTTGTTGAGGGGCACAGTACTGTGTGGAACCTCTCTCTCACTGGTTGGAGATTACTCTAGCAGGATGCTGAAAAAGTCCGCCAGCGGCGTTCTCGCATCGCTCAGAGGCTCAACGTACCGAAGCGTACGCCTCGCCTCTTCGCTTGCTGCGGCCTTGCTGGACGGCCTTTTTGAGCATCCTGAGCTATTGCGGCATCAGAGACATTCAGCGAGATTTCAGCAGAGTTTTGTGTATAAACCGAGTTTTCCCGCAGACTGCTAGGCGTTTGGAGGCGTCTGAGGCTGTCCTTCCAGAGCATGGCCGGGTCCTGGTCAAAGATGCTGCCCGCATTTGGCGGAAGGGCCGCCCACATAGTCAGGCGTTTATGGAGAGCATCGCAACTGCACGGACCAGATGTCAGCGGGATGTCTGACAACCAAGCGCCCCATGACAGCTACTGTAGTTTCTCAGCGAGAGCTTGGTGTCGAGATTGAGACTGGGAAGGCTGGAGGAGGATACTGAAGGCGGTTTCCTGAACCTCTGTTCAGCTGAAGCCTGTAGATATCGTATCATCGTGAACCAGAGGTTGTCAGCGAAGGCTGACGTGCCTATGTACTGGTCAATACCGGCAATAAGGGGAATGTATCCTTGACGGCGCAGGGGACTTTCCGAGATGCTACGCGGCTAGCTTTCTGAGACACAGTTGAAGTTCTATTGAGCATGAGGCTCTTCATGGGCGGCATTCTCGCGCTGGCCCTGGCAATCGGAATCGTCTTCGGCGCGCACAAGTTATGTGACCTGATCGGGGCGCCGCTTTGGTTCGCAAAATATTTGTTCATCTGCGCGTCTCTCGTCACCGCCTACTTTCTCGCAGAAGAGGTCGTGCCTAACAAGCCTTGGGGTGTGTGGCTTGCGATGCTCGGTGCAGCAACAGGAATAATCCCAGTAGGGTTCATAGTGTTCAAACACATCGCAGACGACGACAGCAAAACGCAGGACTCCTCAGAGTAAGACCGCCGCAGGGCGTTCGGCAGCCCATCAGTCTATCCTCCTGCCTCGATCCTAGTCCTGAGCGACTCTCAGGTTGTGTCTACAAAATGTGGGGGACAATGCCCTGATCGTCATAGACCACTGTGAATGTGTTGATGTTGGAAGGAGCCCCGCCAGTAAACAGACCTACAATGAAGTTGGCTGCGTTTACGTCCACATTGCTATAGGTGTAGTGCCATACCTCTATATTGGTCAGAGAGAGTGAAGGAGGCAAGACAGGCAACGGTGAATAGCTACCAGAGTGACGGGGAATGTCACTCGGTTTTCCCAGTGCGCGCCGCACGTGTACTTTAGCGGAAATGTTGAATTTGATTTGCGCGATGCGGTCTTGATCCACAATGGAAGGGTTGCCACTGCTCACGCAGCCGGACGCCAGCAGGAGAAAGCCTAGCCATACGCTCACAAGAATTTTTCGGCCATTCATTGATTAGAAAATCCTCCCAGGCTCTTCAACCAACTATTTCATGTAATGGCGGGCCAAGCCTGGAGGTCTCGCAACGAGGCCAATTGTAGGAGGGCGGGAGCGGCGGCTCAAGAGCCGTGTGGGGAAATAGCGCATGAAGTTGACGGGACATAAAACGAAAACGGTCTATCGGCGCGACGTGATCGTCTGAGAGTCTGATCTGACGGAAGAGCAGGGGATGATTCATGTTATTGAAGGTGGCGCCACTTTGAGATAAGTCACAATCGTCTGCAGGAACACGGTCCCACCTTTGCACAACCATGCCCATTAGTCAGATGAACCATCTATAATAGGGGAATAGTGTGGCGTTCCTCCCCAAATGGGAAGGCTATCTGCAGCTTTTCGCGACAGAGCAGCCTTGACCCAATCTAAGGCAAAGGGCTAGCCTCTCATTCTGGTTCATTTGGTTAATCTGATTCAACCAAACAAACGAGACAAACCAAACAAACTAAATAAATCAGCTAGAGAAGGAGTGCAGCATGACTGAAGACTGGGGCGCGATTCTCGTCGTCGATGACGATGTGGAAATGCGGGAGCTTGCTCACGATGTGTTTAAGGATCGCGGACATCAGGTCACCACGGCAGGGAGCGGACAAGAGGCCTTGCAGCTCTTGGCTGAGCAAGACTATGCCGTCGTGTTGACGGATTTGCGGATGAAAGGGATGCCGGGGACGGAGTTGTTGGCGGAGGTCAGGCGTCTCTATCCGGACATCGGGGTCATTCTCATGACAGGCTTTGGGTCGGTGGACACCGCAGTCGAGGCCATGAAGCGGGGCGCCAGTGACTACTTGACCAAGCCGGTGAAAAACGATGAGTTGGTTCGTGTCGTCGAGCGTGTGATCCGCGAAGCATCATTACGACGTGAGGTGAACAGGCTCAGGCGCGAGGTCCACAAGGAGTATAGTTTTCATCAAATCATCGGGAAGAGCAAACCGATGCAGGAGGTCTTCGATCTGATTCGGCGTGTGGCCGACAGTCCGACGAATCTGTTGATCACCGGCGAGAGCGGAACCGGTAAGGAGTTGGTGGCCAAGGCGATCCATTACAATAGCGATCGCCGGGATGCTCCGTTTATTCCCGTCAACTGTGCCGCCATTCCGGAGCAGCTGCTTGAAAGCGAGCTGTTCGGCCATATGCGAGGCGCCTTCACCGATGCGAAAGCGGACAAGCGGGGCCTCTTTGAAGAGGCGCAGAAAGGCACGCTGTTCCTCGACGAGATCAGCGAACTGCCGCTGATGCTGCAGGCCAAGATTTTGCGCGCGATTCAGGAAAAAGAAATTCGCCGCGTGGGGGCCAACAGACCGACTTCCGTCGATGTGCGCATCATTGCGGCGACGAATCTCAACCTAACGGAAGAGGTTAAAGCGAAGCGCTTCCGGGAGGACTTGTACTACCGGCTCAATGTGATCGAACTGCGTCTGCCTCCCTTGCGTGAGCGCCGCGAAGATATTCCGTTGCTCGTAGATACGTTCATGAAGAAGTGCGCGGCGTCTCGCGGGAAACAGATACAGGGGGTGAGCGAATCTGCGCTGGCGATGCTGGTGGATTACGCCTGGCCCGGCAACGTACGGG
The DNA here is from genome assembly GCA_037142015.1 of Nitrospira sp. Taxonomy (GTDB): domain Bacteria; phylum Nitrospirota; class Nitrospiria; order Nitrospirales; family Nitrospiraceae; genus Palsa-1315. Next base: position 75,307 of record JBAXBK010000001.1, on the reverse strand, counting down.
AATTGGAAAATGTGATCGAGCGGGCCGTTACACTCAGCCGAAGCGAAAAGATTGTTCCTGACGATCTTCCGTCAACGATTCAGGGGGCCCGTGGCGATCGGCGCGTGCTCGACGATGCAGCTGAACGGACCCTGCGGCTGGACGAAGTGGAGAAGGAATATATCCTCAAGATTCTCGAGAAGACTGGCGGCAATAAATATCAGGCAGCCCACGCGCTTGGCATCGACCGTAAAACGCTATATCGTAAGCTTGCCGAAATCGAAGGCATCCCTCACCCAGAGGAATGACCGCCTCTTTCTGATCGTCTGTACCCGCATGATTCTTGGCGGTTCGTGGTGAAATGGCTGACTGGGCGCGACAAACACGACCCGAAGACTGAAGGGGTGCAGGTTGAAGGCCAGAGTTCGGAGATCGGAACACTTCAGCCTTCAGCCTGATTCATCTGGCACGCCTTTCCCACCAGTCTTGCCTGTCTCGCGAGAGCCAGGGACCCGCGGTCGCAGCAGAAACGCTCATGCATAATGCGGGCTGAGGGCGAGCCACGACAAACCTGTGTATGAGGGGTTCATCCGTGCAGAAACAATTTGAAGATATTTTCGAAGCCTCAGTGGACGCGATCGGATATGCCGCACCCGATGAGGCCATCCTCCTCGTCAATCGAGCGTTCTCCGAACTGACCGGTTTCTCAAAAGAAGAGCTGCTCAGGATGAATGCGCAGGAATTGATTCCCGAACAGCACAAAGAGCAACGGAATCGCGTCGTGGCTCAAGTCCTCCAGACCGGCGAGCCGGTCGAATATGAAATCGACTACCTCCGGAAGAATGGCTCCCAGGTTCCCGTGTCCATCACCCTGTTTGCGGTGAAGGGGGATGACGGGAGGCCGACCGGTCTTGCGGCGATTGTACGCAATCTCGCCGAGCGCAAGCGGGCTGAGGAGCAATTTCGCCTTGTGGTCGAATCCTCTCCGAACGGGATGCTGATGGTCGATAAGAGCGGTACTCTCCTTCTGGTGAATCGGCAGATTGAGCAGCTGTTCGGCTATGAACGGGCGGAATTGATCGGGCAGTCTGTTGAAATGCTTGTGCCGCAACGTATGCGGTCGCAGCACGCCGGCGACCGGGACGAATTTTTCGCCCATTCAGAGCTTCGCGCCATGGGAAAAGGACGGGATCTCTATGGTGTGAGAAAAGATGGACAGGAGTTTCCGCTGGAGATCGGCCTCAATCCGATCCGGACGTCGGACGGGATGAGAGTCTTGGCATCGGTCGTGGATATCAGTGGGCGAAAACTGGCAGAACAGGCGCTCCAGAAAGAGCGGGACTTCATCGACGCCGTGCTGGAGACCGCCGGGGCGCTTGTCGTCGTGCTGGATCGGGAGGGACGGATTCTGCGATTCAATCGAGCTTGTGAAGAGACGACCGGCTACTCCTCTGAAGAAGTAATGGGCCGACATGTGTGGGACCTGTTCATCATTCCCGATGAGGTCGCCGGTGTGAAAGCGTTGTTCGAACAGCTGCGGAGCGGCGTGCCGCGCAACGACTATGAAAATAACTGGATGGGAAAGGACGGGGTCCTGAGACGAATTTCCTGGTCGAATACGGTCATCGCGGACTCCAGCGGCAAGGTCGACTATGTCGTGTCATCCGGCATCGACATCACCGATTTAAAATCCATCCAGGAACAGCTTCGTAAGACGGAGCGGATTGCGGAACTCGGCACACTCGCCTCCGGTATGGCGCACGAGATCGGTACTCCGATGAACGTGATCCTCGGGCGCGCGGAATATCTACTTCGCCGCACAACTGATGAAGGGATGAAGAAGGGCCTTGCCACGATCGTCACGCAGATCGAGCGGATCACCAAGGTGATGAACCAACTCCTTGCCTTTGCCAGGCGGAAAACACCGGAGCGGCGAGCCGTCGATCTCGTTGTGATCGTGGACGATACCCTGGAGATGTTCCAGGAGCGGATCACCCACAGTTGCATCACTGTGGAAAAGGCGATTGAAGCCGATATTCCTTCTGTCCAAGCCGACCGGGACCAGCTCATTCAGGTATTGATCAATCTGGCGGTCAATAGTCTCCATGCTATGCCGGATGGCGGGATCCTCAGGCTGAGCCTCGATCGGGAGAAGGGCTATGTGCGCCTGGGCGTGTCCGATACCGGCCATGGGATGCCGGAAGAGACTCGCTCGAAGGTCTTCGAGCCGTTTTTCACGACAAAAGATTTTGGGAAGGGAACCGGTCTAGGCCTCACGGTCGCGAAAGGCATCATAGAGGAACATGGCGGGACCATCACTGTGGAGAGTGTCGTCGGCAAGGGCACCACATTTTGGGTCCGGCTTCCCCTTGACAGAGCCGAGAGTGTGACTACTCCCTAACCAACCGCAATGGCCTCTTTCTGAGAAGTTCGTTCGCCAGGCTAATTTCCCCCTGTCGCAATCTGCAACAGGAGTGAAGTGGCTTCTGTTGCAATTCTCGCCAGGCCTTCGTGCATTCTCTTCCTCAGCCCTGCTCATTCCATTGAAATATTAAGCAAGTTGGCTCAGTTCTGTGACCTATCATTTCCCGCGCGTGAGAGACCCGGCTCGCACGGGTTGTGCATTCTGCTCCATCAGAACGTGAAGGGAACCAAGCGCAGAAGGGGTCAAGGATGACACAGGATAGGAAGCCAGCTGTAGTGCTTATCGCTGAAGACGATCGGGAGATGCGGAGCCTTCTCTGCGATGAACTCTTTGATCTGGGAGTGTCCATCCGGGAAGCGGCCGATGGGGATGAGGCCCTGCAGTCGGTGTTGGAGGCGCTCCCTTCATTGATCCTCACAGACCTCCGGATGCCGGCAGGTGGCTTGGATTATATCGCCAGACTCAGGACGTTCGCTCCGGGCGTGCCGCTGGTGCTGATCACCTCATTTGGAGATCACCAGACGAAAGCCGATGCCTTGGCCCTGGGCGTCGAAGCCTACTTCGATAAGCCGGTTCGGCTTAACGAGCTAAAAGAAGCCGTGCGGCGTCTCTTAGGCTCGGCACGGGATGGTGAAATCGACTGAGACCTTGTCGGTTTTGACTTCTTAGCTGCGGGAGGTATGAGATGGCCGGATCTCAAAAAGAGTTTTCTGTAGCCCACCCCTTCACAGATTCCATCCTTGCTGCTCGACTGGAGGCTATCAAGCAGTTAGCCGGTGGGTCCTCCGATCGAGTGGCGGTCCTGGATCGAGACTTCAATATTATCTATGCAAATGAATCCGCATGGTCCGAGGATGCACATCGGCGGTCTAGCCATCAGGCGAAGTGCTATGAAGCCTTTGCGCACCGGAGCGATCCCTGTGGCACCTGTCCCGCGACGAAGATATACGATTCGCCCGATGTCCAATCAGTGGCCTGTTCTTCCGGAGGGGATGGCACGGCCTGCGGAATGCGCCAGGCCTTTCCGCTTGTCTCGAGCAGCGGTGAGGTTGAATCTCTACTGGTGTTGTTCAAGGCGCCGCTGAAGCCTTCGGGGCAGACGAGCGGTGGGCGCGCGGGGGCGAAACACGAATCGAAGTTGGGAGAACTGATCGGTTCGAGTGCACCGATGCGGGAAGTCCTCGACATGATTCGGCTTGTGGCGGACAGTTCTGCCACCGTGTTGATTCAAGGGGAGAGCGGCACCGGCAAGGAACTGGTGGCCAAGACGATTCACCAGACCAGTTATCGGCGGGATAAACCATTTGTCGTGGTCGATTGCGGGTCGCTGCCGGAAATGCTGTTGGAGAGTGAGTTGTTTGGCCATGTGAAGGGGGCTTTCACCGGGGCTCACGCTACCAAGCGAGGACTCTTCGAGGAGGCGGATGGCGGGACAATCTTCCTGGACGAGATTGCCGACACGACACCGATATTTCAAGCCAAGTTGCTTCGGGTCCTCCAAGAGGGCGAGATTAGGCCGGTCGGAGGGAACCAACCGATCAAGATCGATGCGCGGGTCATCTCCGCAACGAACAAGGATCTATCCGAGCTGGTCAAGGCCAAGAGGTTTCGCCAGGATCTCTACTATCGGTTAGCCGTCTTGCCTCTGTACCTGCCGCCGCTCCGGGAGCGGAAAGAGGATATTCCTCTGCTGGCAGATCATTTTGCCGCCAAGTCGTGCCGACGGCATCATCAGCCGATTCGGCATGTATCGGAAGAGGCGATGCAGGCGTTGAGCCAGACTGTATGGCCAGGCAACGTCAGGGAGTTGCAGCACTACATCGAACGGGCTGTTGTCACGACCACCGGCCCGACACTCGCGTGCAACGATCTTGTGGCTCCAGGCTCCGTGGCCCTTGATGAGGACTTGCGATCGGCGGCACGTGGTGCGGTCGCTCAAACCGAGCGCGCCCGCATCGTCGATGCCCTCAAGAAGACTGGTGGAAACCGATTACGAGCGGCAAAGCTGCTCAAGGTCAGTCGGGCCAGTCTCTACAACAAGCTGCGTAGTTATCACATCCAATAGTTGTTGATTTGCCCCTCTCTGCCCCAACTCGTGGCTTCTCCAGTCCAAGAGTTTAGACAGCGTAACACTTTGAAATTGTGAGTTTTGACCAAATACCTCTTTCGGAGCTGTCTAACCATCTGGATTTCTGCCCCACTATTGATAGGCCGCTGTTGACGTGCGTGACTCACAATTGTCGCGTTCATCAAGGCCTTTCTGTATTTCTGAGAACTATGGGCCATTATGGCACAGGGATTGCGCTGGAAAATGATTGCTGGTGAAGGCAGGGTGATTGGGACCGGCCTCCGAATGACCCTCTTCTCCGCAAGGAGAAACCCTTCACCAGCGCTTAAGTATTCTTGGAACGAGGACTATTCGCCGGAAGCGCTGGAGGCCGACTAAGTCATAGAGAGGCAGGATCAATCTCAGCCCGTCCATCCGGAAGAAGGATGGCGGTGGAAGAAGGAGGCCGAGGTATGGGAAAGGTATCGATTTTGCGCAGCTGCCGCGCCTATCGCATGGCAGCAGGTCTGCCGGCAGCGCTGTTTGTGAGCAGCCTGCTGACAACTCCGATGGGGCTGGCGGCAGACCAGCATACCCACAAAGGCGACATGGGGGAGGCATCGGCGGAGAAGGTGATTTATCGCGAAGGTGGAGCGATGCTTCACGACCGCATGATGGAGGAGGTGAAGCGCCAACAGGAAGCCATCGGGATGAAAGGCGGGTATAGCACCGGCGCGAACAGTCACATGCTGCAGCAGGGCGTTCTGCTGGTAGCGGAGGATCCGACCAAAGTCTCCGTCAGTAGCGGGCAACGCTGCCCGGCGAATGCGCCGATGAAGGACTATCATATTTCGGCGATCAACGTCGAAATTACGCTGAGCCGCTTTCTCGATTATTTCCCCGGTTATATGTATGTGTTGAAGGAGAACGTCGAGAAGGTCCGCGGCGAAGAAGCCACGAACAGGGCGGCGCGGGAAAAGGAGAACGATCCCGGCGCCGTGTCGAACGGGTTGCAGGGCGATGCCATCCAGCCCCTCGTCATCCGGGCCAACCAGGGCGATTGTCTCAAACTCACCCTCCACAACGAGATCACAGAGGAGCCGACGAGTCTGGTGATCAACGGTTCATCCATGGTGGTAGCGGCTACCGGCAAGCCGGCGACGCCCTCGAATCCAGAAGGCACGGTTGCACCGGGCGGACAGCAGAGTTTTGAATGGTATATCAAGCCGGATACTCAGGAGGGGGCACGATTTTTCCGGTCGCATTCGTCGCGCGAGCAGTTCAACCAGGGTTTGATCGGTATGCTCGTCGTGGAGCCGCGTGGCTCACGCTATCTCAGCCCCTTCGACGGCAAGCCGATGGCGAGCGGCTGGGAGGCCATGATCGAAGATCCGAAGGGCGCGGACTTCCGGGAATTCGCGATTTTCTATCATGAGGCCGGCGACGAAGCGTTTCGCCTCTTGAATAAGAAGGGCGAAATGCTGCCCCAGCGCGATCCTCATACCGATTCCTATCGGCCGGGCGCGCGGTTGCTTAATTACCGGAGCGAACCGCACGGCACTCGCATTGAACTTCAGGCCCACATGGGCTTTTACGGTGACGAGTCCATGGCCTATGGGTCCTATACATTTGGCGATCCAGCTACGACCGTTCCTCGATCCTATCTCGGCGATCCAGCCAAGTTCCGGATGGCGGGCGGCTCGGAAATCGTGCATTCGCATCACCTCCATGGCGGTTCCATTCGTTGGGCGCGTCAGCCGGGGAACAGCAATCTGGATTTTGCCTTGTCGAAGAACGGGCCGGTGAAATTCCCTGCGATCAGCGACCCTTCAGACCGTTTGGACGTGCAGTCGATCGGGCCGACAGAGGTCTATGATCAGGTGATTGAGGGTGGGTCAGGAGGCCTGCAAGCCCTGGCCGGTGAGTTCGTGTTCCATTGCCACATCCCGCAACATTATGTGACGGGCATGTGGGGCTTCTGGCGTGTGTACAACACGCTGCAAGCGCCGGGCTTCCAGACTGACGTGATGAAGCCGCTGGTCGAGCTGCCGGATCGTGTCGGCAAGATCAAGACTGGCACTCAATCAGACAAGCTCGTCGGGACCACGGTGGATTGGTACGGCGGCAAGAAGTACGAGATCACCAAGGATAAGACTGATTGGAAATCTAACCCGGTCAAGGTCTCCATCAAGGATTGGGTGGAGATGATGCTCACGCCGCAAGGCAAGCCGGGCAAGAAGAATACGGAGAAAGAGCAGACCCTAGCCTACGACTCGACCGTCAACGACTGGGCCTGGGACGGGCAGAAGGCCCTGAGCGAGCCTGAGACGACGTATGAGTGGGTGAACTACAAATCGGCGACGCCGGGCAAGCGGCAGGAGATTCTCTTCGATCCGCAAACCGGCAAGATCGCCTGGCCCTGGCTGCGGCCGCACTTGGGTCGTCGGGTGCCGTTCTCTCCGAGTCACAGCGGGGCGCCGTGGCTGGAGCCGATCCATCGCCGCGATGACGGCAGCAACTCCACTGAGCCGCCGAAACCGGGCGAGCAAGGGCCCTGGAGCCTCTGCCCGGAAGGGGCGCCGATGAAGTACTTCAATATCCACGCGATCGCATTGCCGATCACGCTCAAGAAGGCGACTGCCAAGACGCCGGCGATTGTGGATCCGGGTGGATTGCTCTACGTGCTGCATGAAGAAGAGCAGGAAGTCCGGAAGAATCCTGCTAAACAGATGCCGCTGGTGATCCGCGGCAACGTGCAGGATTGCATCGATGTCGTGTACAAGAGCGAGTTGAAAGATGACGTACGGCAAGGGTTCTCCAGCAAGACGAACCTGCATCCGCACATGTTCCAGTTCGACACGCAGGCGTCGGACGGCCCGATCATCGGCTTCTCGTATGAGATGTCGTTGAGGCCTTTCACAATCCTGAAGGACGAGCATCCTGGCAAGGGTATGCCAGTGCCGATGAATACAACGATGGAGGCCGATGCCGCGAAGGGGACGGCCAGCATCAAGGTGAAAGATGCCTCACGCTATCACGTCAAGACCGAGTTGGGCGTGGGTATGGACGAAGTGGGCGCATTCGAGTCGGCCCGCATCAGCAAGATCGAAGGCAATACGATCACGTTCGAGCGGCCACTGATGTATAGCCATAAGAAGGGCGAGATCGTGTCGGTTGAATGGATTCGCGAACGGTGGTATGTGGACGCCGATTTCGGCACCACCTTCTGGCACGACCATGTGTTTGGATTGGACGGGTGGGGTCATGGTTTCTACTCCACGTTCATCGCCGAACCGCCACGGTCCACCTATCATGACCCGATGACCGGCAAGGAAGTCCGCAGCGGCCCGGTGGCCGACATTCACACCCTCGAACCGGTGTCCGCGCATATCCGGGGATCCTTCCGTGAAATCGTGACCCAGGTCATGGATTCTAATCCCCGGACCTCGGAACTCGTTACGGCCGACAATCCTCAGGCGAGAGTGGGGGCCATCTCGGTGGACGGCACTCCCTCTGCGGTCTATCCGGCCAAACTCAACATGTCGCCGATGAAGTTTTTGAACGGAGGCGAGGCGACGACGGGCGGCGGCTACAACATGCGTGTCGAGCCCCTGTCAGTGCGGCTGGCGAACAATCCTGATCCGTCGCAGTTGTTCAGTAGCCTGATCCATGGCGACCCCGAGACCCCGATGTTGCGGGCGTACTTGGGCGATCCGATCGTGGTCCGATTGATCGAAGGATCGGCGAACGAAGTGCACTCCTGGCACATCAGCGGCCACTGGTTCCCGATGGAGCGCTACAGTGCGAACTCCATCCCCAGAAGTTCGCTGCACGTAGTGATTGGAGAGCGGTACGATGCGGCAATCCCAGCCGCAGGAGGACCGCAACAGATGGCGGGCGACTACCCCTACTACAGTGGCCGTGCGTCGCACTTCGTGGAAGGCAGCTGGGGCCTCTTCCGGGTGCTGGACAAAGCGGATGCGACACTGAAGCCGCTACCTGGCCGAGAAGAGATCCCGCAGTCGGCCAAGTCCGTCTGCCCGGCTAACGCGCCGGTGAAGACATTCAACGTTGCAGCCATCGACAAGGCGATTCGCTATAACAAGGGAACGCCCGGGGTGATGGAAGTGGACATGGAGCGGAAGATGGTGCTGGGCAACGAGGCCGGTAAGATGTACGTGCTCGAAGGCGAGAAGGTGAAGGTCGCCTCGGGCAGCATTGAACCGAGTCCATTGACCCTGCATGTGAACGTGGGCGATTGCATCAAGGTCAATCTCAAGAACGAGATGGCCAAGGACCGGGCCGGGTTCCACGTCGATCATGTGGCGTTCGATCCTAAGGAATCGATGGGGATCAACGCCGGGAATAACCCGGGCGACCAGACCGTGGCGCCTGGGCAGAGGAAAACCTACACGTTCTTCGCCCATCCTGAGTTCGGGGAGAATGCCGCCCTGATCCAAGATTGGGGGAACGTGATTGAAAATCCGAGAAACGGACTCTTTGGGGCGATCATCATCGGGCCGAAGGGATCGCAGTATCGCGATCCGGCGACCGGCGAAGATCTGGCCCAGAAGAGTTCCTGGCGAGCGGACGTGATCGTGGATCGGAACCAGCCTGGTAACGAGACTCGACAGAACTATCGGTCCTTCGCCCTCCTGTTCCAGGACGAAGACAACATCATCGGCACCAGCTTCATGCCCTATATCCAAAAGGTGGCAGGCGTGACAGCGGTGAATTACCGGTCCGAGCCGACCGATTACCGGGTCGAAAAGGGCTGTGCGTACAGCGAGGTACTCGTCTGTGTCAAGGCTGGCGATCAGCCGGTGACCCCGAGCATCGCGGCGCATGTGGGCGATCCGGTCGTGATTCACGTTCTTGGCGCGTTTAGCGAACAGGTGCAATTGTTCAGCGTGTCGGGCCATGAATGGAAGCACGAACCCTACATGAGCGGAGGGGATCTCGTGAGCACGATGGAGTTCGGCGGCACCGAGGTAATCAATGCCTGGCTGCATGGTGGGGCCGGAGGTCCGAACGGGATTCCTGGTAACTATCTGTGGCTGAACCAGAGACCGGGGTATCTTGACGCCGGTCACTGGGGGACGCTGACGGTACTCGATCGCGGCAGCCGAGCGATCTTGCCGTTGGGCGGGCAAGTGCCGGCCACACAGCAAGCCGAGGAGCAGAGCCCAGCTCAGTCCATACCGGTATCCATGAAGGGTAACTAGCGCCGGTATGACTCATGACGGCTGGTCGTCCCTACCCATCCCTCCCTCATAATTATGGGGGAGGGTGAGGCAGAGGGGGCGAAATTGGCGAACGAAGGCAGGGGACAGGTGCCACAAGAAGGGTGCCTGTTCCCAACAGTCCGTTGAGGTGCTGAGTAGCGAGTCGGTCGAAGGCCTGTCGTCGTGGCGGATCGGCGATTGCCGCAGAAGTGTTCATGAATCATGAGCGTAGCTTCGCGATCTGCCCGCAATGCCCCATCGCAATCGATGTCCGTTCAAGAAATAAGACAGCACAACTCATCGTGACTATTCGTGTCGTTTCTAGCGAGCCCCTGGCCGGTCTAGGCTTGTAGTAACACGCGCCAAAGACTTGCCCTCACATGTATTCCTTCCCCTGGGCTCAGCTCCGTACTCGCGATCAAATAGCTGAGAAGAACATCGCGTACAAGTTCAGGCACGGCTGTTGCGAAAGTGTAGTATTGCGGTGGAGCTCTGGGTAATTGTAGGCTGGTTCTGAGTAATGTTCTCCCCCACAAGGAGGAAAGCGTCGCCATCTCTTCACGAAGGTTCAGGCAACCAGGAAGTCCTCAGCTGTCAGCCATGAGCGAGAACCAGAAGAATCGAAGGAGAACGGTATGAGCAGGATACATTTATTTCTAGCAGTGGTGGTGCTTGCGTTCGTTGGCCTGGTGGGCGGTGACTACGAATCGCAAGCCGCCATGGAACCGAATCCGCTCCGTGTGGCGGAGATGCAGAAGACTCTTCGCGATCTCTGGCTCGGGCACATCTTTATGATACAACACGCCGTGTTGTACAACGTGAAGTATGATCTGGCAGAGCAGAGCGCCGCCGACAAGCAAGTTCTGGCCAATGCAAAACAGATTGCGAACACATTTACGCCCTTCTACGGCGCAGCGAGGTGTGAGAAGCTCTTTACCCTGCTGGCCGCTCATTACGCATCAGTCAAAGAATATTCCGAGGCCACCATGGCGGAGAATACCCTCCAGCAGGATGCGGCGCTTGCGCATATGGCGTCCAATGCCGACGACATCGAAGCATTCTTCAACGGAGTCAACCCCCACCATCTTCCAAAAGGTACCGTTCGGGGACTGATCGCGGCCCATGCTGCCCACCATGTTCTCCAAATCAACCAGTACAAGAAAAAGGAGTATGCGCAGCTAGAGGAAACCTGGTCGATGATGAGACAACACGTCTATGTTATTGCGGATACGCTTGCGACAGCAGTGGCGAAGCAGTTTCCTGGCAGGTTCTCATGAAAGGTTAATCAGTGGATTCGCTGCCGCGATGACGGTCTTGCTGGTCTGGGTTCATTTGATTGCGGCGGTCAGCTGGATCGGCGGAATGATTTTTCTTTCCCTGGTCCTGGCTCCCTTGGTCAGAAGCCGTAAGGCCGCGCCTGAATTCATGGCGCTATTTCGTTCTGCTGCGCGACGATTCCGCTTTGTGGTCTGGGGCGCGATCGCCGTCCTATTGAGCACCGGCCCGGTGCTTCTTCAACAGAGAGGTCTTTCTCTTCTCGATCCTGCCGAATGGCCACATGTTTTCTGGATGAAGCTAGGATTGGTCGGAGCACTCCTTCTCCTCACAGTTGTGCACGATCTTGTGCTCGGGCCACAGGTGAGGAAGATCAGTGCTGTCCCGGAAGGCGACAGGTCGTCATGGGAGCGGACGATAGTACGCACCTCTTCCTGGGTGCCTCGAGTCTCATTGCTGCTTGCTCTTTTAGTGCTTGTCGCAGCGGTGATACTTGCGCGCTCCTAAATTTCTGCGCTGTCGCCTTCCGCCACAGCCCTCTGTATCATCGCTGTAGCAGGACTCCCCGCGGGTCATGGCACGTTCTCGTTTGAACGGCGTAACCATTTATAACGCATGTGAAGAAATTTCCGTTCAATCGGGAAGAAGATAAAATACAAGGAGCTATTTTCCGGCGCGTGGCGGAGGTCTAGGCCTTCTTGGAACTAGCGCGGACTATTCGTTTCGGTATGTCTCCAGAAGCGTCACGGCTACTGCAACGACCAAAGGGCCAGCCACGACGTCGACAATGCGCTTCCCGTCACGAAAAAAGTAAAACGCGGACAAGAGCACGATTCCGAACGCAATCGCCCCCTGTAATAGATTTGTAACTACGCTGGTCGATTGCCGGATCAAGACTTTCCCGAGGTCGGCCACACTCTCCATCAGACTCAATCGCAGATCGGTCCCTGTCAGCCGCTCAAGGTTCTGGAACTGTTTCATGAACCCCGCAATTACTGGGTACTGCCGCCAGCTTCCCCCCAGGGGGCCTTCACCATGCTGGAGATAGGTCATCAGGGAGGAGACCCTACCAGTGAGATCCTGCGCGACGAGGAGCATTATTTAGAGAAGTGGGAGCAGGAGTCCGATGGTCATGACCGTGCACATGAGAAAAGCGCTCAGCGCCTCCCGTCCTCCGGTGGCGTGGAGGACTCAGTTATACAGCGGATAGAGCGCGTACGACAGGACAACGGCCCAGAGGATGGTAGAGGAAAACGGGCTGAAAAGTAGAGCTGCAAGGACCAGTGTCCCGATCATCAGTACGATTTGTGCCAGCCGACTGACCTAAGATACCGTTGGTTGTTCGGGTTGATTCGTCATTATTGATGGGGCATAGCCAACCGTGGCGTGTTCGACAATATGAGGCGGAGGATTCTAGGGAGAAGGATAGGAACACAAGGAACCATTTTGCGGGACGTGGCGGAGATCTGGTTAAATTCAGTTATGTCCCCGCATGTAAATTGCACACTGTATATTATGGCTCATGGACTCAATTGAAAGATGGTCTCTATTGACCACTATCTGTTTGGCGAAAATGCTACGGTGCTCCTTCAAATAGACCTATGACCTCGCCATGGAATGATGAATATGTCCACGACAGTACAGCAGACTTGTCCGCGCTAGATGACTGAAACTAATTTGCAATGCTACTCAAGTAGCCCCGCAGATGTATTAATTAGGCGGCAGCGGGCCGAACCATTACGAATGGGCAATGTTTGGTAATAGGAGAAGTACCATGCTCGAAACCATCGCAGTTGTCTTGGTTGTCCTCTGGATTCTGGGTCTTGTCAGTTCTTACACAATGGGCGGATTCATTCATGCCCTCTTGGTCATCGCGGTCGTGGTGATTCTGGTTCGTGTCATTCAGGGTCGACGCGTGTAAGGTCCTTCATGGAACAAGTACATGTGGCAACAATTGTTGTGAGGTTTGCGCAAGCAGCTTGAATGAAGGAGGAGATAACAGAGGGGGATCTTTGTAAGATTCGAGCCATTCAGGTGAAGGTCTGTTGGATGCTGGTGATGAGAATCGTGCTTGTGGGTGACCGGAGGGGCTGTGGCCCTGGCGGGTGAAGCAGAGGGCGGCAAGGTGACTCCTCTTTGTCGATTGTCGTTACGAGACCGCCACTCCGGCCTCAGCGGCCTCTTCTCGACACGTATGCGCCTCTACCATCAGAGCACCCACTTGGGCGATGAGTTTGTGCTCCACAATCCAGGATTCAACCGGGTGAACTACAGTTACGAAGAAGGAGAAGCGATTCTGTCCCTTGATGCTCCAGGCGGTTGGGGGCGTCTGTATACCGGCGGCGGATACTTGCTGCACCGTGAGCCGGCCAACCTGGACCGGTTGAAGGTACAGGCGGGGGTCAAATTGCGAGGGCCGACGTGGGGCAGTGGTCCGATTGAACGGTTCGTGAGCGGGCCTCGGACAGTTCTATGGGCAGAAGATCGAAAGCGTTGGGCTCGGTATGTATCGGCCTTCTGAGCCGGTGCGTGAAGGTACAGATGGGGCAGATTTTGCGATATCATTGCCACCCAATTCCTGAGACACTGTAAGTCATGGATGCGCCCATCAATAAAAAAATCTCCTTTTCGATCTTGTATGTCTTTCTCGCGATTTTCGCGGTCGTTCTTGTGCACGATTTCATCGTGGCTACGCAGAAGCTTGAAGAGCTTCCGTACAGCGAATTCAGGACACTCCTGGCGGCCGACAAAGTGGCGGAAGTGACGGTCACCAATCAAAGAGTGACCGGGAAGCTGAAGCTGGAAGAAGGATCCAAAGAGCAGAAGTTATTTACGACCGTTCGGGTTGAAGACCCCGATCTGGTCAAGGAGCTTAACGCGCGCAGCGTCACGTTTAGCGGTGTGATTGAGAGTACGTTCTTGAAGGACATCATCTCGTGGGTCATTCCTGCGCTGATCTTTGGCGGCATCTGGTTCTTTCTGATTCGGCGCTTCGGTCAGGGCCAAAAAGGGTTCATGACGGTGGGGCAGTCGAAGGCGAAAATCTATGCCGAGAAGGACACGAAGGTTACTTTCGCAGATGTGGCCGGCGTGGACGAAGCAAAAGAAGAACTGCGCGAGGTGATCGAGTTTCTGAAGACGCCGGAAAAGTTCACGCGACTGGGAGGAAGGATTCCGAAAGGCATCTTACTCGTCGGCCCGCCTGGAACCGGCAAGACGCTTCTGGCCCGCGCCGTGGCGGGCGAGGCCGGGGTCACCTTCTTCAGTATCAGCGGGTCCGAGTTCGTGGAAATGTTTGTCGGGGTTGGGGCCGCCCGCGTGCGGGACCTGTTTGAGCAGGCGAAGGTCAAAGCGCCCTGTATTATCTTCATCGATGAACTGGATGCGATCGGAAAAGCCCGCGGGGCGGGACCCATGGCGCATGAGGAGCGTGAGCAGACCTTGAACCAGTTGCTGGTCGAAATGGACGGATTCGATCCCCGCATCGGCGTCATTTTGATGGCGGCGACCAATCGGCCTGAAATCCTGGATCCCGCACTGTTGCGGGCCGGCCGGTTCGATCGCCAAGTGCTGGTCGATCGTGCGGACAAGATCGGCCGCCTGGCCATCTTGCGTGTCCATGCGAAACAGGTGGTCCTGGGCCCCGATGCGGACCTCGAAGTGATCGCCGCGATGACCCCAGGTTTCTCGGGTGCCGATCTCGCCAATATCATCAACGAGGCGACGCTGTTGGCCGTGCGTCGGAATAAAGAGCAGGTCGGCCACTCGGAATTGCAAGAAGCGGTGGAGCGGGTCGTGGGCGGGTTAGAGAAGAAGAACCGGGTCCTCAACAAGATGGAGAAGGAACGAGTCGCGCACCACGAAGTGGGTCACGCATTGGTGGCACTGTCGTATACTGGCGCAGACCCGATCCAGAAGATCTCGATCATCCCTCGCGGGATTGCCGCATTGGGCTATACCCTTCAGCTCCCGACGGAGGATCGTTTCCTGATGACTAAGACGGAGCTGGAAAACAAGATCGCCGTCTTACTTGGAGGGCGGATTGCGGAAGAGCTATTTTTTGGCGAGGCGTCTACGGGAGCGCAGAATGACTTGGTCAAGGCCACAGACATTGCCAAGAGTATGATCAAGTCCTACGGGATGAGCGAGAAGCTGGGGACCGTCACGCTCGATCGTGAACGTCAACCTCTCTTTATGCAGATCCAGGCACCTCAGGAGAAAGGCGACTACTCGGAGGAGACCTCCCGAGAAATCGACTGCGAAGTGCGCCGCATCATCGATGAGCAATACGAGCGTGTGAAACGGCTGTTGGCGGAACGCAAGGCCGCGCTCCTCGAAGGAGCGAAGAGGTTGCTCGATCAAGAGGTGATCAGCGGCGCTGAGCTTAAAGCCATTATGGATAAGTACTAGCGAGCGCGACGAGCGCGATCCGAAGGCTGAAGGGGTAGAGGCTGAAGGCCAGAGGTCGGAGATCCGAACACTTCGGCCTTCAGCCTGCTTTACCTGTCGCGCTTTTCCCGCCAGTCCCGCTTGAATTGGCATGGCAATGAAGATCGATAATGAAATCATCGTTCAAAACCGGTCTGAGTTTTGGTCTCACGTCAGGCGTGATTACGACATTGGGGTTGATGGTGGGACTCCATTCAGGCACCCACTCACGAACCGTCGTGATCGGTGGCATCGTGACCATTGCGGTTGCCGACGCCCTGTCCGATGCGCTGGGTATTCATATTGCGGAGGAGTCCAAGAATAATGGGGTCGTGTCGGAAATCTGGGAGTCGACCATTGCCACCTTTGTGGCCAAGTTCCTGATCGCATTGACCTTTGTCGTGCCGGTGCTGCTGTTGCCTTTGGAGCAGGCTATGGCGGTCAGTGTGGCCTGGGGCCTCGCGCTGCTTGCGGGGCTGAGCTATTTTTTGGCGCAGGCTCAGCAGATCCCGGCTTGGAAAGTTATCATGGAGCATGTCGTCATCGGCGTGAGCGTAATCGCGATCACGCACTACGTGGGCAACTGGGTTCACTCGGCGTTGGATTAGCAGGCTGCTGATAAAGTTCGCCAGCGGCTCTTGTTCATTTGGTCTGTTCGGTCTATCTCGTTTGTTTGGTTAAGCCCGCCAGACCAGATGAACCAAATCAACCCTCGCCCGTCTCGCTTGAGCCAGGCATGAAGTTGAGTCGCTTAAAGTGCGGTGAAAACCAGCCGTCACCTGGCGCGAAACTCCCCACAGAGATTCCCTGTTCTGTTGCACTAGGGGCCAGAATGGAGTCTTGTGTGTGGCCTATTGGAAGAATTCAAGAGGCCTATGTCTTGCACAATCGAAGGATACGACGGATGCGAGTTCGTGGTCGTCACGAGCGAGCGTCGCACATAATTACACTACAAGGAGGTCTGTATGAAGCAGCTAGTAGGAATGATGGCCCTGGCGATCGGCCTCGTGTTGGTACTGAACGGTCCTGCATGGAGCGATCAGAAAGGTAAGGGGAAAAAAGATGAAGTGAAAGAGACGGTTGAAATGGCCGCAACGGCTAAGGTGACGATTGACCAGGCGATCAAGACGGCTTCGGAGAAAGTGCCGGGCAAGGTCGTCGAGGCTGAGCTGGAGAAGAAACACGATAAGCTTGTGTGGGAAGTCGAAGTCGTCACGGCGGAGAACAAGGTGATGGAGGTTCACATCGATGCGGAGTCGGGAGCCGTGATCGAGGTGGAGGAAGAGAAGCCTGAGAAAGACATGAAGCGTGAGCAGAAGCAGGAACACAAACAGCAGCACAAGCCCTAAGCGAACCTGGCGGCCGGCAGAACCAGTAGAAGAGGGTTGAGTGTGATAGCGTGTGCCACCAGGGTGGCAGTATCTGATGATCGAGCCTGAGAGTTTCTTGATCATTGTCTGCTGCCGCCCGGGTTCTGGTTCGCTCTTTCAATGAAGATCACACCGTCCATCACCGAGCACGATACACAGGCACCGGTCGTGCCCTGGTATGCGATTTCGTCTGAGCTTTGCGCCACAAGACTGAACACCCATCCTGAGAGAGGCCTATCTGACGAGAATGTTCGAGACCGCTTTACAGCGCAGGGTCCCAACGAACTGCCGGAAGCTCAGCCCCCTTCCCTGCTGAACCTCTTTCTCTCCCAGTTCACGAGCGTCATTATCTGGGTATTAATCGGGGCGGCGATCATATCCGGGCTCTTGGAAGACTGGCTCGATGCAGCGGCGATCTTGACCATTGTGCTTCTCAACGGTCTGCTCGGGTTCGTGCAAGAGTTCCGGGCCGAGCGGTCCTTGGCCGCGCTCCGAAAGATGTCGGTGGCGACGGCGCGAGTAATCCGTGACGGCGTTCTTCGGTCCATCCCCGCACGCGAATTGGTGCCCGGCGACCTTGTCCTGCTCGAAGCGGGCGACCGTGTCCCTGCCGATGTTCGGTTGATCTACGCGGCGAATTTCCAGTCTCAAGAAGCTTCGCTGACCGGCGAATCCACGCCGGTTCAGAAAGCGGCAACCGCCCTCGACAGGTCCGACGTGTCCTTGGCCGACCGGGCCAATATGGCATTCATGGGCACCATCGCGGTCTCAGGCAAGGCCCGCGCACTGGTCGTCGCGACGGCGCTCCGAACGGAGCTGGGGCGGATCGCCTCAATGATTCAGAAGGAGTCGGAGGCCGAACGGGCAGAAACTCCGCTGCAACGCCGGCTCGAACAATTCGGCTATACCCTCTTGTGGCTGGCGCTGGCTGTCGTCGCCGTCGTGTTCGCCTTGGGCTATCTGCGCGGCGAGCCGTTGGTGGCGATGTTCATGACTTCGGTGAGTCTGGCTGTGGCGGCCGTGCCGGAAGGCCTCCCCACCGTGGTGACGATTACATTGGCGCTGGGGGTCACCCGCATGGTGCAGCGGCATGCGCTGATTCGCAAACTGCCCGCTGTTGAAACGCTCGGATCGGCAACAGTCATCTGCACAGACAAAACCGGCACGCTGACGAAGAACGAGATGACAGTTACGAAATTGTTTACCGGAGGCCGGGTGTTCGAGGTCACGGGCGAAGGCTATGAGCCGGTCGGGGAAATTCGAGAAAAAAGTTCTGAGTTAAAAGTTCTGAGTTCTGAGTTATCCGGAAGTATTCCTCGCCTTGAAAACCCAGAACTCAGAACCCAGAACTCAGAACCGAGCCAATCTCCAGCTCTGCGCGAACTGCTGACGGCCGCCGTGCTGTGCAACGGTGCGACGTTACGGGAGGAGAATGAAACGTGGCAGGTGATCGGCGATCCGACGGAAGGCGCCCTGCTCGTCGCGGCGGCGAAGGTCGCATTGACGAAGGAAGGATTGGAGGACACCTCGCCGTTCGAAGCAGAAATTCCCTTCGATGCTGAACGGAAAATGATGACCGTCATCCGCCGCACGGCGGACGGGAACATGGCCTACGTGAAAGGGGCGCCGGATGTCCTGCTTCCCCGCTGCACGCATCGTCTGACCCTCGACGGTCTCATCGAGCCCATGAGCGATCAACAACAGCAGATCATCGGCGACACCAACGCGTCCCTGGCACAACAGACTCTTCGCGTGCTTGCGGTGGCGCATCGGCGCCTCGACATCCAGGGTATGAATCTATCAACCGATGCGGTAGAGAAGGATCTGGTGTTTCTTGGCCTCTGTGCCATGAGGGATCCGTTGCGGCCAGAAGCCGTGGAGGCCGTTCGTCTATGCCGTGAAGCCGGTATCAACACCGTGATGATTACCGGGGATCACAAAGAGACGGCGCTTGCCATTGCTAGGGACATAGGTTTGCATGACGGTGACGGTTCGGCACTGACAGGCCAAGAGATCGATAATCTCACCGAGGAACAACTGGCCCAGCGTGTGGAGCACATCGCGGTTTACGCTCGCGTCTCGGCGGAACACAAACTGCGTATCATCCAGGCCTGGAAACGCCAAGGCGCGATCGTGGCGATGACGGGAGACGGCGTGAACGACGCGCCTGCGATCAAGGCAGCGGATATCGGCATCGCGATGGGGATCAGCGGCACCGATGTGACCAAGGAAGCCGCCGACATGGTGGTCACGGACGACAACTTTGCCTCGATCGCGGCTGCGGTTGAAGAAGGCCGGGGGGTCTTCGACAACATTCGGAAGACCGTCCATTTCCTCCTGTCGTGCAACCTGAGTGAAGTGCTGGTCATGCTGTTTGCTGCGTTGCTGGGCCTGCCTCTACCGCTCCTCCCGATTCAGATTCTTTGGATGAATCTCATCACAGACGGCATCCCTGCCTTGGCGCTGGCGGTCGATCCCAAGGCACCTGATCTGATGAAGCGTCCGCCTCGTCGGCCGGAGGCTCGGCTGCTGGATGGCGGACGATTACTGGCTATCGGCGGAGAGGGCTTGATGCTGGGGTTGATTGCATTAGGAGCATTCAGCTATAGCCTCTATGGTCTGCATCAAGAACTGGATCAGGCCAGGACGGTGGCCTTCACAGTGATGGTGGTGGCGCAACTGGTGCATGTCTTCAACTGCCGGAGCGAACGGCTGTCGCTGTTCCAGTTGGGCGTCGGGACGAATCGCGCGCTGGTGTGGGCCTTTGTCCTCTCGCTCGTCGTGCAGGTGGCTGTTCTGACAGTTCCAGCGGTTGCGACGATCTTCAAGGTTGCGCCGTTGCCTATTGAAGACTGGGCGCTGATGGGAGCCATGGGCCTTCTGCCATTCTTAATCATGGAAGCGATCAAGGTGCTGCGACGATGAATGTGTTGGCGATCAATAGTGGAAGTTCGTCCTTGAAGTTCAAGGTCATCGAATTCGACGAATCTCCGAAGACAGCCGCCCGCTTCACCGCGAGCAGTCGATATGAAGGGTTCATAGAAGACATCGGATCTGCGGCCAGGCTGATGCTCCGTCGCGATGGGAAAACGGTCGTCCAGACTACAGGCACTGTCTCGACCCATGCCGAGGCGGTCCAGCGTCTGATGCAGATGCTGGAAGAGTCGAGCAAGCTTGAAGGGCGGGATCTCCGCGTCGACGCGGTTGGACATCGAGTCGTGCATGGAGGCGAGCAATTTCGAGAGCCGGTCATGATCGACGACGACGTAGTGGCCGCAATCGATCGTTTAGCCGAATTCGCACCACTCCACATTCCTGGATCGATGGCTGGAATCGAGGGCGCACGTGCTGCGTTGGGATCGCACATCCCGATGGTTGCCGTGTTCGATACGGCCTTTCATCGTTCGATCCCGCCGCGGGCGGCGGCCTATGCGATCGATCTCGATCTGGCCCGCAAGCACGGCATCCATCGTTATGGATTTCATGGCATTGCCCATGCGTCATTGGCCGGCATCTGCGCTGCAGCAGTCAACCGTCCACTTGGCGAACTCCGGCTCATCACGCTGCAACTCGGCAATGGCTGTTCTGCGACAGCGATCGATCGGGGACGCTCGGTGGATACGTCCATGGGGTTCACACCGCTCGAAGGTTTGGTGATGGGGACCAGATCGGGCGACCTGGACCCAGCAGTGGTCGGGCATCTTGTCCGGAAGGAAGGTTTGTCGGTCGATGAGGTCGAACGTCTCTTGAACGAGCGTTCGGGCCTACTGGGGGTTTCGGGTCTGTCGCACGACATGCGCGAACTCCTGAAGGCAGCCGAAGGCAAGCCGGACTCACGCGCCGCGCTGGCGCTGGACATGTTTTGTTATCGCATACGCAAGTACATCGGTGCATACCTGGCTGTGCTGGGGGGGGCCGATGCGCTCGTCTTCGGCGGCGGCATCGGCGAGCGGGCTGCGGTCATTCGTGCACGGATCTGCGACGGGATGGAATGGTGCGGCGTTCGGCTCGATCCCGTCCGCAATCAGGCGGCGGTGGGGCTCGCTCCCGGCGACGCGATGAAGATCAGCGAAGAGGGTGCACCGCTGGCCTGCTATGTGGCAGGTGTCGATGAAGAACTCGAAATTGCACGCGCCACGTTCGAATGTGCATTGAACAGGCAGTCCAATAATTCGTGAAACGTGAAACGCGAAAGGTGTAAGAAGAAAAGGCATTCGGCAGTCCCACGTTTCACATTTTACTTTTTACGGCTCTGCCAAGATGGAGAGAGAACTATGAAGTCTGTATTGGCCAAGAAGAACCTAGCGCTGATCGATGCCTACTGGCGTGCAGCCAATTATCTGTCCGTCGGGCAGATTTATCTCTATGACAATCCTTTGCTCAAGAAGCCGCTTAAGCGCGTCCACATTAAGCCTCGGTTACTCGGTCACTGGGGGACAACACCGGGATTGAACTTCATCTATGCCCATCTGAACCGTGTCATCAAGGAGCAGGATCTCAACATGATCTATATCGCCGGGCCCGGCCATGGTGGACCTGGGATTGTGGCGAATGCTTATCTCGAAGGCACCTACAGCGAAGTCTATCCGACCGTCTCGCAGGACGAACGGGGCATGAAGCGGCTGTTCAAACAATTTTCCTTCCCTGGCGGCATTCCCAGTCACGTAGCGCCGGAGACTCCTGGCTCCGTCCACGAAGGCGGCGAGTTGGGGTATTCACTCTCGCATGCATACGGGGCCGTATTCGACAATCCTGACCTAATCGCGTCCTGTGTGGTTGGCGATGGTGAAGCGGAAACCGGTCCGCTCGCGACGAGTTGGCATTCCAATAAATTTCTTAATCCGCTCACCGACGGCGTGGTCCTGCCCATTCTCCATCTGAACGGTTACAAGATCGCGAATCCCACGGTCCTGGCCCGTATCAGTCACGACGAGCTGGATCATCTCTTTCGCGGGTACGGATACATCCCCTATTTCGTCGAAGGCCACGATCCCCGGAAGATGCATCGACTCATGGT
Organism: Nitrospira sp.; assembly: GCA_037142015.1. GTDB lineage: Bacteria > Nitrospirota > Nitrospiria > Nitrospirales > Nitrospiraceae > Palsa-1315. Next base: position 53,541 of record JBAXBK010000001.1, on the reverse strand, counting down.
CGTGACGCTCGATGCCGTGATCAGGGATATTCAGCGTATCAAGGCGGCTGCGCGACGGGACGGCGCCAAGAAGCGGCCGCTCTGGCCCATGATCGTGCTCCGGACGCCCAAAGGCTGGACCGGCCCGAAGCAGGTCGATGGCAAACGGACTGAGGATTACTGGCGCTCACATCAAGTACCCATGGGCGACATGGACAAACCAGGGCACATCAAGATCCTCGAACAGTGGATGAAGAGTTACAAGCCTGAGGAACTGTTTACCATGACGGGAGGATTCAACCCTGCATTGGCCGAACTGGCACCCAAGGGAGCGCGCCGCATGAGTGCGAATCCTCACGCCAACGGCGGCCTGCTTCTCAGAGATTTGCGTTTGCCTGATTTCCGCGACTATGCCGTCAAGGTCACAAAGCCAGGCGCCATCGACGTCGAGTCTACCCGCCTCATGGGGACATTCCTGCGGGATACGATGAAGCTGAACATGGAGAGCCGGAACTTCCGCCTCTTCAGCCCGGACGAGAACAATTCAAACCGATGGCAGGATGTGCTGGAGGTGACCAACCGCGCCTGGATGGCGGATCGCTATCCCTACGACGACCACCTCGCTCCGGACGGCCGGGTTATGGAGATGCTCAGCGAGCACCAGTGCCAGGGTTGGCTGGAAGGGTATCTCTTAACCGGCCGGCACGGGTTCTTCTCCTGCTACGAGGCGTTCATTCACATCATCGACTCGATGTTCAACCAACATGCCAAGTGGCTGAAGGTCTGTGGCCATATCCCTTGGCGGCGACCGATCGCCTCGCTGAATTATCTCTTGTCCTCCCACGTCTGGCGGCAGGATCATAATGGATTCAGTCATCAAGATCCTGGCTTCATCGACCACGTCGTGAACAAGAAAGCCGAGGTGATCCGGGTCTATCTGCCGCCCGATGCCAATACGCTCTTATCCGTCACCGACCACTGTCTGCGCAGCCGTAATCACGTGAATGTCATCGTTGCGGGCAAACAACCGGCGCCGCAGTGGCTCGACATGGACGATGCGCTCAAACACTGCGCCGCCGGCATCGGCATCTGGGAATGGGCGAGCAACGATAGAAACAGCGAACCGGATGTTGTGATGGCCTGCTGTGGCGACGTACCCACGCTGGAAACGCTGGCGGCCGTGTCGTTGCTACGTGCTTATTTGCCCGATGTCAAAGTACGCGTGGTCAACGTCGTAGATCTCATGAAGCTGCAACCGCCCAATGAGCATCCGAACGGATTGGCCGACAAGGACTTCGATGCCCTGTTCACGACTGACAAGCCGGTCATCTTCGCCTTCCACGGCTACCCCTGGTTGATCCACCGGCTAACTTACCGGCGGACCAACCATAAGAATCTGCACGTGCGCGGGTACAAGGAAGAAGGGACGACCTCGACTCCGTTCGATATGGTGGTGATGAACGATCTCGATCGTTTTCATCTGGTCGCCGACGTCATCGACCGGATTCCCCTGCACGACTCTCGTGCGGACTATGCCAAGCAGGCTCTCCGTGACAAACGCTTTGAGCACAAACAGTACATCGCCAAATATGGCGAAGACATGCCGGAGATCCGCAACTGGCGATGGAGCGGGACAGGGTGAGCGCTGATCTGGGTTGTCTGGTTTTTGTTGAACAAAACAAACCAGATCAACCAGACAGACCAGACAACGATCTTTTCGGATGAAGGCCTATTATGATGGCATCAGCCAAAGCCGACCCCAACTCAACGTACGAGCACCTCCTCACACTCTGGACATCCGGAGTGCGGGACTATCACACGATGCTGACCAACTATCTCACGGCCAATTCGATTTTTGTCGCAGTGATCGGGCTGATCGTGTCGCGGGAATCGCCGGCGTTGTCCTTCACCGTGCTGATCGTGCTCCTCTGTGTCTTCGGGATCCTCCTCTGTCTCCAAATGGCGATCGTCCTTGGAAGGTTGTCAGGTCAGAACGCGCTGTGGGAATGGCGATTGAGGGGAATCGAGCTAGATCCTGAGTGGCACGATGAGAAGCTACTGACAAATCTTTACCGGCTCCACGAGATCCAGCAGCCGATTGAAGATCGGCAGAATGAACCACCGGTGTTTAAACCGAACTGGGCTTTCCGCCAGCACCGTCAATGGTGGGCCCATCGCGCCATCAGTTTTCCGTGGTTTTTCGGGAGCGTGTATACGTTACTTCTTCTGTGGAGCGTGACAAAGCTCCTGAATGTCTGAACTGCCCGAGAGGATTTCTCTTACGATGTCTCATACGTCGAGTTTTTGGAGCAGCCCATCGGCTGAGACTCTTCAGCAACTCGACTCAAGCTCCAAAGGACTCTCCGGCGATGAGGCGCGACGGCGTCATCTGCGCGACGCGCATCTCCTTTTAAAACCGAAGAGCCGGCTGTCCACCTACGAGCTGCTATTTCGGCAATTCACCAGCCCGATTATCCTCATCCTCCTGGCGGCCGCAGGGCTGGCCTTCTTTCTGGCGGACCCGACCGACACGGCGATCATTCTCATGATCGTGCTTGCCAGTGGCCTGCTTGGGTTCTGGCAGGAGCGAAGCGCGAACCAAGCAGTGGCCAGCCTGCTTGCGATCGTGCAGGTCAAAGCGGATGTGTTGCGCGATGGAAGCCCGGCTTCTGTGCCGGTTGATGAGGTCGTGCCGGGCGATGTCGTCCTGCTCAGAGCGGGCGATACGGTTCCCGGCGATTGTCTGCTGCTGGAATCAAAAGATCTGTTCGTGGACGAGGCGACGCTCACGGGCGAAACCTATCCGGTCGAGAAAGTATGCGGAGTCCTGCCGTCCGACGTTCCGTTGGCTCGACGGACGAATAGTCTTTTTCTCGGGACCCATGTCGTCAGTGGAAACAGTACGGCGGTGGTGGTGCACATCGGGTCGGACACGGAGTTCGGGAAGGTCTCGGGCCGGTTGCAACTCAGGCCGCCTGAGACGGAGTTCGAGCGAGGCATCCGGCAATTTGGATATCTGCTCTTGGAAGTGACCGTCGTCTTGGTTGTCGCCATCTTTGCGGTCAACGTGTATTTGGCCAGGCCTGTGCTCGAAGCCTTTCTGTTCTCGCTCGCTCTGGCGGTCGGCCTCACCCCGCAGCTGCTGCCTGCCATCATCAGCATCAATTTGGCCCATGGGGCCAAACGCATGGCCCAGCAGAAAGTGATTGTGAAGCGGTTAGCCTCGATCGAAAACTTTGGGAGCATGACCGTCTTCTGTTCGGACAAGACAGGGACATTGACCGAAGGGCTCGTCCGGCTGAAGTCCGCCTGCGATATCGCAGGCAATCCGAGCGAACGGGTGCTCGTGCACGGCGCGCTCAATGCGAGTTTCGAAACCGGGTTTCATAACCCGATCGACGAAGCCATCCGCACCGCTCGCTCGTTCGATCTCTCCCCCTATCGGAAATTGGACGAAGAGCCCTACGACTTCGTCCGCAAACGTTTGTCGGTGTTGGTTGCGACACCAGTCACTCATCTTTTGGTGACTAAGGGAGCCCTGGCGAACGTGCTGGCCGTCTGTTCAACTGCCGAGACTGCAGACGGCACGTCGGTTCAGTTGGCTACCGTGCAGGATGCAATCCAATCGCAGATGGCGCAGTGGTCCAGCCAGGGATGGCGGGTGCTCGGGCTCGCTTCTCGCGAGATGGGTGCGCACGAGGGCATCACCAAAGACGATGAGTCGGACATGACGTTCTTGGGATTCCTGCTGTTCGAAGATCCCATCAAGGCCGATGTCGTGGAGACGATCGGCCGCCTCAAGAGCCTGGGCGTCACCTTGAAGATCGTGACCGGCGACAATCGTCTCGTCGCGGCTCATGTCGGACAGGCGATAGGCTTGTCGAATGGAAATCTGTTGACCGGCGAGGATTTGCGGCAGATGAGCGACGAAGCGCTGGTGTCGCGCGTGAATGACGTCCATGTGTTTGCCGAGGTCGAGCCGAATCAGAAAGAACGGATCATCCTGGCGTTGAAAAAGACAGGCCACGTCGTAGGCTATGGGGGCGACGGCATCAACGATGCCTCGGCATTGCACGCGGCGGATGTCGGCGTGTCCGTCGAAAGCGCAGTGGACGTGGCGAAAGAAGCGGCGGATATCGTGTTGCTGGAAAAAGATCTGGGCATCCTGGTCGACGGCGTGCAGGAAGGGCGGAGGACGTTCGCCAACACGTTGAAGTATGTCTTTATGGCGACCAGCGCGAACTTCGGCAATATGTTCAGCATGGCGGGGGCATCGCTCTTTCTGTCTTTTCTACCTCTGCTGCCCAAGCAAATATTATTGACCAATCTCCTGACCGACATTCCGGAAATGACCATCGCCGGTGATCGCGTGGATGAAGAGCTGATCGATCGGCCCAGGCGGTGGAACATCGCCTTCATTCGAAAATTCATGCTCACGTTCGGTCTCGTGAGTTCCATCTTCGATTATCTAACTTTCGCGGTGCTGCTTTTTGTCTTTCACGCCGGTGTCGAGGAATTCAGAACCGGGTGGTTTGTGGAATCGGTGATCTCCGCTTCGATCATCGTCCTGGTCGTAAGGACTCGTCGGCCGTTCATTCGCAGCAGACCGAGCCGTGGCCTGCTGGTTGCCACGCTCGCGGTCGTAGGACTGACGCTGCTGTTGCCCTATACGCCGTTGCGCGGGCCGCTGGGGTTCGTGCCGTTGCCGCCGCTGTTCCTGGCGGCCTTGCTGTGTATCGTCGTCGGATATGTCGTTGCGGCTGAAGTAGCGAAGAAAGTCTTTTACCGGCATGTCCTCTATTGAGGAGAGCCGGCGCTGCTATTGCTTTTTGATGGTCAGCTGGTCTGGGGTTACACAAGGGAGGATCACGATGAAGACGCGCATAGTTCTCATGACCCTATGTCTTGGTGCCGGTATATGGGTGGGCTGTCATCCGGTTTCACAGGTGGCTGACAATCCAAGAGTGGCTGACGCTCCCAAGCCAGGCCAGGTGACCTTCCAAAAACACTGTGCCGCCTGTCATGGGCCAACCGGAAAGGGCGATGGCGATACGAGGTTCAATCCGCCGGTTGCCGATCTCACGTCTGCGAAGGTGTACACGCAACTTGCGCCCCAGCTTATTCATACGGTGCATAAGGGACGGGCCAATACCGCGATGGGAAGATGGGAGAACGTCCTATCCGATCAGGATATCGAGGATGTGGTCGCCTATCTTCGCAGTGTGAGGGACTAGGAGGCTGCCATGGTTTTCGTCGGATTGGTGAGGTCCGCATGCCTCGTCATAGGCGTGAGACAAGTGCAGAGCGCAGTAGGCGCGAGGGCGTGATGGCCACCATCGACTGTCTGTCGCAAACCGGCGGCAAGGGGCTCTACCTGAAGCAGCAACTCAAGGACAAGCTGATCGAGCACAAACAGTGCATAGACAAGCACGGTCAAGACCTGCCGGAAATCCGGAACTGGAAGTGGAGCCGGGACGGGACGTAGAAAGAAAAGGTGATGGCGGGAAAGGCGTGTGTCTAAATTACACTGACGATGTCTCAACGAGAGCAAACATGAAGTGCAAAACCAGTCATTTGAACCTCGGCGCGGTGGTCTCGGTGCGCGGCAGTGTCGTAGATGTACAGTTCGATGCACAATTGCCGTCCATCTACTCGTTGTTGCACGCGAAGGAGGGGGAGATTGCCATTGAGGTATTAGCTCAACTCGACGCACATCGCGTGCGCGGGATTGCGCTGACCCCTACCGAAGGCCTCGCGCGTGGCATGGTGGTGGAAGACACCGGCGGACCGTTGCAGGCACCGGTCGGCAAGGAAGTTCTTTCCCGCATGTTCGACGTGTTCGGAAATGCCATCGACCGTCAACCGCCGCCGACGAATGTCCAATGGCGCGCAGTCCATCGCGCTCCACCATCCTTGGCGCGGCGTTCTACCAAGTCCGAGCTCTTCGAGACGGGTATTAAAGTCATTGACGTGCTCATGCCACTGGAGCGCGGCGGGAAAGCGGGCTTATTTGGCGGGGCGGGCGTGGGCAAGACGGTATTGCTCACCGAGATGATTCACAACATGGTTGGGCAACACGAAGGGGTGAGTATTTTTTGCGGCATCGGCGAACGCTGTCGCGAAGGAGAGGAGCTCTATCGCGACATGAATGCGGCGGGCGTGCTGCGGAATATGGTGATGGTGTTCGGCCAAATGAATGAGCCATCTGGCGCCCGTTTCCGCGTCGGCCATGCAGCGCTGACGATGGCCGAGTATTTTCGCGACGATGAGCATCGCGACGTGCTGCTGCTCATCGATAATATTTTTCGTTTTATCCAGGCTGGCATGGAGGTGTCCGGCTTGATGGGGCAGATGCCATCGCGCTTGGGTTATCAGCCGACCATGGGCACCGAGTTGTCGCAATTGGAAGAGCGCATCGCCAATACCGATACCGGCGCAATTACCTCGATCCAGGCGGTGTATGTGCCGGCGGACGATTTCACCGATCCGGCAGCGGTGCATACCTTCTCGCATCTTTCTGCGTCCATTGTGCTGTCGCGCAAACGGGCGAGTGAGGGGCTTTACCCGGCCATCGACCCGTTACAGTCCAGTTCCACAATGGCCACGCCCGGCATCATCGGCCAGCGGCATTATGCCCTCGCGCAGGACATCCGGCGGACGCTCGCGCAATATGCAGAACTCAAGGACATCATCGCGATGCTGGGCTTGGAACAACTGTCCCAGGAGGACCGCAACGTGGTCGCTCGAGCCCGACGTCTGGAGCGGTTTCTTACCCAGCCGTTTTTCGCCACCGAGCAGTTTAGCGGTATAAAAGGAAAGCTTGTCAGCCTCAAGGATGCGCTGGACGGCTGTGAGCGTATTTTGCGTGACGAGTTCAAAGATATCCCGGAGAGTGCGCTTTACATGATCGGGACAATTGACGAAGCAAAGGCCAATGCCAACCCCGAGCCCAGACCTCAGACGGAAGTGGGACATGCAGCCAGTACGCATGAATCTTAAAATTCTCCTACCCTTCAAAATATTCGCCGAAAAAATCGGTGTATTGCGTATCGTCGCGGAGTCTCGCGAAGGCTCGTTTGGACTCTTGCCCCACCGGCTCGACTGCGTGGCGGCACTTGCGCCTGGGATACTGGTTTTCGAGACCGAAGCAGAAGGTGAAGTATGCATGGCCGTCGATGAAGGCGTCCTGGTCAAAACCGGCGACGACGTGCTGGTCTCTGTGCGCAATGCGATTGGGGGAATGGATCTCGATAAACTGCACGAGGCGGTAGAGCGGGAATTTCGGAATCTAGACGAGCAGGAGAAGAGTGTGCGTTCGGTGCTGGCGAAGTTGGAGAGTGGGTTTATTCGTCGTCTCGCGACGTTTCATCATGAGTGAAGAGCCGGAAGAAAAATCTGAGGTGGGCGCAACGGAATTCAGCCACCAGGTAGGCACGAAAGCGGCGCGCAAGCTCAAGGCGCAACGTCATGTCACGCAGACCGTCTGGTCCGGCTTGGGCATGATTGGCATGGTGGGCTGGTCGGTGGCGGTGCCGACGCTGCTCGGCGCGGCACTCGGGATTTGGCTAGACAAGCACCATCCGTGGAGCCATTCCTGGACACTTATGCTGCTGGCCATCGGCTTGGGCCTCGGTTGCGTTACTGCGTGGCATTGGGTGGCCAAGGAACACAGGGAAATACGCGAGCAAGAGGAGAATAACCATGAATGAACCGTTGAGTCTGGCATCCGCCTTGGTCATGGGCGTGTTGCTCGGAGCGATGTTTCTCGGCGGTCTTTGGTGGACGGTGCGTCAGGGCCTTTCGTCCAAACGGGTGGCGCGTTGGTTTCTCGGCAGCCTGCTGCTACGCATGGGTATTGCCCTGGCTGGATTTTACTTGGTCTCGGGCGGTCATTGGGAGCAGCTGCTGCTGTGTCTCCTTGGATTTGTCATGGCCCGCCTCGTCGGGACGTGGCTGATGCAGCCGTCGGGAGAAAACCGCCCTCCCCAGGCACTGGAGGGGAGTCATGCACCTTAGCCCCGACGACATCATTTTCTGGCAACAGGGGTTTCTCAAACTCAACGCTACGATTGCCTTCACGTGGGGACTGATGTTCGTGCTGGTGGCCGGATCACTACTTGTGACGCGCAACCTTTCCACAGGTCTGCGACGGTCCCGCTGGCAGAATCTCCTGGAAATTGTCGTCACTGCCATCAAAGAGCAAGTCGCAGAGGTCGGCCTACGTCAGCCGGAGAAATATCTCGGATTTCTTGGTACCTTGTTCCTGTTTGTCGCAATCGCGAGCCTCTTCACCATCGTTCCCGGCTATGAGCCACCGACCGGCTCCCTCTCGACCACCGCAGCCCTGGCGATTTGTGTGTTTGTGGCTGTGCCGCTATTCGGCATTGAGGATCGAGGGCTGGGCGGATATCTCAGGGAATACTTGAAACCGACGTTTATCATGTTGCCGTTCAACATCATTAGCGAACTCTCGCGCACCTTGGCCCTGGCCGTCCGTCTGTTCGGCAATATGATGAGCGGGACAATGATTCTCGCCATTTTGCTGACCATTACGCCTTTCATCTTTCCGATCGCTATGAGTGCGCTTGGACTGCTGACCGGCATGGTACAAGCGTATATGTTTAGCATCTTGGCCACGGTGTATATCGCGGCCGCCACGCGTGTGCACAAGCCGGGGTCAGGGTCCGAGGACTGAAACCACTACGCCAACCACGAAAGGACACACTATGGATAGCATGACGCTCATCGCAATTGCCTCAATCGTCACCGCCGGCCTCACGATCGCCCTGGGGAGTATCGGGCCTGCGCTCGGCGAAGGGCGTGCCGTTGCCACGGCATTGAGTTCGCTGGCGCAGCAACCCGATTCCGCAACGACGATCACACGCACCTTATTCGTGGGCCTGGCCATGATCGAGTCTATTGCGATTTATTGTTTCGTGGTCTCGATGATTCTCATCTTTGCCAACCCGTTCTGGAACCACATCATTGCCAGTGTGGCGGGTAAGTAAAACATGCTGATCGACTGGTTTACCGTCAGTGCGCAAGTGGTCAACTTCCTCATTCTGGTGTGGTTGTTGAAGCGCTTCCTGTATCGGCCCATTCTCAACGCCATCGACGCGCGGGAGAAGCGGATCGCCACGGAACTCGCGGATGCCGACGCGAAAAAGGCCGAAGCCATAAAGGAGCGCGACGAGTTCCAGCACAAGAACGAAGAGTTCGACCGGCAGCGCTCCGCACTCTTGAGCCAGGCGACGGACGAGGCGAAAGTCGAACGTCAGCGGCTCTTCGACGAAGCGCGGCAAGCGGCCGATGCGTTGAGTGCCACGCGACAGGACACGCTGAGAAACGACGCTCGTAACCTCAATCACGCCATCAGTCGCCGGACCCAGCAGGAAGTGTTTGCCATCGCGCGAAAGGCGTTGTCGGATCTCGCCACGACGAGTCTGGAAGAGCGCCTGGGCGAGGTGTTCACTCGCCGCTTGCGGGAGATGGACGGCAAGGCGAAAGCAGGCTTTGCTGCGGCGCTCAAGACAGCGGCTGACCCCGCGCTCGTGCGCAGCGCGTTTGACTTGCCTGCGGAGCAACGCGCGGTAATCCAACAGGCGCTCAACGACACCTTCTCGGCTGAAATCCACGTTCGATTCGAGACCGCGCCGGACTTGATTAGCGGAATCGAACTCACCACGAATGGACAAAAGGTGGCTTGGAGCATCGCGGATTACCTTACGTTCCTAGAAAAGGGCGTCGACGAACTGCTGAAAGGGAAGGATAAACCTGAAGCCACAGCTGCCTCCAAACCTGAAGAACCTAAACTCGAAACAAAGAGCCAATGAACAAGGACCCTAAAAGCCTCCAGCAGGTGTTCGACAGCGCGTTCGAGGGAATGCGCCACGCGAGGGAAGCCTTTACGCCACAACTCGCGCCACGGGAGGTGGGTACGATCACCAGCATCGCCACGGGCATCGCAAAAGTCTCCGGCCTCCCCGGCGTGGGTTTTGAGGAGGTGCTGAGGTTTGCCGGAGATGTGTATGGCATCGCATTCAACGTCGATGAAGACGAAATCGGCGTGGTTCTGCTGGGCGACTACTGGCAGTTGCATGCGGGCGATGAAGTCGAACGCAGGGGGCACGTGATGGACGTGCCGGTGGGAATCGAATTGATCGGACGCATTATTAATCCATTGGGCCGGCCTCTGGACGGCAATGGCCCGGTGGTTACCAGCGGGCGTCTACCTATCGAACGCACGGCACCGCACATCATGGACCGCGCCCCCGTCACCGTACCGTTGCAAACCGGTATCAAGGTCATCGATGCGCTCATCCCCATCGGGCGCGGCCAGCGCGAACTCATCGTCGGCGACCGACAGACAGGCAAGACCACGATCGCGCTCGATACGATTCTCAATCAACGCGACCAAAATGTGCTCTGCGTGTATTGCGCCATTGGCCAGCGCGCGTCCGGCGTGGCCAAAGTGGTCGCCGCCCTGCGGGAAAAGGGCGCGATGGATTACACCATTGTGGTCATAACCGAAGGCAACGATCCACCCGGCCTCGCCTACATCGCTCCGTACGCTGCGACCAGCATCGCGGAGTATTTCATGGAGCAGGGCCGTGATGTGCTAGTTGTGTACGACGACCTCACGCATCATGCGCGCGCCTATCGCGAGCTGTCTCTGCTGCTGCGTCGCCCGCCCGGCCGCGAGGCGTTTCCCGGCGACATCTTCTACCTCCACGCGCGGCTGCTGGAGCGCGCAACGCACTTGCGCCTGGAACTCGGTGGCGGATCGCTGACGGCGCTGCCTATTATCGAAACCGAAGCGCAGGACATTTCCGCCTACATTCCGACCAACCTGATTTCTATCACGGACGGGCAGATTTACCTCTCGCCGTCGTTGTTCGAATTAGGCGTGCTGCCTGCGGTCGATGTCGGCAAATCTGTCTCGCGCGTCGGCGGCAAGGCGCAACGCGCGGCTTACCGTGCCGTGGCGGGCGATCTCAAGCTCGCCTATGCGCAGTTCGAGGAGCTCGAGACCTTTGCCAGGTTCGGCGCCAGGCTGGATGAAAATACACGCAAGATCATCGAACACGGGCGGCGAATTCGCGCCTGCCTCAAGCAGCCGGAATTCGCGCCGGTATCCGTGGCTGCACAAATCGCTGTGCTGCTTGCGTTGACCGCGGAACTCTTCGACCGCGTGCCGCTTGACCAGATGACGGACGCCGAACGCGTTCTGCGCGAGGCGGCGGCGAAAATCCCGGCGGAAGTATGCGCGCGATTCGCAACCGCCAACAAGTTGAGCGATGAGGATCGTACAACGATCATCGAAATCGCCCGCCACTCGCTCGTCCGTTACCAGCCAAAGCCGGGATCAAAAACCGAACCCAAAGGCGACCACATGCCTGAGGCGCACGCCAAGGAGAAGTCGTGAGCGATACCACGATGAGCCTACGGCGAAAGATCAGCAGTGCCGGCGATCTCCAATCCGTCGTTCGCACAATGAAAGCCCTGGCCGCTTCGAGTATCGGTCAATACGAGCAATCAGTGCGCGCGTTGGCCGACTACTATCTGACTGTGGAGCTGGGGTTGAGCATTTGCTTCCGGGAAAGCGGGCCGACAGCGCTGTTGGCAGACGGTAACGGACGCACCGGTGAGGTCTCCGTCGGTGCGATTGTATTCGGTTCCGATCAGGGACTGGTGGGGCAGTTCAATGAGGCAGTGGCCGACTTTGCGGCGAAGGCCCTAGCCGCTCTTCCCGGTAAACATCAGATTTGGGCAATCGGAGAACGCGTGCACGGGCACTTGTCGGACGCGGGGCTGCCGTTGGTCGGACTCTTCACCGTGCCGAACTCTGTCAAGGCCATCACCCAGCTCGTCGGGCAGATTCTCGTGGAAAGCGAGACTCGCCACAGCCGGGGTGACGTCACCGAGCTCTACCTCTTCTACAACCGCCCCACGTCCGGGGCGATGTATACGCCCGTCAGTCAGCGACTGCTACCGCTGGACGAAACCTGGCGGCGCAAGCTGGCCGAACGTCCCTGGCCGACGGGAAACTTGCCTGAGGTCATGGGTGGCGGCACCGCGACCTTGCGGACGCTCATTCGCGAATATCTTTTCGTCTCGCTCTTCCGGGCCTGCGCCGAATCCCTCGCGAGCGAGAACGCGAGCCGCCTCGCGGCAATGCAACGCGCTGACAAAAATATCGACGAATTACTGGAGCACCTCAACGGGACATTCCATCGTTTGCGCCAGAGTGGCATCGACGAGGAACTGTTCGACGTCATCTCCGGTTTCGAGGCGCTTTCAAAAGGGAAGACGCCTCGGAGCGCGGAGGGATTGAGCAGGGTCAAATCATGAAGATGAAAATCAATTCCAATGATTTTCGTGTGCCGGCGGGGAAGGAGGTCAACCCCAACTGGTGGCCGACGTCCCAAGCGCGGCTCACGCTCCCAACTCGGGGCAGGTGGCTTTCCGGCAAGACCGTGCCGTTTGCCATGGGCCGACCGGAATGGGCGATGGCTATACGACGTTCAATCCACAGGTTGCGGATCTCACATCGGCGAAGGTGCACACGCAACTTGCTCCCCAGCTTATTCGCACGGTGCACAAGGGACGGGCCAATACCGCGATGGGAAAGTGGGAGAACGTCCTGTCCGACCAGGATATCGAGGATGTGGTCGCCTATCTTCGCAGCCTGAGGGACTAGCCCGCATTATTCATGACGGTTCGTCGCGAAATCGCTGAGCCGCGTCGCGAGACCGGCGCGCGGAGCCGTGAGGCCCCGAGGCGTACTCGTGCAGTACGTCGAGGGTCCGAGGGGCGAGCCCGCCGGCCGAAGGCTTGTCGCAGCCGCGGATCGACGATTGCAACAGAAGCGTTCATGAATAATGCGGGCTAGGCTGCGGAAAAACCATTTCGACACAGCAGAATTTCGATGGCGGACGTTTTCAGCATCCTGCTAGTGAGGGATAAGGGGAGAAGCGTTACAGGATTAATTGGAGAGGGAGAAAGCAATCATGGAGACAAGGCCGAAGTCGTATACCTATCACACCGCAGTCAAATGGACGGAGCAACGCAAGGGAGTCATCTCCTGTGCCGGCAAACCGGACATCCAAGTTGCAACGCCGCCGGAGTTCAAGGGGCACGAAGGCATCTGGTCGCCGGAGGATCTATTCGTCGCGTCCGCCAATATCTGTCTGATGACGACGTTCCTGGCGGTGGCGGAGCGGGCAGGACTGGTCTTTACCTCGTATGAGAGTGTAGCCGAAGGAAAGCTGGAATTGGTCGAGGGGAAGTTTCAGTTCACGGCCATCACGTTGAAGCCGACCATCACGCTCGCGACGAGCACTGATGCGGCTAAAGCCAAGGAGCTGATCGAGAAAGCCGAGGCGAACTGTCTGATTTCCAACTCCATGAAGGCGAAGGTCAGCTTGGAGCCGATGATCCGGTAGCAGGATGGGGGCAGCCTGGTCGTCCTCCTGCTCGCGGAACAGAGGAGGGGATGGAGCCTGATGATCTTCTGTGCTCGCGCAACGCGCGGCCTGCGAAGGTGAGGCGTAGGGGTGTGAGGAGCTTTCTTTGCTCCCGGAGCGCGCGCCCTCAGAAGGGCCTCGCTCGACGGCCGCAGTCGAAAGCTCCTTACACCCCTCTTGGTTTGCGGGTGAACTGGGAGAAAGTAAGCGTTGACGCGCGCAGTGGAAGATCAATCAGCCCCCATCCCTGAGAGGTGATGAGTGAGCTTGGAGGGACGGGAAGGGTGCCCACGTTGGTCCTGTGCTCCCGGAACTCGCGCCTTGAGAAGGGCCTCGTGCGACGGCCGCACCTAGACCAACATGGGCGCCATTGCTGGAGAGAGGAAATAAGCAAGCTTGGATGGATCAATTAGGTTGATGGTGCTCGTTCGATACGTGCGGAATACGTGCATGTACCAGAGTCCATCCATTCTTTTTTTCCTGCCATTCGCCATTCGGAAGCTTCAGCTCCATGCTCCAATACCATGTAAATGCAACCATTTTAGAAAGCTGTTCGTTTGATTTCATGACTTGAAAAGGGTATCTCTACGCGGCGAGAGAAAGCTTTTCGCGAGCAGAGGAGAGAGTCATGAGTGCGGTATTTCCGAGCAAGCGAATAGAGCAAACCATTCTCTTGCTTCGCGGCCACAAGATCATCCTTGATAGAGACTTGGCCGCAATGTATGGCGTCTCAACCAGGGATCTCAACAAGGCGGTATCGAGGAATCTGGACAGATTCCCCGATGACTTTATGCTGCAGCTGACACGTTCGGAGTTCAACGACTTGAAGTTCCAATTTGGAACATCAAGTTGGGGAGGGACCAGGAAGTTGCCAAGGGCATTTACGGAACAAGGGATTGCCATGCTCTCCAGTGTGCTCCGAAGCAAACGGGCCATCCATGTGAATATCGCGATTATGAGAGCGTTTGTGACGCTGCGAGAGTTTGCCGCAAGCCATAAGACCTTGGCGACGAAGTTGGAGCAACTTGAGCGGAAAGTTGGAGGGCATGATGGACAGATTCGTTCGCTATTCGATGCCATCCGTCAGCTCATGGAGCCGCCGACTCCGAAGTCCCGCCGCATCGGATTCAAGGCCTGAGCAGACCCTTCTGTCCTCAGCGGCTCTTTGCCGTGCCCCCTCAACCGTAACCCCAGCCTCGATCTTCGTCATGGACGCGCGCAGTGGAAGATCAATCAGCCCCCATCCCTAAAGAGAGAACAAGCGAGCTTGGAAGGATGGGGAGGGCACCCACGTTGGTCCTGTGCTCCCGGAACGCGCGCCCTGAGAAGGGCCTCGTTCGACGGCCGCACCTAGACCAGCATGGGCGCCCTTCCCAGAGAGGGGAAAGCAAGCGAGCTTGGAAGGATTAATATGATGGATCTGGTCGCTCGATGCGCGCAGTGGGAGACTCTGAGCCCGCCTTCAAGGGGAGAAGACAGAAAAGCGGCGATCAGTGCGGCCATAACTCACGGTCGGTCAAGCAAATACCGCTCGTATTTTCGAATCACCACTGTTGCCATTTCGACAACCCCTTCGGAGGGCTTCGGTTGCTGCTGAACATTCTCCGGGATGTGTCGCTTTGCATTTGCAGCGGTCTTCGCCTTCTTGAATATATTCCCAAGGGCGACGATTGCCTTCTCTTCATTGCCGAAGTACCCTTTCAGTACTTCCATTGCGTTGTACGCAGCGAAGTACGCACCTTGATCACTGGGGGTGTGCAAGTGTTCACGTGCGTCCTGAAGGTAGTCGTAGCATCGCCGAAGCGCCTCATCTGCCGAGGCGAGCAGCACGGTACGTGCTTCTCTGACAGCGCTCGAGACACGGACACGGCTTAGGTCTTCCCGATTGGCGGAGATTGCCCTCATCGGCCTGCACGGAGGTGTCGTTCGCAGCATCCATTCTGATTCTTCCATCAGAGTGAGCGGCATTACCAGATGTTTTGCCAAAGTCTCGACGTATTTCTCGGCCAAGGCTTTCGCCAAGTCTGGAGAGCACGTACCGGAAGCCGCTTCGAAAGATAGCTGAAGCATATTGCCCGTCATACTGACACGAAACTCCTCGGCTACGACAACGAACTCATCAGACGCGGAGAAGTGATGTCCGTCATGCGACCAAAGCATCCACTTGAATGTTTCACCCGTTGATGGCATCCGCCTTATCTCCCTTACTCCATGACCTTCAACCCTTTCCGCCACTCCCACGGCAGCACCGGCTGCGGATCAGCCCACAAGCCGCTCTCCAACTCAGACACGTTGTTTTGCACTCGCCTCGCTCAAGACGATTAGAACCTCCTCGGTGCTGAACTCGACCGCTCACGTTGAAGGCTTTTTGCTGTGAGGGCTTGCCGTCCTCCTCGCCAGCAAGCTCCATTCGAACCCAAGTGTCTCCAGCCGCTGTTGTCGCTCCTGACTCAAGTTCCCTGTTTTTTTATCACGCCGCTGCGTGCTCACCCATCTGCCCAGCTGAGAGTCCTCAGCCCACAACTGCAACACGTTGCAGTGACCGTGCTGGGCCTTGAACTGACTAAGGGCCGCGAAGCTTTCGTCCCAAGTCCTTTCTTGCGTCGCCCCCAGACTCCATTCAAACCCGAGCGCCCTCAGGCGCTGCTGGCGGTCCTGACTTAAGTGGCCCTTCTTTTTCTTTTTCCGCTGCGTTTTCACCCAGTTTCCCAGCCTACGATGCTCAGGCTGCCGTAGTGGCACATTGCAGTCCCCGTGCTGGGCCTTGTACTGAACCAACGCCGCAAACTGCTCTTCCCAGACCGCTTCCTCTGGATTCCACACAAAGTCCAACTCGTCCAGCCGCTGCTGGTGGTCCTGACTCAAGCGCCCTGCCTTTTTATCAACCCGATGGCGCGTAACCCATTTACCAAGAGTTTGGTTCTCAGACCAATCCTGTGGCACATTACAGTCACCGTGCTGGGCCTCGTACTGAGCCAGCGCCGCAAACTGTTCTTCCCAGAACGCCTCCGCGGAAACCCACACAAAGCCCAACTCGTCCAGCCGCTGCTGGCAGTCCTGACTTAAGTGGCCCTTTTTTTTCTTTTTCCGCTGCGTTTTCACCCAGTGTCCCAGCCCACGCTGCTCGGACCAGCCCATCGGCACATTGCAGTCCCCGTGCTGGGCCTTGTACTGAACCAACGCCGCAAACTGTTCTTCCCAGTCCGCTTCCGCGGGATCCCACACAAAGCCCAGCGCTGCCAGTCGCTGCTGGCGGTCTTGACTCAAGTGGCCTGCCTTTTTCTTATTCCGCTGCCTGCTCACCCACGTTGCCAGCCTGGGCTGCTCGGGCCTGTCTATCGGCACATTGCAGTCCCCGTGCTGGGCCTTGTAAGCCACCAACTCCCCGAATCGTTCATCCCAATCACTACCAATTCGGTCGATGATCCGCGTCGTGATGGCGTGACGCAATACATCGAGTGACACGCTTGGCCCAAGCATCTCGACTTTGTCTATAAAGTCCTGGTCGTTGAACCCCTTGGCCAGACCGCGCTCCTCTCGCACGTGCCGGATTATCTCGGCCAGCACCTCATCGTGCTCTTGCAACGCCTGGAGAACCGCCCACACTTCGTCGAATTGTGCACGGGCCACCGCCTCCTCGATCGTTTCTCCTTCAACTTGCTCAAGGAACAGCGGTACCAGCACATAGCCTGTCGTCTTTTGTGTGGCGGGATTCCTCCGCATGGCGCGCCCCGTCGCTTGCAGAATATCCACGAGGCTCCGTTTGGGCGTGAGGAACGCGACCATATCCACCGCTGGCACATCCACCCCTTCCGTCAGGCAGCGGGCGTTAGAGATCAGCGTTCGCTCGCCTTCAGCAAAGGCCCGCATGATAGGGTCTCGCTTTCCGCTCGCCATGGTTCCGTTGACATGAAACGCCTGCAAGGCTGGCACATGTGCTTCGATACCTTCTGGCCCGTGAGCCGTGAACGACGAGGCGGCGGCGACCGATTTGTGGAAGGTAATCACTTTCCTGATACGATACTTCTCAATGGCGTCTTTGATGGACAGTTGGTTCGCCACTTGCCTAGCCTTCACGTCATCTTCTTCGACCTTCACCGCGCCGCGCCGAAGCTGTTCATCGTTGACCATCGCACTCGTCACGACCGAAATCAGCACTTTGTATCCGCAGATCATCTGGTCTTGCACAGCCTGGGCAAACGACAGCCGATAGGCCACGGGACCGTAGACTTCTGGCACATCCATCGAGTAGACCAGCTTGGCCTCGCCTTCCTTGTCCCGTTTGCGCACATCGTAGTGGCGGGGCGTGGCGGTCATACACAGCCGCTTCGCAATCGGCAGGTTGGCATCTTGAAGCGCGAACCCAAATTGCCCTCCCTCTCGGCCAGCGGTCTTGTGCGCCTCGTCGAAGATGCCAAAATCAAAGCGCGTGTTCTCGGACATTCCCTCAGCAACGACACGCGCCGACTGATAGGTGGAAAAGATCACCTTGACCCCGTTGGTCTTCCGTTCAAGAAACGTTTGGACTGCATCAGTACCCACGTCGCTCTGTCCGAGAGCGAATCGCTCCTTGATCGCTAAGGGGATTGCCAAGAACGGCCAGACTGTTTTTGCCTGATGGAGCGGTTGGGTTGACAAGTAGGCTTCGACGAAGACTTCGAACGCGTCGCCGCGCTCTTGTTTCGTAGGGAGGTCTGCGATGCGCTGTTCGAGGTCGGTAAACCGTGCGAGGCCGTCGAAGAGTTTACGCTGGAGATACAGACCCGCTTTGGCATGTTTGGGGAGCTGCGGGGTGGTACTCATAGGCGGCTTAGGCGTTTTGAGGTTGAGGGAGTCCCATCACCAAGCCGTTCCCTCCACACCTGGTTTTCAGCCGCAGAATACCCCTTTCCCCGTGGGAAAGCACCCCGACCTAATGGGGAGGGCAAGGGCGCAGCCAGGTTGTTTGGTTTATCTGGTTGGTCTGGTCTGTTCTGTTCTGTTTAGTTACTTTGTTCATCGAACCATAGAAACCAGACAAACCAAATAGACAAGAGAGACGACGGCCAAGAAGGGGTCAGACACCGCTCGGAAGCGAAGCTCACCTCAGCCCACGATTGTCGAAGGATGAGCGATTGCCGAATGATAGGTGCTCAGGTGTTTAGGCTGAATACTGAATGCTAAAAGCCTTCAGCCTATCTACCTGAGTCGACGGCAAATGACCGTTGACGTTCTCACGGCTGTGGCGTCTTGCGACAGTAACTAGATTTTCGACGGGGTCTTTCTCACCAGTTGGGGTGATCTCTCAGCGTTGCCTCCGAGCGTCCTCTCCTAACGTATTGTTTGTGCGGTGGTTTAGTCGCGAGCATTTCCACGTCTGCTTGGCATCTCGCTCGCAAGGACACTGAAGTGGTGGCGCGAGGAGCGAGACTCGCGAGAAGAGCGAGATGAGTGAGGTGTCTGAAGGTTGAAGTGCTTGGAACCTCGAAATTCATGTCACGCTTTTCTCGCACGTCTCGCCAGTCTCGCTTGAGCCATACTGGCTAAGGAGGCGACGCAATGAAAGCTGTATTGGTCGGGATCGCGCTGTTGGCGTTTGCCGGAGGCGCAAGTTTGAAAGAATTGAACGTGTCCCAGCCGGAGCGTGATGTGCTGAGCGGCAGAGTCATCTATTCGACGATCTGCATCCGTTGTCATGGGGTCGAAGGCAAGGGGGATGGCCAGATGAAATTTAGTCCTCCGGTCGCTGACCTCACCTCCCCGGCGGTTCAAGGGAAGCTGGACGCGAGGTTATTTAAGAGCGTGCATGACGGTAAGCAGAATACCGCGATGGGAGCCTGGAGGGAAGCACTCACAGACGATGAGATTTGGGATGTGCTTGCCTATGTTCGAACGCTGGCTCCAGAAAGAGCCGGCGGCATGGGCAGCGGGCTTCGATGAGATCGACGCTCTGCCGGATAGCGTTGGGGCTGTGGATCGTGACGATTGGGGTTGCCGGCTGGTTTTTCGTGC
Organism: Nitrospira sp.; assembly: GCA_037142015.1. Classification (GTDB taxonomy): domain Bacteria; phylum Nitrospirota; class Nitrospiria; order Nitrospirales; family Nitrospiraceae; genus Palsa-1315. The sequence goes on along the minus strand of JBAXBK010000001.1, from coordinate 34,105 downwards.
AGGGGTGGACGACGGAGGGCACAGATGGACGGAGGGAGATTGTCTTAGCACCGGCAGAACGCGACTTGATCCTGGGCGAGATGCGGATGCTTCTGAAGGCGGTCCATGGTGTGGTCACAGGTTTGGCCGGTCAGGATGAGGAGGCAAATCGAGCGCAGATGGAGCAGGCGGCCCGCTCGGCAGGAATGCACATGGCTGCGGACGTGAACCCGGCGCTGATGGCGAAGCTGCCGCTACCGTTCAAACAAATGGGCATGTCGATCCATAAGGACATGGATGCCCTCGCGGACGCGGTTATCCAGAAAGAGACCCCCCAACAGATTCTGCAGCGCCTCTCCAACATGACGGCCCGCTGCACGGGATGCCATGACATGTATCGATTCGCGGCGGAGCGTTAAACGTGAAACGAGGAAAGCGACGAGAGTCTGCTAACGTGACGAGGGCGAGATACATGGAATCTGGGCTTGTGCGTCGTGCGAGTGAAAGTCTATATGGCTGAACAGCAGGGCGAGCAGGCGGCGAGAAGTCTGTGCGATCAACTGCAGATCACAGCGGAGGAGCTGCAGACCAGGTTGGCGTTTCTTTCATTTGGTGAACAAGACGGGCGGAACCTCGTCGAGATCCGCGATGTGATCGCGTCGCATGTAGACGATATCATCGGAGAGTTCTACGGCCACCTGCTGCAATTCGAAGAGTTGCGCGGGATCCTGTCAGACCAGTCGCTCGTGGAGCGACTCAAGGGGACGCAGCGCCAGTATTTACTCAGTCTCGGGATATCCGCCGACTGCGTGGAGTATGCGGAGGGGCGGCTCCGAATCGGATTGACGCACGAACGAGTCGGGCTCAAGCAGAAGTGGTATTTGGGGGCGTACCACAAACTCTATGAATTAATCCTCCAACGTCTTGCGGTTCGTTATTCGGGAGACGCGAGCAGGCTATCCTCATTGGTCCTCACTCTGAACAAGATCATCACGCTCGATGAGGTCTTTGTCGTGGAGACCTATTACCATGCGACGATGCAGCGGTTGGAAGATAGTCTGCATCGACTGAAGGACGCCCATCGGCAGCTTGAAGACTTTTCACGGCGGGACTCTCTCACGCCGGTGGACAACCGGCGCGCCATGATGGAGGCGCTGGCCATGGAGTTTCACCGGAGCCGCCGCTACCAGCATCCGTTCGCGCTGTTGTTTCTCGATGTCGATCACTTCAAAGAGATCAATGACCGGCATGGGCATCTGTTCGGCGATCACGTGCTGCTTCACGTGGTGCAGTCAGCCAGGGGAATTATCCGTCCGTCCGATATCATGGGCCGCTACGGGGGTGAGGAGTTTGTGATCGGGTTGGTGGAGTGCGATCAATCAGGCGCCCTGCAGATTGCCGAGCGTGTCAGGCTGAAAATCGCACAAGAGCAGTGTACGTGGAAACATCATTCCACCGTGGTAACGGTCAGTATCGGGGTCGTGATGTTATCTCCGGAAATCGATCAAGTGGAGACACTGGTGACTCGCGCGGATCAGGCCATGTATTACGCCAAGGACAGAGGGCGGAACCGAGTCGAGTTGTACAACAAAGACTGCACGTCGGAGAACCAGCTGAGATGAACCGAAGTGCGCTTTGACTAAGAATGTGTGCAGCTGTATCATGAAATCGTCATGTGTAAAATTATTCTTCTCGTGCTGCTGTGTCTGTCAGTAATGTGCATGGTCCCGCTCATGGGGAGCCATCATCTAGCCTCAGACCATCTACACCACGATGCTGCAACGTCCTGCTCCACCTGCATCGGAACTGTGGCTACGAGCACGATCGTTGTTCTCTTCACCTTGTTCGGTCTTTCGAGCCTCATAATTCCTGCCACACCTGCGCTCAAACTGGTTGTCCGTGAATTCCATCCTCCTCGCGTGCGCTGACCCACATAGCCGTTTTGTCTACTAGAACGTTTTCCAAGAAAACAGCTGCGACGGATTTACTTGGGCTGGTCTGCCTAAGTACCAATCGTGGGCAGGGGTGCATCAAGCCCGGAAAGGCGAAGGGTGGTACAGGATGAACACCGATTTTATTTCGAGGCGTCTGCTGCTGAAGCGCGCGGCTGCGCTGGGGCTGCTGGCAGCGGTGGAACGACTCGTGCCCGCTTATGCCCTGACGAACACCACCGGCAACTCCGGTTCCCAGTCCGCGCTAAACGGAGATGTCATTGATCTGACGATCAACGAGCAGTTGTTTCTCCTCGACGGGCGAACCGGGATGGCTATGACGATCAATGGAATGATACCGGGTCCTATAATTCGCTTGAAAGAAGGTCAGCTGGCGACCCTGCGCGTCACGAACCGTTTGAAAGAAGACACGTCGATTCATTGGCACGGGTTGCTCCTGCCGCCCGCCGTAGACGGTGTGCCTGGCGTGAGCTTCGCGGGGATTAAGCCTGGCGCGACCTTTACCTATCGCTTTCCGGTCAGGCAAAGCGGCACCTATTGGTTTCATAGTCACTCCGGCGGGCAGGAGTTAGCGGGTATGTACGCGCCGATGATCATCGATCCCATCGAACCGGAGCCGTTTCGCTATGAGCGTGAGTATGTGGTGATGCTCTCGGATTGGAGTTTTGAATCGGCCGAAACCCTATTCTCAAATCTGAAAAAGCAAGGAGGTTACTACAACTTCCAGAAACGTGCGGCGGGTGAGTTCTTGACCGATGTGAGACGTATGGGTTTATGGACGGCGATCAAGAACTACTTGATGTGGGATCAGATGCGGATGGACCCGACCGACTTTGCAGATGTGACAGGCTACACCTTCACCTATCTGATGAACGGCCTTTCTCCAGCCGGGAACTGGACGGGGCTGTTTCGTCGAGGGGAGCGGGTGCGTCTGCGATTTATCAACGCGGCCAGCATGACTTTCTACGACGTGCGCATTCCTGGGCTCACCATGACGGTGATGCAGGCCGATGGGCAGAATGTCCAGCCTGTCGCGGTGGATGAGTTTCGCATGGGAGTGGGGGAGACGTACGATGTGATCGTCGAGCCTGCCGAGGACCGCGCCTATACCATCTTTGCCGAGACGATGGATCGCAGCGGTTATGCGCGCGGCACGCTCGCGCCGCGAACGGGCATGGCGGCGGCGATCCCTGAGCGTCGGCCCCGGCCGCTTCGCACGATGGAGGATATGGGCATGGGAGGAATGAAGGACTCCCATGGTGACATGGCAATGCCTGACATGAAGTCCTCCAGTGACATCCAGAAGGTAAATCATTCTGACGATAGTTCCAGCACGGAGCACAAGCAGCACGGTTCGGGAACGTCGCCTGTGCAAGATATGCACGAGATGCCGGCCAAGGGTGCGGGCGATCAAGGCCGCTCGAAGATACCCGGCGCCGAGCCCGTCAAGCATAGCCCGGACGATCATGGTCCCGGCAATCAAATGGTGGCCGAGTATTCGCGGAACCGGTTGGGGGAACCAGGAAGAGGACTGGAAGACAGCGACCGGCGGGTGCTGCTCTACACCGATTTAAAAAGTCTGGCGCCCTATCCAGACCAGCGGGAACCGGAGCGCGAGATTGAACTCCATCTCACGGGCCACATGAATCGGTACATGTGGTCGTTCGACGGCAAGAAATATTCAGAAGCCAAAGAGCCGATTCGCTTCCAGTACGGCGAGCGGGTGCGGTTGATCTTTGTGAACGATACGATGATGGAACATCCGATCCATCTGCACGGGATGTGGATGCATTTGGAAAATGGCGCCGGCGCCTATCTTCCACGGAAACATGTGATCGTGGTCAAGCCGGCAGAACGGCTGTCTGTTGCCGTCACCGCGGACGCGCCAGGGCCCTGGGCGTTTCACTGCCATCTGCTCCTCCACATGGAGGCGGGGATGTTCCGGCTTGTCGAGGTGTCGGAGCCATGAACGGAATAGGCGCTCCTATCAGATTCTCTGCAAGACTCTGTGCAGCCGTTTTGGCCTTCTTGCTCAGCGACGGCATCGCCCTGACGATCGTCGCTGCACAACCTTCGATCGACTTCCCCCTGACTCCCAAAAAGTCAACGGTGACTGATACGGCCCAAAAGGGACAGGCGTCAGCCGGCCCGACCCCATCCAAGGCCTCTGTGACTGTCGGTTCTTTTGCCAAGCAGGAAGGCCCGCGGTCTAAGTTTTCCCCGCCAGACGACTGGCCTGCTCCTGTCAACGATCAGGAGCGCCGTCTATTCACTCTCATCGACGTCCTCGAATACCGCCCGCGAACAGGTGGAAGTCAAGGGCATGACGATTACCGGTGGGATATCGAGGGCTGGTACGGCGGGGACTACAACCGAGTCTGGTTCAAAAGCGAAGGGCAGAAGGACACCGCCTTCAAAGCAGACTACGATGTGGACTTTCAACTCCTATATGGCCGGTTCATCCAGAAATATTACGATTTTCAGATCGGTCCGCGCGTCGAGACTCAAACATTCCGCGGGCACAACGTGACCCGCGGGCTCGGCGTGATAGGAATCGAAGGGCTTGTCCCGTACAACTACGATTTTGAGTCGTCTTTGTTCATCGATCAGAACGGCGCGGTGTCCGCCAGGCTGGCATTCACGAAAGACCTATTGCTGACGCAACGACTGATCCTCCAGACCCGCTTTGAGACCAATGCCGCCGTACAACGAGTCGAGGAATTTACGACCGGGTCCGGGCTCAACAACCTTGAATTCGGGGGGCGGCTGCGTTATGAATTCCGGCGCGAGTTTGCGCCCTACATCGGTATCTCCCTCGATAGAAGTTTCGGCGAGACCGCTACCCTTGTGCGCCAAGAGGGGGGCAACCCAAGTCAGATTCGATTTGTGGTGGGCGTGCGGGCCTGGTTCTGAACAGGAACCCTGTTCCGAATACTTCAGCCCTCTCTTCCTCAGTTGCTGCCTATTCTGACTCCGGCAATTTCACACTTAACATTGACCATTTAACATTTCCCGTCTCGCCTTTCTCGCAAGTCTCGCTCCTCTCGCCCCTTGTCTGGCTTCTGTGGCATCCCGCAACAATGACGAGGTCGGCTCTGTGGCTTTTAGCTCCAGGGTGATCGGAACCTTATGGCTAATTCCCTGATTTGACGGGAAGAAACGATAGGCCTGGCATCCCTGTTGGTGGCACGGTCTTGGCACAAGGAACGGCTATGATACGGCTGTTGTCGGCTATTCTTGGGGTGACTATGCTCCTGAGCTGTTCAAGCGAGAGGACTCGGGCTACGGCTGAGGAGCCTCGGAGGACCGACCAAACCGGCAGCACGCCGATAGAATTTTCTCCACCCTCCCTGGAAACTATTCCTGGCAGTCAACTGGGTGAACAGATCCGGCTTGGCTATAAGATTGTCGTTGATACACAGCAATATGCCAAAGCATATGTCGGCAATAGCCTCAACTGCACCAACTGTCATCTCGACGGCGGGCTCAATCCGAACGCTGCCTCGTTCGTCGGTCTAGCCGCTGTCTATCCCGAGTATCGCGCCCGCAATGCAAAGGTGAATACGCTCGCCGATCGTGTCAACGAGTGCATGGAGCGGAGCTTGAATGGTCGCGCGTTCCCGCCGGACAGTTCTAAGTTGCAGGCTGTCGTGGCCTACATCACCTGGCTTTCACGCGGAGTGCCGAGCGGTGCGACAATATCCTGGCGGGGTCTCCAGCGCATTCAGTCACAGCGCCCAATCGACTCAGATAACGGGAAGAAAGTGTTTGCGAGCAAATGTGCCTTCTGTCACGGCTCCGACGGCCTGGGCACGATGGCGGCGCCGCCGGTCTGGGGGCCCCAATCCTACACCATTGGCGCGGGCATGGCACGGGTGAGTGTCGCCGCCGCCTTCATCAAATCGAACATGCCGCGTAGCTGGGGTTGGAGTCTGTCGGATGATGACGCCTACGATGTAGCGGCGTACATCAATGTCCAGCCAAGGCCGGATTTTCCCGGCAAAGTGAACGACTGGCCGAAGGGCGGCAAGCCTTCCGATTCGCCATACTAGGTGTGAGACGTGAAAGGTTAAACGTTAAATGTCAGGAGAGCCGCCATGAAACTCATAGTCTCATATCATGACGGGGATCGGTATGACATTACGAGCGGCAAACACCGAGTAGTGACGGATCAGCCGGTCGAGGATGGAGGGCAGGATGCCGGCATGAGTCCTGTCGAACTCTTCGTCGGTTCACTGGCTAGTTGTGTCGGTTATTTTGTGGGCCGCTACTGCGACCGCCATCAGATTTCGACCAAGGGGTTGAGCGTCGAGGCGGAATGGACCATGGCGGAACAGCCGCATCGGGTGGGCCAGGTCACACTGGCGATTCACTTGCCGCACCGCATCACGGTCGAACACAGCGAGCGACTCCTCAAGGTGGCGCATGGCTGCACCGTGCATCAATCCCTCGCGGTGCCTGCCGGCGTGGCGATCGAACTCAATCCCCATCACCGTGGGGAGAAGAAATCGTGAAAGAAGAACCGGCATCCCGGCCTCTGTCGCGGCGGACCTTGCTGAAAAGGGTCGTCCATGGACTGGGCGTTACACTCGCGCTGGGTCACGTGATCCCACGCGTGCAGGCTGAGGGGCGTGATGTCTTGAAGAATGAGACCGACCGCCTTACTGTGCGCGTGGCACGACCGTTGGACGCCGAAACCCCGGTGCAAGAGTTCGCTTCCTACCTCACGCCGAATTCCCGTTTCTTTGTCCGCAGCCACTTTGGCCCGCCTCCGGCAGAACTACTCTCCGATCCGAACTGGAGACTGAGTGTGGGTGGTATGGTGGACCGACCGCTGACCTTCACGCTCAAAGAGCTGAAACAGTTCGAAGAAATCGCCGTCACGGCTGTCGTGCAATGCAGCGGCAATGGTCGCGCATTTCATCGGCCCAAGGTCCCTGGCGTTCAATGGGAGCGTGGGGCGGTCGGGAATGCGCAATGGACAGGGGCGCGGCTGAGGGATGTGTTAGCCAAGGCCGGGATTCAAGCCGGGGCGCATCATGTACAGTTCCAAGGAGCGGATCGACCAGTCGTGGCCTCTGTGCCGCTCTTTATCAGAAGTATTCCACTGAAGAAAGCCCTTCATCCGGACACGATTCTCGCCTATGAGATGAACGGGCGTCCGCTCCCTGTGTTGCATGGAGCGCCATTACGAGTGATTACGCCTGGCTGGATGGCGGATTCGTGCACCAAGTGGCTGACGAATATCACAGTGCAGGCCGAGGAGGCGAAGGGATTTTACATGCAGACGGCCTATCGTGTGCCGACGGCGCCTGTGGAACAGGGCACAGCAGCGAGCGGACAGTCGATCCCGGTGGAAGCCATGGTGGTGAAGTCACTGGTTGCGGTGCCGCAAGAGGGTGCGATCGTGAAGCCCGGTCTCGTTATGATTCAAGGCGTGGCGTGGGGCGGAGAAGTCAATGTTGCGAAGGTCGAAGTGTCGTTTGACGAAGGGAAAACGTGGGAGACAACGCGGTTGCTGGGGGAAGTTCGTCCCTACGCGTGGCGACAATGGCAATTCGTCTGGAAGGCCAAGACCGCCGGTACGTTCACCATTCTCTGCCGCGCGACCGATGTACGGGGAGTGATGCAACCGGCAACGACTCCTTGGAATCCAAGCGGGTTTTTGTGGAATGGGTGGGATCATGTCTCGGTGACGGTGGCTCTATGACGAACGTTAGCGGAAGCATCATGTTCTCATTGGTGATCGGGCTTGTGGGCTTGGCCGGCGTGACAGCAGCGCAAGAGGAGGAGTTGGGCGTGATCAGCGCCGCGCTGGCGCCACGTGCAGAGGGACTGATTATCGCGCGCTGTGCCGTCTGTCACAGCGCTGATCTCATCGTACAACAGCGGTTGCCTCTCGCGCGATGGGAGGCCACGGTCAAGAAAATGGAACATTGGGGTGCGGAGATCTCCAAGGACGAGACAGATCTGCTCGTGCGGTATCTGTCGGCCCGGTATCACCCGGGTGCACCGGATCAACTGCCGCCGCTCGACAGTGAATTCAGAAAGGCGGAGCCGCTCACGCAGGAGCCAGTGGCTGAAGGTCCGCTCAAGGGGGTTGCAGCCAGAGGAGCGGGTATTTTCGAACACAATTGCCAGGCCTGTCATGGAGCAATGGCGATAGGCGGTATGGGCCCGAAGCTGGTGAAGATTCCAATTCTTAAACATGAGGATCTGTTTACGGAGACGGTCCTGCATGGACGAGGGGCGATGCCTGCGTGGGGTTCAGTGCTGAGTCTTCAGGACATTGTCGATATTCATGCGTGGTTAGTGACGAGGTAAGGGGTCCAAACGAGGGCACTCAAGATGAAAGGGGGCGCGATATGAAGGTGAGAAGAGGGGTTGTCATCAGAGGTGCGCTATTCGCGTTCGTGGGGCTGGTGTCGTTCCCTCATCTGCTGTTCGCGAGCGATCAGTCGCGAGCGAAAGATATTATTCAGCAGACCTGCGTGCAATGCCACCGGCTGGAAGGTCAGGCTGACTCTCGTTTCAATCTCAAGGCGCCCGACCTCATCTGGGCCGGCAGCAAGTATCAGCGGTCCTGGTTGATCCGGTGGCTGATGGGCAAAGAAGCGCCGTTGTATGCGAAGGGCTATCGATGGGATCTGACCGAGCTTCCGCCGAAGCATACAGTGGTTACTGAGCCGGAGGCCAATGCCATCGCCGATTATTTTGCTGAACACAACAAGGATTCGCGAGTCAAAGTCGGCGCATTCGATCTCTCGAAGGTGACGAAGTTCGAGGCCTCATTCGGCGGGATGGCCTACAAGGCGCACGCATGCCTCGGCTGTCACGTGATCGAAGAGAACGGGAAGCTCATCGGTGGCCCGCAGAGCGCGTCGCTCGTGGCGGCCGGACAGAGGTACGACCAGGATTGGCTCTTTCGTTTCGGGCTGAATCCACAAGACTTCGTGCCGCACAGTGGCGAGTTCCTCGCTGATGCGACGGAGCCACAGCTCCGCGCGGTGATCGGTTTCCTCATGGTGCAGGGAGTGAAGGAGTTCAAGTATTACGAGCCCTGGGCGAGCCCGGAGTTCGGGATGGCCAGCGTGGATCGCGGGAAGGTGATTTATAAAGAATATTGTTCGCAATGTCACGGCGCGACGGGTAAGGGGGATGGTCCCGCAGCTTCTGGTCTGGAACCCAAGCCGGCGATTCATGCCAACATTCCATTTGAGAAGCTTCCGAGCGAGTATCTCTACAACGTCATCAATCATGGCGGAGTGGCAATAGGCAAATCGCCGAATATGCCCTATTGGAATTTGACGATTGGTCAGCAGGGCGTGGCCGATGTGATTGCGTATCTGAAGACGACCTTCAAAGGTGTCCCTGATATGGCGGCTGCCCAAAGGGGGGGAGAGGGGGTAACTTGTGTGCAACCACGCAAGACGGCACAGGCGCCGGATGAATTCCTGGCCAGGACGAATCCGCTTCCTGCGTCAGCCGGAGCGAATCAGGCAGGGAAGACACTCTACTTGAAGACAGCCCAACCCGTTGCTTGTGTGATGTGCCATGGAGAGCAGGGTGACGGGAAAGGAATCATGGGAGCAGCCTTGGTGCCGCCTCCGCGCAACTTTACATGCGGGTCGATGATGAAGGACATTCCCGATGGTCAACTGTTCTGGATCATCAAGAACGGTTCGCCGGGAACAGGGATGATGCCATTCTCCGGATTGTCGGATGACCAGGTATGGCAGCTGATTCATTACGTCCGTTCATTAGCCAAATAGGGATACAGGGGGTAAGGGGTTCGGGGTGTAAGAAGTAAGAAGTGAGAAGTGAAAAGAAAAAGAATCACGGACGACAAGGAGTAGGGGAACATGGCGACATTTATTATTTCTGGAAGCCGAGGCACTGATGATCCTACCATGGCAACACTGCCGTTCATGGCAGCGAAGGTTGCAAAGGAGCAAGGGCACGAGGTTGTGCTCTGGCTCTGGAACGAAGCGGTCACGCTTGGGCGCAAAGGAACCGCCGATCATGTGACGGGGGTGAATCTGACGCCGCTCAAAGATTTACTGGCAGCCGTGCAAGCGGCGAATATTCCCATCTGGGTCTGCGGGGCCTGCGCCGTGGCGCGGCAGATCGGCGCGGGGGATCTTGTTTCTGGCGCGACGATCAAAGGCATGGCAGACTATATCAAGGCCGTCGCCGAACGTGACCGCAACGTGGCATTCTGATAGCGCGGCGAAGAAAGGAAGTTCCGTATGGCAACCGAAAGTGAATCGACTGGAAAGTCAAAGGGCCGAGCCGGTCGGCGGGATGAGGCGGACATCGATGAGCGCAATGAGCTGGAGACCATTCCCACGATGGTGCCGCGGGAAGGGGACGGCTATCGACTCCCGCGCACCGGATCTGTCGGACAGGGGCTGGGACACATCAGCGAATTGGGCAGCGCCTTGACCGAGGATGATCTCCGAAGGGTCAATACGAGAAAAGGTTTTATCCAATTGCTCGAAAACAAAGCTGTCGATATCGAGGAGGTGCGCAAGACGCTGCTGTACGAGCAAGAGTTGCGGCAGATGCAGGTCGAACTGGTCAGGCTTCAACGGTGGGTGCAGAACAAGGGTGAACGAATTGCGATCCTGGTCGAAGGGCGCGATGCGGCAGGGAAGGGCGGCACGATCCGTCGATTCACCGAGCATCTGAACCCTCGCGCCATGCGGGTGGTCGCGCTGCCAAAGCCGTCGGATGAGGAACGGGGGCAGTGGTACTTTCAGCGTTATATCCGCCAGCTGCCCAACAAGGGCGAGATCGTGTTTTTCGACCGTAGTTGGTACAACCGGGCGGTGGTCGAACCGGTGATGGGATTCTGCAGCAAGAAGGAGCACCAGCGGTTTCTGCAGCAGGTTCCGGAGTTCGAACATATGCTCTACGAAGACGGCGTGACGATCATCAAGTTTTGGTTCTCCATCTCCAAGGAGGAGCAGGCGAAGCGATTCGACGCGCGCCGGCAGAATCCGCTTAAACAATGGAAGATAAGCCCGGTCGATGAAAAGGCGCAAGAGCTGTGGGATTCCTATACCCGGTACAAAGAGGAAATGTTCAGCAAGACGCACACGACATTCAGTCCCTGGATTATTGTCAAAGCCAACGATAAGCAGGCGGCGCGATTGGAAAGCCTCCGGTACGTCCTAAACTTGCTGCCGTACAACGGTAAGGACGAAGCCCCGATGCGTCTGGCGCCGGATCCCAACGTGATTACGCGATTCCACCGCAAGATGGTAGTGCTGGATTTGTAACGGGCTACAGCAAGATACACTATGCACCCGATTCATCCGATCGCAGTCCATTTCCCTATCGGGCTGTTGTGCTTCAGTGTGGTGTTCGACGCACTCGCCTCCCGCTGGCCGACCGGAGGGCTTGGAGACACAAGCTTCTATACCTTGCTGGTCGGCGTGATGAGCGCGGCGCTTGCGGTGGCCACTGGCAAGCTAGAAGAAGACGTGGCAGAGCAGGCCGGTGTGCCGGAGTGGGTGCTTGAATTCCACGAGAGCCTGGGGACCACGTTGATCTTCTTTGCTGCGCTATTGGGGTTGCGCCTCGTCATGCGGTGGGGATGGCTCAAAGAATTTCGCTTTCTGACTCTCGGTCTTGGTATGATCGGGATCGCGATTCTGGCTCTCACCGGCTATTGGGGCGGCGAGTTGGTCTATACCTACGGAATCGGTGTGAAAACCGTGATGCTCTCAGGGACTCCCTAATTTTTCTGCCTTCCCGGATTCTTCCGCAGTGGCATTTTACCTCAGCTTCCTGACTCTACCGTTGCAAGACTCCCCATTCTCGCAGGTACGAGGGAGCGAGACCGATATTTCCATTGCCGAAGACTCTGTTAATCCAGCGCTATCTAGATCTCTTCTTTTTATCTGATTGGCATGGAGGTTGCTGAACCGTACATACGAGCCGTCGAGGCAGCGCAGCTCCTCGATCAGAAGAACAAGTTGTTGCCACGTAACTATTCAACACTGGAGTGGAGGTTATCATGTCGACGTTATCGAGACCGGGTGTTCCCGCAGGAGGGTTTAAGACGATTGGACAAGTGCGTGCCACGAACGATCTTGTGTTTACTCGAAAACAGAATGCGATGGGGATCGCCGTTGAGTTGCTTACGACGCATACGCCGGGAGCGCCGGTGGTCGACGGAGAGGGGAAGTTCGCCGGATTCATCAGCGAGTTCGACATCCTTCGAGCACTGGAAGCGGGGAAGGATCTGAACCGGCTGACCGCAGAGGACATTATGGTGAAAGACCGTATCGCTGTGACAGATGATACGAGTTTCGATGAAGCTGTGAAGCTCATGGAGGATAAGCGGCTTCTCAATCTGCCGATTGAGAGAAACGGCAAGGTGGTCTATTCGATTACGCGGCACGATCTGCTGCGGGCCTGGATCGGCCTCGGAGTCGATATAGAAACCAATAATACCCAGTAAGGTGTGTCTGTGCGAGGAGGACGGCGATGAAGCTGAACATGTTTTTGTTACTGGTCATCATAGTTTCCTTGGCCACTCCTGCCGGGGCCGCCGAACGGCACATGATGCAGTCGCTGGTGCCGGACGACAAGCTGGCCGCAGCGCGCGCACTCACGAGCCCCTTGCCGAATTCCCCGGAGATCGTTGCGCAGGGCAAAGCGCTCTACAACGGCAAGGGGGCCTGCTTCAACTGTCATGGAAAAGACGGAGATGGCAATGGGCCGCTGGCAGCCCAACTGAATCCCTCGCCTCGCAATTTCCAGCACCATGGATTCTGGCGCCATCGCACGGAAGGGGAAGTTTTCTGGGTGATAAAAAATGGATCGGTTGGCACTGCCATGGTTGGGTTTGGCGAGCAGTTGACGGATGGCGAAATCTGGGCTCTCATCCAGTACATCCGAAACTTCGGTGGTGAACATGGGCCCGGCATGATGGGGCGTGGAGAAGGTATGGGACCAATGATGGGGCCGGGAGGCGGCATGGGCGGCATGGGACACGACGGACGGAGAGGTGGAATGGAAGGCAGGGGCGGACAGTAGACGGGCGATTGTGAGGGCGACGTCTGCGGCCGATAACCGTAATGCTCAATTTTTTGTACCTACTCAGGTGTTCAGGCTGAGAGCACTAGGCTGAAGGGATTCAGGCTGAAGGTCGGAATTTCGAACACTTCAGCCTTCAGTCTGTACCCCTTCGGCCTTCAGCCTATCTACCTGGGTAGTTACCAAATAAGTTGAATCCTTTTGAAGACTCGTGTCTCCCACAGTCAGTCGAAGCTGTACGGTCTTTCTCGGCCTAGATATGCTAGGCTGGGGCTCCCCGTGCCTTAACCACAGGAGGTCTCCATGATTCGAGCATTAAGTATCGCGTCGGTATTGAGTTTTGCCGTGTTCTCTATGGGAGCTGCGTTGGCCCAGGAACACGCCCCTGTTCCAGCCGCTCCGGCAGCGGAGAAGAAGCCGGGCCCGGCCGATGGCTTTACCCTTCATGTCATGGCCCCGCACAAATTTGAAGACGGCAGCGTGCACGGCCCTTATCACCATTACTGCAAGGGAATTTCTCCAGAAATCCTGCAATGTCTGTTGTTTGAATCGACCGATCCCAATGCGCGGCTCACGGATGTCGAGTATTTCGTGGCCAAGTCCGTCTCGCGGAAGGATGTACCGCTGAAAGCCTGGAACAAGTACTACCATGACCACGAGGTAGAGATTGCCACCGGTCGTGTCCAGATTCTCGATATGCCGGAAGCCCAAGCCAAGGAAGTCGCCGCAGTTGCAGCTCAGACAGACGGGATCATCTTCCATCTCTGGCCGGATGGAGCTAAGGCGCCCACAGGCGTGGTTGGCCACCCACAATCGGTCGGCCACAAGCATCGAACCAAGTAAGCTCAGCAGGCTGTGGGGAAAAGATAAGCCTGGTCTGTCTGGTCTCTCTTGTTTATCTGGTCTATCTCGTTTGTTTGGTTGAACCAGACAGACCTGATAGACCAAACAGACCAAATGAACAAGATGGGCTGGCGAGGGGAGCCTGGCAACAGGTTCTCCTCGCTCTGCCTCTGCCTCATTCGAAGAAGGGCTTTTGTCATGACCAATCGAATCGGGATTACATCAATTATTACGCTGGTGGTTGGAGCGCTGCTGATTACCGAGGGCCTGACGTGGGCGGCTGACAAGGCGATCATGCGTCCACGGGTGCCACGCGATCAAATCGAAGCTGCCCGGGCTATGACGAATCCGCTCCCTGTCGGTGAGGAAACGATTGCGAAGGGCAAAGCGTTGTACGAAGGGAAAGGTTTCTGCAAGGTGTGTCACGGGCCTGATGGGAAAGGGCTGGGGGGAGATATTGCCCCGGGGAGCCTAAAAGGCCCTTTACCGAGAAATTTCACCGACAAGAAGTGGCAAGCCGCTCGAACCGATGGAGAACTATTCTGGATTTTGAAGAACGGCAGCAAGGGTACGGCGATGGCCTCTTTTATTCCGCTCGTACTGACAGAAGAAGAAGCCTGGCAGGTGCTGCGATACGTGCGGTCCTTCGGTCAACAGTAAGTGGTTTGCATAGTCTGATACTCTTGCCTCTCTAGTCTGCTATTCCTGATTATGTGATGAGTTTCCTTGCCTCACTCCTGAGATACACCGAAGGGCTGAGCCACCCGACCGGCTGCGTAGAAAGCCTGAATCGGCGGATGCATGAATGCAGGAGATGATTGTGCCACGAATAGGCATGAACCATTTCCCGTGGCCATGTCTCTCATCGATAGGCATCTCTTACATATAGGAGGGCCAAATAATGATATTCGAACAGCTGAATCCTCATGCCTGTCGGACCTATCTGATCGGCGACGAGAAGAGTCGTGAGACGATCCTGGTCGATCCAGTTTTGGAGCACGTCGAGGACTACCTGAAGACGCTGGACCAGCGAAAACTCACGCTGACACACGTCATCGATACACATACCCATGCGGATCATATTTCCGGAGGTGCGGCGCTCAAGGATGAGACGGATTGCCAATACGCCATGCATCACAAGGCGCCTGCGCGCTGCGTCACCTTTCACCTGACGGACGGGTTCGCCTGCCGTCTTGGCAATATCCCGGTGAAAGTGATGACTACGCCAGGGCACACCAAGGACAGCGTCGCGTTAGTGTTTGAAGATCGAGTTCTGACCGGAGATGTCCTGTTTTTGGATGAGGCTGGAGCTGGCCGCACAGATCTGCCCGGTGGCGATCCCGGCGAACATTGGGACAGTATGCAGCGTGTGCTGGGCCTACCTGATCATCTCATCGTGTATCCGGCCCATGAGTACCGAGGTCGCCAGCCATCGAGTTTGAAAGACCAGAAACTCCGCAACCCCAATTTGAAGCCTCGCACCAAACAGGAGTACATCGACTATCTGGAAGGGCTCACGCTTGGCCCCGCCGATTGGATGAAGGAAGTGCTGAAGGCCAACTATGCCTGCGCTCGCGATCCTAAAGCAGCCTGGATTCCGGTCGATGTGCCGGCCTGTGAGGTCAAAGGGACGTTGGAAATTGGCGCGAACGATCAGCAGGTTACGGGGATTCCCGTGGAAGAAGTCTCACGCAAACTCGCTGCAGGGGCCCGCCTATTTCTGCTCGATGTGCGTGACCTCCATGAGCTGAGCGGGGAACTTGGTCATATCACAGGGGTAACCAATATCCCGGTCACGAAACTGTCGCATCGGCTGTCCGAGTTGGAAGCGTATCGTGATCGAGAAATTGTCGCAATCTGCAAGGCAGGAGGACGAGCCCATACCGCCGCGCAAATTCTCATGCAGGCAGGCTTCCCCAAAGTCCAGGTAATGATGGGCGGGATGCAGGGATGGAAACAGGCGGGATTTCAGACGGAGGCGTGAGGGGTTGGTTTGCCGCAGAAGGAGAAAGCATCTCTGACTGTTCAACATTCATCAGATCGACAAATCAAGAAATCCCCAAAATGTGCCACGAGTGACGCGCAACGCTCGACAGACAACGATTAACTCTCGATCAATGACCATACAGGGGATTTCAGGAGCAGGTTTCCAAAACTAGCCAGTACGCCTTCCGGACTCCACCATCTTGTGCAATTTCATCCCGGGCCTGCGCGCTTATCGCTGAACTCCGGTCACGAGAGGCTGTTTCCGACGCTCATGATTCAGCCGTGGTCTTGATCGACAAGACGCCGCTGCGAATGTGGAGATCCCGCTGCGGGAAAGGGATCTCAATGCCGTGCTCTTTGAACATGCGGCTGATAGCGAAATTCAGTTCGCTCCGGAGGATACCCGGGGTTGTAATATAGTCGCGTGTCCACACCCGCAGGACAAAGTTCAAGGAACTGTCTCCGAATCCTTGAAAGAGCGCGTCAGGTTCCGGCTGTTTCAAGACACCTGGATGGGCGCCGGCCACTGCCAACAGGAGCCGGCGAACCTCCTCGGGATCTGAGTGATTCGACACCCCAACTGGAATGTGAAACCGCACATCGCGGTCGATGTAACTCCAGTTGGTGACACGGCCTGTAATGAATTCCGAGTTCGGGACGATGACCGTAATGTTGTCATTGGTGACGATGATGGTGGCACGCGGAGAAATCCTGACCACATCGCCGAGGACGCCACCGACCTCAATCCTGTCGCCGACCTTGATTGGACGCTCGAACAGTAGAATGATACCGCTGACGAGGTTGTTGGTGATGTTTTGGAGTCCGAAACCGACGCCAACGCCAAGAGCGCCGGTCAAAATGGTCAAGGCGCTCAGATCGATACCCGCCGTCTGAAGAATGACGATCATCCCGACGACGATGACCACGTAGCGTATGATCGTGCCGACCGCGAGCCGCACGCCCAGCTCTATCTTGCTCCGTGCAAGCAGGCGGGTGACAACCCAAAGCGTCAACCATCGGGTAAGGGAGAACATCAGCAGGGCCAGAATGACCAGCGAGACCAGAGTCCAGATCGTGATCGAAGATTTTCCGGCAGAGAAGAGGGGGATGTCGAGAAAGGATTTGATCTGTCCCAGGAGCTGTCCGATGACGTCCATTATCGTTCTCCACGCAGGAATGAAACGTGTCGGTTAATCGGACGGGGATATAATGTATGGCATGACTGCGAGGATGTTATTTATCGGTCCAACGACCCTACGATTGAGAATAGCAGAAGGTGTTGTTCCTTGGCCAGACCGGGTACACCGTGGGGAACTTCCCCGTGTTTGGAAAACCCGCCCCGCCGTGGAGGCTGGTCCGTAGGATTTTTCGGTGGTGCAGACATGTTGCAGTGTTCTGTTCAAAATGTGGCGGTGAGACGCGAGGAGATTCTGCCATAACAAGAGGGCATGTCATGCGTGCCTTCTTGCTGTAATGACTGGAATGGGCTCGCCCACCTGGGCATATGAGGGGAGTCCCGTAACGGACGGCGGACGATTAGTAGGCACAATTACCCTCGATGGCCAAGTGCCCAAGCCGAAAGGCTACAACCTGATTACGCTTCCCGGTCAAATCTACTGCTGGAGAATTTCCAATTGCCATGGGAGGCGACTGCTGAATCCGCTGTACCCGCGAGACTTCAAGGATCGGAGCGACGCGAGAACAAAGCTGGCGGATTTTTTCAGCATCCTGCTAGAGCGTTTCTGATCATGAGGGCATTGAACACCTGCCTGTTGCCTTTTGCGACAGCGATCTTTTCTCCTAAGACCTGAAATGCCCCAGGGAAGTAGTTCTCATCTTCGAACGCCACTGTAAGGTCATATTAAATCGAGGTTATCCTCGAACCATTTCATGTAGCCACTGGCATGGCCTTCGCTTTTCAATTGAAGAGAACCCTTTTACCCAAGGAGGAACTGTTATGGACAATCGAGAGTCACAATGTTCGGCGCCGGCTGTTGTACTCGCATTGTTAGGGGGAGCTGTGGTTGGAGTGGTGGCAGGTCTTCTTCTCGCTCCTAAGTCCGGGGAAGAGGCGCGGCGAGCCTTGAAAGGCTATGCGAGAAAAACGGAGGAAGAAGTTCTTGAAAGGGCAAAGGAGGCGCGAGCCGCCCTTGATGAGACTATCGATCGTGGCGCAAGGTTCATCGCAGAGAAAACGGCGGATGTCGAGGCGGCGGTGAAAGCCGGGCGAGAGACCATGAAGGAAAAAATGGACAAATGTTGCAACTGACGTTGCCTGCGTCAGAGAGGGTTATTGTGATGCTGCCAGTCGACGATATTCGGAAGAGGCTGTTGACCCAACGGCGTGACCTGTTTCGTCAGGCTGCTCAGACTGAAGAGGAACTGCTCTGGCTTCAAAGCGACATCGAAAGCGAAGTGGAGGAGCGGGGGCAAGAGGAGAGCATGGTTCGGCTGCTTGATCGTCTGGACGGGCGAGCGAAGGCCGAGATTGAGGCGATTGATCTGGCACTCTTCAAGCTGGGGACAGCGCAGTACGGCCGATGCGAGCAATGCGGCAAGGCCATTCCCCAGTCCAGGCTGGAGGTAGTTCCGGCGGCGCCCATGTGTCTGGCTTGCGAACAGGCGGGGGAGAACCTGGCGGCGCTGAGGAAATAACTGATGCAAGCGATCTGCTTTCATGGTCAAGGTGACAGAGGACAAGTCACCCACACCTACATTCCCAAGCAGGATCCGGTTCCGGCATCTTTTCGAACAGAACAGGCAGGACGGATCCATTTGACACATTCAAGAGCGGGTCGATGCGTATTGGAAGCAGGCCAAGGGATAACTATCGTGTATGGAGTTGACCCATGGAAATCAAAGTGTTGTTGTGTAACTGCAAAGGGCTTTGCGATTCATTCAAAGATTCGGACATGAATAAGCTCCCGTTCGAGGTCGAATCGGACTTGGACGTCAAGTACACCGTCCTCAGTCCGCAGTTGTGCGGCGAGGGCGGGAACGGCATTTTGGAAGAGGCAATGAAGGCGGCCAAGCCGGACAGCTACCTGCTCGTCGGCGCCTGCGCCCCGAAGGCCCAGGAGAAGCTCTTCAAGAAACTCATTCGGGCGACCGGCTTCAATGAGAAGCAGTTTGTCCCCGTGGATATCCGTGGCACCGACAACAACGGAATCCTGGATCGCCTGCGAGAGGCTGTAGGAGGGATCCTCAAACAAGAAGAGGCGAAGCCTGACACAGCCTGAGATCCATCGCCTGATTGATCGTGGGATGCCCCGTGATGCCCATGGTTTCTCTCGCCCTTGACTCATCAATAATTGTTGTTATGATGTCACCATGACGTTTACTATCAAGCAGCGAGAAACAAGCGTGAGCCTCTTTCATGCCCTATCGGATGAAACACGGCTGGAGATTATGGAGCGCCTGAAAGATGGGGAGCAATGTGTGTGCGATCTCACCGATGCACTCAAGACGGGACAGTCGCGTCTGTCCTTTCATCTGAAAGTGCTCAAGGATGCGGGACTGATCACGGATCGTCCAGAGGGCCGATGGATTTACTATTCCCTCAATGCGGAAGCCCTGAAGGTATTGGAAGAGGTGGTTCAATCGTTACAGGGCTCACGCCCCGGAGTGGGTTCCTCATCCAAGTGTTGTTAGTTTTTTGGCGCTGATTAATCAACATTCGTTGATGAAAGAAGGAGTGCGCGATGAACAGCCAAGAGGTCAAAGCGTGTGTGAAGGCCGAGTATGGGCAGGCGGCGTTGCAGGCGAAACGAGGAGGCAGTTCCTGCTGTGGATCGGTCTCGGAACGAGCTGCCCCCATCACCTCCAATCTCTACGAGAACAAGGAAACTGAGGCGTTACCGGCGGAGGCCGTCTTGGCCTCGTTGGGCTGTGGAAACCCTACGGCACTAGCCGAACTCAAGCCTGGCGAGACAGTCCTGGATCTCGGATCAGGCGGCGGGATTGATGTCTTGCTGTCGGCCCGTCGGGTTGGACCGACCGGTACAGTGTATGGGCTGGATATGACGAACGAGATGCTCGCCTTGGCTCGCGAGAATCAGCAGACATCGGGCTTGCAGAATGTGGAGTTCCTCAAAGGCGAGATCGAGGAGATTCCACTGGCGAACCATACTATCGACGTGATCATCTCCAACTGTGTCATCAATCTCTCGTCCGACAAAGACCGCGTGCTGGCTGAGGCGTTCCGGGTCCTGAAGCCAGGCGGTCGGCTTGCCGTTTCCGATGTCGTCGTGCGGGGCGACGTCCCGGCTGAGATCCGCCACAGCGTCGAACTGTGGATGGGCTGTGTCGTGGGGGCCTTAGAAGAGTACGCCTATCGGGACAAGTTAGTGCGGGCGGGGTTTCACGATATCGAGATCGTCCCCACACGCATCTATCGCGCCGAGGATGCCAAAGACTTCTTAGCCGGCGCGGGACTCAACGTGGAGGTTCTTGCGACGCAGATGGATGGTAAGTTCATGAGTGCCTTCATCCGCGCAAGGAAACCACTGGAATCTGAACAGAGATCGACCTAGGACACGCCCCTGTGATCGTGCGACGGCACATTGCACTTACAAGGAGACGATATCGTGAATATCCTGTTCCTCTGTACCGGCAACTCCTGCCGGTCTGTGTTGGCTGAGGCCACGTTTAATGCGCTGGCAGGTCCTGAGATGCGCGCCATGAGTGCGGGCAGCCATCCGACCGGCACGGTCCATCCGCGATCCCTGGCGCTCCTACGGCGCGAGGGCATTTCTACCGAGGGCTTGCACAGCAAGTCGTGGGTCGGCCTGCCGTCCATTCCTGATATCGTCATCACGGTGTGCGGCAACGCAGCAGGTGAAACCTGCCCCGCCTATCTCGGTCCGGTGTTGCGCGCCCATTGGGGCGTGGATGATCCGGCCAAAGCGACCGGGAGCGAGGCCGAAATTGACGCCAAGTTTGAGCAGGCCTATCGCATCCTGCGTACTCGCATCGAAACATTCCTGACACTGCCGCTCGAGCGGCTCAGGCAGGATCGCGAGCAGCTCACGGTCGAACTAGACCGCATTGCCACGCTGTCGTAGCAGGCATTCATGTTCACGTGTTTTTCACGATTTCATGGAGGTTCAACATGACGAAGATCGACGTGTATGATTCGGCGATGTGCTGCAGCACTGGTGTCTGTGGGGTCGATGTGGATCAGCGATTGGTGAACTTTGCCGCGGATGTCGAGTGGGCGAAGCAGCAAGGCGTGACGATCGAACGCTTTAACCTTGGGCAACAACCGTTACAGTTCGCCAATAACACCACGGTCAAAGGCTTTTTGCAGCGCTCGGGGGAGGCCGCGCTCCCGCTGATTCTGGTGGACGGCGAAGTGGCCCTGGCCGGGCGGTATCCCAGCCGGGCAGAGCTGACCCGCTGGGCGGGCGTGGCCGCGGCATCAACCACGAACAAGACAGAAGGCAGCTGCTGTGGTGGCTCATGCTGATGGGTTCATCACGTCACAGGAGTGCCGCATGCGATTTCTAGAGCACCCACCCACCTTCCTGTTTTTTACCGGCAAGGGTGGCGTCGGCAAAACGTCGCTGTCCTGCGCCACCGCCATCCATCTGGCTCGACAGGGCAAGAAGGTTCTCCTGGTCAGCACCGATCCGGCGTCCAACGTCGGCCAGGTGTTCAGCCAGACGATCGGCAACCACATCACCGCC
Organism: Nitrospira sp.; assembly: GCA_037142015.1. Taxonomy (GTDB): domain Bacteria; phylum Nitrospirota; class Nitrospiria; order Nitrospirales; family Nitrospiraceae; genus Palsa-1315. Next base: position 12,609 of record JBAXBK010000001.1, on the reverse strand, counting down.
ATTGATGCCGTAGCCGGACTCTCCGCCCTGGAGATCGATCCGCAACTGGCGGCGCAGCAGTACCGCGAACGCATCGTCGGCCCGGTGCGCGGACAGCTGCCGGACTCCGTGGTGAAGAGCATTGAGGAACAGCTCTCCGGGGCTTGTACCACAGAAATCGCGGCCTTTGACGAATTCACCGCGTTGCTCACCGATGGGGTGCTGATTGCCGGTTACGACCACATTATCTTCGATACCGCACCGACCGGCCATACCATCCGCCTGCTGCAACTACCGGGCGCATGGAGCGGTTTTATTGAAACGAATCCGGGGGGGGCGTCCTGTCTCGGTCCACTGTCGGGGTTGGAAAAGCAACGGCAGCGGTACGCGGACGCAGTCAAGGCACTGTCCGATCCCGACCGTACCCGTCTGATCCTGGTGGCTCGCGCACAGAAAGGCACGCTGGATGAAGTGGCGCGGACGCATCAGGAACTGGCCGCCATCGGCCTGGCCAGGCAACATCTCGTCATCAACGGAGTTTTACCGGAACGTGAAGCGGCGCATGACGCGCTGGCCGCCGCCATCCGTCGCCATGAGCAGGAGGCGTTGGCCACGATACCTGCCGTGCTGCGCAACCTGCCCATCGATCACCTGCCGCTCAAAGCAGTCAACCTCGTTGGGGTCGAGGCACTGATCAGTCTATTCTCTGATCGAGACGAAGCCGTGCCTGTGGCTGCTGGTGCGTTCGCCAACTCCATCGATCTTCCGCGGCTGTCGACGCTTGTCGATGAGATCGCGAAAACCGGCCATGGGCTCGTCATGATGATGGGCAAGGGCGGTGTCGGCAAAACTACGCTCGCGGCTGCGGTGGCAGTGGCACTGGCCCAGCGAGGGCTTCCCGTGCATTTGACGACGTCCGATCCCGCCGCACACCTGACCGATACGCTGTCAGGAACGATGGACAATCTGGACGTCAGTCGTATCGACCCGCAGGCTGAGATCACCCGCTATCGACAACATGTGCTGGACACCAAGGGCCAGGGTCTCGATGCCGAAGGCCGTGCCATGCTGGAAGAAGACTTGCGCTCGCCCTGCACCGAAGAAATCGCGGTATTCCAAGCGTTCTCACGCATTATCCGCGAAGCCGGTAAGAAATTCGTCGTGATGGACACGGCGCCGACCGGGCACACCCTGCTGCTGCTCGATGCCACCGGAGCCTATCACCGCGAAGCGACCCGCCATATCGACCCACATCTGCATCACACGACGCCGATGATGCGGTTGCAAGACCCGGAGCGCACGAAGATGATAATTGTGACCTTAGCGGAAACCACGCCGGTGCTGGAAGCGGCAGGTTTGCAGGAAGAGCTGCGCCGCGCCGGAATTGAACCGTGGGCCTGGCTGATCAACAACAGCCTGTCCGCAGCGTCAACCTCGTCACCCCTGTTGAAGCAGCGGGCCGCGTTCGAGCTGGTCCAGATCGAGGCGGTGCGTACCCGGTATGCCACACGCGTCGCGCTCGTGCCGATGCAGGCCGAGGAGCCTATCGGTATCGAACGGTTGCTCAATCTTGTCGAGCCGCAGACCGCGCAGGACCTTGCCGTCGCGACCCGCACATCATAGAAAGAAGCGCCGCCTCCTTCTGTTCAATTAAATTACGGCCACAATCGTTTCCTACAAGGGAACGGCACAAGAATAATAATCGACAGGGCTGTGGATTCCAATTGTCGCATTGTGCGTCAGTGATACTCGGACTGTTGGAGCAAATGACCCCATTTTCACTGCTCCCTTTTGACGGCTGCTCGCCAATTTGGTGTCTCTGTATAACAATCGCCGTGCTTTTGATCTACGTGGCGGCGGCATGCCCATTGCTCACCATCGTATGAAGTCGGTCGGGTATCAGTCTCATGGGGTGGGGCAGGCGAGAATGCTATGGACAGGATTGAGATAAGGATGTCAGGCTATATATCTGGTCTGATTAAGCTAACTGATTGATGTTATTGGGAGAGGTTCGAAATGTCTTTGATTTCTCCTCCACCATTATATAGAGGCAAACAGGCCCTCCTTGGAATAGTCACTCTGGGGGCTCTTTGTCTTGTGTTATCAACTGGATGCAGTAAGGCATATCCTTTCCACGGGGAACAGCGCCCCAATCCCTATTTCACCTCCGATTCCAGGCACCCCATTCCATTGTCGTCACCGGCAGGGAAAGAACATCGTGCGGTGATGTTGCAGCACCTGGAATCCATTCAGGTGATCGTGAACGCGCTGGTCGAAGAGGACTACGAGTTGGCAAAAGGCTTGACCGAATCCCACCTGGGATTCTTCATGCATCGGCAGGCGATGGCGCAGCAGCAGCCGGAAAATTTTCCACCCGCCTATCATGACTTGGCTATGGCGCATCATGCGGCGGCGGAAGAATTGGCGCGCATCATCCCCACGAAAGACCTGAAGCAGATCTTGTCGAAGTTCAATAACGTGCTGAAGGCCTGCGTGGCCTGTCATTTGGAGTTTAAAGTCATGGAACAATCGTGAAGCGTGTGAACTGACTGGTTGATTTTGTTAGTTTCGTTCAACCAAAAACAAGACAGACCAGACAAACCAAACAGACGAGATAGACCAAATGAACAAGACAGGCTGGTTCAACTTTTTCAGCATCCTGCTAGGGGGCTTACTGGCTAGCCAGTTTACCTATAATGCTGAGATGAATACCTGGGCCGATTCTCCGCCGTCACCCAAGAGCACAAAGGCGGAAGGCGATACCGAGCGGGGCAGAGAGGTCTTCAACGGGAAGGGTGTGTGCTACTACTGCCATGGCGTTGATGGAAACAGGGACCAACGACCGCAACTCACAGCTGACACAACCGCGCTCATTGCTCAACTCAATCCTCCACCAGTCGATCTGAGAAATCCGAAGGCGCAATATCTAATGTCCGACAAACAGCGTGCGCGCGCGATCAGGGAAGGACACCCTGGTACAGGCATGTTTCCGGACACGAGGATGACGGATCAAGAGCTCACCGACACGCTGGCTTATCTGGCTCTCCTCAGGAGTGAGAGCTCCGCGAAACGAAAATGACGCAGTGCTTCCGTGATGAAGGGATGAGAAATAGAGCTACGTCCATGCAACAGTTGTTGATCCGCTTTGCGCTCTCTGTGTTATTCCTAGGGGCCGTCATCAACGTGGACGGCCATCTTGCTCGGGCGAGCGAGGGAGGGTCTGAGGGCGCAGACAAGAATAGTTCGAGCGGGATGGCATTGAAGCATCCCACCGGAGACAACAAACGCGGAGAGGGACTCTACAACGCCAGTTGCATCGTCTGTCATGGTCCACGAGCCACAGGAGGCATCGGTCCTCGATTGGCGGGCAATGCCGCGTTGTCGAATGGGCAGACATTCTGGAAGACTGTGTACGATGGGCGGTACGTGATGCCGCCGTTAAAAGGCACCTTGACCGAGCAACAGATGGCCGATATCCAGGCTTGGCTGAAAACGTTGCCGTGATTCACAAGGCTCTGACAGACAAGGTTCTGCAATATTTCCAGGGACGACGAAGACCAATCAGGCACTTACTGATACGCTGGCCTACCTCGTTCCCTCTGGTGGGCGGGATATTCTAATAGCAAGTAAGCGTCGTGATTCGCCATCAAAAATCCTTGCATCCCGCAAATGTGTTGTCTCGAAGGCCTGTTGTGCTCATAGAGCATAGATTCAAGCTATCCTACAAGGAGGTTCAATCATGAGTAACGCAACTACCCTCACATCGTGGATGGTGCCGATGCTACTGGTGGGATTGACAGGGGCTGGTGCGGAGCCCGTTTTTGCCGAACCGTACCAAGTGATCGATGTCACAAACGGAGGCATCATTACCGGAATTGCGGTATGGAAGGGCGAGGTTCCTGAACTCCCGCCAATCGAAATCGGGTCAGACCAGAACATCTGCGGCGACGAGACGCCGTCTCAGGCGTTACGGGTCAATTCGAATAATAACGGTGTGCAGTCCGTACTTGTCTATCTTGAACTAGTTGGGAAGGGAAAGGCCCCGGCGGACAAATACCCGCTTCATATGGCTGCGTGCCAATTCAAGGAGCACATTTTCCCATTTGTCCGAAGCCAAACCATGACCATGGTCAATTACGATCAGATTCTCCACAACCCGCATTTTTTCAACGCAAAGCATGTCTCACTCCTGAACGTCCCCATGCCCGTTGCCGGTCAGTCCATTGACCACAAGTTCCTCCAGACCCCTGGAAAGAACGAAAAGGGCGTGATGCGGCTTCAGTGTGATGTCCATCCCAACATGAACGCCTATTGGGCTGGATTTGATCATCCATATTTTGCAGTTACGGACGCGGACGGAAAGTTTGTGATTAGCGGGGTTCCGGCAGGCAAGTACACCTTGGTGGCCTGGCACGAGGGCTACAAGATCATACGAGAGGAAACCGGGCGGCCAATATACGACAGACCGCATATCCGCCAGCAGGAGATTGAGGTCAAACCAAAGGAGACAGTCGACGTCAGTTTTGAGTTCCCAGCCAGAAAAGTCCATATCGATTATTGAGTTGGTGTTTTTAAAACGGGATTGCACGGCCGAGGACTAGCAGAAACGGGGACACTGATCGCAAGCAAAACACTGAATTCTCAGCTACATCGCGGCTTCGCAATGAGGACAGCCGGCTCGAACAAAGACTTCGAGATCCGGGACTGGTTCGCCGGCTTAGATCCGAGCGCCGCTCCCCACAATGAGTAGGACAAGGCAGATGCCGATCGTGCGAACAAATCTCGATACGTGTTGATGTGGAAGGAACACGATATCGGGCTAGTCGACCGAGCCAAACGGTGTTCTGCTTCTGATATACGACAGCACATCCAACATCTGTTGGTCCGTCAATGTGCCGCGAAATCCGTGCATGGGAGTGAATAAGATCCCGTTGGAAATCGTGAGGAGCAGCTCCCAATCGGCTTTCGCTAGCAACCCTTGCGATTGGAAATTGGTAGGTCGGAGGATCAGGTACTGCGCTTCGGGTCCATTCCCGTCTAATGTCTCGCCATGACAACGGAGGCAGTATTGTCCATAGACCGCTTGTCCCTCTTTGGGATTCCCACGGGGAGTTTGGCCGGCGGCCCAGGTACTGGCCAGGACGATCAAGCACACCGCACTGATCACGCTGAAGACTTTCATCTTGGCTACTTTTCTTTGCTGAGATCAATCAGCCGTGGATAGTCATGCATTCAAAGGCGATTCTAATCCGGACGAGGAAGTCACTATCTCTGGAGTCGGTCCTCCAGCCTGGACATGTGTCCCGCAAAAGAACAGGAGAAGAAAAATAGACTCGCCGAGTTGTCGAGTAAGTCTCTGCAGGCCTGTGCGCTGTAAGCACACAACACCGTATTAACTGATAACGTCAGGGGGTGACACAGCCCTGATGTACGACAGCACATCCAACATCTGCTGATCCGTTAGCTTGCCGCGAAAGCTGTGCATCGGGCTGAACAGCACGCCATTCGAGATCGCCACGAGCAATTCCCAATCGGTCTTGGATTGAGTGATTAGAGACCGAAGACTGGCCGGTCGTACGATCAAATCCTGGCTATCCGGGCCTTTCCCATCCAATTTGTTCCCATGGCAACGGAGGCAGTTCTTCTCGTACACCGCTTGTCCTTCCTTGGGATTCCCGCGGGCAGTCTGCTCGGAGGCCCAGGTACTTCCCAACACGACCAAGTACATCGCAATGATCACGCTAAGGGCTTTCATGCAGTCAACTTCTCCTTGGTTGGTGGTGTGGGTATCTAGTCATCTGTTCTCAACGGACAACAAGGACGGAAGTATTGGCCCGATGCACGATCCCGTGCGACACGCTGCCCAGCAGGAATCGTTCAAATCCCTTTCGCCCATGAGAGCCGACTACGATGAGGTCGTGGTTGTTACCTTCTTCGCACACAACAGCCATAGGATCACCTTGGCGGACCATGGTAGACACTGTGAAGTGTGGGCCGCCTAACGCCTGAGCTGTGTCTTGCACGACCTGCTGAGACCGCCGGGTCTGTTCATCAGACCAGCTTTTAAACCCCACCATCACATTGGGCTCGACCATTGCGAGCGAGGGGACGACCGAGAAGATGGTGACCGCGACGGGGTTCTTGAAGGGGTGCGAGGTCAGCCACTTGTGCAGGCGGGTCGCATCTTCGTTACCTTCCACCGCCATGAGGATGCGGGTGACGGGTCGAGCCTTTCCTTTCACGATCAAGGTCGGCACTTTCGCATGGAGGAGGATGCGGTGCGAGACGCTGCCGGCAAACACCTCTGTTACGCGGCTATGATCGTGTGTGCCGACAGCGATGAGGTCGGCCTTGACCGCGTCGGCGCTGTCGAGGATGAAGGCAGCCGGGTGCTGGACTTCACACATCGTTCGGATAGAGGGAGTCTCAGCCGGCAGCAGGGTGCGGCAACGTTCAATGGCCTGGCGTCCGGCATCGATCATGGCCTGGCGGAAATCGTCGTATCCCTGCAGATTAGCTGCACCGGCCACGAGGGGGGACTGGAACATGCCAAGCTCTACGCCATGTATGAGAACGACTTCGTCCGGCCGATAGAGCAACCCAATCTGTTCCACGGCTGCAAAGGCATCATCCGACCAATCCACGCCTGCTAGGATTCTCATTACTGCCTCCCCTGATTCAGAATAACGGGTGTGGCGCCGTGCCGAACGGCAAGACCCGTGGCATTTCGCCGGCATTTCCACGAATGCGCCAGGTGCCACCCTCAAGTGTCAGAAAGTGCACTTCTTCGTACCAGCTGTCGATCGGGATCCGGAGGCCGCTGGTCTTCGAGAAGCCAGACAGGCTTCCCGTGCAGGTCACTTCGATGATGGCGTTAGAACCAGATCCCACCTTAACAATCTTCGAAAAGAAATGCACTTCGCTGATATCACGGTATTCCTCGAACAGGTTGGACCAGATCTTTCGAATATCCGCCTGTTTCAACCCATGATAGTTGTACTGGGTTGCATAGAGTGTCATGACGCCGTCAAGATTTCCCACCGCGATGGCTGCTTCAGCCTTGTGAAACACATCTAAGATCTGATTGACTGTAGGCTGATCCACCTCCACGACTGCGCTTTGCTGAATAGACGTCGCCGCCTCTCCCGTCGTTCCGGTCACCAGGCTGACTGTTGCTATTGCGACAAGTATCCATCGAGTGGGGCAGGACCACATTATTCTTCTCCTCAAAGGCTAAGATCAGGATTCAATTCGTCCATGTGACTCTTATGAATTGTTCATCCTGATCGTAATGTAACTGTAACTCCCCATGGTAGGCATGTTTTAGTCCTTCGCCGATTCGCCTGGGCAGATGGGTATCGGTCGTCGAAATGACCAAGCCCTCAGGGCGTGATTCAATCGCCATGATTCGGGAGAGCGGGTGTTCCTTTTTTTCCTTCTCTTCCGTATTTTTGACGATGCCGATCAGCTGTTCCTCTTGGGTATCTTTGAACGGCCCTTTGATTGTGACGAGACCCTTGGGGTATTTATCGTGGATCCGGTGACAAGCCGGACAGAGAGTCTCGTGCGCACCTGCCGGTTTCGTTTCCCAGGTCCACCGTCCTTTGTGGAAGACAGCACCACATCGTGGACAGGCTGTGGGCTCCTTGAGCTTTCCCTGCAGTTTATAGGTGTCGTGTTCGTCCTCTTGATACGTTTTGTCTCTGCGAGCGCCCAACCCGGATGGGATTTTGGAATGTGTGGACATGTTGCGACACACCTTTCTTGTGACAATCCATCCTATGAGGCATTCGCTGAGGGCGTGCGTTCGAGCATCGCCTCGTCGGCCAGATTGAGATACTGAATCACGTCGCGATCCTCGACTTGCGTGAAGTCGGTGAAGAAATTTCCTACGGCGTAGAATGGGTCCGGTGTCATGAGAACCACCAACTCGTCCACATGCGCTCGAACCTCTCGGATCGTCGACGGGGGTCCGACCGGAATCACTCCCACCAGACGGCGTGGCTGCAGGCTGCGAATGGCAAGTGCTGAAGCCATAAACGTCGAGCCTGTGGCAATGCCGTCGTCAACCAAGAGCAGGGTGCGGCCTGTGAGTCGCGGGAGCGGCCGTCCTTGCCGATAGAGATCCTTGCGCCTGGCGATCTCTTGTTCTTGAACGTGGATCAAGCGGTCCAGCTCATGCCTGGATAAGCCGAACGAGCTGATCGCCTCTTGATTCAGATAGTGCGATCCACTCTCGGTCACCGCTCCAATCGCATACTCAGGATTGCCTGGCGCACCGATTTTTCGCGTAATAAACACATCGAGCGGGATATGGAGGGCGAGGCTAAGCTGATAACCTACCGCCACGCCGCCTCGAGGTAGAGCAAGAATCAATGCCGTTGGATCGTTGCAGTATCGACTCAGCTCATCGGCCAATTTCCGGCCAGCTTCTTCCCGATTGCGGAACATGATTCGTCTGACTCCTTAAATCTGTAGCGCTGATCCTGTGTCCTTAACAGGATGCTCAAAAAGTCCGCCACTACGCGGAAGGTTGAGGTTTAGGCTGAGGTAAGGAAAGTATTATCTTCGCTCAGCCTTGATCTCGACCTTAGCCTTCTACAAGATTCCGTGCGTGACTCCCACGCCGATCAGAAACATGGCGATCAGGACCAGCAACGCGATCAACCACCACAGATGACGATGATGTTCCGTGGTCGTGCGCTGTCCATGAATGTCCCACGGCAGTTCAAGATAGTGAGGGTGGCGTAACATCGCACACCTCCTTTCGGTCGCTCTCAAGAGACCTTCACTTCAATCGATTTCGGCTTCGCCTTTTCTGATTTGGGCAGGTGTACTTTCAAGACCCCGTCTTTGTACTCCGCACTGACCTTGCTGCCGTCGGCATCTTCCGGCAGGGTGAAGCCCCGCATAAAGCTCCCATAGGCCCGCTCGACCCGGTGGTACTTCTTTCCTTTTTCCTCTTTCTCATACTTCCGCTCGCCGGAAATGCTCATGACATCGTCCTGGACCGTCAGTTTGACGTCTTCTTTCTTCACTTCCGGTAGATCCGCCTTGATGAGATATTCCTTGTCATCTTCTGTAATGTCGACGAGTGGCGACCATTCGGCGACGGTCATGGCTTCCTTTCCCGCTTCGATCCGAACAGCGGGGCGTCCCAAGTAAGTCGAGAGGCGATGCTCCATGTCCTCAAGATCTTTGAACGGATTCCAGCGCGTCATCGTCGGTTGCCAACGGGTTAAATCAGACATGAAAAACCTCCTTATGATTATGATGGGAGTGAGAGTCGATCAAACGGACCTTCCTGCCGAGGCGGTAGGGTCACCCTATAAGTGCCCCGGCCTTTAGGCATGAGCCTAATCTCGCCGCGTCTACTCAACTGATCGACGGCAAAAAACACTTGGTTCCATGTAAGGTTGATACATTGTCGCATGACCTCTTCGAGATCACAGGCGCGGTTTCTGCGCACGATGTCGATTACTTGATCTTCTACCGTCGGTTGTTGTGTCATACGCCACCTATCGGGGAACAGAATGAGCTGTTGAAAAGATGACAGTGCATTGTCGGTGCCACAGGATGGTCACGTGTGAAAGCAGAGGGAGAAGTTCGGTAACACAGGGGGTTACGGACTTAGAGCATGAAAGAGAGGGCTGCACTGTCCGGAAGGTTGAGGAGTTTCGGGTCAGTGACAAGTCAGGGGACTGTTGCCAAATACCTCAGCGAAGAGGGATTGGGTGAGCGGGCACGACGATGCAGGTGGAAATTTTACAAGAGGCTGGAGGAGCCTGAAGAAGAGAACAAAACCGGCACTATGTCTCCTTGCCTTCCCGTTTGAGGTAGGGATCCGGCACGATAGCGGTACATTCAACGCAACGCACCTTGCCGGCATTGTGTTCCTCTTCCGTGACATTATCGGAGATTATGCGACTGTGGGTACAGGTGCCTGGCCGATCCGCTGGCGGAAACTCTGGATGGATATCTGAGGCTGTGAGTGCCACGACGCACCTCCAGGGAAGTTGTATGAGAACGAAGTGATCATCATAGTAAACCTACGTGGGGCCACAAGTAAAGTTGCAAAATATGGGGTGTGCGTGCCTGTCTGTCCATATTTCGTGGAGAGATAATGGAAACAATTACAGATACGTATGACTTTTCAGGCTGATCCCTGGGCATAGTGAAGATCGATCGCGAAATTGAGGAAGTTCTTGTGGCAGAGTTTCCCATGGAGTTTCTGTCAGCCCGGATTTTTCGCAATGTCGTCCTGCTCGTGATACCGGTTGACTTAGCCCGAATCATTACTATCAAACAGCCAGCGTGGAGGGCCACCTATCGTATCGAAGGGGAGGTGAGGTTGGGTCTCACGTATTCAACGAAGGAGGTAATGTATGAAAGGAACAGCGACGAGAACAATTAATCAAGGCAAGAAGCCGGTGCTCGATTGCTGCCATCGATGCGGCGGGTTGATGGTATCGGAGTTTTCTTATGACACTGGGACGGCGGAATGGCATTGCGTGACCTGTGGTGATCGGGTCGATCAGGTGATTCTGGCTCACCGTCAGCATCGGGAAGCGCGACAAGAAGCCGAACAGGCATTTGCCGGTTCAGGTCGCGCTCGTTTAAACTAGCAGCGCTGAGAAGACATTAGCTGGTTGTAGCGGCCACGTTTCCGTTGATTCTTGGGGGTGAATGGTTACCTGGAAACCGGAGGAAGTGGACAGAGCTCAGAAAGGTCAGCAGCCTGGTTTGAATTTGACCCGCTCTTATGCAGCCAGCGTGCAAAGGGCACCGCTTCTGTTTCAGTGGCGGGGTGGTGGTTCGAGGGACGCGCTATCAATCGTTGGTGCCGCTAGGCACGGCCTCTTAAAGGGGGTTCTTAGGAAGATGGATGCGCGGGGCAATCGGCTTTGAGCGACTGAAGGATTGCTGGACGTTACCCTGTTCGGATGGCAGTTCTGGTGTTTCACACAAGGGCGGGCCGTTTTTTTGCGGGAGGCTGAAAAAACCAGCCAGCTTCGTTCTCACCTCGAAAGCATCCTCAACGTAGCCATGAGGCTACGCCTCCGGTGCTTTCATCGGCTCGGGCCTTGCTGGCTGGCTTTTTGAGCCCCCGCTAGAAGTTGGACCTTCTATCGTTATTTCTCAATCCCTTCCCACCAAGCGTAGCTTTCCATCGGATCGCTACCTACGGCTGATAGGTTTCATTAAAACAACACCACATTAGTTGAAGAGTTCGCGAGGTGAAAATAAAAATCGGAGCGGAGGTAAGTCAGAGAGATGTTTGTCTACAATGGAGGTCTTGGAGGAGATTTAGGCTTCCCACCCTCCGGCGGGCCTGCACACCACCCCTGCGCTTGACCTCGGTTCCCTTGAATGTTCCTCTCACCGAAGCCTCCGCTCACTTCTAAGATAACCGTGCTTAGCGAGAGGTCAATCGTTGGAGTTGTCCCACCAGGTCAGGACTGGTCACGAAATCGCTGAGGCATAAATGGCAGGGTTGGGCTCAGGCGGCGAGACTGTGGCACTATCGTGGGTGAGGCCTGCTTCTTCCTGTCCTCGAGGACAGTGCGCGCTCGCAGTTGGCGGACTAGCTCCTGGTAGGAGTCTGAGCGGATGATCTTCTCGAACTGGCTGCGGTAATTCTTCACCAGGCTAACCCCATCCACGACGAGGTCATAGGCATGCCACGCCTCGCCTTTCATGTGGAGCCGGTAATCCATCGGGATTTCGACTTTGCTCGACCGCAGCTTGGTTCGTACCTCCGCATAGTTCCCCTCAGTCCGTTCAGAGAGATAGAGTACTTGTTGTCCTGAATACCCTTCGATTATTTCGGCATAGCGGTCGGAGAGAAAGCTCTTGAAGCATTCGACGAATTCTGTGCGCTCGCTTGCCGTGAGTGGAACCCAGTAGGCCGCGAGCGCTCGCTTCGACATCTCTGTGTAGTCGAAGTGGGAAGCGATGACCTCTTCCAGCATATGCCGGCGCGGGATGAGCTTGGCCGGATCTTTGAGCGTCTCATCTTTGAGGATGCGGAAGACTTCGGTAAGCGTCGAGCGGACCACCTCAGTGGGGGACTCCGATGGCTGGCCGGATGAGCTGAATGCAAGGCTCCAAGTAAGAGCGGCTAGAAATAGAGGAAGGGCGAAGACTATGCTCCGAGTTGCCCGATGTCCGAAGTTCCGGGTTTGAAGTTCCGAAAACTTCGAACCTCGGACTTTGAACTCTCCCCTCTCTCGCTCGCCCATTTCTAATGTCTCGTCAATCCAGCACGAACGTGACTTTGAGGTCCACGCGATACAAGCTGACCTTGTTGTTGTCTACCACAACATGTTGCTCCTTCACCCAAGCTGATTTGATACCGTGGATGGTCTTGGCTGCCCGGGTGATCCCACTCTGAATGGCATCTTCGAAACTCTTCGGTGATTCGGCACTGATCTCGATAATCTTCGCGACGGACATGGGATTTCTCCTTTGTTGTGCGCATGAGCGCGGGTCACAGCGACGTTAGTGCTCTTCAGTATGCTCCTGAAAGGCACAGCTTCATCTTAATGGTCACGAAGCAGCAAGTGGCATGCCATTTCACAAAATCTTCTCGCCTGTCATGATATTTTGGACTTTCACCGGAATTCTCCT